>NZ_JBVISC010000003.1:0-1020937 GCF_055575715.1 Streptomyces sp. NPDC034037 | reverse complement strand
AACGCCCGGTTACATTCCGAACCCGGAAGCTAAGCCTCACAGCGCCGATGGTACTGCAGGGGGGACCCTGTGGGAGAGTAGGACGCCGCCGAACTCCTTTTAATAGCCGTGGTTCCTGGATTTAATTCCAGGAACCACGGCTTTTTTGTTTTTCGGCCACGGTGGTACCGCCACCCCTCCGCGCCCTCGTACCGCCGCTGAGGGTAAGGTCAGGGAGCATCATTGGCTCTTTTCCCCCAGGAGGCCCCCGGGTGGAGGTCCAGGAGACGCGCGTCCAGACGGACCGCGTCCTCACCATCCCGAACATCCTCAGCATGGCGCGCCTCGCCGGCGTGCCCCTCTTCCTGTGGTTGATCCTCAGGCCGGAGTTCGGGGGGCCCAACAGCGACGGGTGGGCCCTGCTGGTGCTGGCGCTCAGCGGCGTCAGCGACTACCTCGACGGGAAGCTCGCACGCCGCTGGAACCAGATCAGCAAGCTGGGCAGGCTGCTGGATCCCGCGGCGGACCGGCTCTACATCCTCTCGACGCTCGCCGGCCTCACATGGCGCGAGATCCTCCCCCTGTGGATCACCGCGGTGCTCCTGCTGCGCGAGCTGGTCCTGCTGGTGATGGTCTGGATCCTGCGCCGTCACGGCTATCCGCCGCCGCAGGTGAACTTCCTGGGCAAGGCCGCCACCTTCAACCTGATGTACGCCTTTCCACTACTGCTCCTGAGCGATGGAAGCGGCTGGCTCGCTACTCTCGCTGCTATTTTCGGATGGGCGTTCGCTGGATGGGGTACAACGCTGTATTGGTGGGCAGGGATCCTGTATGTGGTTCAGGTCCGCCGACTTGTCAAGGTGGACAACATGGCCGATTGAGCCTGCCGATTCGGTGGCTGTAGTGGCGCCGCCGACCCGTACCTGACAAATGCGGGCCCTACCCGGTGGGCTGAGTCGGCCAGGTCGTCGTCTTAGGGAGGACTTTTCCGACATGAAGGCCGTCGTAATGGCCGGCGGCGAGGGCACCCGCCTCCGCCCCATGACCTCAAGCATGCCCAAGCCGCTCCTGCCCGTGGCCAACAGGCCGATCATGGAGCATGTGCTGCGCCTGCTCAAGAGGCATGGTCTGACCGAGACCGTAGTAACAGTGCAGTTCTTGGCTTCGCTCGTCAAGAACTACTTCGGCGACGGCGAAGAGCTCGGGATGGAGCTCACCTATGCCAACGAGGAGAAGCCGCTCGGCACAGCCGGCAGCGTGAAGAACGCCGAGGAAGCGCTGAAGGACGACGCGTTCCTCGTGATCTCCGGTGACGCGCTGACCGACTTCGACCTCACCGACCTGATTAACTTCCACAAGGAAAAGGGCGCGCTCGTCACCGTCTGTCTGACGCGCGTACCCAACCCCCTGGAATTCGGCATCACCATCGTCGACGAGGAGGGCAAGGTCGAGCGCTTCCTCGAGAAGCCGACCTGGGGCCAGGTCTTCTCCGACACGGTGAACACGGGCATCTACGTGATGGAGCCCGAGGTCTTCGACTACGTCGACCCCGATGTGCCGGTCGACTGGTCCGGCGACGTCTTCCCGCAGCTCATGAAGGAAGGCAAGCCCATCTACGGCTACGTCGCCGAGGGCTACTGGGAAGACGTCGGCACCCACGAGAGCTACGGCAAGGCGCAGGCCGACGTCCTGGAGGGCAAGGTCGACGTCGAGCTGGACGGCTTCGAGATCTCGCCCGGCGTCTGGGTCGCCGAGGGCGCCGAGGTGCACCCGGACGCCGTGCTGCGCGGGCCGCTGTACATCGGGGACTACGCCAAGGTCGAGGCCAACGCCGAGATCCGCGAGCACACCGTGATCGGCTCCAACGTCGTGGTCAAGGAGGGCGCCTTCCTGCACCGCGCCGTCGTCCACGACAACGTCTACATCGGGCAGCACAGCAATCTGCGCGGCTGTGTCATCGGAAAGAACACCGACATCATGCGGGCCGCCCGCATCGAGGACGGCGCGGTCATCGGCGACGAGTGCCTCGTCGGTGAAGAATCGATCATCCAGGGCAACGTCCGGGTGTATCCCTTCAAGACGATCGAGGCGGGCGCGTTCGTCAACACCTCCGTCATCTGGGAGTCCCGGGGCCAGGCACACCTGTTCGGCGCCCGAGGGGTGTCCGGCATCCTGAACGTCGAGATCACCCCCGAGCTGGCCGTGCGCCTCGCGGGTGCGTACGCGACGACCCTGAAGAAGGGCTCGACCGTCACCACCGCGCGTGACCACTCACGTGGCGCCCGGGCGCTCAAGCGAGCCGTGATCTCGGCGCTGCAGGCCAGCGCCATCGACGTACGCGACCTGGAGAACGTGCCGCTGCCCGTGGCGCGGCAGCAGACCGCCCGGGGCAGCGCCGGCGGCATCATGATCCGCACCACGACCGGAGTCCCGGACTCCGTCGACATCATGTTCTTCGACGGGCAGGGCGCCGACCTCTCCCAGGCGAGCCAGCGGAAGCTGGACCGGGTGTACGCACGTCAGGAGTACCGCCGGGCCTTCCCCGGTGAGATCGGCGACCTGCACTTCCCGTCCAGCGTCTTCGACTCGTACACCGGGTCGCTGCTGCGCAACGTCGACACCACGGGGATCGCCGAGTCGGGCCTGAAGGTCGTCGTCGACGCCTCCAACGGAAGCGCCGGGCTCGTGCTGCCCAGCCTTCTCGGCAAGCTCGGGGTGGACGCGCTGACGATCAACCCGGGTCTCGACGAGTCGCGGCCCACGGAGAGCGCCGACACGCGCCGAGCCGGTCTCATGCGGCTCGGCGAGATCGTCGCGTCGGCGCGGGCCGCCTTCGGTGTGCGCTTCGACCCGGTCGGCGAGCGGCTGTCCCTGGTGGACGAGAAGGGCCGGATCGTCGAGGACGACCGGGCCCTGCTGGTCATGCTCGACCTGGTGGCCGCCGAGCGGCGCAGCGGGCGGGTCGCGCTGCCCGTGACCACGACCCGCATCGCGGAACAGGTCGCCGCCTACCACGGCACCCAGGTCGACTGGACGACCACGTCGCCGGACGACCTCACGCGCGTCGGGCGCGGTGAGTCGACGATCTTCGGCGGGGACGGCCGCGGCGGGTTCATCGTGCCGGAGTTCAGCGGTGTGTTCGACGGGACGGCCGCCTTCGTGCGTCTCATCGGGCTCGTGGCGCGCACCCAGCTCACCCTGAGCCAGATCGACGCGCGCATCCCGCGTGCCCATGTGCTGAAGCGCGATCTGGCGACGCCGTGGGCCGTCAAGGGGCTCGTGATGCGCAGTGTGGTGGAGGCGGCCGGCGACCGGTCCGTGGACACCACCGACGGCGTGCGGGTCGTGGAGGCCGACGGGCGCTGGGTGCTGGTGCTGCCGGACCCGGCCGAGGCCGTCACCCATCTGTGGGCCGAGGGCCCCGACGACGCCTCCGCCCAGGCCCTGCTCGACGAGTGGGCCACGGTGGTGGACAGCGCCGGCCGCTGACCGCGTCGGCCTGCCGGGCGGTACCGCAACAGGTGCCGCCCGGCACGCCGGTGGGGCCATTCGGAGGTAGCGCCCGCGACGTGCGACGATGTGCGGCATGCCGCAGCAGCCCCCCGTTCGGAGCACCCCCTTCCGCCCCAGGCGTCCGGACGCGTCCATGTCGCTGCTCACCACCGTCATGGACCACAGCCTGGACGAGGGGTACGCGGAGGCCGCGGCCAGAAGAGAAGCCCAGGGCAACAGCGGTGTCCCTCGGCCCCTGCGGGCCAAACTGGGTCTCGCCGCGGGGCTGGTGCTCGCCGCGCTGGTCGTCACCGTCGGCGCCGCGCAGGCGCGTATAGCGGCTCCGGTGCTCGCCAAGGAGCGCGAGGAACTCATCGACCGCGTCGAGGACGCGACGGCGGGCGCCGACACGCTCGAGGACGACGTGGACGAACTCCGCGACGACGTGGGCGAGCGGCAGCGGGCCGCGCTGAAGAAGCACGGCGGCAGCCAGGGCGAGTTGGTCGGTCTCCTCTCCGGTGCCACGAAGGTGACCGGACCCGGCGTGAAACTCGTGGTGAACGACAAGAAGCAGGCCGACCAGGGCGGTGGCGGCCCCCGGGAGAGCGCCGGGTTCTCCGACACCGGGCGGGTGCGCGACCGCGACATGCAGCGCGTCGTCAACGGCCTGTGGGAGTCCGGCGCCGAAGCGATCTCGATCAATGACCAGCGGCTCACCGCCCTGTCGGCCGTCCGGGCCGCGGGGGACGCGATACTGGTCGACAACAGGCCGCTGGTGCCGCCGTATACGGTGCTCGCGGTGGGTCCCGGGCAACGCTTGAGCACCCGGTTCCAGAACAGCCGCGACGGTCAGTACCTGCATGCTCTGCAGGAGAACTTCGGCATCCGGACCAGTATTTCGGTGTCGGACGAGCTCCGGCTCCCGGCAGCGCCGAGTGTGACCGTACGTACAGCACAGCCGAAGGCAGGAAAGGGCACATCGTGATCGCCGTACTGGGCCTCGTCGTGGGAGTCGTGGCCGGATTGCTGGTTCGGCCCGAGGTTCCGGCGGTGGTCGAGCCGTACCTTCCGATCGCCGTGGTCGCGGCTCTGGACGCCGTCTTCGGCGGGTTGCGCGCGATGCTCGACGGCATCTTCGACGACAAGGTCTTCGTGGTGTCGTTCCTGTCCAACGTGGTGGTGGCGGCGCTGATCGTGTTCCTGGGCGACAAGTTGGGCGTCGGCGCGCAGCTGTCCACGGGTGTCGTCGTCGTCCTCGGCATCCGGATCTTCTCCAACGCCGCCGCCATCCGCCGGCACATCTTCAGGGCGTGACGCCGATGAGTGCCGACGAGACACCCTCGTACGACCGCCGCAAGGAACTGCCCCCCGAGGTCCCGGCGGAACCCGGGCCCGCCGCCGAGCCGGTCCGGCGGGAGCAGCCGCCCACCGGCCGTCAGCGGCTGGCGAAGGGCCTGTGGCCGCCCCGGGTGACCCGCCCCCAACTCATCGTCGCCCTGCTCCTGTTCGTGCTGGGCCTCGGCCTGGCCATCCAGGTGCGTTCGAACAACGACAGCAGCGCGCTGCGCGGGGCGCGGCAGGAAGATCTCGTACGCATCCTCGATGAACTGGATGACCGCACTCAGCGTCTGGAAGAGGAGAAGCGGCGTCTCGAGGAGCAGCGGACCGGGCTGGAGAACAGCTCGGACCAGGCGGAAGAGGCCCGCAAGCAGACAGCCGAGCGGGAGAGGCAACTCGGCATTCTGGCGGGCACGGTGGCGGCCCAGGGGCCCGGCATCACGCTTGCCGTCGAGGACAAGAAGGGGGCGATCGAGGCGGACATGCTTCTCGACGCCATTCAGGAGCTGCGCGCCGCGGGCGCCGAGGCGATCCAGATCAATGACGTGCGCGTGGTGGCCAGCACGCATCTGTCGGACGCCGGCCGCGGCGGCGTGCGTGTGGACGGCCGCAAGGTCGGCAAGCCGTACCTCTTCAAGGTGATCGGCAAGCCCCAGGATCTGGAACCTGCGCTGAACATCCCGGGCGGCGTGGTGCAGACTCTGGAGAAGGAGCAGGCCACGGTCACCGTGACACGCTCGGAGAAGATCGTTGTGAGTGCCTTGCGACCCGCGAAGCGGCCTGACTACGCTCGGTCGTCCTCCCCGTGAGCGGCGGGAGCATGAGGGCCGCGGGTCAAGGGCATGAGGTTGCGGGGGGTCGGCGCACCAGATGTGTGGTGCGTGGTGGAAACTGTTTGGTGGATACGGACGTTGTGAGGATGTCTGGTTCACCGATGGATGTCGGTGTGTGCAATCAGGGTTCGTCCTGCCCCACGGGCGGGTCTGTTTCGGTCAAGGGGAATCGCCCGTGAAGTTGTTTGCGAAGTTGTTCGGCAAGAGCGCACGTGAGGACAGCGGCAATCCCGCCACTGCCCGGCACCGTGCCCCGCGTCATGGGGACGCGGAGGGACAGGGGGCCGAGCGCCCCATGTTCCGGGACCAGGTGGCTGGTCCAGGGGGTGACAATCCGGGCGGACAGGGCGCGTCGTCCGTTGACCCCGCCGGTCCCGGCCGCATAGGTTTCGGAGAACCGTCGACCTCGAGTTCGGGTGGAGGGTTCGCCTCCGGCCCGCACGGATCGAACGCCCCCGCGGGGCAGCCGCGGCAGGAGGACCCGTCCATGGCCCTGGTGTGTACGAGGTGCGGCAACCGCAACGCCGAGGCGAGCCGGTTCTGCTCCAACTGTGGTGCGCCGCTGCGAGCCGGTGCGGCTCCGGAGCGTGCGTCCGAGACGACGTCGACGATCTCCATCTCCGGTCTCGAGGCCTACGACGCCGAGGTGACGGGGCAGACGCCGTCGCCGGCGCTCTCCCCGGAGGCGCAGGCCGCCGTCGACGCCCTGCCGCTCGGCTCGGCGCTCCTGGTGGTGCGCCGCGGGCCGAACTCGGGCAGTCGTTTCCTGCTCGACGGCGAACTGACCACGGCGGGCCGTCACCCGCAGAGCGACATCTTCCTCGACGACGTGACAGTGTCGCGTCGCCACGTGGAGTTCCGTCGCCTTCAGGACGGTTCCTTCACCGTCGCCGACGTGGGCAGCCTCAACGGCACGTACGTCAACCGGGAGCGCATCGATTCCGTGGCGCTGTCGAACGGCGACGAGGTGCAGATCGGTAAGTACCGGCTGGTCTTCTACGCCAGCCAGCGGAGCGTCGGCATCTGACCCACCCCCCGGGCCTCGTCCGGGGGCCACCCCCCATGGAAGGTCCATGCTTCACACACCGAGTGGTGGTGCCGGCACCGGCACCACCGTCGCGGACCGCCGGCTGATGAGCATCGGCACCGTGCTGAACGTGCTGCGTGACGAGTTCCCCGAGGTCACGATCTCCAAGATCCGCTTCTTGGAGTCCGAGGGCCTCATCGAGCCGCAGCGCACGCCGTCCGGCTATCGCAAGTTCAGCCCGGAAGACGTCGAGCGGCTCGGTCATGTGCTGAGGATGCAGCGGGACCACTATCTGCCGCTGAAGGTCATCCGCGAGCACCTCGAAGCACTGGAGCGCGGTGAGAGGGCCCCGCTGCCCTCTCTGGGCCGTCAGCGGGGCGCGGAAGGCGCCGGGGACCCGGGCGAGGCCGAGAGGCCGACAGCGGCCCGTGTGGGCCGTGCGGAGCTGCTGGCCGTCGCCGAGGTGGACGAGCGGCAGCTCGACGAGTGGGAAACGTACGGCTTGGTCGTCCGCCTGCCGGACGGCGGGTACGACGCGGAGGCCGTCACGATCGCCTCGCTCGTCGTGGAACTGGGCAGGTTCGGCATCGAGCCACGCCATCTGCGGGCCATGAAGGCCGCCGCGGACCGGGAGGCCGGGCTCGTCGACCAGGTCGTCGCGCCGCTGCGGCGGCACCGCAATCCCCAGACCAGGGCCCACGCGGAGGCCCGTACCAAAGAGCTGGCGAGCCTCACGGGAAAGCTGCATTCGGCTCTTGTGCAGAGCGCTCTCGGCGTCAGACTGCCCTGAAATACGGGCCCGCGCGCGGCGGGCGGACCGTCCCCGGCCGGTACTCGACGGCTGCCCGACTACCCAAACCTGCCGGCCACGTCCTAGGGTTGCTGTGTGAACGAGCTCGACGTCGTAGGTGTCCGGGTCGAAATGCCCTCCAACCAGCCGATCGTGCTCCTGCGTGAAGTGGGAGGCGACCGGTACCTCCCCATCTGGATCGGACCAGGTGAGGCAACCGCCATCGCCTTCGCGCAGCAGGGCATGGCACCCGCACGACCGCTGACGCACGACCTGTTCAAGGACGTGCTGGAGGCGGTGGGCCAGGAGCTCTCCGAAGTGCGCATCACCGACCTGCGCGAAGGGGTCTTCTACGCCGAGCTGGTCTTCGCCAGCGGCGTGGAGGTCAGCGCGCGGCCGTCCGATGCCATAGCGCTCGCACTGCGCACCGGCACGCCCATCTACGGGAGCGACGGCGTCCTGGACGACGCCGGCATCGCGATCCCGGACGAACAGGAGGACGAGGTGGAGAAGTTCCGCGAGTTCCTCGACCAGATCTCGCCCGAGGACTTCGGCACCAACAGCCAGTGAGCCGCTCTCAGCGGCTCGCTTCGGCCCATTCGGCTAGCCTTTCCCCGCGGCGGGGCACGCGAAACCACTCTCAGGGTGATTATCACTCGGCGTGGCGAGTGTGGCGATCGTTGACGAGCCCCTGGTGACTGCCTACCGTCGAGAAGGCAGGTCAAGGACGGAGGTCGGCGTGAGAAGCAGCGGCGACGGTACGGCGGTGGACGGTCCGTACCCGTTTCACAGCGCGGCCGATCACTCTCCGAAACCGATGGCGGTCCAGGGGAGCGGGGACGCGACGTTCGAGAATTCCGAGCAGATCGGGTATCGCGGTCCGACCGCGTGCGCGGCCGCGGGCATCACTTACCGCCAGCTCGACTACTGGGCCCGGACGGGCCTGGTCGAGCCCAGCGTGCGTGCCGCCGGTGGGTCCGGTACCCAACGGCTCTACAGCTTCCGGGACGTCGTCGTCCTGAAGGTGGTCAAGCGGTTCCTCGACACCGGGGTATCGCTGCAGAACATCCGTACGACGGTGCAGCATCTGCGGGAGCGTGGCTTCCGTGATCTGGAGCGGATGACGCTGATGAGCGATGGGGCGACGGTGTACGAGTGCACGTCGCCCGGCGAGGTCCACGAGCTGCTCCAGGGCGGGCAGGGCATCTTCGGGATCGCCGTGGGCGTCGTGTGGCGCGACGTCGAGGCCGCGCTGTCCCAGCTGCACGGCGAGCGGATCGACACGGGGGAGACGCTCGTCGGGCACAACCCCGCCGACGAGCTGGCCCGACGGCGCAACCGGGCGGTCTGAGCCCGCGGCGGGGGATTGTCAGTGGCGTAGGGCAGCATCGGAGATGTGAGAAGCGCGCCGACGATTCTGCATCTGGACATGGATGCCTTCTACGCGTCCGCCGAGCAGGCCGCGAAGCCGAGTCTGCGCGGGAAGGCCGTCGTGGTCGGCGGGCTCGGGCCGCGCGGTGTGGTGGCCACCGCTTCCTACGAGGCGCGGCGGTTCGGTGTGCACTCGGCGATGCCGATGGGGCAGGCGCGCCGGCTGGCGCCGAACGCCGCCTACCTCGTGCCGCGCTTCGGGCTGTACCGGGAGATCAGCGAGCAGGTGATGGGGCTGCTGCGCGAGCTGTCGCCGCTGGTGGAGCCGCTCAGCCTGGACGAGGCCTTCGTGGACCTGGAGGCGGGTGGCGTCGCCGATGACGAGCGCTCGGCCAGGGCGGTGGGCGAGCGGCTGCGGGCGGACATCAGAGCGGTGACCGGCCTGACCGGCTCGGTGGGCCTCGCCGCGTCCAAGATGCTGGCGAAGATCGCCTCCGAGCAGGCCAAGCCGGACGGCCTGGTGCTGATAGCCCCGGGCACGGAGCGGGCGCTGCTGGGGCCGATGTCGGTGCGGACGCTGCCCGGCGTGGGGCCTGCCACCGGGGACCACCTGCGGCGGGCCGGGATCACCACGGTCGAGGAGATCGCGGAGGCGGGAGAGGACGAGCTGGTGCGGCTGCTCGGCAAGTCGCACGGCGTCTCGCTGTACGCCATGGCCCTGGCGCGCGACGAGCGGCCCGTGGTCGCCGAGCGGGACACCAAGTCGGTCAGTGTCGAGGACACGTACGACGTGGACATCCACGACAGAGTGCGGGTCAGGGGAGAAGTGGCGCGGCTGGCCGACCGGTGCGTGCAGAGGCTGCGGGCGGCGGGGCACTCGGGGCGGACCATCGTGCTGAAGGTGCGGCGCTTCGACTTCTCGACGCTGACCCGGTCCGAGACGCTGCGGGGTCCCACCGACGACCCCGCAGTGGTGCGGGAGGCCGCGGCGCGGCTGCTGGAGTCCGTGGACACCACGGGCGGGGTGCGGTTGCTCGGGGTAGGGGTCACGGGGCTCGCGGACTACACGCAGGAGGACCTCTTCGCCCAGGCGCAGGCCCAGGCGCAGGCCGCGGAGGCGGAGGTCTCGGCGGTGGAGGGTCCGGAGGGTGCTCCGCCGACGGGGGCGGCGGGGGAGGCCGTGCCGAGGGCTCCGCTGGGCCCGGCTGACAGTGCGGACGCGCAGGAGTCGCCGGTGCCCGCCGAGCGGCGGTGGGCGGCCGGGCACGACGTGCGGCACACCGAGTACGGCTACGGGTGGGTCCAGGGCAGCGGGCTCGGCCGGGTGACCGTACGTTTCGAGACACCCGGATCGGCGCCGGGGCGGGTGCGGACGTTCCGGACGGATGATCCGAAATTGCGCCCCGCGGAGCCTTTGCCGCTGGTCGGAGCGGGATCCTGCGGGGAGGAGGTGGAAGCGGCGGAGGCGGGGTGAGGCCCGGTGCCTCAGGTGGGGTCGGAGCCCGCGATGTGCCCGAAGTCGTGGTCGGGGGGTGGCGGGTGGGGGAGCGTGGTGTCCAGGCCGTAGTGGTGGTAGAGCTGGAGCTCCTGGGCGGGGGAGAGATGGCGGCCCACGCCGAAGTCCGGGGCGTCCTTGATCAGGTCGCGGTCGAAGGGGATGCGCAGGGTGCCGTCGTCGACCAGTTCGCTCGGCTCCAGGGGGACGAAGGCGTCGCGGCTGAAGAGGCCCGTGCGTATGGCCGCCCACTCCGGTTCGCCGGTGGCGTCGTCGAGATAGATCTCGTCGATCGTGCCGATCTTGGCCCCGTTGCGGTCGAACGCCTTGCGGCCGATCAGATTCCGCGGATCGATGTCGGTCTGCACGGGCCCTCCAGCTGTCGCGGGGTCTGGGATATGGGCATAACTCGTCTTTGTCCGCTCGTACTCACTACGAAAGAGCACTTCGGGGCGGGCGGCCACTCGAGGGAATGCCTGTGACCCTCGCTGGTAGGCTGACGAATGGCTGCTGACCCCGTGCGGGAGAGCTCTCCGGGTCACGATCGCCGGAGGCGCCGAAGGAGCAAATCCTCCCCGGAATCTCTCAGGCACCTGTACCGCACGGACGAGGTCACTCTGGAAAGCAGGGCGGGCGTACGGGCGGGCACGTCCCACACCCTTCCTCACCGACGGTGAAAGCCGGGACGGTGCCTTCACGGGCGCGCCCCGGTGAAGCTCTCAGGTTGAGATGACAGAGGGGGAGGCCGTCCGGGTACCCGCGCCGTGGTACCCCTCGTAGGTCGCGCAGACCAGGAGGCCTCCGCAATGACTGCCACCAATCGCATCCCCCTCTCCGAACTCGAACAGGGCATCCCCTTCGAGCAGCGGCACATAGGGCCCGATGCGGAAGCGCGGGCGAAGATGCTCGCCCAGGTCGGGTACGGCTCGCTCGACGAGCTGACGGCCGCCGCGGTGCCGGATGTGATCAAGAACGCCGAGGCGCTGAAGCTGCCCGGGGCCCGTACCGAGGCCGAGGTCCTCGCCGAGCTGCGCTCCCTCGCGGACCGCAACCAGGTGCTCGACTCGATGATCGGGCTCGGGTACTACGGCACCTTCACGCCGCCGGTGATCCTGCGGAACGTGATGGAGAACCCCGCCTGGTACACCGCGTACACGCCGTACCAGCCGGAGATCTCCCAGGGCCGGCTTGAGGCGCTGCTGAACTTCCAGACCATGGTCGCCGAGCTGACCGGCCTGCCCACCTCCGGGGCCTCGCTGCTCGACGAGGGCACGGCCGCCGCCGAGGCCATGGCCCTGTCCCGGCGCATGGGCAAGGTCAAGGACGGCGTCTTCCTCGTCGACGCCGACACCCTGCCGCAGACCATCGCCGTCATCCAGACGCGTGCCGAGCCCACCGGCGTCGAGATCGTCGTCACGGATCTGAGCACCGGCATCCCGGCCGAGGTCGCCGAGCGCGGTGTCGTCGGCGTACTGGTGCAGTACCCGGGCGCCTCCGGTGTCGTACGCGACATCAAGCCGCTGATCGACGAGGCGCACGAGCTGGGTGCCGTCGTCACCGTCGCCGCCGACCTGCTCGCCCTGACACTGCTCACCTCGCCCGGTGAGCTGGGCGCGGACATCGCGGTCGGCACGACGCAGCGCTTCGGTGTGCCGATGGGATTCGGCGGCCCGCACGCCGGTTACATGGCGGTGCGCGAGAAGTTCGCCCGCAGCCTGCCCGGGCGGCTCGTCGGCGTCTCCGTCGACGCCGACGGCAACAAGGCGTACCGGCTGGCGCTGCAGACCCGTGAGCAGCACATCCGCCGCGAGAAGGCCACCAGCAACATCTGTACCGCTCAGGTGCTGCTCGCGGTCATGGCCGGAATGTACGCGGTCTACCACGGCCCGGACGGGCTGAAGTCCATCGCGCGGCGCACCCACCGCTACGCGACGCTGCTCGCCGCCGGCCTCAAGGAGGGCGGGGTCGAGGTCGTCCACGGCGCGTACTTCGACACGCTGACCCTGCGCGCGCCCGGCCAGGCCGAGCACTTCGTCACCGCCGCCCGTGAGAGTGGCGTCAACATCCACCGCGTCGACGCCGACCACGTCTCGCTCGCCTGCGACGAGACCACCACCCGCCAGCAACTGGCCGCGGTCTGGAGCGCCTTCGGCGTCGAGGCCGACGTCGACGCGCTGGACGCCACCGTCTCGGACACGCTCCCCCAAGGCCTGCTCCGCACCGACGAGTACCTCGCGCACCCGGTCTTCCACCAGTACCGCTCCGAGACCTCGATGCTGCGCTACCTGCGCAAGCTGGCCGACCGCGACTACGCGCTCGACCGCGGCATGATCCCGCTGGGCTCCTGCACCATGAAGCTCAACGCGACCACCGAGATGGAGCCGGTCACCTGGCCCGAGTTCGGGCAGCTGCACCCCTTCGCGCCCGCCCAGCAGGCGCAGGGCTACCTCACGCTCATCCGTGAGCTGGAGGAGCGCCTCGCCGAGGTGACCGGGTACGACAAGGTCTCGCTCCAGCCCAACGCCGGGTCGCAGGGCGAGCTGGCGGGCCTGCTGGCCGTGCGCGGCTACCACCGGGCCAACGGCGACGACCAGCGCACCGTCTGCCTCATCCCGTCCTCCGCGCACGGCACGAACGCGGCGAGCGCCGTGATGGCCGGCATGAAGGTCGTCGTCGTGAAGACCGCCGACGACGGTGAGATCGACGCCGACGACCTGCGTGCGAAGATCGACAAGCACCGCGACGAGCTGGCCGTGCTCATGATCACGTACCCCTCGACGCACGGTGTGTTCGAGGAGCACGTCGCCGACATCTGCGCGGAGGTGCACGAGGCCGGCGGTCAGGTGTACGTCGACGGCGCGAACCTCAACGCGCTGGTGGGTCTCGCCAAGCCGGGGCACTTCGGCGGCGACGTCTCGCACCTGAACCTGCACAAGACCTTCTGCATCCCGCACGGCGGCGGCGGTCCCGGGGTCGGCCCGGTCGGTGTGCGCGAGCACCTCGCGCCGTACCTGCCGAACCACCCCCTGCAGCCCGCCGCGGGCCCGAAGACCGGTGTCGGCCCGATCTCCGCCGCGCCGTGGGGCTCCGCCGGAATCCTGCCGATCTCCTGGTCGTACGTGCGTCTCATGGGCGGCGAGGGGCTCAAGCGCGCCACCCAGGTCGCGGTGCTCTCCGCGAACTACATCGCCAAGCGCCTGGAGCCGCACTACCCGGTGCTCTACACGGGCCCCGCCGGGCTCGTCGCGCACGAATGCATCATCGACCTGCGGCCGATCAGCAAGGCGACGGGCGTCAGCGTCGACGACATCGCCAAGCGGCTCATCGACTACGGCTTCCACGCGCCGACCATGTCGTTCCCGGTCGCGGGGACGCTGATGATCGAGCCGACGGAGAGCGAGGACCTCGCCGAGATCGACCGGTTCTGCGACGCGATGATCGCCATTCGCCGGGAGATCGAGAAGGTGGGTTCCGGTGAGTGGGCCGCCGACGACAACCCGCTGCGGAACGCGCCGCACACCGCGGCCGCGCTCGGCGGTGACTGGGAGCACGGTTACAGCCGTGCGGAGGCCGTCTTCCCGGCCGGTGTCGTCGCGTCCGACAAGTACTGGCCGCCGGTCCGCCGGATCGACCAGGCGTACGGCGACCGGAACCTCGTCTGCTCCTGCCCGCCGCTGGATGCTTACGAGGACTGATGACGGGGCCCGGGTCACGGGCATGCGTCGGGGCCGGTGCGGAGAGTCTCTCCGGGCCGGCCCCTCGGTCTTTCGGTGTGCTGTACGTGCCGTGCGCGGTGTCAGGCGGCCGTCATGATCCGGTCGGTGCCCAGCGGTCGGTGCGGGGCGATGATCTGGCCGTCCGGCAGCAGCTCACCGGTGTCCTCGAAGAGCAGGACGCCGTTGCACAGCAGGCTCCAGCCCTGTTCCGGGTGGCTCGCCATGAGGAGCGCGGCTTCCCGGTCGGCGGAGTCGGCTGTCGGGCACGGTGGTTGGTGCTGGCACATGGAAGGGTTCTTTCGCTGCGGTGAGATGGCTGTGACGTCGGTCCTGTGGCTCGATGCGGTATGCATGACCGCCCCCCGTTGTAGTCGGTCCGATCCCAGTGTTGCCCTCCGGGCGTCAATCCGCAGGGATTTTGCTGCAGCGGTTCTTACTGATTGATGACGTATCACCCGCCCGGACGGTTCAGCCCAACTCAGGTCTCTCTTCGGGTGGTTCACCCATGGCCCGTCCGGGCTAGTCCACCTGGGTGGGGCAGTGTCGTGCCCCGCGGCCGAGGGGGGGCGGCGGGGCACGAGCGGGCGCGGGGGGGCGCGGGTGTCAGGCGGGCGAGCCCAGCAAGGGGGACGGGGTCGACGGGGTCAGCCGGTGGGTCAGGACGGGCAGCAACTCGGCGACGCGATGCGGGCGATGGGCGGCGATGCCGGGCGGGGCGGGGGCGAGGGGCACGAGCAGATCGGCGGCGTCGAGCGGGGCGTCGGTGCCCTCGTCCGTGCAGTCGCGGTGCAGCCAGAGGGTGAGCATGTAGAGCTCCGGCACGGACAGCAGCCGGGGTTGGCAGGGCGTCGGCATGGCCTCGGCGTGCCGCAGGGCCCGTTCCGTGGAGGCGATGTAGGGGCCCTCGAAGAAGTGCGAGAAGGCCCAGCCGTCGGGGGTGAGCATGGTGTCCGCCGCGGCGAGGGCGCGCTCCCCGCCGCGGATCATGAAGCGCCAGCCGGTGAGGCGGGTGGGAGAGGTGCCATCGGTGGTGGTGCGGCCCAACACATGCAGGGGCAGCGGGAGTTCGGGGGCCACGGTTCCCTGGGCGGCACGCAGTGCCGGGGTGCGGGCTTCGCGTACGGCGGTGGGGGAACCGAGTGCCGCGAGAACGCTGCGCAGGGCTGGCGCGGGGGCCGGGAGGACATGCAGCGGCATGGTGGGTCGCCTCTCTCGTTCGACAGGCACAGCGGGGCGGGGGCAGGTGCGTGACGGCGCTGTCAGCTCTGGGTCAGAGGGGCGGGGGCCGGGGGACCTCGAGCGCCAACTCTCTGCCTAGATTGCGGAGTTTATACGAGACGTGTTCGAACCATGTTTCAGCTAGACGTACTCGATATTGCGGGCAAGGAGATATCCGGTCGCCCTCACGAGGAGTTCATCCCGATTTCATCGGGGCCCTACTTGTGTGACCTCGTATTTCGCCGGGGAAGCGGTCGGCCGATTCCCATCGGTCTTTTTGACCACACTCTCCGGAACGGAACCTGCGCTTTGCCGCATGCCGCGTGAATGTGCCTCGCGCCCACGTGTCGAGCGTACTGGTTCAACGGCCGGAAGGGGGCGTTATCGATCACATTGCCTGGGCATCATCCCCCGTACACAGCGGCCGGACCCTTGGCTGCCCATGCGAGGAGGGACGCTTCGATGGGGGAGAAGGTCGTGGCGGGCGCGTTCGACCTGTCCGATCGCCACCAGTACCGCGTCAAGCTCCGGGCGTGCCTGGCGGGGCTGGAGCGATTGTTGGAGGAGGAGCGCTTCGACCGGCCCAGGAATCTGATGGGCATGGAGATCGAGCTGAATCTCGCGGGGCCCGACGGGCTGCCGAGAATGTTGAATGCGCAGGTTCTCGAGCGTATCGCGAGCCGGGATTTCCAGACGGAACTCGGAATGTTCAATCTGGAAGTGAACATCGCCCCGCACCGGCTCGGCGGGCGCGTTCTCGACCGGCTCGCCGAAGAAGTGCGCACGGGTCTCAACTACGCCCACAGGAAAGCGAACGAGCTGGGCGCCGGCATCGTCATGATCGGCATACTGCCGACGGTGAACCGAGCCGACATGGTCTCCGCGAACCTCTCCGACGTGGACCGTTACGCCCTGCTGAACGAGCAGATAGTGGCGGCGCGCGGGGAGAGTTTCGCCCTGGACATCGAGGGCGTGGAGCGGCTGACCTGCACCTCGGCCTCGATCGCGCCGGAGGCGGCCTGCACGTCCGTGCAACTGCATCTCCAGGTCACCCCGGGCCGGTTCGCCGATGTGTGGAACGCGGCGCAGGCCATCGCCGCGGCGCAGGTGGCGGTGGGCGCCAACGCGCCGTTCCTGTTCGGCCGTGAGCTGTGGCGCGAGTCGCGGCCCCCGCTGTTCCTGCAGTCCACCGACACACGCCCGCCCGAGTTGCAGGCCCAAGGGGTCAGGCCCCGGACCTGGTTCGGGGAGCGCTGGATCAGCGGGCCGCTGGAACTCTTCGAGGAGAACCTCCGTTACTTCCCCGCACTGCTGCCCCTGATGGACGTGGAGGACCCGCTGGGCGTCCTCGACGCGGGCGGAGTGCCGCAGCTCGGCGAACTCGTCCTGCACAACGGCACCGTCTACCGCTGGAACCGGCCGGTGTACGGCATCGCCGACGGCGTCCCGCATCTGCGCGTCGAGAACCGCGTGCTGCCCGCCGGGCCGACCGTCACCGACGTCATCGCCAACGTCGCGTTCTACTACGGGCTGGTGCGGGCGCTCGCCGAGGAGGCGCGGCCCGTGTGGACCCGGCTGCCCTTCGAGGCCGCCGCCCGGAACTTCGACGTGGCGTGCCGCCACGGCATCGACGCCCGGCTGCGGTGGCCCCGGCGCGGCCGGCTCGGCGGGACCGTCGAGGTGCCTGCCGTCGATCTCGTACGCGACGAACTGCTGCCGCTCGCGGCCGCCGGGCTCGACGCGTGGGGGGTGGAGCCGGCTGACCGGGATCTGTACCTCGGGGTGATCGAGGAGCGGTGCCGGCGACGGGTCAACGGCGCGTCGTGGCAGGCGGCGACGTACCACCGCGCCCTGGAGGGCGGACTCACCAGGGAGGCCGCCCTGGCCGAGACCACGCGGCGCTACTGCCGGCTGATGCATGAGGGGGAGCCGGTGCATACGTGGCCCGTGGGGCTCCTCGGATCGGCGGGGCGGGCGGGCTGAGGGGGCGGTCCGGGCCCGCCGCAGCGACGTGTACTCCTTCGGTGGTTCCTGGCGGGACGATGCCGTATGCCTGAACGTCGGCGCTGATGGGGCTGTTGCCGGCGTGCCTCCCGTGACTGGTAGTGATGTCCTTCTGTCGCGCGGTCCTGGCGCGCCCTTCCGAGACCCTGGTGGGCGAGGATGGGCACGAGGCGGGATCACTCAACTGGAGGCGTAAGTGCACGTGGAGCCGGGACCGATGGCCGGTTCTCTTTCAGCGGCCGGGCCGACGCGGCGGACCCTGCGGGACGAGACGCTGCTCGTCCTGGCCCTGTCGCTCGGGGCGAGTGGTGTGTCGGCCCTGATCAGCTTTGTCGGGTCGGTCACCAGGCCGGGTGGTCTGAAGGACCAGGCGGCCACGTTGAACGCGTCGGCGGCTCCGGGGCGGCCGTGGCTCGACCTCTCGTGGCAGTTGTTCGGGATTGCCAGCGCGTTGGTGCCGGTCGCGCTGGTCGCCCACCTCCTGCTGAGGGAGGGCGCGGGCTTCCGCACGATCGGGTTCGACCGGGCGCGGCCCTGGCCGGACCTGGGGCGGGGCACGGCGATCGCGGCGGTGATCGGCAGCACGGGGATCGCCTTCTACCTCGCGGCGCGCGGGCTCGGCTTCAACCTCACGGTGGTGCCGGAGGCGCTGCCGGACGTGTGGTGGAAGTACCCGGTCCTCGTGCTCTCCGCCGTGCAGAACGCGGTCCTGGAGGAAGTCATCGTGGTCGGCTATCTGCTGCGCAGGCTCGGGCAGTTGGGGTGGACGCCCATGGCCGCGCTGATCGGCAGTTCGGTGTTGCGCGGTTCGTACCACCTGTATCAGGGCGTCGGCGGGTTCCTCGGGAACGTGGTCATGGGCGTGGTCTTCGCCCTGCTCTACCGCCGGTGGGGGCGGGTCGGGCCGCTCGTCGTCGCCCATTCGCTGCTGGACATCGGGGCGTTCGTCGGTTACGCGTTGCTCGCGGGGAAGGTGGGGTGGCTGCCGACGCCTTCGTGAGGGGCGGCCCTACGGGGACACGCGATTTCGTCGTACGTCCCCGTGAGGGCCGTGCGGAGATGCCGGGGTCGCCGGACGCCGGGGCCACCGGTGGCCGGTGCCGTCAGGCGAAGAGCCGGCCCTCGATGACCGTGACCGCGCTGCCCGTCAGGAGGGTGCGGTCCCCGCGCAGCTCGGTGCGGACCAGGCCGGTGCGGGGCGAGGCCTGGAGGCCCGTCAGCTCGGCGCGGCCGAGGCGCTCGGACCAGAAGGGGGCGAGCGCCGTGTGCGCGCTGCCCGTCACCGGGTCCTCGTCGATGCCGACGCGCGGGAAGAAGCAGCGCGAGACGAAATCGTAGCCACGGGACGGGTCCTCGGCGCGGGCCGTGGCGATGATGCCGCGTTCGGAGTGGCGTACGAGGGCCTTGTGGTCCGGGGTGAGCGCCCGGACCGTCTTCTCGTCGGCGAGCTCCACCAGCAGGTCGCCGATGTACGGGCCGGTGTCGAACGCGGCGAGCGGCTCGGCGCCCAGGGCTTCGGCGACGCCGTCCGGGATGGCGGACGCGGTGAGCGGGGCGGTCGGGAAGTCGAGGGTGTGGGAGCCGTCGTCGTGGGCCGTCGCCGTGAGGACGCCGCTGCGTGTCGCGAAGCGGACGGGGCCCGGCGTGTCACTGGTGGTCCCGGTTGTGCCGGTGGCACCGGTGGTGTGCAGGACGTGGGCGGTGGCCAAAGTGGCATGGCCGCAGAGGTCGACCTCGGTGGTCGGCGTGAACCAGCGCAGCGCCCAGTCCGCTTCACCGCCCTCGGGGAGGCGGTGGGCGAAGGCGGTCTCGGCGTGGTTGACCTCCCTGGCCACGTGCTGCAGCCAGGTGTCGTCGGGGAAGGCGTCCAGGAGCAGGACCCCGGCCGGGTTGCCGGCGAAGGGGCGGTCGGTGAAGGCGTCGACGATGCGGAGCTGCTGGGAAGTCGGCATGGAATTGACGGTAGAGGGCCGTCGGGGAGGAGGGGTAAGGCCAATTGGGGGTGGGTGGACTGGATTGTTGGACTGGTTTGGTCGTTCGGATCGGTGGGGTGGAGAGGCCGGACTGCGTTGACGGGCCAGTTGCGGCTGCGGCTCCGGCCGTGGTTGCTGCTGCGGCTGACCGGCGTATTGCGGGGCGAGGGGGACCGCCCATCCGTCAGGAGAGGTAGTGCACGCGTCCCTCGTCATCCATGTCGAGGGGGCCGTCGGGGATGACGCAGAACTCGTTGCCCTCGGGGTCGGCCATCACCAGGAACCCGCCGTCGTCGTACTCCTCCAGGCGGTGCCCGCCGAGCGCCTCGATCCGCTGTTGCTCGGCGGCCGGATCGGCGGAGGTGAGGTCGAAGTGCAGGCGGTTCTTGCCCGGCTTGGGCTGCTCGCCCTGCTGGAAGCCGAGGCCGAGGCCGTGCTGGCGCCGCAGCCACACGTAGGGGCCGATGCGGCTCACGATCGGCCTGCCGAGCAGCTCGGACCAGAAGGCGGCGAGCCGCTCGGGGTCGGCGGCGTCGACGATGAGGGCGTGGATCTGCGGGGGTGAGTCCGTCATGCCTCGATCTTCTCAAGAGAGGAGTTCCGTGGCGCGGGAACCGGTTGGGCACCGTGCGCACCAGCCGGAAGGCGGCGGCGTCCGATCCGTCCGCGATCATTCGGCCTGAAGTCATCAGCGGCACGTCGGACATGTGCGGAGTGCTCCACCCGGAGGCGGGCGACGCGTGCGCGTGACGGCGGAGCGGGCCGACGGGGCCGTGGGGCGGAGGCTGGAAAGCCCGGCGCGCTACCTTGGCGATCATGTGGGACTGGGAAACGCGGCCGGCGTCGATGTCGGACGTGGAGGCAGTGGCTGAGTTGCGTGCGGTGGTGCTGCGGGTGGATCTGGAACGGCTCGGGCGGTATGACGCGCGGCGGGTGCGGCAGCGGTTGCGAGACGGATTCGACGCGGCCCACACCTGGGTGATCGAGGTGGGTGGTGTGTTCTCCGGCTGCGTGGCACTGCGCCCGGCTGAGGGCGTCCACTGGCTGGAGCACTTCTATCTCGCCCCGCATCTTCAGGGCCACGGCATCGGCTCGGGCGTGCTGCGCGAGCTGCTGGAGCGCTGCGACCGCAGCGGTCTGCCCGTCCGATTGAACGTGTTGCAGGGCAGTCCGGCCCGACGGCTGTACGAACGGCACGGGTTCACCGCCGAGAGGGAGGATTCGGTCGACGTGTTCATGGTGCGCAGTTGTCAGGTGGTCAGCGGGGGGCCGCCGTCCTGATGGGTGGGACCGGCCAGGAGGGGAACGCCCTGGCCGACCGGCAGCAGATCGGTCGTCGCATCGAAGGGGCTCGCTGGCGCCCCTAATTGGCTGAAGGGGCTCCTCGCCACGTGGAATGACGTCTTGGATCTCATTATGAGCTGGCGCAATGTACGCATGGCTCATTCCTGTGCCGCCTGTGACTGGAATGCGCAAGATTGGCCCGGAAGTCGTTATTAATTGCGCCCGGAAGTAACCAGGGGGCAGCGAGGGGCGGGTGTCTTGCGAGATGTCATCGACCCTCCGTTTGTTTTGGACGTCCTGGTTATCAAGCTGCTTGCGGGTCAGTTATCCGGGTAGTCGACACGTCTCCCTATCTTCTGCGCCTGACGGAACGAGCCTTGGTCCATTTGGAAAATCAGCCTTCAGGGATAGCGGTATTGACATCAGGCTTAAGGCGTCCATGATGGAACAAGGACTGCAAGCGACAACGACCGACTGAAGAGGAAGGGTAATGAAACTCAAGCATCTCGCAGAAATCCATGGGGAAATCGTCGCCACCCGGGTCTTAGCAGCCGATGAGGGCAAAGCGCGCACGGAGCTCTCCTACGCGGGTGCCGGCACACTGGACGGAACCCCCATCAACGACGTGATCACCTACGTCTCGATCATCCAGCCCGACGGCCTCCTCGCCGGCAGTGCCGACGGTGTCATCACCGCTCACAACGGCGACATCGCTGTCTGGCACGGGACGGGAGTGGGCCGCACCAAGGGCAAACAGGTGTCGTGGACCTGCTCGTTGACCATCCAGAGCAGCTCATCCACGTTCGGCCACCTGAACGGCGTGGTGGCTGCGGCCACATTCGACGTCGCCGAGAACGGCAAGGTGGCGCAGGCCTACTGGGCCATGCACTGACGTCCCGCCCTAGCGCCGATTAAAGCGCGGTGAAGACCGGTCCAGCCGGCTGGCGGACACGTGTGGGCCGACCCGTAACTCAGATGGCCTCATGGCCTCTCTATGGGTTACGGGAAGGCTCATATGCGCGGCATGCGCAAATGGGCCGTTGTCCTGCCTGGTCCGATACGTCCTGAGAATGGAGGCCGCGGATGCCCTCCTACCTGTTCGACAGCGCCGCAGCCCAAGCCGCGGACCGCTTCTCCGCCTTGGAATCGTGTTACGACGCCGCCTCACGCCGCGAGTTGGAGCTGACCGGGCTCACGTCGGGATGGAGATGTCTCGAAGTCGGGGGTGGCAGTGGCTCGCTGGGTGCCTGGCTGGGGGAGCGGGTGGGGTCGAGGGGCGAGGTGACGGTCACCGAACTCGAACCGCGCTGGGCTGTTTCCCGTGCACGCCCCGAGCACGTACGCCTGCTCAGGCACGACATCGCCCGAGACCCGTTACCCGGCGAGGACTACGACCTCATCCACGCCCGGCTCGTCCTTCTGCACCTCCCGGAGCGGCTCGAGGTGCTCCCGAGGCTCGCTGCGTCCCTCCGGCCGGGAGGTTGGCTGGTACTGGAGGAATTCGATTGCAGCTGGACTCCGGTCCTGGCATGCGAGGACGAAGCAGCGGCGGAACTGTTCGGCCGAGTCCACACGGTGCTGATGGGCCTGTTGGAGAGGGCGGGCGCCGACCCGCTGTGGGGACGCCGGGTGCTGGGAGCAATGGCGGCCGCCGGATTGGCGGATCTCACGGCTACCACGTTCGCCGAGGCATGGCGGGGCGGGAGCACGGGGATTGCCCTGCACCGCCACAACACCGACCAAGTCGCTGGCCAACTGGCCGCAGCCGGTGTGTCACCCGAGGAACTCCAAGCGTTCCGAACGCTCTTGCAGAACCCAGGGTTCATCGTCAACTCATATCCACTGATCAGCGTACGAGGCCGCCGTCGGTACAAGAGAGTCAAGGGCAAGCCGCGATGACTGGAAATCATTACCTCGAAGCATCTCTGCCACTGGAGGAGGAGCCGCTGCTCCTGATGGCCAGAATGGTCCGCAGCGGTCTGTTCCAACCGTATGTGTTGTACGAGAACGGTTCCGATTGGTCCCTGGCCGGCGGAATTCTGACGTCATTGCAACTCAAGGGCCAGGAACTGCGGGACCTGGACAGTGTGGAGGCGTGGCTCGCTCGAACACCGGTGACGGACTGGCGGGCTTACGGATGGGCGGCGTTCGAGCTGGGGGCGGTGCTGGCCGGGGCGAAGCCAGACCCGGACGACACCTTGTTGCACCTGATTGTCCCTGCCGAAGAAGTGCGCACTGACGGAACGGAAATCCTGCTGCGATCCCTCTCCCCGGAACGACTGAGGCTGCTCGTCGATCGAGTGCGGTCGGGAGGGACCAGGGCGACGGTGGAACCGGCCGAGCGGATCCCTCTCTCCCTTGAGGACACCGGCAACTACCGTGCGGCGGTCGCTGCGGCCCTGGTGGAGCTGCGTGGAGACAGCCCGCTGGAAAAGGTGATCCTTTCGCGGCAAGTACCTGTTCCCCTGACCGTGGACCTGGTTGCCAGCTATGTGGCGGGACGACGCGCCAACACCCCGTCACGCTCGTTCCTGCTCGACCTCGGCGGCACCCAGGCAGCCGGTTTCAGCCCAGAGACGGTGGCTGAAGTCACCCCCGACGGCCACGTGACCACGCGGCCTCTGGCCGGCACCCGCGCCCGCACAGGAACGACTGCCGAAGACACGCGCCTGCGCAAAGAACTCTCCGGCGACCCCAAAGAGATCTACGAGCATGCCATCTCCGTAAGGCACACCATGCGGGAACTTGGCGAGGTATGCGATGGCACGGCTATAAGCGAATACATGTCCGTGCTCGACCGCGGCACTGTCCAGCACCTGGCTTCCACCGTCACCGGCCACCTACGAGCCGGTTTTGGCCCCTGGGACGCGTTCACGGCTCTCTTCCCGTCGGTCACCGCAACGGGAATCCCCAAGGCGTCCGCGTTCCCCCTCATCCGGAGCCTGGAAGAAAAGCCGCGAGGTCTGTACGCGGGCGCGGTATTGACCTGTGACGCCGATGGCACCCTTGACGCGGCCCTCGTGCTGCGCAGTGTCTTCCGACTTGATGGACGCTGCTGGCTGCAAGCCGGAGCAGGCGTGGTGTCACAGTCCCAGCCAGAACGTGAGCATGAGGAAACCTGTGAAAAGCTGCGCAGCGTCGGTCACCACCTAAGGGCTGCCCCGTAGGGGCCCGTCCCCGGCTCGCCGCCTCCCACCTGAAGAGGTGTCTCGCCGGGGCACTCAAGCACAGCACTGGTACCCCCGGCAGGGGCATTGACGGTGTCAGGTTCGCGGTTTCGTTCCTGTCACTGTGATCGTGGCCATGCCGAGCTCGAGGAACCCGGGCTGGGAGAGCCGGTGGATGACTGTGGTGACGTCGTCGCGATGGATGTCGGGCAGCTGCGCGATGTCGTCGGCGAGGTGTTGGAGGGTGAGTCGCCAGAACCGGCCTGCCGGAGTGTTGCCTGCGACGGTGGGGCAGGTGACGCGCATCGTGACGTCGCTCAAGCCGAGTTCGGCCAGCTTGCGGGCCAGGTTGAGGGAGGGCGTGCCGCAGTCGGTGCCGACGCGCTGCGCGAGCACGGTGAGAGCGCCGAGGGAGACACGGCGGTAGGGCTCGTCCTGGGCGGCCTGCAGGGGGAAGAGAGCCGGCTCCTCAAGGACCAGGTGGCCGCCCGGGGCCAGCCACTTGGTGATCTCGGGCAGGACACGTTCGCGGACCGGCAGGTGGTGCAGCAGCCAGCGGGCGTGGATGAGGCCGAAGGCCACCTCGGGGAACTGGTCCTGGGTCACGTCGTGGCGGACGAAGTCGAGGTTCTTGCGGCCTTCGGCCTCCAAGTGACGCAGGTCCAGCTCGGTCGCGGTGACCTGCGCGGAGGGCAAGTGGTCGGCCATCCAGCGGGCGATGGTGCCGTTTCCGGCGCCCAGCTCCAGGCAGGCCGCGTCCCCGGTGTCCGGAAGAGCTTCCAGAACGGAGATGGTGATCGGGTCGAGGGCCTCGCTCAGGGCTTCCAAGCGGGCCTGGTCCTCGTCACCGGCGTGACTGTAGGGGAGGTCCGTGTGTGCCGGTCGGGTACTCATGGCGTTCCTTTCCTGTGCGGTGGGATGACGGGGGTGAGATCCCGCGGCGACAAGGTGTCGCAGCGGTGGTGGCCGGTGAGAGCGAGCGCGCTGGTGAACTCGGCCTTCAGGCAGTGCAAGAGATGCTCGACGCCGGCCTGTCCGCCGACGGCCAGCGCGTAGAGCCACGCCCTGCCGACAAGGACGGCTTCGGCGCCCAGCGCGAGGGCGATCAGGACGTCGGTGCCCGAGCGGATACCGGAGTCGAACAGCACGGGAATGCGGCCGTCGACTGCGGTAATGACGGGAGGCAGGCAGTCCAGGGCGGCCACGCCGTTGTCGAGCTGCCTGCCGCCGTGGTTGGACACCACGAGAGCATCGGCTCCCGCTTGGTACAGCTGGGCGGCTTCCGCGGGCGCGCAGACGCCCTTGACGATGATCGGCAGTGCGGTCCAGGAACGCAGGCGTTCCAGATCCTGGGGGCGGAAGGTGGGCCTGGTGAAGATGCGGTTCCATGTTTCCGCAGCGGCCTGCGTCGCTGCAGTCGGTTCCTGCCGCGGCTCCACGTCGGCATCCAGTTCGGCCAATTCCCGAAAGCGGGGGTCCGACAGGTAGTTGCCGAGGCCGTGGGCGACGAGGAACGGGGAGAACCCGGAGGCGAGTTCGCGGGGACGCCAGCCCGCCACGTAGCAGTCGCCCATGACCATGATCGCGCTGTAGCCCGCGTTCTCGGCACGCGTGACCAGCGACCGGGCCAACAGTTCGTCATCGGGCCAGGCGAATTGGAACCAGCGACGGCCCTCCGGCGCCGCCCGCGCCACCTGCTCCAGCGACGTGGACGTCGTCGCCGACAGCACGTGGACCACGCCCGCTTCGGCCGCGGCGCGCGCCGCAGCCTGTTCGGCCTCAGGGTGTGCCAGGCCGGCAACACCCGCCGGGGCAAGCATGACGGGCATGCTCATCGGGGTCCCCATGACAACGCGGGCCGGGTCGGCGTCTCCTTCCTCGCGCAGCACCTTGTAGATGAGACCCCACCGGTCGAACGCTTCCCTGTTCGCGGCCAGGGTCACCTCGCGGCCGGCGCCCCCCGCGAAGTAGTCGAAATCCCGGCGCGGTAGAGCCGACCGGGCTGCTCGTTCCCACCCATCCATGGTGAATGGAAAAGAGCTGCCACCCTCCGCGAACACCTTCGACTGATAATTGCTGGTATACCCCATGGCCTCCTGCTCCCAGCATTTCGACAGCATCCGCACGTGCTGCCCGAACGAAGTGCTCCGAACTGCGGAGGGTAAACATCCGCAGGAACAGGGCGCGAGACACGTCACCTCCCCCGACGAAAGGAAATCGCCATCTCGTGGCGGAGGCGAAATTAGCGTTCTGCATACCTTTGTGGGCGGCTATGGCGAGCTGTTGGGGCAGGTGAACCCAGTGGGGCACGGTCACGGGCCGGCTCGGTGCCGTGCGGGGCAAATTTCCGCCAATGTGGGCACCCGGGGGTGATTCAAGCCAAGTGCGAGCGCCCGAAGAAACAAATGATCTTCACTGTTCCGGCGTGTACGTTAAGGGAGAGGATTTCTGGGGACCGTGAATACCGGATTCGATCAGAGGGTAAAGGTCGGAAGCATGGGGTGCGCCAGCCCTCGCGACATCCCAACTTAAACCGGACTCGTCAGCGCTCACCTCGAACTGGCCCAAAGGTGCCCCTCACTCGAATCAGCTTCCCAGCCGCGACCGTGCCGCTCGGACTTTGTGGGGCGGGCCTCAGCTCTGGTCGAACGAGATCCAGACGTCGGGCGGCAGGTCCGGTCGGTGGCTCACTCGCCTGCGCTCCTCCGTCCACGCGTCACCAGCGACCTCCCTGGCGACGCGTCGCCAGAAGTGGACTGCTCCTGCGTTGGCGTCCTGAAAGGCGATCTCCCAAGGGCCCGGGTGTCTGGCCGTCACCTGCCGCACAGCGCTCAGGCCGATCCCCGCCCTGCGGGCCCCGCGAACGACGAAGAAGCTGTTCAGCACGCGCTTCGGGCCGGTCAGGCCCCGGACGAAGGCAAGACCCGCTGGGCGTGCGTCAAGTGTCAAGAGGTACGCCGCCCAGTCGGGGTCGGTGAGCACGACATGGGGCCGCTCGGCGTAGAACGTCCCGTCGGCATCGGGAAGGGCCTCGTCGAACTCCGACATGTCGTGGCGGAACATCAGCCATAGCCGCTGCACCAAGGGGCGGTCAGCGGTATCTGCCAAGCGCACGGCCACCTCTGGCATCGGACTCCTCCGTGGGGGCGACGTCGGGGCGGGTCCACTGTCGCAGATCTGCAGCGGGCAGCGAGCAAGGGCTTGTCGGCGCAAGTGTTCCGATATATCGTTGACGCATCGCGATAGTGGTGCGATGGAACTAGACGTGGGAAGAGGAGTGATCGCTGTGCGTTCGCATGGTTTTGAGCATGGGCATGAGCACGGACACCGGCATGGTCGTCGTGGTGGGCCCGGTGGGGGTCAGGGGCGAGAGGGCTTCGGGAGTGGGGGATTCGACGGGTTCGAGGGGCGGCGTGGGGCGTTCGGGCCGTTCGGGCCCGGCTTCGGGGGGCCCGGCGGACCCTGGGGTGGTCGCGGTGGGCGGGGCGGTCCGCGGGGCAGGGCGCGGCGCGGGGATGTGCGCGCGTCGATCCTGGCCCTGCTGCGGGACCGCCCCATGCACGGCTACGAGATGATCCAGGAGATCGCCGAGCGCAGCGGCGGGGCGTGGAAGCCCAGTCCCGGTTCGGTGTACCCGACGCTTCAGCTCCTGGAGGACGAGGGTCTGATCGTCAGCGCGAGTGAGGGCGGCAAGAAGCTCTTCTCGCTCACCGAGGCCGGGCGTGCGGCGGCCGACGAAGGGCCCGACGCACCCTGGGAAGAGGCCGGGCGCGGCGTCGACTGGGACACCCTGAACGAGATCAGGCAGGCCGGCTTCGGCCTGATGGAAGCGTTCGGCCAGGTCTGGAAGACCGGGAGCAAGGAGCAGCGCGACAAGGCGGTCTCCGTCATCAACGACGCCCGCAAGAAGCTGTACTTGATCCTCGCCGATGAGGATTGAGGACTAGCGGGATGCGGGGTGCGGGTGGCGGTGAGGGTCTCGCGGGGCGGGGCCTCGCCCCCTGTATCCCCGTAGCCGTCGCCTCCCGCGGAGTCCTCGGGGCGTGGGTCAGGAGACCAAGGCGCTCAGTTTGCGCAGTGATTCGTTGAGCGCGGCCGTCGCCGAGTCCCTCAGTTTGCCCGCCATCAAGGAGACCGCCGCGCCGACGAACTCGCCGTCGATGCGGACCAGTGTCCCGGTGCCGTCGGGCGTGAGGGTGTAGCGGGTGGTGACGTGGACGCCCATGGGGCCCTTTCCGGCGATGGCCAGGGTGCGGGCCGGTGCCAGGTCCTCGATCGTCCATTCGACCTCGGCGGGGAAACCCATCAGCTTCATGTTCTCCGTGAAGGTGCCGCCCTCCTCCAGCGTGGCCGGTGCGCCCTTGGGGAAGTTGGTGTGGGTGACGTTCCATGCGCCGTATGAAGAGAAGTCGGTGAGCTGGGCCCAGACCCTCTCGACGGGCGCCTCCATCCGTGCTTCTGCGCTGACTTCGGCCATGTGGACACCCCTTGGCGTCGGGCGCTGCGACAGCCGCAGCTGAGGTGTCGCGGAACGTAACCCCGGGGGCTTGAACATTCAATACTGATGGGCCGTCAGGACTGGCCCGCCCGGTCGTCCCGGCCTTCGTGTCTCTCGTGGGGCGCGGTGCGGGGTGGGGTACTGTTCTGGTGCCCTGTGACGGACGCAGGCGACGTGTTGTGGAGGTGAGACCCATTACCGCAGTAGCAGGTCGGGCGCTCCCTTCTCGCGACCGCGCGGTTCACCCGGCATAGGTGATCCGAGGGAGCCCCATCGGGATCCCGGAAGGTTTTCTTCACATGTCGGTTTCTTCTTTCTCCGCGTTCGGTTCGTCTCCCTTCGGTTCGTCTCTTTCAGGTTCGTCTCCCTACGAGTCGTCTCCGTCCGAGTCGGCTTTCGTCGCTTCTCGGTCCTCGTCGCTCCTAGTGCAGCGCCCTTCCGTGGTCGCCGCTCTGCGCGCCGCGGGCTGCGTCTTCGCCGAGGACGAGGCCGAGTTGATCCTCTCCACCGCCCGCACCCCGGAGGAGGTCTCCGCCATGGTGGAGCGCCGGGCGGGCGGGCTGCCGCTGGAACACGTCCTCGGCTGGGCGGAGTTCCGCGGTCTGCGGATCGCCGTCGACCCGGGTGTCTTCGTGCCGCGCCGCCGTACCGAGTTCCTGGTCGCCCAGGCCACCACGCTCGCCGGGCGCGAAGCCGTCGTCGTCGACCTGTGCTGCGGATCGGGTGCCCTTGGTGCCGCCCTCGCCGCGCACCTCGACCGGGTCGAACTGCACGCCGCCGACATCGACCCGGCGGCCGTCCGTTGCGCTCGCCGCAATGTCGCCCGCGCCAACGGCGTGGTCTACGAAGGCGACCTCTACGCACCGCTGCCCGCCGCCCTCCGCGGGCGGGTCGACGTACTGCTCGCCAACGTCCCCTACGTCCCCACCGGTGAAGTCGGCCTGCTGCCCGCCGAGGCCCGCGTCCACGAGGCGCGGGTGGCGCTCGACGGCGGCAGCGACGGGCTCGACGTACTGCGCCGGGTGACCGAGGGGGCGCCGCAGTGGCTGGCGGCCGGCGGCCACCTGCTGTTCGAGACGAGCGAGGGGCAGGTGCCCGCCGCCGTCGCCGCCGTCGAACGGGCCGGGCTGGCGGCGCGGGTCGTCGAGGACGAGGAGCTGTACGCGACCGTCGTCGTCGGCACCGCGCGGGGATAGAACTCCCCGTGCGTCAGCGGCACGGGTGCGCGGACCGGCCCCCGGTCACCTCACGCCCCCGCTACCCCACATGCCGTATGACCGCCGCGTCGAACAGGTCCGACGCCCTCGGCAGTGTGCTCTCCTCGTGGCAGTGCCAGGCGTCCCAGAACAGGTCGGCGGGCAGCGCGTCGTCGGGTGCGTAGACCCGATAGACGTACTGCCTGCCGTCGACCGCAGGCAGAGCGACCATCCAGAACCTGCTCTCCATGCATGTGTGACCGCTGACGCCCGCCCGGGGTTGCCCTCCGGGCGGCGGGCGAGTCGGCGCGCCGCACCGGGGGCGGCCGAGTGGATCTCATCCGTAAGGAGGACAACCGACCCATGTCTGCCCAACCTGTGTCGGACACGAAGATGCTTCCCGCCGCCGATGCATATGCCAGAGCGGGTTGATGAGGTGGAGAGGTGCACAGCCGTATTCCTTCCGGCGCCGAATCCGGCCCGACCCGAGCAGAACCCGACTCCAGACTCAGCCCGGAGCTGGCCTCCGTGGTGGCCGGGGCGCGCCGCCGGGCGCTGCGCGACGGGGACCGGCAGATCGACACCGCCCACTTGCTGCACTCCCTCCTGGAGACCGACCCCGAGGTGCGCGCCGTCTTCGAGAACGGCGCGCACGTGGTCCGCCTCCTCGGCTACCTCGTGCAGCGCAGCATCGGCTACGGCCTCCAGTGGCAGGGCACCGTCGAGGACTCGGGCGCCGTGCCCGTGGTGACGCCCGCCGAGGAGCACGCGAAGGACACCGGCTGGTCGCCCGCCGCCCTGTCCGCGATGGACGCGGCCCTGGAGCGCGCCGACGTGCGCGGCGACCCGCACGCCCTCGGCATGGACCTGCTCGCCGGGCTCACCGCCGACCCGGAGTGCCGGGCGGTCGAGGTACTGGGGCGCGCCGGGGTCGACGTCGAGGTCCTGCTGCTCCGCGTCGAGGCCGGCTGCCGGCAGTACGCGTCCGGAGGCCACGGATTCGCGGGCGGCCACGGCACGGGGCGCGCGACGCCGCAGGTCGGAGAGGCGACACCGCGCTGAACGGAGTCACGGCGTCCGCCGATTGAGACAGGGGTCAAGGCGGATGACGCTCGTGACACCGCCTGTCATGATGTGCCGGTGCAGGCGTCAAAGGGAATCTCAAACGCGACCAAGGGCAGTCAGGGCCGAGGGCTCGGGCTGGGGCTCGCCCTGGTGTCGGCGATGGCCTTCGGAGGCTCCGGCGTCGCGGCGAAGCCGCTGATCGAAGCGGGTCTCGATCCCCTGCATGTGGTCTGGCTGCGGGTGGCGGGCGCCGCCCTGGTCATGCTGCCCGTGGCCTGGCGGCACCGCCGGCTGCCACCGCGCAGGCCCGCGCTGCTCGCCGGGTTCGGACTGCTCGCCGTGGCGGGCGTCCAGGCCTGCTACTTCGCCTCCATATCCCGCATCCCCGTCGGCGTCGCGCTCCTTGTCGAGTACCTCGCGCCCGCGCTGGTCCTCGGCTGGGTGCGCTTCGTGCAGCGCCGGCCCGTGACCCGTGCCGCCGCCCTCGGCGTCGTCCTCGCGGTCGCGGGCCTGGCGTGCGTCGTGGAGGTGTGGTCGGGCCTGAGCTTCGACGCCGTCGGACTGCTGCTCGCCCTCGGCGCCGCTTGCTGCCAGGTCGGCTACTTCGTCCTGTCCGACCAGGGCAGCGACGCGGGCGCCGACGCGCCGGACCCCCTCGGCGTCATCGCGTACGGCCTGCTCGTCGGCACCGTGGTGCTGACCGCCGTCGCGCGCCCCTGGCGAATGGACTGGTCCGTACTCGCGGGCGGCGCGGACCTGGACGGCTCGACCGTTCCCGCGTGGCTGCTGCTGGGCTGGATCGTGCTGGTCGCGACCGTCGTCGCGTACGTCACCGGGGTGCTGTCCGTACGCAGGCTCTCGCCGCAGGTGGCGGGCGTCGTGGCCTGCCTGGAGGCCGTCATCGCGACCGCCCTCGCCTGGGTGGTCCTCGGCGAGCACCTCTCGGCGCCGCAGATCGTCGGGGGCGCCGTCGTCCTCGCGGGGGCGTTCATCGCGCAGTCGTCGGCACCCGCGAAGGAGTCCGGGGTGGCCGGGGCCGCTCAGGCCGCTGAGGCTGACGTGGTCGTTGAGGCCGGCGGCTCCGGCGCGCAGGGTGCGGTGCCGGATCCCGAAACGCGGTTGTCGCGCAGCGGCAGCGCGACCTAGTGTGCTGATCATGCATTCACGAGTACGCGTTCTTCCGCCCCCCGCCGCCTAGCGCGGGGTGCCCACGGAATCGCCCGGGCCGCTGGCCGGGCGGAACGGTGCTGCCCGCAGACGGAGCCAACCCATCCTTCTCTGCTGCGGAGAACATACGTGTCGAATGCCGTACTCGGCCTGCCCGTCGGGCGAGGCCTCCTCTATCTGATCATCGCCGGGACCGCCTGGGGCACCGCCGGTGCCGCCGCCGCGCTGGTCTTCCGGTCCAGTGACATGGGGCCGGTCGGCCTCTCCTTCTGGCGGTGCGCGGGCGGGTTCGTCCTGCTGCTCGCCGCGCGCCTGGCGCGGCCGCGCCGGACCAGGCCCTACGGGGCGACGGGCCGGGCCCTGAACCCGGTGCCGTTCGGCCGGCGGGTCCGGCGGATCGTCGTGACCGGCGTGGCCCTCACGGTGTTCCAGACGGCCTACTTCGCGGCTGTCGACACGACCGGCCTCGCCGTCGGCACCGTCGTCACCATGGGCGCCGGGCCCGTCCTCATCGCCCTGGGCGCGCGGCTCACGCTGGGGGAGCGGCTGGGCGCCGGGGGAGCCGTCGCCGTCGTGGGCGCCCTCGCCGGGCTCGTGGTGCTCGTCCTCGGAGGCGGTGACGCCGGCGGCGCGACGGTGCGTCCGGCGGGGGTGGCCTGGGGGCTGGTATCCGCTGCCGCCTACGCGGCGATGACGCTGGTCACCCGGTGGTGGGGCCGCGACGGCGGCACCGACGCGGCCGACACCACGGTCTGGTCGTTCGCCGTCGTCGCGCTCTGCCTGCTGCCGCTCGCGGGCGCCGAAGGGCTGGTGCCGCACACCGCCGACCTCGCGCGTGTGGCCGGCTGCCTGCTGTACATCGCCGCCGTGCCCACCGCGATCGCGTACACGCTGTACTTCGCCGGGGCCGCCGTCGTGCGGTCCGCGACCGTCTCCGTGATCACCCTCCTGGAGCCGGTCGGCGCCGCCGTCATCGCGGTCGCGCTGCTCGGCGAGGAACTGACGGCGACGACGGTCGTCGGCACAGTGCTGATGCTGGCCGCGGTGACCGGGCTCGCGGTCGCGGAGACGCGGGGCGCGATCGCGGTCCGGCGCGAGGTGACGGCGCGGCGGGAAGTGACGCCGGTGTAGGGGCGGGGAGGCCGGGGCGGGGGGCGGCGGATAGTGCCCGTGTCCCGGAGTGGCCGGTGCGTGGGCGGGGCGGTGGCGGGGCGAGGCGTGAAGTCGCTGGTCCGCCCCGCCACCGGCGTTCAGCCGTCGCGGCGGCGCAGGTGGTGCGCGAGGGCTGCCGCGTCGCCCGGGCCGTTCCGCTCGGCGAGCCCGGCGGCGATGCGCTCCCGCACCTCCTCCGACCGGTGGTTCGCGTACTTGAACTTGGCCCGTACGTCCGTCACCTCCAGGCACAGCGCGCGGATGCCCGAGAGCATGCGGCCGAAGGGGGCCTCGCCCACAGCGGCGCGCGCGGAGCCGCCGTCCGGCTGGAAGTGCCGGACCTGGCGGTTCAGGATGTCCGCCGTCTCCTCGGGGTCATCGACGACGCGGGCCGTGCAGCGCAGTTGGACGGCGGCGTAGAAGCTGGTGGGCACGCCGTGCTCGGCCGGGCCGTCCGGTGCGGCCTGCCAGGGACCCGGCACGAACACGTAGTCGTCGACCACGCTCAGGAGCACCTGCGGGTCGGCCTCCAGGGCGTGCCACAGCGGGTTCGGCCGGGCCAGGTGGGTCAGCACCCTGCCGCGCCCGTCGTGTCCGGCCTCGTAGGCGAAGTGCAGGGGCTGCACGTGCGGCGGCTCGCCGGGCAGGCCGTTGACGGCGAGCTGGCCGAAGTCGTGGGCGGCGAGCCACTCCTGCCACTCTGTGTCGGTGCGGGCGGCGTCCCAGGGGTGGATCAGCATCAGAGGTCGACGAGGTAATCGGGGACGCCGACGCCCGGCGCGAGATCGACGGAGGGGATCGGGCTGCCGTGCCCCCTTTGCAGGGGGAGCACGCCTGCCCAGTGGGGGAGGTCCAGGTCCTCCGGCTCGTCGTGCGGGCCGCCGGTGCGGGCCTTCGCCGAGACCGCGTCCAGGTCGAGGCGGAGCACGGCGGTCGCCGCCAGCTCCTTGGCGTTGGCGGGGCGGGAGTCGGCGGCGCGGCCCGGCACGACGTGGTTCACGAGCGCGTCCAGGGCGGTCCGCTTCTCCTCGGGGTCCGTGACCTGGTGGGCGATGCCGTGGACCACGACGGAACGGTAGTTGATCGAGTGGTGGAAGGCGGAGCGGGCCAGGACCAGGCCGTCGACATGGGTGACGGTCAGACACACCGGGAGGCCCGGGTCCTCCTGGCCCTCCTGGGTCTCGCCCGCCATGCGCAGCGGCCGGGAGCCCGTCGAACCGTGCACGTACAGGCGTTCACCGACGCGTCCGTAGAGCGTCGGCAGCACGACAGGGGAGCCCTCGCGCACGAAGCCGAGGTGGCAGACGTAGGCCTCGTCGAGTATCGCGTGCACCGTCTCACGGTCGTACGAGGCGCGCTCCCGCGAGCGGGTCGGGACCGTGCGGTCGGTCGGTGTGTAGGCGGCGCCGTCCGGCGAGGCGGCGTCGGAGGTGGTCGGCGTCGTCTGCATGGTTCTCCCTGTACTGATCCGTTTACTGACGCGTGTGTGCTGAGCAGCCGTGGGTGCGCCGTCACGTCATATTGCCTTGGCTATTGCACTAGTGCATACTCATCTTTGTGCTAGGAGACTATCGGATCGAAGGCCGGCGCGCAGCGGATATCGCGGCCAGCGTGGAGCGGGCCGTGGGGGACGGCGGTCTGGAGCCGGGGCAACCGCTGCCGCCCATGCGGGAGTTGGCGGCCCGGCTCGGGGTGAATCCCAATACCGTCGCGGCCGCCTATCGCACGCTGCGTGAGCGCGGGGTCATCGAGACGGCGGGGCGGCGCGGCAGCCGCGTACGGCCGAAGCCCGCCACGACCGCGCGCGAGCTGATCCGGGTGGAAGCACCGCCCGGGGTGCGGGATGTGTCCCAGGGGAACCCGGACCGCCGGCTGCTGCCCGCGCTCGCCGGGGCGTTCGCCGCGGCCGCCGCGCAGGGCGACGAGCGGGCGGTCCTCTACGGGGAGGAGGCCGTCGATCCGGAACTCGAACGGCACGCGCGCGTGGCCTTCGACGCGGACGGCGTCCCGGCCGGACCCGTCGCCGTCACCTCCGGCTCGCTCGACGCCATCGAGAGGGTGCTCGCCGCCCACCTCAAGCCCGGCGACGCCGTGGCCGTGGAGGACCCGGGCTGGGGAAGCCTCCTCGACCTGGTCTCGGCCCTCGGGCTGCGGGCGCTCGCGGTCGGGGTGGACGACGAGGGGCCGCTGCCCGCCGACGTGGAACGCGCCCTGTCCGGCGGGGCCCGCGCGGTCATCGTCACGGACCGCGCGCAGAACCCCACCGGCGCCGCCGTGACCGCGGCACGCGCGCGTGCCCTGCGCGAGGTGCTCGCCGCGCACAAGGAGGTGCTGCTCATCGAGGACGACCACGGCCACGGCATCGTCGACCTGCCGCTGCATCCGCTCGCCGGGGCGACCCGCAGCTGGGTGCTGGTGCGTTCGACCGCCAAGGCGTACGGGCCCGATCTGCGGCTCGCCGTGCTCACCGGCGACCCCGTCACCGTCGACCGGGTGCAGGGGCGCCAGCGGCTCGGTCCCGGCTGGGTGAGCCGGCTGCTCCAGCGCGCCGTGGTGCGGCTGTGGGCCGACGGCGCGGTCGACCCCGGCGTGGTGGCGGCGTCCTACGGGCGCCGGCGCGACGCGCTGATCGCCGCGCTCGCCGAGCGGGGGGTGCCGGCGAACGGGCGCAGCGGCATGAACGTATGGGTGCCGGTTCCCGACGAGACCGGGGCGGTGGCCCGCCTGCTGCACGCCGGCTGGGCGGTCGCCCCGGGGGCGCGCTTCCGGCTGAGCGCGCCGCCCGGGGTGCGGATCACCGTCGCGGCGCTCGCCGACGAGGACGTCGAGCGGGTGGCCGACGCGGTGGCCTCGGCGGTCGGGCCCGCGTCGCCACGACGCTACGAGTGACGGGGGTGGCCGCCTCCCCGCATCACGGCCGGGGTGAGCGTGCCCCGGCGTCCCGGGCGCCCCTCGCCGCGCGCGGCCGGGACTGGGTGAGCGCCGCGCCCGCCAGTACGATCACCGCGCCGACCGGCGTCGACCAGCTGAGCGACTCGCCGAGCACGGCGACGCCCGCGGCGGTCGCGATGACGGGCACGAAGTAGGTGACCATCTGCGCGGTGGTCGGGCCGACGTCGTCCACCAGCGAGTACTGGAGCAGGAAGGCGAGCCCGGTGCCGAGCGCGCCCAGTGCCATGACCGCCAGCATCGGCGCCACCGGGAAGCTGGTCGGCACGGAAGTGAACAGCGGGGTCACCACGGCCAGTTCGGCCGTCGCGAGCAGCATCTGGGCCCCGGTCAGGGAGAAGTTCGAGTGGCCCGAGCCGGCCAGGGTGCGGCGGACGTAGATCCAGCCGATCGGATAGCTCAGCGAGGCGAGCAGCGCCATCGCCGTGCCCGCGAGGTCGACACCGCTGAAGCCCTGCCAGACGCCCAGCACCGTCAGCACGCCGAAGAAGCCGAGCCCGAGACCCGCGACGCGACGCCGCGTCGGGCGGTCCTCGGAGAGCGCGACGAGCGAGAGGGCCATGCCCCACAGCGGCGACGTGGCGTTGCAGATCCCGGCGAGCGTGGAGGGGATCGTCAGCTCCGCGTACGCGAACAGGGAGAACGGCAGCGCGTTGAGCAGCAGGGCGGCCACCGCCAGATGCAGCCAGGTCCGCGTCCCGCGCGGCAGCCGCTGCCGCTTGACCACGAGTACCGCCGCGACCACCAGCGTGCCGAACACGAGCCTCCCCAGGGTGACCTGGAAAGGCGCGTACGCCTCCGTGCCCACCTTGATCAGCAGGAAGCTGAAGCCCCAGATCAGCGAGAGGAGCCCGAAGCGGATCCGCCAGTCGAGAGCGGGCGGCACGGGCGGCTTCGCGGTGGGGGCGCCGACCGGACCCGAGCGCTTGACGGCGGGTGCGTCGACGGATCCCGGGTGCTGCTGCCCCGGCCCGGCGGAGGGGGCGATCGAAGGGGTGGGGGGTGTGCTCATGCGGACCACGATGCGCCTCGATGATCTCTTAGCACAAGCGATATTTCATGCGGAGTATCGCGTAGCATCGCTTACATGTTGAACCTGGAGCGCCTGCGTACGCTCGACGCCCTCGCCCGGCACGGCTCCGTGAGCGGCGCCGCCGCGGGCCTGCACGTCACCACGTCCGCGGTGTCCCAGCAGATGACGAAGCTGGAGCGGGAGGTGGGCCAGCAGCTCCTCGCCAAGAACGGTCGGGGCGTGCGCCTGACCGACGCGGGGCGCCTGCTCGCCGAGCACGCGGCGCGCATCCTCTCCCAGGTCGCCCTGGCCCAGGCCGACCTGGAGGAGCAGCGCGGCAAGGCGGTCGGTGAGCTGCGGATCTCCGCGTTCCCCACGGCCATGCGTGGTCTGCTGCCCGCCGCGCTCTCGGCGCTGCGGGCCGATCACCCCGGGCTGCGGATCGGCTGCCGCGAGCTGGAGCCGGTGCCCGCCGTGTCGGCCGTGGTGCGCGGCGACATCGACATGGCGGTGGTCCTGGACTGGTACAACAAGCCGCTGCCGATCCCGGACGGCCTGGTCAAGACGCCCCTCCTCGACGACCCCGCCGACATCGCGATGCCGGCCGCGCATCCGCTCGCGGACCGCTCGGAGGTCGACCTGGAGGAGTTCGCGGACGACGAGTGGATCACCTGGGCGGAGGGCGAGTTCTGCGACGAGTGGCTGCTGTTCACGCTGCGCGGCAAGGGCGTCGAGCCACGGATCGCCCACCGCGCCGTCGAGCACCACACCCAGCTCGCGCTGGTCGCGGCGGGCCTCGGCGTCTGCGTGGCCCCCCGGCTGGGCCGCGACCCGATGCCGACCGGCGTGCGCGCGGTCCCGGTGCGGCACCGGGTGCGGCGTCACGTGTACGTGGTCTGGCGGGCGGACGCGGACCGGCGCCCGTCCATCAGAGCGGCGGCGGAGGCTCTACGGGCAGCGGGCGCGGGGCTGCGGTAGGCGGCCGTGGGGGAGTGGGGGCGGGGCCACTGCGGGGTGCGGGGGCGCGTGGACGCGGGGCGCAGGGGCGCCGGGAGCGGGATCTCGTGCGGGCCCGTCCGGGCGGGGCCTGCGGTGGGGGCCTGTACGGGGACTGGGCGAGGCTTGGGCAGGCGTTCGAGCAGGCCCGGACGCGCCAACCTAGGGCAGGCGTCGCGCAACCCCCCGCGCGCCTACAAAGAGGCCAGTTTCCGGAAGTCCCAGGACGTGATCGCGTCCGGCGTCAGCCGGATCCAGGCGTGGCGGCCGTCGTGCGGCATCTCGTCCACGCCGAACAGCTTGCGGGCGAACAACCGCTCGGGGGCGTCGAGTTCCGGGCACGGCTCGCCCGTACGCGGCGCTTCCCCGACGAACTCCACGGTTCCCGACAGCTCGACGCCGCGCAGCTCGCCGTACTCCTCACCCGTGTCGACCACCACGGCCACCCGCCGATCCCGGCGCAGATCGGCCCAACGCCTGCTGCGCGTGATCGAGTACAGCCACAGCGACGTGCCGTCCCAGGCGAACCAGAGCGCGCTGACATGCGGGGCGCCCTCGGCGGAGACCGTCGCCACCCGGCAAGTGCGCTCCGAGGAGAGGAACGCGTCGATCTCCTCCGCCGTCATCATGATCCTGCGCCCCCGGCGCTGTACGGCGGCCATGCGTCCTCCCGACTGGCGTGTACCGCCCACCGACTGACCGAGCGTCAGGCAAGGATGGCGGCTCTTCCTTCGTGACGCAATGGCCGTTAGCCTCGCGCGCACTTCGGAGCCGACCGCCCGCCGGGCGCCGGACACCCCGTACGGACGCGACAGGGGGAACCATGCCGTCGTACGAGCAGCTCAAGGAGATCCTCGACCCCGCCACCACGGCGCTGCTCACCGTCGAGTGCCAGCGGGGCGTCGTCGGCCCGGAGAGCGCGCTGCCCGAACTCGCCGAGCAGGCGCGCTCGTCCGGCGCCCTCGACAACGTGGCGCGCCTCGTGGCGGGCGCCCACCGCAGGGGCGTACAGGTCCTGCACGCGGTCGCCGAACGACGGCCCGACGGACGCGGGGCCGGCCGCAACGCCCGGCTCTTCCGCGCCGCCGAACGGCTCCCGGTGCGCCAGCTCCAAGGCACGTCGGCGATACGCGTGGCACCGCCGATCGAGGTCGCCGACGAGGACCTCGTCGTACGCCGACTGCACGGCCTCTCGCCCCTCGCGGGCACCGACGTGGACGCGTTGCTGCGCAACCTCGGCCGCCGCACCCTCCTGGTCACCGGGGTCTCGGCCAACGTCGCGATACCGAACGCCGTGTTCGACGCCGTGAACCTCGGCTACACCGCCGTCGTCCCCGCCGACGCCATCGCGGGAGTGCCCGCCGACTACGTCCCCGCGATGGTCCGCAACACCCTCGCCCTGGTCGCCACCATCACCACCACGCGGGAGATCCTCGACGTCTGGAAGTGACGGCGGCGGCTCAAGAACGGCCCGGCCTGAGCCGCACCTCGGTCTCCTCGATGCCCACGTCATGGCCCGCCGCGCACCGCACGGCCGGGAGGAGCGTCTCACCGCATCCGGCGTGCGCGAGTTCGACCCCGCTCCGCCCGCCGTCCGCGCTTCCCCAGTTCATCAACGCGACGAACAGCGGGAACAGGGAGCGGCCCCGCTCGGTCAGCACGTACTCGTGCCGCGTGCGCGCGCCCGGCTCCCGGTAGGGGCGCCGTTCCATCAGGCCGTCGGCCACCAGCTGCCGCAGGCGCTTGGCGGCCGCCGTCTCCGCGAGCCCGGTGCGCCGGACCAGGTCGTCGAAGCGGCGCCCGCCGTAGAACGCCTCCCTGACCAGCATCATCGCCGAGCGTGTGCCGACCACTTCCAGGGCCCGTTCCATGGCGCACCAGCCGGCCGCCGTGAAGGCGTCGCGGTCGGCGAACTCGCCGGTGCGCGTGAACACCATGTCTTCGTCGTGCAGGTCAGCGCGTTCCATGAACACATTCTAACCTGGCTAGCTTTTTAAGAAGTCAGGCTGCTACTTTCCTGGCTATGCAAAACAGCAGCCAGCTATCCGGTGCGAGCACCGCGCTCCCTCCCGCCGCCCCCACCGCCGCGACACCCGCCCACCCCTGGCGTGGCGTCTTCACCGTCTGCCTCGGCGTGATGATGGCGTTCGTCAACGTCTCCTCCACCATCGGCGCACTCGGCGCCATCCAGCAGGACCTCCACCCGACCGCGAGCACGCTGGTCTGGGTGACCAGCGCCTACTCCCTGGTCGTCGCCTCCCTGGTGATGTTCGCCGGCACCCTGGCCGACCTGGTCGGACGCCGCGCGGTCTTCCTCGGCGGAGCGGTGGTGCTCACCGCGGGCAGCCTGCTGGCGTACGCCGCCGACAGCGCGGCACTGCTGATCACCGCGCAGGCGATCATGGGCATCGGCGGCGCGGCGGTCCTCCCCGCCAGCCTGTCGATCGTCAGCCACTCCTTCACCGACGCGCAGCAGCGGACCAAGGCGATCGGCGCCTGGGCCAGCTGCTCCGGCCTCGGCCTCGCGGTGGGCCCGCTCGGCGCCGGACTGCTGCTCGACGGCTTCACCTGGCACGCCGTGTACCTGATCGACGTCGTGATCGGCGCGCTCACGGTGCTCCTGACCCCGTTCATGGTCACCGAGACGAAGCACCCGACCCGGCGCCTGGACCTCGCCGGCGTGCTGACGGGCACCGTCATGATCGCGTCCGCGACCTACGCCATCATCGAGGGCGGCTCCTCCGGCTACGCTTCCGGCCGCATCCTCACCATGTACGGCGTCTTCGCCGTCTCCCTCGTCCTCTTCGTCGTCGTCGAGACACGCCACCACGACCCGATGCTGGACCTGCGTCTGTTCCGCAACGCCCCCTACACGGCGGTGATGGGCGTGGCGGCGGCCTCGATGTTCGGCTTCGTCGGCACGTCCCTGCTCGCCGTCCTGTACATGGAGCGGGTCCAGCAACTCTCCGCGCTCGCCACGGGCGTCCGGCTGCTGGCCATGTTCGCCACCTACATCGTCGTGAGCGCGCTCGCCGTCCGCCTCGTGCGGAAGACGGGCGTCACCGTCATGCTGACCGCGGGCCTCGTCATGCTGGGCGGCGGCGCGCTGGCCCTGCTGGCCGTCGGGCCCTTCACCGGCTACCACGCACTGTGGCCCGGCCTGCTGCTCGCAGGCGTCGGCTCGGCACTGCTGACCGCCCCCTCGACGGCGGCGGCCGTCAACAGCGTGCCGCGAACGCAGGCCGGCATGGCCAGCGCGACCGTCAACATGTTCCGCCAGATCGGCTCCGTACTGGGCCCCAGCGTCCTCGGGACCATCGTCACCACCAGATTCCCCGGCTACCTGGAAGACCGGCTGATCACCTCGGGCGTCCCGGCCCAGGACGCCGCCCGGATAGCCGACGGCGCCGTCCACGGCGGCAGCGCCACCTCGCTGCCGCCCCCACTGGCCCACACCGTCAGCGACGCCGTGGCGCGCGCCTTCACCGACGCCGTCCACCTGGGACTACTGGTCGGCGGCAGCGTCCTTCTCGTCCTCGCGATCCCCACAGCGATCTTCGTCCGGCACCGCAACACGCCCGCCCCGGCGCCGTCGGCACCCTGATCCCCGGCTCGCACACCTCCCCTCGTCTCGTGGCGACCCAGGGCCGGACCGGGGCGAGGGCGGGCCGGTGCTTAAATCGGTTGACCGCCGTCGGCGCGCGGTGCTGGAGTCGGCGCGTGGACAGCATCCCCGCCAACCGGCGGCTGTGGAACCGGATCAGCGGCGCCTACCAGCACCAGCACGACCCGCGCATCGGCGCCGCACCCCGGCTCTGGGGCATGTACTCCATTCCTGACGCCCACCTGCGCGCCCTCGGCGACGTGGCCGGCAAGCGCGTCCTGGAACTCGGCTGTGGCGCCGGCCAGTGGTCCAGGGCGCTCGCCGCCGAGGGCGCCGACGTGGTCGGGCTCGACCTGTCCGACGCCCAACTCGCGGCGGCCGCCCGCGCGATGGGAGCGGCCCGCTATCCGCTGGTGCAAGGCGCCGCCGAACAACTCCCGTTCGCCGACGGCAGCTTCGACCTGGTGTTCTGCGACTTCGGTGGGCTCAGCTGGGCGCCCCCGCGCCTGGCCGTCCCGCAGGCGGCACGCGTGCTCGGCCCAGGCGGGCGGCTGGTGTTCAACGTCGCCAGCCCATGGTTCGAGGCCTGCTACGACGAGGCCGCCGGCCGCGTGACCACGACGCTGCGACAGGACTACTTCGGGCTGGACACCATCGCCGAAGGCGACGGCGCGACCAGCTTCCAGCTCACCTACGGCGACTGGGTCAAGGTCCTGCGCGGCGCGGGTCTCGTCATCGACGACCTCATCGAGCCGCGGCCCGAACGCGGAACGCCCAACGGCTACAACGAGACCGATCCACCGGACTGGGCACACCGCTGGCCGGCCGAACTGCTCTGGGTGACCCACAAGCCGTAGGGTCCGCCGCGCCGGGACAAGAAGCGGGACTAGACAGGAACAAGACGGCATCACCACGCCCGGCAACGGGCCTACGCCAGCTTGATCGTGTCGCCGTCCACGGAGATCTCGGCCACGGGCAGCGGGCTCGGCGCCGGGTTCTGCTTGACGCTGCCGTCGGCGATGTCGAACTTGCTGCCGTGGCAGGGGCAGTTGATGGTGCCGCCCTCGACGCTCGACACCGGGCACTTCTTGTGGGTGCACAGGTGCGAGAAGGCCTTGAACCGCCCCTTGGTGGGCTGGGTGACCACCACCCCCTCGTCCTTGAAGATCTTGCCGCCGCCCACGGGGATCTCCGACGTCTTGGCGAGCACGGTCCCGGCGCCGCCGCCTTTCGGCGCCTGGGCGCCCGCCGGTTCGGAGGAGTCCTTCTCCTCGTCGCCGCACGCGGTGAGGGCGGCGGCCAACCCCGCCGCGCCGATCGTGGCCATGACGGTGCGGCGGCCGGGCCCGGGGACGGTTTCTTCGGAAGTCGTCATGCCCAGGGGTACGGATCCACCGGGCGCCGCGTTCACGCGCCCGGGCAATCTCTCGCGAAGTCCGACTCCCGCCGCGGCGGTGTGCGGGAAGTCCAGGGCGGGCGCTGCGGGCAGCGGGGCAGGTGATCGAACAGGCCCTTCGCAGACGTAACCTGGGGCCATGCTCACCGAAGTCACCGCGGTCCGCTACGTCACGCCCCTGCGGGAGGGCGGATCGCTGCCCGGCGTCGTCGAGACCGCCGACGCCGACGGCGCGTACGCGACGTACGTCATGAAGTTCACCGGCGCCGGGCAGGGCCGCAAGACGCTCGTCGCCGAGGTGATCTGCGGAGAGCTGGCGCGCCGCTTGGGGCTGCGGGTGCCCCGGCTGGCGCAGATCCTGCTGGACCCGGTGATCGGCCTCGGCGAGCCCGACCAGCAGGTGCAGGAACTCCTCAAGTCCAGCGGCGGGCTCAACCTCGGCATGGACTTCCTGTCGGGCGCGCTCGGCTTCGACCCGCTCGCCCACGCCGTCGACCCCGGCGAGGCGGGACGCGTCCTGTGGTTCGACGCCCTGATCAACAACGTCGACCGGTCCTGGCGCAACCCGAACCTGCTGGTCAGGCGGGGTGACCTGTGGCTCATCGACCACGGCGCCAGCATGATCTGGCACCACAACTGGCGCACGGCCCACAGCGCCGCCGCCAAGCCGTACGACGCCTCGGACCACGTCCTCGCCCCCTTCGGGCCCGACGTGGCCTCGGCCGCCGCCGAACTCGCCCCGCTCGTCACCGAGGAACTGCTCACCGAGGTCGCCGCGCAGGTGCCCGACGTATGGCTGGTCGACGAGCCCGGCTTCAAGGGCCCCGACGACGTGCGCCGCGCCTACGTGGCGGCCCTGCTGCCGCGCGCCGAGACCATCCACCAGCGCATCGCCCTCGGCGAGCCGCGGCCGAAGGGGGCCACCAAGTGAGGGACCGGGACGTCTTCGAGTACGCGCTGGTGCGTGTCGTACCCCGGGTGGAGCGCGGCGAGCAGTTCAACGCGGGCGTGGTGCTCTACTGCCGCGCCAAGTCCTTCGTCGCCGCCCGCACGCACCTCGACGCGAACAAGCTGCTGGCGCTCGACCCGGCGGCCGACGTCGGCGGCGTCAAGGCGGCGCTCGCCGCCGTCGAGCGGATCTGCGAGGGCGGCGAAGCGGCCGGCCAGGCCGAGCGCGACGACGCGGGGCGGCGCTTTCGCTGGCTCATCGCGCCGCGCTCCACGGTGGTCCAGCCGGGGCCCGTGCACACCGGTCTGACGGCCGACCCCGCGGCCGAGGTGGACCGCCTCCTCGACCTCCTGGTGAGGTAACGCGTCACAGCTCGCCCGGTGCCGTTGACACCCGGTGCCAGGGCTTCTAGCGTCACGTCCAGCTGAAGGTACTAAGCGGTCGCTCACTATCGGGCGTACCGTGGAGTGGATCACGTGGAGCGGCGTTCCGCGGGGCAGTGTTCCGTAGGGCCGCGCTCCATGGAGCCGCACTCCGGAGCGCGTTCCGCAGAGCCGCATCCCGTAGAGCCGCATCCCAAGGGCGAGGAGAACCAGCATGTCCACCACAGAGCAGCGCGTCGCGATCGTGACGGGCGGAGCGCGAGGCATCGGGGCGGCGACGGCCGTACGGCTGGCGGCCGAAGGCCGCGCCGTCGCCGTCATCGACCTTGACGAGGCCGCCTGCGAGGACACCGTCGAGCGGATCACCGCGGCCGGCGGCAAGGCGCTCGCGGTCGGCTGCGACGTGTCCGACGAGGCCCAGGTCGAGGCCGCCGTCGCCCGCATCGCCGCGGAGCTCGGCGCGCCGACGATCCTCGTCAACAACGCCGGTGTGCTGCGCGACAACCTCCTGTTCAAGATGAGCGCGGGCGACTGGGACACGGTCATGAACGTGCACCTGCGCGGCGCGTTCCTGATGTCCCGCGCCGTCCAGAAGCACATGGTGGACGCGGGATTCGGCCGGATCGTGAACCTCTCCTCGTCCTCCGCGCTCGGCAACCGCGGCCAGGTCAACTACGCCGCCGCCAAGGCCGGGCTCCAGGGCTTCACCAAGACCCTCGCCAAGGAACTCGGCAAGTTCGGCGTCACCGCCAACTCCGTCGCCCCCGGCTTCATCGTCACCGAGATGACCAAGACCACGGCCGACCGCGTCGGCATGGACTTCGAGGAGTTCCAGGCGGCGGCCGCCACCCAGATCCCGGTGCAGCGCGTCGGGCGCCCCGAGGACATCGCCAACGCCATCGCCTTCTTCACGGGCGACGCCGCGGGCTTCGTCTCCGGGCAGGTCATGTACGTCGCCGGCGGACCGCTCAACTGACCGGGAGGGCTCAGATCATGACTGGACAGGACAGCGGGAAGGCCGCGCTCATCACGGGCGCGAGCCGCGGCATCGGCTACGGCATCGCCGAGGCCCTGGTCGCCCGGGGCGACCGCGTCTGCATCACGGGACGCAACGAGGACGCGCTCAAGGAGGCCGTCGAGAAGCTCGGCTCCGACCGGGTCATCGGCGTCGCGGGCAAGGCCCACGACGAGGCGCACCAGGCGGCCGCGGTCGAGCGCATGATGGAGGCCTTCGGCCGCGTCGACTTCCTGATCAACAACGCCGGCACGAACCCCGTGTTCGGACCGCTCGCCGAGCTCGATCTGAACGTGGCCCGCAAGGTCTACGAGACCAACGTCATCTCGGCCCTGGGCTTCGCCCAGCAGACCTGGAAGGCCTGGCAGAGCGAGCACGGCGGCGCCATCGTGAACATCGCCTCCGTCGCCGGCGTCTCCGCCTCGCCCTTCATCGGGGCGTACGGGATGAGCAAGGCGGCCATGGTCAACCTCAGCCTGCAGCTCGCGCACGAATTCGCGCCGAAGGTGCGCGTGAACTCCATCGCGCCGGCGGTCGTCAAGACCAAGTTCGCCCAGGCGCTCTACGAGGGCCGCGAGGCGGAGGCGGCCGCCGCCTATCCGCTCGGCAGGCTCGGTGTGCCCGAGGACATCGGGGGCGCCGCCGCCTTCCTGACCTCCGGCCAGTCCGACTGGATCACCGGCCAGACACTCGTGGTCGATGGCGGCATCTTCCTCAATGCGGGCGTCGGCTGACGAAGGCCCCACACCTTCGGGTACGCCGCGAAAGTGACGTACGCACGCATCAAGTGCCCTGTCGGCGCCAGCAGTTGGCCCGGCGGGGCACTGCGATATTGTCTGCCGACCCCATGGCATGGCCGATCGAGGAGCGTGCGCGTGTTCAGTGAAGTTCCCCTTGCGAAGCGTATGAGGGGTCTGCGTCCCATGGCGGCGCTCACGTCCGTCTCGCTGCTCGCGGGATGCGGGGTACTGTCCTCCGACGGCCCGGACGGGGAGCAGCGGATCACCGTGGGCACCATGAGCGCGCCCACCACCCTGGACCCGGCCAAGGCCTGGGACAGCTCCTGGGAGCTGTACCGGAACGTCTTCCAGACGCTGCTCAGCTTCCCGTCGGGGGCCACCGAGCCCGAGCCGGACGCCGCGGAGTCCTGCGAGTTCGCCGACGCCTCCAACACCGTCTTCACCTGCGACCTGCGCGAGGGCCTGAAGTTCTCCGACGGGGACGAACTGGACGCGGCCGCCGTCAAGTACTCCTTCGACCGCATGCGCAAGATCGAGGCGAAGGGCGTGGTCAAGGGCGGTCCCACGGGGCTGCTCGGCTCGCTCGACCGGGTCGAGACCAAGGGCGAGCGGACCGTGATCTTCCGCCTCAAGAAGGCGGACGCGACGTTCCCGTTCGTGCTGTCGACGCCCGCCATGTCGATCGTCGACCCGAACGAGTATCCGGCGGACAAGCTCCGCACGGGCAACGAGATCACCGGGTCCGGACCGTACGCGCTTGAGGCCTACGCACCGAACGAGAAGGCCGAACTGGTCAAGAACAGCCACTACAAGGGTGCGGCCGACATCAAGAACGACGCCGTCACCATCCGCTATTTCAAGAAGTCCTCGGACATGGTCGAGGCCCTCAAGGACAAGCAGATCGACGTCACCTTCCGAGGCCTGGCCTCCGAGGACATCGTCGCCATGCAGAACAAGGGCCGGCGCGAACAGGAGATCGAACTCGTCGAGGGCGCGGGCACCGAGATCCGCTACCTGGTGTTCAACACCAAGGACCCCTGGGTGCGGAAGCTGCCCGTCCGGCGCGCCTTCGCGCAGGTGCTGGACCGGGGCGCCATCGCCCACAAGATCTACAAGGACACCGTCGAGCCGCTCTACTCCATGGTGCCGCGAGGCCTCACGGGTCACGCCACCGGGTTCTTCGACGACTACGGGGACCCCAGTGTCGCCAAGGCCAAGAAGATCCTCACCGACGCCGGCATCAACGAGCCCGTCCCGCTCACCCTCTGGTTCACCACCGACCGCTACGGATCGGTGACCGAGCGGGAATTCGCCGAGATCAAGCGGCAGCTGGAGGCCTCGGGGCTCTTCAAGGTCACGCTCAAGAGCCGCCCGTGGACACAGTTCCAGGAGGGCTACGGCAACGGCGAGTACCCCGTCTTCGGACGCGGCTGGTTCCCCGACTTCCCGGACGCCGACAACTTCATCGCGCCGTTCGTCGGCCCGAAGAACGCGCTCAGCACGCCGTACGTGTCCAAGGAGATCACCGAGCAGCTGCTGCCGCGCGAGCGCAGGGAGACCGACCGGGGCGCGGTCATCGACGAGTTCGAACGGGCACAGGAGATCCTCGTCGACGACGTCAGACTGCTGCCGCTGTGGCAGGGCAAGCAGTACATCATGTCCAGCGAGGAGATCGCGGGCGGCGAGCGGGCGCTGGACCCCTCGGCGATCATGATGATGTGGGAGCTGCAGCGCAAGACCAGCTGGTAGGGGGGCCGGTCCCCTCGTCGGCTCCCGGCCCGGGGCCCCTTGGGGCGGGGCCGGGGGCCGCGTCGAATGTCAGTGGTCGCCGGTAGGTTCTCTCGTGAGAAGTGACCGCACACCGGAGGTTGTTGACGTGACCGACATCGCCATGCTGCCCGCGTCCTGGCGCGGAGTCCTCGGCGAGGAGCTGCAGAAGCCCTACTTCAAGGAACTCACCGAGTTCGTCGAGGAGGAGCGGGCGAAGGGCCCCGTCTACCCGCCGCGCGAGGAGGTCTTCGCCGCCCTCGACGCGACGCCGTACGACCAGGTGAAGGTCCTGATCCTCGGCCAGGACCCCTACCACGGGGCGGGCCAGGGCCATGGCCTGTGCTTCTCCGTGCGCCCCGGCGTGAAGACCCCGCCCTCCCTGCGGAACATCTACAAGGAGATGAAGGAAGAGCTGGGCCACCCGGTCCCGGACAACGGCTATCTGATGCCGTGGGCCCGCCAGGGCGTCCTGCTCCTGAACGCGGTGCTCACGGTCCGCGCCGGTGAGGCCAACTCCCACAAGGGCAAGGGCTGGGAGAAGTTCACGGACGCGGTGATCCGTGCGGTGGCCGACCGCCCCGACCCCGCCGTCTTCGTGCTGTGGGGGAACTACGCCCAGAAGAAGCTGCCGCTGATCGACGAGGAGCGGCATGTCGTCGTCAAGGGCGCGCACCCCTCGCCGCTGTCCGCCAAGAAGTTCTTCGGCTCCCGCCCCTTCACGCAGATCAACGACGCGGTGGCGGCGCAGGGGCACGAGCCGATCGACTGGCGGATCCCGGACATCGGCTGAGCCACTCAGCCGCCGATCGAGTGGTCGAAGGTGTACGCGGCGGACTTCTCGCCGTGCCGCGCGGTGAACGCGCCGGACCCGGTGAGCCCGGCCAGCTCGCCGGTGCCCGAACCGGGCAGTACGGTGAACACGCACTCTATGCCGTCGGCGACGAACGAACCGCGCTGCTCGATCACGAACGACCCCTTGTGGCCCCGGACCGCGCCCTCGATGAACTCGTAGCCGACGTACCCGCCCGTCGTCCCAGTCGTGTACGCGATGGTGTACTCGCACGAGGTGCCCGCCGCCTCGATCCCGCCGGCGTAGTCGTTGGTGACAGCGGCGTGCGCGATGCGGGGGCCGCCGTCCGCACCGGCGACGGGCTGCTCGTCCCAGCCGGTGAAGGTGCAGGTGCCGGTGGTCTTCGTGCTCATGGGTGTCCTCCTGGAGTGCGGTGACCGGCGGCGCGGTGCCGGCTTCTCGCCGGATCGGCCGGGTACGTCGCGCTGAGCAGGCCGTACCTGTGCCGCCTGTGAGTGTGGCTTTCCGCCGATGAGGAGGACTGTGCCGTACGTACCTGACACCTTCTGTCAGGTACGGAATGCGGGGCCGCAAACTCTTGAGACCGGGGTCGGGGCCTGTCGGGCGTGGGTCGCGGGGGCACACTTGGTGCCCATGCGCGCCGACCGCCTCCTCGCCCTCCTCCTGCTGCTCCAGAACCGCGGGCGCATGACCGCGCCCGAACTCGCCGAGGAACTGGAGGTCTCGGTCAGGACCGTCTACCGGGACGCGGAGGCACTGGCCGCCTCCGGGGTGCCCGTCTACGCGGAGCGGGGCCCGGCCGGCGGCTTCCGGCTCCTGGACGGCTACCGCACCCGGCTGACGGGGCTCACCGACGACGAGGCGGACTCCCTCGCCCTCGCCGGCATGCCGGGGGCCGCGGCCGACCTCGGGCTCGGCGCGGAACTGGTCACCGCGCAGCTCAAGTTGGGCGCCGCGCTGCCCAAGGGGCTCGGGGAACGCTCGCGGCGCATCCAGGAGCGCTTCCATCTCGACGCGACCGCGTGGTTCCGTACGGCAGACCCGGCGCCCGCGCAGCTCGCCGTCGTCGCCGAAGCGGTGTGGCGCCGGCGGGTGCTGCGGGCCCACTACCGGCGCTGGGGCGGCGAAGTCCACCGGGAGCTGCATCCCTTGGGGCTGGTTCTCAAGTCGGGTAACTGGTATCTGGTGGCGGCCGTCGAAGGCGCAGGGACCCCGGAGGATCATGCCGCCACCGAGGCTTGCGGTGGCAGCGTACGTACGTACCGGGTGTCGCGGTTCTTGACGGCGACGGTGATGGAAGAGACCAGTGCCCGCCCCGCCGGGTTCGACCTGGCGGCGTACTGGGCGACGGCGGCGAGCGGCCTGGAGGCCCGGGTGCTGTGGGGAACGGCGCGGCTGAGGGTGTCCAGGACCGGGCTCCGGTTGCTGCCCGCGATGTTCGGGGCGGCGGGGGAGCGGGCCGTGCGGGCGGCGGGCGCGCCCGACGCCGACGGCTGGGTCGAAGTGGGGCTCGAAGTGGAGAAGCCGCCGGTGGCGGCGGGCGACGTGCTGCGGCTCGGCCTGGAGGCGGAGGTGCTCGGGCCGCCCGAGCTGCGGGCCGAGGTGGCCAGGCGCGTCACCGGGCTGGCCCAGCGCTACGCGTGAGCACCCCCGCCGGCGAACGTGCCTGACCGCGATTGCCGGTGGCTGCGGTTAGCGTCGTGAGGGATGGGGGCGATGGCCGTACGACCATGGAGGACCCGGTGGCGGAGCAGCAAAAGCAGACGGCGGAGGACGCCATGATGACGCGGATCGGACAAGCGGTCATGCTGCACCACGGCGGTGATCGCGAGGAGGCCCAGGACCGCTTCCTCGGTCTCTGGGGGGAGATCGGCGAGGACGGCGACGCGCTGCACCGGTGCACGCTCGCGCACTACATGGCGGACACGCAGGAAGACCCCTCGGTCGAACTGGCGTGGGACCTGCGGGCGTTGTCCGCGGCGGACGAGCTGACGGACGAGCGCCTGACCGCGCACCACCAGTCGCTCGCGGTGCGCGGCTTCTACCCCTCCCTGCACCTCAACCTCGCCGCGGACTACCTGAAGCTGGGCCGCCCCGAAGCGGCCCGCAGCCATCTGCGCCGGGCCCGCGGCGCGGTGGACGCCCTGGAGGACGACGGCTACGGGAACGGCATCAGGGCGGCCATCGCGAGGCTGGGGGCAGAGGTGGGGGAGGGGAGCGAGGTGGAGTGAGGCGCTGCGGCGGCTTCGAGATCCCGCTGTCACGGCTTCGCTCCCCGGTGGCCACTGCCCGAGGGGTCAGTTCTCCAGGCGGACAGGCATCAGTAGCGAATAGGCGTCCTCGGTGTCGGTCCGGCGGATCGCCAGGGGCGCTGTGGGGGCGCCGACCTCCAGAATCAGCTGGTCCCGGGCCCCGGCGGCGAGGGCCTGCAGGAGGAACTCGCGGTTGACGGCGATGTGGTCCTGGTCGTCGTCACCGTCCTCGCAGACGGTCACCACGCCGTCGGCCGTCACCTTGAGCACGCTGAGATCGCCGGGCACGCCGTCCTGCTCGCGCACCTCGCTCGCCCGGACGGGGCCGGTCTCCACCATCTCCCGCAGAGCCGGGACATCGACAAGGGCACGGCGCCCTGCCGGCACGCGGACGAGGCGACGGTAATCAGGGAAGTCGTGATCGAGGCACTGGCCGACCGCCTGACGGTCCCCCGTCTCCAAGGCCACGCGGTCACCCTCGACAGTGAGCTGAACGGACGCGTCGTCACTCAGCAGCGCCCGCATCGCGTCGGCGAGCGGGGACGGCACGATGGCCTGCACCCGGGGCCCGTCATGCCCGGTGGCGGCGGCCTGTGCGACAGCCATCCGGTACCGGTCGGTGGCCACGACACGGAGCTGGTCGCCCTCGATGTCGAACAGGACACCGTCGAGCATCGGCAGCTCCGGGTCGGCGCCGGCGGCGAAGCGGACCGCGTCCAGCGCGGCGGCCAGCTCGGGTGCGGAGACGGTCGACCGGACGGTCGTGGTGCGGAGCGAAGTCATGGGGTTCTCCCTGCATGCGAGTAGTGCGCGGATCGTGGAGAACTCGTCGCGGGCATCGGACAGCCCGCGTTCGAGACGGCGCAGATGGGCCTGGAGCAGCTTGTGCACCAGGTCGGCGTCCGCCCCGGACCATCCGGCCAGTACCAGCCGAATGTCCGCCAACGGCATGCCGGCCCGGCGCAGCCGGGCCAGCAACCGGGACTCCGCAAGCTGCTCGGGGCCGTACCAGCGGTAGCCGCTCACCGGATCCACCCAGGCCGGGACCAGCACGCCGGCACCGTCGTAGAACCGCAGAGCGCTCACGCTCAGTCCACTGTCCCGGGCCATCTCACCAATACTGCGCATCTCGCTCTCCACACCCAGGACTCTGGGCCCTCCACCAAGTCGAGGGTCAACAGCCGGCCGACTCGAACCACTGCACAGCATGCGGGTACAGCGGCGGGACGGGCTCCCCTCAGGGCCTGGACGCGGTCGGTGCAAGGTGCGGTGGGCGTGCGATCACCGCTCTGCCAGGGGATGTCCGCACGGGGTGAGGCTCCATGCGGGTGAGGTTCAACGACCGTATGCCTTGTGGCAGATGGCCGACTCCGGGCTGCCCGGCTGCCAGCCCCCGTAGGTCTCGCCGAGCGCGCACACATCCGGGATCAGCGGCTTCACCACCGGTGGGGCGGGCCGGGCGGCGCCCGCGTCCCGCCGGGCCACGGGCGGCCTGCGTGCCGGGGGAGGCGGCGGCTGCTCGGGGCGGGGCGGTGGGGCGACGGGGCGGACGTCGACGGCCGGTTTCCGAGGCGCGGGGCGAGGGGGCGGGGTCATGCGCTGCAGCACTTCCCGGCCGGGGCCCTGCTCGGTCTGCGGCCGGCTCTTCCCGTGCCCGGGGGAAGCGGAGGGGGACGCCGGTGCCGTCGTCGGCGCGGGCCCGCTCGGCCGCTCGACCCCCACGCAACCGGAGGCGGTGACCGAGACGGCCACGGAGACGAGGAACGCGGCGGTGACGGAACCGGCTGCGGACGATCGGTGCACGCGCCCAACTCTCTCGGCCGCGGACCCCCTTGGAGCGGGAACGCGGCAGAGGTTGCCCCGCACGGGTGACGGGGCGGTACGCCATGGCTGACGCGACGGCGACTCCTGGGCACGCCCCAGCCCCCAGCGACCTCAGCGTCGGGGCGCCCCGGCACGTTCCGGCCCCGTTCCGTGCGCCTTCGGCGCCCGTGCCCGTGGGCGGCCCGCACGGGCACCGTATGCTGCGGGAACGGCCGGTGAACCCTCGTGCGGACGGGCGGAGGGCTCGGGACGTGGGCCGGAACAGCGGTGGACCCAGTGGTGGGCGGTAGGGAGACAGTGGTGAAGATCGGCTGCATCGGACTCGGTGACATCGCGCAGAAGGCGTACCTGCCGGTTCTCACCACCCAGCCCGGGGTCGAGCTGCACCTGCAGACCCGCACGCCCGCGACGCTCGCCCGGGTCGCCGGCGTCCACCACATTCCCGACGCCCGCTGCCACACCGACCTGGACACGCTGCTCGCCCAGGACCTCGACGCCGCCTTCGTGCACGCGCCGACCGCCGTGCACCCCGAGATCGTCACGCGGCTCGTCGAGGCGGGTGTGCCGACGTACGTCGACAAGCCCCTCGCGTACGAACTCGCCGACTCCGAGCGTCTCGTGGGCCTCGCCGATGACCGGGGCGTCAGCCTCGCCGTCGGGTTCAACCGCCGTTACGCGCCCGGCTACGCCCAGTGCGTCGAGCACCCGCGCGAGCTGATCCTCATGCAGAAGAACCGCGTCGGGCTGCCCGAGGCCCCGCGCACGCTCGTCCTCGACGACTTCATCCACGTCGTGGACACCCTGCGCTTCCTGGCGCCGGGGCCGATCGACCATGTCGGCGTGCGCTCCCGGGTCGTCGACGGCCTTATGGAGCACGTCGTGCTGCAACTGGCGGGCGACGGCTTCACCGCGATCGGCGTGATGAACCGGCTGAGCGGTTCGACGGAGGAGATCCTGGAGATCTCCGGGCAGGACACCAAGCGCCAGGTGCTCAACCTCGCCGACGTCATCGACCACAAGGGCCAGCCGAGCACGCGGCGACGCGGCGACTGGGTGCCGGTGGCCCGGCAGCGCGGCATCGAACAGGTCGTCCTCGCCTTCCTCGACGCCGTCCGCGCGGGCAAGGTCCTCAGCGCCCGGGATGCGCTGGCGACCCATGAACTGTGCGAGCGCGTGGTCCTCGCCGCTCAGGGGCAGGCCGCCTGAGAGCCCGCGCCCCCTCGGCCGCGCACAGCGCCACGAGCACGACGAGAGCGCCGCGCAGGGGCCAGTCGCCCCACCTGACGTACGCGGTGACGCCCCGGCCGAGCGGCACGTCGTAGACGGCGGCGGCGCTCGCCGAGGTGCCCAGCGGGGCGCCGACGCGTGAGCCGTCCGGGGCGTGGACGGCCGAGACACCGGTGAGGGTGGCGTGCACCATGGGGCGGCCCGTCTCGGCGGCGCGTATCGCCGCCAGCGAGGCGTGCTGCTCGGGGGCCCAGCTGGCCTGGAACGACGACGTCGCGGACTGGGCGAGCAGCAGCTGGGCGCCGTCGCGGGTCAGTCGGCGGCTCATGTCGGGGAACGCCGACTCGAAGCAGACCAGCGGACCCACCCGCAGCCCGTGCCCGGCGTCCATCACCACCTGGCGGTCGCCGCGCCTGCGGTCCTCGCCGGCGGCCTTGCCGACGGAGGTGGCCCAGCCGAGCAGGGAACGCGCCGGTATGTACTCCCCGAAGGGGACGAGCCGCATCTTGTCGTAGCGGTCGCCGGTCGGACCCTCCGGGCCCACGAGCACGGAACTCTTGAAGATGCCGGGGCGGTCGGAGCGGCGGGCGTCCACGTTGACCAGGATGTCGGCGCCGACCTCGCGGGAGAGCGCGGCGATGCGGCGGGCCACGTCGGGCCGGTCGGCCAGATCGACGCCGACGCTGCTCTCGCCCCACACGACCAGGTCCGGGTCCCGGCCCGCCAGCGAGCGGGTCAACTCCTCCTCGCGAGCGAGCCGCCTGTCCGGAGCAGAGGCGCCCTCGATGACGCCGGGCTGTACGACGGCCACCCGGACCCGCCCCGCCGGCTCGGGCCGGGGAGCCCAGGCACCGGCCGCGCAGGAGAGGGCCACCACGGCGACGAGCCCGACGAGAGCGGGGCCGGAGGCGGCCCGCCCGGGGACGCGGGAAGCCGCTCCCGCGCCGACCGGCCCGCGCCGGGCCCAGGCGACGGCCAACTGTGCGAGCGCGGTGTTGACGCACACCACGACCGCGCTCACCAGCCACACCCCGCCCACCGAGACGAGCCGCAGGGCCGGGGGCAGCTGCCATTGGCTGGAGCCGAGCAGGCCCCACGGCCCGCCCAGGCCCTCCGATGACCTGACCAGTTCCACCATCAGCCAGCCGGACGGCAGGGCCACCAGAGCGGCCGCGGCCCGTCGCGGCGCGGGCGCGCCCGCGAGGAGCCGCCGCACCAGCCAGCCCCAGGGCGCCCACAGCAGGCCGAGCAGCGCGGCGATGACGACCGTGAACACATGCAGGCTCGGCAACAGCCAGTGATGCACGGCGACCATGAAACCGAGGCCACCGAGCCATCCGTCGAGCATGGCCCGCCGCCCGGTCGGCGCCGTCCGGGCGAGCAGCATCCACGGCACCAGCGCGACGTACGCGAACCACCACAGGGACGGGGCGGGGAACGCGAGGGCGGGGAGCGCTCCCGCCAGGACGGCGAGGGCACTCCGCCACCGGGGTGACGCGAGCAGCCGTTCGACGCGGGACCGAAGCCGCCCTCGCCCATCGTCGCCGAACCGAGCCATGCAGCGCCTCCCCAGCTCCCCGAAAATCCCCGATGCCCGCAGGTGTACCCAGTGTGCGGGCCGCCGACGATCTCTGACAGTGGGCATTTGTTCGAGCGCCGGCGGGAGTAGGCGTCAGGGAGCGGTGGGGACGGTGAGTGACGGGGACGACGCCGGGCGGCGTAAGGGGCGTGGCCGGTCTCAGCCCCCGATGGGGGCCGCGCGCGGCCGGTCCTCGGCGCGGCGCCACTTCTCCCGTACGGTCACCCCGCGCAGCCGCCAGCCTCCGGGGGTGCGCAGCAGCGTGAAGTCGTAGCGCCCGCCGCAGACGAAGTCCGGCGCCGTGGACGGCGCGTCACCGGCACGGTCCGCGAACCGCATGGGGTTCACATAGTCGGCCGCTACGCGCGCGGTGTCGCCGATGTCCTGGTCGAGCGTGCCGAACTCCAGGCGGCGGTTGACGATCAGATGCTGGCGCATCGGGAACACGCGCATCGTCTCGGCCAGCCAGGTGGCGATCTCCGCGTATCCTCCCTCGATGCCGCCCGCCGAGCGGTAGTCGGCGCGTCCTTCGGGAGCGAACAACTGCTGGTAGGCGGGCCAGTCACCGTCGTCGACGGTCACCGCGTACTCGGTGATGAGGGAATCGATGGCCAGCCGGTCGAGCACGGCGGCGAGTTCCACGCGCTGCGTCATCGGCTCAGTGTTGGGTACGACCCGGTCCGAGCCAAGGGCCGTGCGGAAACGAGGGGCTCGGCGCGGCGGGAACCCCTAAGCGGCCTTCACCATCTCCGCCCGGACCGCCTGCGCCCACTCCGTCACCAACTGCTCGTACTCTCTGCGCTGCTCGGCGGAGAGACGTCCGGAGGCGCGCAGCCACAGGCCGCGGATCCGCTCGTTCAGTTCGACAGAGGAGCGCACGGAACCATGAGGGGATGGGGTTAAGGGCATGGCGCCCAGCCTAGGGGATCGCTCTGACATTCGGAACTGTCAGCTACCACACACCTGCGCCCCGTGATCATCCCGGCCGCCGGACCCCTGTTCAGTGCGCGGCACCGTCCGCTGCCTCTTGGGTGATGTCGGCGTAGAGGCGGAAGAGGACCGGGCGGGCTTCGTCGTGTTCTTGGTGGTGCAGGGCGGCCCAGCACCGGGTGACGAGTTCCCGGGCCTGGGTGCCGGGCCATGGCTGGGGCAGGAGTGGGGGCGGCAGGAGCGGGTCGGGCTCCATGGCGCGCGTGAGTTCGGCGGCCAGTTCGACCGCGATGGTGAGGAGTGCGGAGGGGGAGAGCCGGTCGGGGCCGGTGAGCGCGGCGAGGCGGGGCCGGGCGAGGCGGCTGAGGCGGTGGTAGCGCTCGGCGATCTCCTGCAGGGGCCACAGTTGGCGGGCGAGCTCGGCGGGTTCCTGGGTGGCGCCCCTGCGCAGGTCCGTCGTGGTGAGGAGGGTGAGCGCGTCATGGGCGCCCAGGTGGTGGGCCGCTTCTTCGACGTACGGTTCCCAGGGGTTGGCGCAGACGTACAGTCCGCCCTGCAGTGGGGCGCCGCCGAGGTGGACGAGGGTCTCGCGCAGGGAGTCGCGGGCCGTGCGCGCCGATTCGGGCACCGCGAAGGCGGCGAGGTGCCAGACGCCGTCCCAGGGCGCGAGCCCGGCGTCCTGCTGGAAGGCGTGCCGCAGGAAGTCCGCGTTGGGGGCGAGGGCACGCACGGTGTCCGCGGTGGCGTGCAGTTCAGCCTTGCGGCCCCGGCCCTCGTGGGTGAAGCGGCCTTCGGCCACGAGGCGTTTGACGCACAGCCGCACCTGCTGGTCGCTCATGCCCAGGGTGTTGGCCACGGTGTAGAGCTCGTCCGCGCGGACCGTGCCGTCCTCGCGGATCAGCGCATGGACGAGCATGCGGGTGGGGATCTCGATGTGTTCGGTCATGATGTGCTCAGTCTTCCCGGCCCGTCCGCCACGACAGGGCGGTGCATGGTGGTCACCGCGCCGAAACCCATGAGCCCGCGCAGCCAGGGCGTGTGCTCGGTCCGTACGGCCGTGAAGCCGCGCCGCTCGTACAGGGCCCTGGCACGCGGGTTGGTGTCGATCACGTCCAGTCGGATCTTCCGGCAGCCCTGTTCGGCGGCGACCGCGGCCACTTCTTCGATGAGCAGGCTCCCGACACCGCGGCCCCGTATGTCCGGGTCCACGGCGATGCCGTCCATGACGAGCTGCCCGGGGGCCGGGTGGCGTTCGAACAGGGCGAGGAGCACGAGTCGGCGCAGTCCGCGCAGGTGCCCGTAGGTGCGCAGTACGGCGGCCGCCGAGCCGCCGGTGAGGGCCCGCCCGCCGAGCTGGTAGCCGGCGAGGCCGACGAGCCGCCCGTCGAGGATCGCGCACACCGCGCGGTCGGCGTTCAGATGGGCGGCGAGGAAGGGCACCGCCTTGTCCGGCGGGTTCAGGGCGGGGCCGAGTTTGCGGCCGAAGGCGTCCCAGTACAGCTCGGCCGCCCGCCGCTCGGCTCCCTCTGGTATCCCCCACCGGACCGTCACCGGCCCGGTGCCGGTATCGGTCGCGTCGAATCCCATGCGATGTCCCCCTCTTGTCGCTGTAACCTTCCCTCAAAACTATCACTCGGCAAACGAACGTTCCAGCAGTGATAGTTTCGTTCTGTGTGAATCGAACAGAGGCGGTCTGATCTCATGTGCGCAAAGATCCAGCCCCGACGGCGCGGGCTCCGCATCGCCGTGTGGTCCCTCGTCGCGGTGCTGGTCGTGGCCGCTGGTCTCGTCGGCGTGGTGCTGTGGCAGAACACCTACGACCTGGAGGAGGAACGGGTGTCGATACGCCACGGCGGCCACACCCTCCACGCAGTCCTCGCCACTCCCAAAGACGGCCGCAAGCAGCACGGCCTGGTCGTGTACGTCCACGGCGACGGACCTGTCAGCGCCACCCACGACGACGGTTACCAGCCCATGTGGGAAGCGAACGCCAAGGCCGGATACGCCTCCCTGTCCTGGGACAAGCCCGGAGTCGCGGGCGCCCCCGGCAACTGGCTCGACCAGTCCATGGACGACCGGGCCGAGGAGGCCGCCGCCGCCATCGCCTGGGCGCGCGCCCGACCGGACATCGACGGCGACCGGATCGGGCTCTGGGGTGCCAGCCAGGCGGGCTGGGTCCTGCCGAAGATCGCCGCCAAGACGCCCGTGAGCTTCGTCATCGCCGTCTCGCCCGCGATCAACTGGCTCCAGCAGGGCCGCTACAACCTTCTCGCCGAGCTGCGCGCCGACGGAGCGTCGGCGGCCCGTATCAAGGAAGAGATCAGCAGGAGCGAGACGACCCGCCGGCTGCTGGAACGCGGCGCGACCTTCACGGAATACGTCAGGGCGATGGGCGGCGACGCGGACGGCATGACCGCCGACCGCTGGGGCTTCATCTCCAGGAACTACACCGCGGACGCCACACGGGATCTCCGCGCTCTGCGTGGCGTACCCGTCTTGCTCACCCTCGCAGGCCACGACACCAACGTGGACACCGCCGACACGGAGCGCGGCTACCGCGGTGCGCTGGACGCAGGCGGTGTGTTGACGGTCAAGCGATACCCGGACGCGACCCATTCACTGCTCAAACGGTCCATCGAGCAGTCGAACCTCAAGATCACACTCACCGCGCTCTTCTCCCCCCGCTCACTCTTCGCGGACGGATTCCTGGACGACCAACGGCAGTTCCTCGACCATCTCGGCCACGGCGGCAACTCCACGCCATGACGTGAAACGAACGCCGACAGCGGCTGCTCACCAGGTCACCGGGTGTGAGGGTCAGGAGAAGGGCGCGGGGGGTGCCGGGGCCGTCACGGCCCGGCACCCCCCGCGCCGGGGTGGTCAGCTCTTGCCGAGCAGCTTCTTCATCCTGGCGATCTCGGCGGTCTGCGAGGTGATGATGGCGTCGGCCATGGTCTTGGCGTCAGGGAAAGCGCCGTCGGCCTTCTCTGTCTTCGCCATCGACACAGCGCCTTCGTGGTGCTTGATCATCATTTCCATGAAGGCGGTGTCGAACGCCTTGCCCGAGGACGCCTTGAGGGCGTCCATCTCCTCGGCCGTCATCATCCCGCCGCCGGTGCCGTGCATGGAGTGGTCCATTGCGCCTTCGGCGGGAACTTGCTCGCCCCAGGAGGTCAGCCAGCCGGAGAGCGTCTTGATCTCGGGGTCCTGTGCCTTCTTGATCTCACCGGCGAGCTTCTTGACCTTGGCGGACTCCGCGCGGGTGGGCGCGAGGCCGGCCATCTCCACCGCCTGACGGTGGTGGGGGATCATCCCCTTGGCGAACGCGACATCGGCGGCGTTGTGCTGCCCCTGCGCGGCCGAAGCCGAGGCGGCCGGTGACTTCGAGGCGTGGCCGTCGTGGCCGGCCGAGTTGTCGCCGTCGGACCCGCAGGCGGCGAGGGCCAGCGCGGCGGCAGCGGCGGTCGCGACGGCGGCGCCGCGGCGGATGAGAAAACGGTGGGTGTTCATGGCGGTGTGACTCCTTGATGCGCCACCCGAGCGGGCGGGCGCCGATGCGGAATGAGGACGTGCCGGAGCACGGCATCTCCGCCGGCCGGGGCCGGGGCGAGGAGATGCCGGGCGGGCGGTCCTATATCCGCAGGAGTTGCAACTCGGCCAGATCGGGCGGCGCCCGACCACTCTCCGGGGTCCCCGCCGCGCCGCCGGGCAGTCCCGCGGACACGGGCCCCGCGTCCAGGGCCGCGCCCAGGACGGGGGGCGCGTATGAAGCGCCGACACCGGCCGCCGCGCACGTGGCGTCCGCGTGGTCCGCGTGGCCTGCTCCGCCATCGGTGTGCGAGCAGGCGCCCGTCATGTGCTGGGCGGCTTCGTGGGCCGTCACGTGCTGGGCGGCTTCCTCGTGTGCCGTCACCATGACGTGGCCACTGGCAGGCGCCGACGTGGGTGCGGGGCCCGGGCCGAGACCGTGCATCGCCAGCACACCGGCCAGCACCAGCAGCGTCAAGCCGCGCCCGGCGGGGCGGCGACTCGATGGCTGCTGCGTGCGGGGCATGCGGTCATCGTACGGCCCGGCCCTGCGGCGCAACCTCCCCCCGCTGGTCGGGATCCACCGACCACATGACGGGGCTACGGCGACGAGCTCACCGCCGCGTCCCTTCCTCCCGGGACTGGCCATTGATACCCCTAGGGGGTATGTTGCTCCCCTGGCAATACCCCCTACCGGTATAGGAGTCTGTGATGTCGACACCGGCCACGCCCGCGCATCCACGTCGCTGGACCGCGCTCGCGCTCATCGCCCTGGCCCAGTTCATGGTGATCATGGACACATCGATCATCGGTGTGGCTCTGCCCAAGATGCAGACCGACCTGGGCTTCTCCCAGGAGAATCTGTCCTGGGTCTTCAACGCCTACGTCGTCGCCTTCGGCGGCCTGCTCCTGCTCGGCGGGCGCCTGGCCGACCTGTTCGGCGCCAAGCGGATCTTCACTGCCGGCTGGACCGTCCTGGCCGCGGGGTCCCTCACCGCGGGCCTGGCGGGCCAGGTCTGGGTCGAGCTGACGGGCCGCGCCCTGCAGGGCGTAGGCGCCGCGCTGATCGCACCGTCCGCCCTCACCCTGTTGATGATGCTCTTCGGTGCCAACCCCAAGGAGCTGACCAAGGCGTTCGCCCTGTACGGCGCGGCCGCTCCGGCCGGCGGCACCGCCGGAGTGTTCCTCGGCGGCGTCATCACCCAGTACGCCTCCTGGCCCTGGGTGTTCTACGTCAACATCCCCGTCGCGGCGATCGTCCTGGCCCTGACTCCCGCCGTCATGCCCGCCGCTGCGGCCCGGCGCGGCTCCATCGACCTCGCCGGCGCGCTCACCGTCACCGCGGGCCTGGCCACCACCGTCTACGCCGTCGTCCGCGCCCCGGAGACCGGCTGGGGCTCAGCCAGGACCTGGCTGGTCCTGCTCGGCGGCCTGGCGCTGATCGCCGCGTTCATCGCCCTCCAGTCCAAGCGCGAGGTGCCCCTGATGCGCCTCGGGATCTGGCGCACCCCCAACCTGGCCGGAGCCAACATCGCTCAGTTGCTGATGGCCGCCGCCTGGATCCCTATGTGGTTCTTCCTCAATCTCTACCTCCAGCAGGTCCTCGGCCTGGGCGCGTTCGCCTCCGGAGCGGCGCTGCTGCCCATGACGGTCGCCATCATGATCATGATGATCGTCCTGGCGCCGCGTCTCATCGCCCGCTTCGGCCCCAAGCCGCTGGTCGTCACCGGGCTCCTCACCCTGGCCGCCGGCATGCTCTGGCTGTCCTTCGCCCGCCCCGACGGCAGCTTCACCGTCGACGTCCTGCCCGCCTCACTCCTGGCGGCCGCGGGCATGTCCCTGGCCTTCATCCCCTCCCTCGGCACCGCTCTGTCCAGCGCCCGCCCCGAAGAAGGCGGCCTGGCCTCGGGCATCGTCAACACCAGCTACCAGGTCGGCTCCGCCCTTGGCCTCGCCGCCATGACCGCCGTCGCCGCCGCCCACGGCGCCAACCGACTCGGACATCCGACCGCTCTCACCAACGGCTTCTCCGCCGCGTTCCTGGGCGCCGCGCTCCTGGCCGCCGTCGGCGCCGTCGCCGCACTGCTCACCCTGCGCACCCCGCCCGCCGCCGGCGCCGAAGTCGCCGGTGACACACCCGAACACCACGCCGCAGCCTGAGGGCAACTGGACCAGAAGACGGCTCTGCGCAGCGGCGGCCCTGATTTACCCCGCCGATTCGCCCGCGTGCGGGCTCAGCGTGCCCGTGGCGACCAGGGCGATCAGGACGATGCCGAGCAGGACCCGGTAGTAGACGAACGGCATGAAGCTCTTGGTGGTGATGAACTTCATGAACCAGGCGATCACCGCGTAGCCCACCACGAACGCGATGATCGTCGCGAAGATCGTGGGGCCCCACGAGACGTGGCCCTCGCCCGCGTCCTTCAGTTCGAAGACGCCGGAGGCGAGGACGGCGGGGATGGCCAGGAGGAAGGAGTAGCGGGCGGCGGCCTCGCGGGTGTAGCCCATGAGGAGGCCGCCGCTGATCGTGGCGCCGGAGCGGGAGACGCCCGGGACCAGGGCCATTGCCTGGCAGACGCCGAAGATCAGGCCGTCCTTGACGCCCAGTTCCTTGAGGCCCTTGCGCTCGCGTACGGCGCGGTGCTTGCCGCCCGTCTCGTCGCGGGCCGCCAGGCGGTCGGCGATGCCGAGGACGACGCCCATGACGATCAGCGTGGTGGCGATGAGCCGCAGATCGCGGAAGGGGCCCTCGATCTGGTCCTTGAACGTCACGCCGAGGACGCCGATCGGGATCGAGCCGACGATGACCAGCCAGCCCATCTGCGCGTCGTGGTCCGAACGCGGCACCTTCCCGAGAAGCGAACCGAACCACGCCGAGATGATCCGGGCGATGTCCTTGCGGAAGTAGATCAGGACGGCCGCCTCGGTGCCGATCTGCGTGATCGCGGTGAACGCCGCACCGGGGTCGTGCCAGCCCGCGAACGCCGCCGTCAGCCGCAGATGCGCGCTGGAGGAGATCGGGAGGAACTCGGTCAGTCCCTGGACGAGCCCGAGGATGAAGGATTCAAGCCAAGACATGAAAACTGCGCCGTCCAAGTACTGATCATCAGACCGCGCGAGCGGTCACAGTGGTCATAGCGGTCATAGCGGTCATAGCGGTTATAGGGGTTGCAGGAGTCATAGCGGTGCGTGGCTGAGGCTTACGGGATGCGTGAGCGGCGCCGCGGAGGCGGAACGCCCGGACGCGAGAGCGGATCACCCCCCTCGTCGTGGGGCAGCGTAGCGGCCTTGGGTTACGAGAACGCTGGGAGGGCCGTTCCACTGGCACTCGGCACCTGGCCGCCGCCGAAAAGCACGGGGCTGTGGTGCTCCCTACGCCGCCGAGGGCCCCGCCGCCGTCCAGCCCGGGGTCTGCGGATGTGCGGTGAGGTCCTCGTGGCGGACCGCGTCGCCACAGGCCGAGCAGGTCACCACGGGGACCAGCTCGTGGCCGCAGGAGTGCTCAAGGACCATCGGGCGGTCGGCGTCCCCGCGCAGGTGCCGGTCCCCCCAGGCCATGAGGGTCATCAGGACCGGCTCCAGTTCGAGGCCCGCAGGGGTCGGCCGGTACAGGAAGCGCTGCGGGCGCTCGCTGTAGGCCACCTTCTCCAGGACGCCGGCCTCCACCAGCCGGCGAAGGCGCGTCGCGAGGACGTCGCGGGGCGCCCCGATGTTGCGTACGAGCTGGTCGAAGCGCTCATTGCCGAGGCACACCTCGCGCAGCACGAGCAGGGAGTACTTCTCGCCCACGAGGGCGAGGGCGTCGGCGATGGAGCAGGGGCGCGGATCCTTCATGCGGGCAGTCTAGGGGCCCCGCGCCGAGAGGGTTTGTTTTTCCAACTCACGGAGTTATGGTGAGTCCAGATTTCCTACTCACTGGTAGCTCCCTCGGTAGCCGAAAGAGGCCGCATCATGCGCGACGCCGTCATCGTCGAAGCCGTACGCACCCCCGTCGGCAAGGGCAAGCCGAACGGCGCCCTAGCCGGTGTCCACCCCGTCGAACTCCTCGCCCACACCCTGCGCGCCCTTGTCGACCGCAGCGGCATCGACCCGGCCCTCGTGGACGACGTGATCGGCGGCACCGTCGACCAGGTCGCCGAGCAGGCCATGAACACCACGCGCTACGCCGTCCTGTCGGCGGGCTTCCCCGAGTCCGTGCCCGCCACCACCGTCGACCGGCAGTGCGGCTCCTCGCAGCAGGCCGTGCACTTCGCGGCGCAGGGCGTCATGTCCGGCGCGTACGACATGGCGGTGGCGTGCGGCGTGGAGTCGATGAGCCGCGTGCCGATGTGGTCGAACGTGCCCGCCGGGGCCGACCCGTTCGGGCCCGGCGTCGCCGAGCGCTACCCGGAGGGCCTGGTCCCGCAGGGCATCAGCGCCGAACTGATCGCCGCCAAGTGGTCCCTGGGCCGCGAGCGGATGGACGCCTTCGCCACCACCTCGCACCAGCGGGCCGCACACGCCTGGGACGCGGGTCTCTTCGACGCCGAGACCGCGCCGATCGCGGGCCTCACGCGCGACGAGTCGGTGCGCCCCGCCACCACCCCCGAGGTCCTCGCGGGTCTCAAGCCCGCCTACTACGACCCGCACTTCGGCGAGCGCTTCCCGCAGATCGACTGGTCCGTCACGGCGGGCAACTCCAGCCCCATCAACGACGGCGCGTCCGCGGTCCTGATCACCACGAGCGAGCACGCGGCCCGGCTCGGCCTGCGCCCGCTCGCCCGCCTGCACAGTTTCGCCGTCACCGGCTCCGACCCGCTCCTGATGCTCACCGGCATCCTGCCCGCCACCGAGAAGGTGCTGCGCAAGGCATCGCTGACGCTGGACGACATCGACCTGTTCGAGGTCAACGAGGCCTTCGCCGCCGTGGTCCTGGCCTGGCTCCAGGAGACCGGCGCCGACCACGAGAAGGTCAATGTGCACGGCGGCGCCATCGCGCTCGGCCACCCCCTGGGCGCCAGCGGCACCCGGCTGATGACCACGCTCGTCCACGCGATGCGCGCCCGGGGCGCTCGCTACGCCCTGCAGACGATGTGCGAGGCCGGCGGACTCGCCAACGCGACGATCCTCGAAGCGCTCTGAGCCGGCGGGGCCGGCGGCGGGCCGGGCGGGGCCGACGGCGGGCCGGGCGGGGCCGACGGGCGGAGATCCGCGGCCGCCCCGCCACCGGCCCTGCCCGGGCCCGGGCTCGGCGCCGGTCCCGCCGATACAGCGCCCGCACTCAGCGGCGCCCCGCGCGGGCCCGAAGCCGACCCGCCGCGCCGTCCGAACTCAGCGCGCGCCGCGCAAGTGGTGGCGCTTGAACCAGGCGACCGCCGCCCCCGCCAGCCCCGTCACCGCGATGAAGCCCATCGCGATCAGGAACGCGGGCGACGTCGGCGTCGAGGCACGGGCGCCCGCGACGACGTACGCCGCCGTGTTCGGGATCGAGCCGAGGCCCGTGGCGACGAGGAAGGGCAGCCAGCCCATGCGGGAGACGGCCGCGCAGTAGTTGGCCGCGGCGAACGGCACGCCGGGAAAGAGCCGCACGGCCAGCATCGACCGGAAGCCGTGCCGGCTGAGCTGGCCGTCCGCGGCCTTCAGCCAGCGGCCCCGCAGCAGCGGCCGCAGCGCGTCCTGGCCCAGCATCCGGCCGAGCCCGAAGGCGATCCCGGCGCCGAACACCGTGCCGGCGATCGCCGCCCCGAGCCCCGCCTGGGAGCCGAACAGCGCGCCCGCCGCCAGGTTCAGCAGCGGCCGCGGGACGAACGCGGCGGTGCACACCCCGTACGCCACCGCGAACAGGGCCACCGCCGTGGCGCCGCCCAACTGCGCGGGCCACCCGTCGGACAGGTATCTCTGCGGCTGGAACAGCAGCACGCAGGTCGCGGCCGCCGCGAGCAGCACCACGAGCAGCGACAGGCGTGACCACGGAGACAGCAGCGCCTTGGTGCAGCGCACGGCGAGGCCCTGGGGTCGGGCGGTTGCGGTCTCGAACATCCGGGAAGACTAACCGGCTGATGTGTCTGATCGCCGTATGGTGCGTCTCACGGGCGTCACAGTCCCGAGGTCGCACAAGCGCCACGCTCCCGGGAAGTGACGCGGTCCACAGCGCGCTCGACCCCTCGTCCCGGCCCGTGCGGGAAGCCCTGGAGTACCCCTGACGGGCATCCGGTGGGTAGCGGGGGCAACCACCTGCACGGCGCGCGCAGTTCGGGCGGAAAACCATTCGACGCCCGCGTCCTCTTCGATGAGGATCTGAGGCATGTCCCGGTACGCCCTCCTCGCAGCCACGCCCGCAGTCGCGGGCGCTGCGACGGCTGCCGTCCCCGCACTCGACGCCTTCGACGGCGCCCGAGGCTGACCCTCCCCGGACACACCGGCGGACCCCGCAGGGGGAGGGTCGGTCCGGCCCCCGGGGTCCCCGTCCCGACCGCGTACACACCGGTCGGGGACAACAGCTTCGAGTTCCCGAGAAGGAACCACCATGCCCAAGACGGCTTACGTCCGCACGAAGCCCCACCTCAACATCGGCACCATGGGCCACGTCGACCACGGCAAGACCACCCTGACCGCCGCCATCACCAAGGTCCTCAGCGAGCGCGGCACCGGCACGTTCGTGCCCTTCGACCGCATCGACCGCGCGCCGGAGGAGGCCCAGCGCGGCATCACCATCAACATCGCGCACGTCGAGTACGAGACCGACACCCGGCACTACGCGCACGTGGACATGCCGGGCCACGCCGACTACGTCAAGAACATGGTCACCGGCGCCGCCCAGCTCGACGGGGCGATCCTCGTCGTCTCGGCGCTCGACGGGATCATGCCGCAGACCGCCGAGCACGTGCTGCTCGCCCGTCAGGTCGGCGTCGACCACGTCGTCGTGGCCCTGAACAAGGCCGACGCCGGGGACGAGGAGCTGACCGACCTGGTCGAGCTGGAGGTCCGCGACCTGCTCTCCGCGCACGGGTACGGGGGTGACAGCGTCCCTGTCGTACGCGTCTCCGGGTTGCGGGCGCTGGAGGGCGAGCCCCGGTGGACCGCCGCCATCCAGGCGCTGCTCGACGCCGTGGACACGTATGTGCCGGTGCCCGAGCGCTATCTCGACGCACCGTTCCTGCTGCCCGTCGAGAACGTGCTCACCATCACCGGGCGGGGCACCGTGGTCACCGGCGCCGTCGAGCGCGGCACCGTCCGCCTCGGCGACCGGGTGGAGATCCTCGGCGCGGACACCGAGACGGTGGTCACCGGCCTGGAGACCTTCGGCAAGCCGATGGAGGAGGCGCAGGCCGGCGACAACGTCGCGCTGCTGCTGCGCGGCCTGCCACGCGACGCGGTCCGCCGCGGCCACGTGGTCGCGGCGCGCCCGGCAGCGTCAGCCCCCGCCGCCGCTTCACCGCGCAGGTGTACGTCCTGTCGGCGCGGGAGGGCGGCCGCGCGACGCCGATCACCACCGGCTACCGGCCGCAGTTCTACATCCGCACCGGGGACGTGGTCGGTGCCGTCGACCTCGGCGGGGCGGCGGTGGCCCGCCCCGGTGAGACGGTCACGATGGCCGTCGAACTGGGGCGCGACGTACCGCTGGAGACGGGCCTCGGTTTCGCCATCCGCGAGGGCGGCCGCACGATCGGCGCGGGCACCGTCACGGAGGTCGCCTGACGGGCGGTCAGGCCGCGTCCCAGGGGCGGGCAGTGCGCGCGAGCACTGCCCGCCCCCGAGCGCGTTGAGCGGCAACCCCTTTTTCCAGCCCTGAGGTCTCTGGTGTGCGCCGTGTGCTCCAACGCGCCGGGTGAGAGCGCCTGTTGCCCAATGTGCCGAAGTGACTACCTACGGTAACGTCGAGCCCGTACCAAGTCCGGAGCAGGCGAACTCGCGGGAGCAGACATGCGCACGTGGAAGACGGCGGCCGCCTCGGCGTCGATGGCGGTCCTGGCACTCATCGGCGGCACCTCACCCGGCGTGGCGCGAGGGGCGGGGCCCGACCCGTCCGCCCCGGCCGCCGTGCCCGCCGGGCAGAGGCCCGCGTCCGGGCACGCGGAAGCCGGCAGGTCCGGCTCGGACGCGGACGCCTCGGCGGTGATCCGCTGCGAGGGCCAGGTCCAGCGCCCGCACAACTCCACCCACGTGCCCGGCACCGTCAACGTCGTCGTGACGGTCTCGTGCACGGGACCGGTGCCGGAGATCACCACGCGGGCGGCCCTCTACAAGAACGGACGCCTCGTCAACCAGTCCGCGCTCAGGACCCAGCGGAACACCCGCGGCGGCCAGAACAACGCGGCCGTGCGGTGCAGCCCCGGCAACTACCGCGGCTGGATGTACTTCAAGGTCGTCTTCCCGCCCGGCTACCGCCCGCCCACCGGGTCCTCCAACGGCTTCGGGCAGGAAGTGGCCCTCTCCTGCTGACCCGCATCTGCGCCGCGAGCGCGGCGTCCGGCGCGCGGGCCGCCGCCGGGGAAGGAGTACCGGCGTGCCCCTCACCTCCACCGAGATCCTGCGCCGCCGCCTGACCCGGCTCGACGCGGCGGCGGACCAGGGCGCCGACACGGGCGCCCGGCTCCGCCACTTCACCTCCGTCATGACGGCCTCGACCGAGCCCGAGATGACGGCCCTGGCGGGCGGCCCGGCCGTCCTCACCCCCGCACAGGTGCGGGAGGCGGACGAACTGGCCGACACCTGCCTGTTGCTCGCCCGGCTCGCCCGCGACGAGGAGAGCCTGGTCCACGGGCCCCTCGACCGGACCCGACAGCACTGGATCGGCACCGCCCCCCACGCCCTGGCGCCGCACCGGCACCCCGCCCCCGACCCGGGCCGGTTCACCGCGCCCGGCGAACACCCCGGGCCACCCGGCACGAAACCGTTCCACTTGGGGCTCTATACCTCCACCGCACGGCACGACGGGCCCGGCATGTGGCGCACCTACCTCGACATCGGCTCCACCCTCCACCCCCGGCCCTGGCATACCTGGCACCTGCCGGTCACCGCCCCCGCCGGCGACATCCTCGACATCGGCGGCGCGTGCGACTGGGCCGCCTTCGTCGGGCGCTACCCCCTCGTCCACGGCGACGACGTCCACCCCGACTGGGCCGCCGCTGCCCGGGATCACGCCGGGATCCACATGACGCTGCGGGCGATCGTCGCGGCCCAGGGGTTCCGCGTCCGGGTGCCGGCCGGCCTCGCGGCCGCACCCTTTTGGGACATCGAGTCCACGCTGTGGCTGCGCTGGTGCTTCGCCGCCCCGCGCCTGGCCGAGGTCACGCCATGACGGACGGGACCGGGCCGGCGGGCGGGCACAATGGAGCGCGTGGACGAGCACATCCCCGTGACCCGCGACGTCGATCACGGCGTCGCCAAGCTGATGCCCGACGTCGACCGGGCACGGGCCTGGCTGCTCACCGTCGACGGTGCGCCCCAGTCGTACGTCGACCTGGACGAGCCCACCCACCTGGAGTTCGAGTACGCGCGTCGGCTCGCCCACGTCCTCGACACCGCCGCCGGACCGGGCCGGCCGCTCGACGTCCTCCACCTCGGCGGCGGCGCCCTCACCCTGCCCCGCTATGTCGCCGCCACCCGCCCCGGCTCCCGCCAGGACGTCGTCGAGGCCGACCGCGGGCTGCTCCGTCTGGTCGCCGAACGGCTGCCGTGGGAGCCGGACTCGGGGATCGCCGTGCACGGGGCGGACGCCAGGCGGTGGCTCGACGCGGCCCCCGACGACAGCGCCGACCTCCTGGTCGCCGACGTCTTCGGCGGCTCCCGGATACCCGCGCACCTCACCACGGTCGCCTACGCCCGCACCGCCGACCGCGTGCTGCGCCCGGACGGGATCTACGCGGCGAACCTCGCCGACGGCGCCCCCTTCGCCTTCCTCCGCTCCCAACTGGCCACCTTCGCCGAGGTCTTCGCGGAGCTCGCGCTGATCGCCGAACCGTCCGTGCTGCGCGGCCGCCGCTTCGGGAACACGGTCCTGGTCGCCGCGCACACCCCCATCGACGTCGCCGCCCTCGCCCGGCGCGCGGCCGCCGACGCCTTCCCCGCCCGCGTCGAGCACGGCGAACCGCTGCGGCGCCTCATCGGGGACGCGCGTGCCGTCCCCGACGAGGACGCCGTCCCCTCACCCGAGCCGCCCGGCGGCGCCTTCGGCATCGGCTGAGGTCCCGGCGATGGCGTCCGCGGAACCGCCGGCACGCGGCGCGGGCACCGGCGCCATCTCCTTCGTACGGCGCGTCAGACGGCGCACGTCGGGAACGAACAGGACGGCCGCCGTCACCAGCACCACCAGCACCGCGCACCCCCACAGCGACGCGGAGCGCCCGAACGCGGACTCCGCGGGACCGGCGAGGGCCGTCGCCAGCGGGACCATCGCGATCGAGCCGAACCAGTCGTAGGCGGCGACGCGCGACAGCTTCTCCTCCGGGATCTCCTGGTGCATCGCGGTCATCCAGGACACGCCGAACACCTCGATCGCCACGCCGCTGACGAACATCACCGCGGCGAGCCCGGCCACCGGCAGCGGCACGGCGAGCGCCGCCGAGGGCGCGGCCAGCGGGAAGACGCAGAGGGTGCCCGCGAGCAGGAGCCGGCGCGGCCGCCACCGCGTCATCAGGAACGCGCCGCCGACCGTACCCGCGCCGAACGCGCCGAGCGCCAGGCCCCACGGCCCGGCGCCGCCCAGCTCGTCCCGCGCGACCAGCGGCCCGAACACCGACTCGGCGGCGCCCACCACCGCCACCACGACCGAGAACTGCGCCACGATCGACCAGAGCCAGGGGCGCCCGGTGAACTCCCGCCAGCCCTCCCGCAGGTCAAAGAGGAGCCCACCGCCGGGCGCGCGCGCCGGGATGTGGCCGACGTCGAGGAAGGAGCGCAGCGCGCCCGCGACGGCGAACGCCACCGCGTCCACGGCGAGCACCCAGCCCGGGCCGATCGCCGCGACCAGCAGCCCGCCGAGCGCGGCACCGCCGAGGCCCGCTCCCTGCATCGCCATCCGGTACATCGCGAACGCCCGGCTGACCTGTTCGCCGCTGACCGAGGACATCAGCATGCCCTCGGCCGCGGGACCGAAGAAGGCCTGGCCCACGCCGCCGAGGCCGGTGAGCAGCATCATCTGCCACAGCTGCGGCTCGCCCGCGACGACCAGCACGGCGAACGCGGCCTGCGAGAGGCAGTTGAGGGCGTTCGCGGCGACCATCACGTGGTGGCGCGGCAGCCGGTCGGCGACCGCGCCGCCGATGAGCAGGAACAGGACGAGCGGCAGCGTCCGCGCGGCCGCCACGAGCCCGACGTCCCCGCCGTCGCCCCCGGCGTCGAGCACCGCGAACGCCGCCGCGATCAACGCCCCGTGGCTTCCGAGGTTCGTCACGATCGCGGCGGCGGTCAGCAGCGTGTAATTGCGGCCCGCCCACGAGGGGCGGCGGCGCGGCGCGGGAGCGGGAGTCGTCACCCCGGGACTATCCCCGGCGGCGGACCGACTTGCCAAACCGATTCTTCAGTGGCTCAGAGGTGAACCGGCTCGGCGTCGGCCCGCGCCCGCACGGGCCCGCAGGGCGCGTCGGCTCACGACTCCTCGGAGCCCGCCTCGCTCCACCGGACCGTGGAGAGGATCTTCTTCACCGTCGCGTCGGACAGCTCGTCCTTGACGCCCTTGGCGCCGTACAGCGTCCAGGCCACGTACTCACCGGCCTCGTTCTTGAAGGCGAACGTGGTGGCCTTGCCGTCCGAGTCGCACTTGGCGGACGTGGCGGTGCCGGACGTCGTCGAGGTGGCGACGCTGCCCTTGATGCCCGACTCGGTGGTGAAGTCCTCCACCTTGCCGATCTTGATCTTCTTCTTGTCGGCCTTGGTCTGCTCGGTGTAGCCGCCGTAGACCCACCAGGCCGAGTCGTTGCGCGCGATGTCCTTGGTGTTCTTCGCGCCGTTCTGGCCCTTGGTGCCGACCGCGGCGAGCTCGGTGTCGTCGGACGTGCCGTCCTTGTCGTCGTCGGACGTGCACCACTTCTCTTTGTAGATGGCGGGCGCCGACATGCCGATGATGGCCTTCGCGCCCTTGTCCTTGCGGTCGTCGAAGCCGATGAACGTGTCCGGGGTCCTGAGCACCCAGTCCGCCGGGACGTCGAAGGCGGTGCCCCACTTGGGGTTCACCACGACCTGCCAGCCGGGGATCGTCGGCTTGTCCTCGCCGCCCTCACCGCGCTCGTTGCCGCCGCCGGTGGGCGTCGGGCTCGGCTTCTCGGTGGCGGACTTCGACGGCTTTGCCGGGGCCGCCTTGTCGTCCTTGTCGTCCTTGTCGCCGCCGAGGACGAGGAAGCCGGTGACCCCGGCCGCCACCACCACGGCCAGCGAGGCGACGATGGCGGTGATCTTCGTCTTGTTGCCGCCGCCCCCGCCCTGGCCGCCGCCGCTGTGCTGCGGCAGTCCGGCGGCCGGTGTCGGAGCGGACCACTGGGACTGCTCGGGCTGCGAGAACGCTCCCGGATGCGGCTGCTGGTAGCCCGCAGGCGCTGCCGGCGGCTGCTGCGGATAGCCCCCCGGCGGCTGCTGCTGATACCCCGGCTGCTGATAGGGGTTCGGCTGCTGGTAACCCGGCTGCTGATACGGGTTCTGGTTCTGGTCCTGCGGGTTCTGCTCGCCCCCGGGCGGCTGCTGTTCTGGCCACATGGCCAGTAACCATAGAGGTGCCCGGGGGAAAGGTGCCACGGGCGTCCCCGCCTACGCCGATCGCACGGAGGGAACGTACGGCGAAAGCGGGGGAAAGCGTCAGGATTCCCTCCCGCTCCCTTCCGTCGGGCGGCCGGCCGAGGGCCTGGCCAATGGTGCTACTCATGGGTAACATCGCGGCCATGAGCGCAGACCAGATGTCGATCGGCGAGATGCTCGCCGCCACCGTGCCGATGGCCAGGACCCTGAACCTGGAGTTCCGCGAGACCGCGCCGGACAAGGCCGTGGTGGCCCTGCCCGACCAGAGCGAGTACCACAACCACGTCGGCGGCCCGCACGCCGGCGCCATGTTCACGCTGGGCGAGTCCGCGAGCGGGGCCATCGTCCTCGCCGCGTTCGGCGCGCAGCTCTCCCGTGCCGTGCCGCTGGCCGTCAGCGCCCAGATCGCGTACAAGAAGCTGGCCATGGGCCCCGTGACGGCGACGGCCACCCTCGGCCGCCCGGCCGACGACGTGATCGCCGAGCTCGACGCGGGCAAGCGCCCCGAGTTCCCGGTCGCCGTCGAGATCCGGCGCGAGGACGGCGCGGTGACCGGGGAGATGACGGTCCTTTGGACCCTGCGGCCCAACGACCCGAGCTGACGCGTTCCTTTCCGGCGAACCGGGGCGGGTAGGCTCGCGGCGTGCGCGGCCGAGGGGCGCGTGCGCCGGGGCAGGCACTGGGAGCTACGGGAGGAGCCGGCGTTGCACGTCCAGGAGTGGCTGGAGCAGGTACCGGCCGTCAGCATCTACGCGCTGGTGGGCATCGTCATCGGCCTGGAGAGCCTGGGCATTCCGCTGCCCGGTGAGATCGTCCTGGTCTCCGCGGCCCTCCTCTCCTCCCAGCACGGGGAACTCAACCCCGTGATCCTGGGCGCGTGCGCCACCGCGGGCGCCATCATCGGTGACTCCATCGGCTACGCCATCGGGCGCAAGGGCGGGCGGCCGCTGCTCGCCTGGCTGGAGCGCAAGTTCCCCAAGCACTTCGGCGCGGCCAACGTGGCGAGCGCCGAGCGGTCCTTCCAGAAGTGGGGCATGTGGGCGGTCTTCTTCGGCCGCTTCGTCGCCCTGCTCCGCATCTTCGCGGGCCCGCTCGCCGGCGTCCTGCGCATGCCGTACTGGAAGTTCCTCGTCGCCAACGTCCTCGGCGGCATCGTCTGGGCGGGCGGCACCACCGCGGTCATCTACTACATCGGCGTGGTGGCCGAGGACTGGCTGAAGCGCTTCTCCTACGTGGGGCTCGCCATCGCCGTGCTGATCGGCGTCGGCTCGATGCTGTTCGTCAAGCGGCGGGCGAAGAAGGCGGCGGCCGAGATCGAGGCGGAGGCGGCCGAGGCTCCCGGCGCCGAGCCGCGGCACGTCCCGGTCGCCGACTGAGTCACCTTCCGGCGTGTGCGTCGCGGTGGGCCCTGGCCAGCTCGACGTACATCGTGCCGTTGTGCGAGATGCCCTCGCGCTCCTCGTCGGTGAGCGGCCTGCGCACCTTGGCGGGCACGCCCGCGACGAGTGAGCCCGGGGGCACGCGCATGCCCTGCGGCACCAGGGCCTGCGCGGCGACCAGCGAGCCGGCGCCGATCACCGCGCCGTTCAGGACGGTGGCGCCCATCCCGATCAGGCAGTCGTCCTCGACGGTGCAGCCGTGCAGGACGGCGTTGTGCCCCACCGAGACGCGCTCGCCGATGGTGAGGGGGAAGCCCAGGTCGACGTGGAGACTGCAGTTGTCCTGGATGTTGCTGTCGGCGCCCACGACGATGGGCCCGCCGTCGGCGCGCAGCACCGCGCCGTACCAGGTGCTCGCCCCCGCGTGCAGCGTCACCTCGCCGAGCACGACCGACGTCGGCGCGGTGAACGCGTCCTGATCGATCTTCGGGCTCTTGCCGCCGATGCCGGCGATGAGTGCCTCGTGGCCCATCGGATGTCTCCCTCTTCGGTACGTCGTCGCGCCTGACGGCACGGTACGGGACGCGGGGGCGGGCGCGGCCGCGTGGGGTGAAGATCACAGGCCGGGGGCCTGCGGGGCAGGGTGGCACTGAGTAACGTGAGCGCGTGCCGACGAACAAGAACACGTTCTCATCCCTTGCCGCCGCGCCGCGCCGTCTCGCGCAGCGCGCGGTCCACTCGGGCTGGTCGTGGGTGCAGCGCACGGGCGCGGTGACCGCCGCGCACCCGGGGCGGCTGCGGTTCGGCGCGATCGGCGAGGGCACGAAGCTCGCCTTCCCCCAGGGCACCGTCTTCGGTGAGCCGTGGATACGGCTCGGCGACCACTGCATCGTGGGCGAGCACGTCACGCTCACCGCGGGGATGATGCCGGACCTCGACCTCGGCCCCGACCCCATCCTCCGTATCGGTAACGGTGTCGTGCTCGGGCGCGGCAGCCACGTCATCGCCGACACGGCGGTGACGATCGGCGACGACTGCTACTTCGGCCCCTATGTGTACGTGACGTCCACGAACCACTCCTACGACGATCCGCACACGCCCATCGGCAAGCAGTGGCCGCGGATGGACCCCGTGGAGATCGGCCCCGGGTGCTGGGTGGGGACGGGCGCGGTGATCCTGCCGGGGGCCCGCATAGGGCGCAATGTGGTGGTCGCCGCGGGGGCGGTCGTGCGGGGCGAGGTCCCCGACCACGCGGTGGTGGCGGGCGCGCCGGCCCGGGTCGTGCGGACCTGGGACGCGCAGGCGGGCTGGCAGCCGCCGCTGCGTACGCCCGCGCCGGTGCCGATTCCCGACGGGGTCACGCCGGAACAGCTCGTCGCGCTGGGGGAGTTGGCGGATCAGGGGGAGCTGGGGGAGTCGGGGGAGTCAGGCAAGGGGTGAGGCCGGCAAGGCCGGCGGCGGGTCTCGTGTCGGCCGCGCGGCCGCCGTGGCTTGCCGCGTGGGTCCCGGCGCCTCTCGTGGGCCGCTGTCAGCCCGCCTTGTATCGCGCGGTCTCCGCGCCTCTCGTGGGCCGCTGTCAGCCCGCCCGCGCACCGCGCGGTTCCCCCGCTGATCGCACCGCAGAAGTCGCCTCGCCGCGTGCTCCTCGCGGGGCGCTGTCAGCTCGCCAGCAGCACCGTTCCCACCAGTGCCAGGCCCGCTCCCGCCGCCTGGATCCCCCGCAGCCGCTCCTTCAGTACCGCCCGCGCCGCCAGTGCCGTGACCACCGGGTAGACGGAGGACAGGACCGCGGCGACGGTGACCGGGCCGTGTTGGGCCGCCACGGAGTACGTGCCGTTGGCCGCGACGTCCGCCAGGCCGACGAAGGCGAGGGCCGGGAGCGCGGCCCACAGGACGCCGGGCCCGGTGCCCTCGGGCAGCGCCGCGCCGCCGCGTCGCACGGAGACGTACAGGGCGACACCGCCCGCCGCCACGTTCGTCACCCGCTGCACGAAGAGCGCGAGGAACAGGCCGGTCAGGTTGCTCGACGCCTCGGAGATCAGCGCCATGACGCCGCCGAAGCCGAACGCCGCGAGCAGCGTGAGAAGTACCGCCCGCCGCCGCACGGGAGCCCCGCGCAGCTCGGGCCCGCCCGCGAGCACGATGCCCGCCAGCGCCACGGCGATCCCCGCGAACTGCGCGAGCCCGGGCCGCTCCCCGAGGAGGAGGCCGACGCCGACCGGCACGGCGACACCGAGCGAGCCGAGCGGCGAGACGACGCCCATCGGGCCGAGCGCGAGGGCCTTGTAGAACGCGAGCATGGCTACGGGGCCGACCAGCCCCGCGCCCACGGCGAACCACAACCGGGGCCCCCACTCCGTCCACCCGCCGGTCGCCACCACGATGGCGCCCAGCACGAGCACGGCGACCGCCTGCGAGGCGACGACCACCGTCAGGGCGGGGACGCGCCGGGTCAGCACACCGCCGCCGAAGTCGGCGAGGCCCCACAGGAGGCTGGTGGCCAGGGCGAACAGTGCGGTCATGGAGAGGGCCTCGCAGTACAGTGTCGTGAACCATCGGGAACCATCAGGTGCACCACACGGTAGTTCAATATCCTGAACTCTGTCATCCAAAATATTGGACGGAATGTGTCGGACCTCGACCAGCTGACCCAGTCGCTCGCGCGCAACCTCAAGCGCTGGCGCAACGAGAGGGGTTTCACTCTCGACGCCCTCGCGGCCCGCGCCGGCGTGAGCCGCGGCATGATCATCCAGATCGAGCAGGCCAGGACCAACCCCAGCGTCGGCATCACCGTCAAGCTCGCGGACGCGCTGGGCATCAGCATCACCACGCTCCTGGACTACGAACAGGGCCCGCACGTCCGGCTCGTGCCGCCGGAGCAGGCGGTGCGCATGTGGTCCACCGAGGCGGGCAGCAGCACCACGCTCCTGGTCGGGGCGGAGGCGCGCGGCCCCTTCGAGCTGTGGTCCTGGCACCTGGTGCCGGGCGAGGGCAGCGCCTCCGACGCGCACCCGCCGGGCACCATCGAGCTGCTGCACGTCTCGCGGGGTGAGCTGACCCTCGTCGTGGACGGCGTCGAGCACCTCGTCACCGCGGGATCGGCCGCCACCTTCGAGGCCAACGTGCCGCACGGCTACCACAACAAGGGACCTGAACCGGTCGAGATGACCATGTCGGTCTCGGTGCCGCCCGCGCACGCGGCCTCGTACTGACGGCTCAGACGTCCAGGGCGCTCACCCGCAGACCCCTTCCGCGCGCAGCCGGGCGATGTCGTCGGGGCCGTGGCCCAGTTCGGCGAGGATCGCCCCGGTGTGCTCGCCCGCGTCCGGCACCGGGTCCATGCGCGGGGCGACCCCGGAGAGGGCGGCCGGCGGCAGCAGCGCCTGCACGGGCTCGGACGTGCCGGGCACGCGGATGTCCTGCCAGCGGCCCCGTTCGGTGAGTACCGGGTGGGCGAGGAACTCGTGCACCGAATTGACCCCGGCGTTGGCGATCCCGGCCCGGTCGAGCAGCTTCATCGCCTCCTCGCTGCCGAGTTGGCAAAAGCGTACGGAGATGAGCGCGTCGAGCGCCTCGCGGTGCGCCACGCGGTCCGAGCCGGTGGCGAAGCGCGGATCGTCCGTCAGCTCGGGGCGGCCGAGGAACTGCCCGCACAGCGCGGCCCATTCGCGTTCGTTCTGCACGGACAGCAGCACGTCCTTGCCGTCGGACGCGGTGAACGGGCCGTACGGGGCGACCGTCGCGTGCCGGGCGCCGACGCGGGGCGGCTGGATGCCGCCGTACCGCGTGTAGTAGGCGGGCTGGCTCATCCACTCGGCGAGCGCGTCGAAGAGGGAGACCTCCACGGTCGGGGCGCGGCCGGTCGTCGCCCTGGTGAACAGCGCCGCCAGGATGCCGCTGTAGGCGTACATGCCACCCGCGATGTCCGCCACGGAGATGCCCACGCGCACCGCCTCGTCCTCGGTGCCGGTGAGCTGGAGCAGCCCGGTCTGGCACTGCACGAGCAGGTCGTACGCCTTGCGGTCCGCCCAGGGGCCGTCGGTGCCGTATCCGCTGACGGTGCAGGGGATGAGGCGGGGGTGGCGTTCCTGGAGCCGCTCGGCGCCGAGGCCGAGGCGGTCGGCGGCGCCCGGGGCGAGGTTCTGCACGAACACGTCGGCGCCCGCGAGCAGCTCCTCCAGGATCTGCCTGCCGCGCTCCGACTTGAGATCCAGGGTGAGCGACTCCTTGGAACGGTTGAGCCAGACGAAATAGCTGGCCTGGCCGCGCACGGTGGTGTCGTAGCGCCGCGCGAAGTCACCGCCGTCCGGCCGCTCGACCTTGATGACGCGAGCGCCCAGATCGGCGAGCTGCCGGGTGGCGAAGGGGGCGGCGACGGCCTGCTCGAGGCTGACGACGGTGATACCGGCGAGGGGAAGGGGAGGTGGCATGCGGCGTTTGTACGGCGCTGACCCCGAGCGGGTCAATGGCGGCCCCCGGTCGACGGCCGGAGTCGCGCACCGCACGAGGCGAGCGCGGCTCCGCCCGACCGGCGTCCGGCGCTACGGACGTACCGCCACCGCGTCCACCTCGAACAGCATGCCGGGCAGGGCGAGTGCGGCCACGCCGCTCAGGGTCTGGGCCGGGAGGCGGTCGCCGAAGCGGGCGTGGAGCGCCTTGCCCAGCGGGGCGAGCTTGTCCGGGCCGTGGTCCACGATGTAGGTGCCGAGCCGGACCACGTGCTCGTAGCCGAGGCCCACCGCCTCCAGCGCCGTCCGCAGCCGGTCCAGGGCCAGCTCCACCTGCGCGGCGAAGTCCCCGGGCACGGCGGCGCCCGTGGCGTCCGAGGCGTACTGGCCGGCGATGAACACGAGCTCGCCGGGGGCCGCTACGGCATGGCTGTAGCCGAACGGCTTCGGGTCGTGGAGGGAGGCCGGATTGGTGATCGTGCGCTGATCGCTGGTCATGTCGGCTGAACGTCCCGGCGGGCCCCGCTCATTCCGCGAACGCGGGCCGGGGCATACGGCGGCGTGCCGTTTCCCGACGTGCGCCGGACGTGCGGGCGACGCGCGTCCGAAGCGTGCAGTTCAGTCCGCGCCGCCACCGTGCTGAACGTCCCCAAAGCCGAACGTCTCCGAAGCCGACCGTCCCCGAACGCGCCTCGCGCCCCGCGTCCCCCTCGCACCGAACCGAGAACGGAAGTGTCATGCCCTCGACATCAGTCGTTTCGACGGCCGCCGGTTCCTACGTCACCGCCATCGCGGACACCGCCGATCAGATCAGGGCCGCCCAGCGGCTGCGCCACCGCGTGTTCGGCGAGGAGCTGGGCACGACGCTCGACACGCCCCTGCCCGGCCACGACATCGACGCCCACGACGACCTCGCCGACCACCTCATCGTCAGCGACACCGTGACCGGCGACGTCGTCGGCACCTACCGGCTGCTGCCGCCCGGCCGAACCGAACGGTCCTACTCCGACGGGGAGTTCGACCTGAGCGCCCTCGCCGGGCTGCGGTCCGCCACCGTCGAGGCGGGCCGCTCCTGCGTCCACCCCGACCACCGCTCGGGGGCCGTCATCAACCTCATGTGGTCCGCCCTCGCCCGCTACGTCCTGCTCGCGGGCCACCGGTACCTGGCGGGCTGCGCCTCCGTACCGCTCGCCGACGGCGGCCGGGCCGCCTCCAGCGCCTGGCTGCTGGGCACCACCAAGCACGCCGCGCCGCCCGAGCTGCGCGTCCGCCCCCGACGCCCCTGGACCCCCACGGCGCCCGCCCCCGAGCGCCCCGTCCCCGCCGACCTGCCGCCGCTGCTGCGCGGCTACCTCCGCCTCGGCGCCTGGATCTGCGGAGCACCCGCCCACGACCCGGAGTTCGACGTCGCGGACTTCTTCGTCCTCCTGGACACGGAGCGGCTCAGCGCGCGGCACCGCCGCTACTTCCTGGGCGAGGACGCCCCGGCCGGACCGCGGTGAACCCCGTCGGCCCCTGGGCGCTCGACCCCGGCTGCCCGGCGAGTTGCGCCACCGACCCGGTGACCCGGGTGCCGCGGGCCGAACGGGCCCGCCGCTACGCCGCGTTGGCCCGCGTACTCACCCGGGCCGCCGCGCGGGGCGAGCGGCTCGCCGAACCCCGGCTGCTGCGGGCCGAGGCGCGGGCGGTGCTCGGCGCGCTCGGGGTGCGGCTGGAGACAGAGGGCGCGAGGTGCCTGAGCGCGCCGGACGGCACGGGTGTGGGCACCCTCGTCGTGGCGAACCACATCTCCTGGCTCGACGCCGTCGCCCTGCTCGCTGTGGAACCGGTGCGGGTCCTCGCCAAGCGGGAGGTCGGCCGGTGGCCGGTGGTCGGCACGCTGGCCCGGCGCGCGGGGACGCGGTTCATCGACCGGGGCGGCAGCCCGCGCCGACTCCCCGACATGGTCGAAGAGTTGGCGGGCGACCTCCGGGGTGGCGCGTCGGTGCTCGTCTTCCCCCAGGCGACGACGTGGTGTGCCGCGGCGGGCGGCCGCTTCCGGCGGGCCGCCTTCCAGGCCGCGGCCGACGCGGGCGCGCCCGTGCGGCCGGTGACGGTCGCCTACCGGCAGGCCGGCGCGCCCACCGCGACGGCCGCCTTCCTCGGCGATGAGGACTTCACGACCTCGCTGCGCCGGGTGGCCGCCGCCCGCGGCCTGACCGTACGGATCACGGCACACGCGCCGGTCCGGGGCGCGGACCGGCGGACACTGGCCGCCACCGCCAGGCAGGCGGTCACATCAGCGTTTCCTGTCACCGGCCGGCGAGCTGGGTGAGCCGCTTGACATTGTCCCCGAACGTCCACCCCTTCGACCCGTCCCAGTTGATGGACCACGTCATCAGGCCCTTCAGGGCGCCGTTGTACGTGTTCCACGCCTGCGTCACCAGGCTGGGCGACATGTGGCCGCCGCCCGCGCCGGGCTGGGCGGGCAGGCCGGGGACCTGTTTGTCGTAGGGGACCTTGATGGTGGTGCCCTGGACCACCAGGCCCTTGTTGAGGCAGTCGGTCTGGGCGGTGAAGCCCTGGACGGTGCCCGCCGAGTAGGAGTCGCCGGAGCAGCCGTACATGCTGCCGTTGTAGTACTGCATGTTGAGCCACCACAGGCGGCCGTTGTCCGCGTACTTCTTGATGATCGGCAGGTACGCGCCCCAGATCGAGCCGTAGGTGACGCTGCCGCCGGTGACGTACGCGGTCTCGGGGGCCATCGTGAGGCCGAAGTTCGCGGGCATGCGGGCCAGTACGCCGTCGATGATGCGGACGAGGTTGGCCTGCGAGGCGGAGAGCTGGTTGATATTGCCGCTGCCCACGAGGCCGGTCTCGATGTCGATGTCGATGCCGTCGAAGTTGTACTTCTTCAGGATCGGCACGATCGTCTCGACGAAGCGGTCCGCGACCTTGGCGGAGCTGAGGTCGATGCCGGCCGCCGCGCCGCCGACGGACATCAGGATCGTGGCGCCGTCCGCCTTGGCCCGGCACATCTCGTCGGGTGTCGCGACCTTCACCGTCGAGTCCATTCCGTCCTCCCACAGGACCGTCCCGTCGGAGCGGATCACGGGGAACGCGGCGTTGATCACGTTGTAACCGTGCTGGCGTATCCGGGAGTCGGTGATGGGGGTCCAGCCGAAGGGCGGGTGCACGCCGTTGGCCGCGCCGTCCCAGTTCTCCCAGTACCCCTGGAGGACCTTGCCGGTGGGTCTCGACTTGACGGCGCAGGTGTCGGCCCGGGGCGTGGCGGAGGGGGCCGCCGCGGCCGCCGGGAGCTGTGCGACACAGGCCAGTGCCAGGGCGGTCCCCAGCAGGCGTAACGTCCGACCGATCACGCTGTGCTCCTTGGGTGCGAGGGGGGAGGAGACGTGCGTGGTGCGAAGCGTCACGGTAGGAAGGACCGGACCCGCCGTCAATAGGTCTGTACCAAATAGGTCTGTACCAAATGGGTCTGACCAAGAGGGTCCAGCCCGCCCGAAGCGGCCCTTCGGTGGGGGCGGTCAGCCGTCCACCGGCAGGCCTTCGGGGTCCTTGATCCGCTTCATGATGATCTGCGAGTTGACCTCCGTGACCCCCGCGAGCGCGGTGAGCCGTTCGATCCACAGCCGCTCGTACGCCGCGAGGTCCGCGACGGCGATGCGCAGCAGGCACCCCGGACTGCCGAACAGGCGGTACGCCTCGATCACGTCCGGGATCTCCTGGAGCGCCGCCTCGAAGGCCTCGACCGTGGCGCGGTCCCGGCGCACCTCGATGGAGACCAGCACCTCGAAGCCCCGGCCCACCGCCTCGGGGTCGACGACCGCGCGATAGCCCTGGATCACGCCGTCCAGCTCCAGCTGGCGCACCCGCCGCAGGCACGGGGACGCGCTCAGGCCGACCCGCTGGGCCAGCTCCTGATTCGTCAGCCGGCCATCGTTCTGCAGCTCGCGCAAAATATTGCGATCGATCTCGTCCATAGCGCAATTATCCTCTACGTGTGTTGCGCGAGGCGCGGATTTCGGCAAGCACATTGCGCGGTGTTCGAACTAACCTTGCGTAGAGGTCGCCCGCCGTTCGGAGGGCCGGTCAGAGGGCCGATCGGAGGGCCGAGGAGTCCTCGGGACGCATGGGAGGTACGCAGAGGTGGAAGCGCAGGCGCGACGGGTCGTCGTCATCAGCACCGGTGGGACGATCGCCAGCCGCTGGCAGGGGACCGGCTTCGCCGCCGACGCCCCCGGCCGTGAGGTGCTCGCCTCGGCGTCGATACCCCACGGCATAGCCTCCGAGGTCATCGACCTGTTTAACGTGAACAGCCCGCGACTGACCTCCGCCCAGCAGCTCACCCTGCTGCGCACCGTGCACGAGGTGCTCGCCGACCCCGGCGTCGACGGCATCGTCGTCACGCACGGCACGGACACCCTGGAGGAGTCCGCCTTCCTGCTCGACCTGCACCACCACGACCCCCGCCCGGTCGTCTTCACCGGCGCGCAGAAGCCGCTCGGCGCCGAGGACGGCGACGGCCCCGGCAACCTCTACGACGCGCTGCTCACCGCCGCCACCGTGCGCGACCTCGGTGTCCTGGTCGTCTTCGACGGCAAGGTCCACGCCGCGCGCGGCACCGTCAAGACCCAGACCCTCGCCGCCGACGCCTTCGCGGACCCCTCGGGGCCGCGCGTCGGCAAGGTCGGCTTCGGCAAGGTGTCGATCACGCACCGCCCGTGGCGCCCCGAGCCGCTCCCGCTGCCCGCGACCACCGACTCGCTGCCCCGCATCGACATGGTCATGCACCACGTCGACGCCGACCCGCTGCTCCTGGAGACGGCGGTCGCGGCGGGCGCCCAGGGCATCGTGCTGGTCGCCACCGGGGCGGGCAACGCCACCCCGGAGTTCGTCACCGCCGTCGCGGACGCCGTGGAGCGGGGCGTGCTCGTCGCCCTCACCACCCGCGTCCCGTCCGGCCCCGTCACGGAGATCTACACCCACGGCGGCGCCGTCGACCTCTCGGCCGCCGGCGCCGTCCTCACCGGCACGCTGCGCGCCGGGCAGGCGCGCAGCGCGGTCCTCGCGGCGCTGCTCGGCGCCACCGGCCCGCGGGAGCGCGCGGCCGCCCTGCGGCGCGTCGTCGGGGAGGCGGCCGCCCCGGAGGAAGCGGCGGCGGCCTGAGCGTCCCGCCGAAGGCCGCCTGAGCGTCCGCCGAAGGCCGTTTGAGCGACCGGCCGCCGCAGTTCCTCGCGCCCCCGTCGGGGCGCTCAGCCCCACCGCGTACGACCTCCGGAAGAGAACAGCACCCATGACCGCCGCTCCCACCGCCCCCCTCCGCCGCGAGCACGACCTGCTCGGCGACCGCGATGTCCCCGCCGACGCCTACTGGGGCATCCACTCCCTGCGTGCCACGGAGAACTTCCCCATCACGGGCATCCCCATCTCCGTGTACCCGCAGCTCATCGACGCGCTCGCCGCCGTCAAGGAAGCCGCGGCACGCGCCAACGAGGAACTGGGGTTGCTCCCGAAGGCCAAGGCGGACGCGATCGTCGCCGCCTGCCGGGAGATCCGCGCGGGCCGGCTGCACGACCAGTTCGTGGTCGACGTCATCCAGGGCGGCGCGGGCACCTCCACCAACATGAACGCCAACGAGGTTGTCGCGAACCGCGCCCTCGAACTCCTCGGCCACCCCAAGGGCGCCTACGAGCACCTGCACCCCAACGAGGACGTCAACCTCAGCCAGTCCACCAACGACGTCTACCCGACCGCCGTCAAGATCGCGACGATCAGCGCGGTGCACGGGCTGCTGCGCGCCATGGCACACGTGCAGGACGCGTTCGCGGCCAAGGCCCTGGAGTTCCGCGACGTCCTGAAGATGGGGCGCACCCAGCTCCAGGACGCGGTGCCGATGACGCTCGGCCAGGAGTTCTCCGCGTACGCCGTGATGCTCGACGAGGACCGCATGCGCCTCGCCGAGGCCGTCGAGCTGATCCACGAGATCAACCTCGGCGCCACGGCCATCGGCACCGGCCTCAACGCCCCCGCCGGATACGCCGAGACGGCGCGCCGCCACCTCGCCGACATCACCGGCATGCCGCTGGTGACCGCCGCCAACCTGGTCGAGGCCACCCAGGACTGCGGTGCCTTCGTGCACCTGTCCGGCGTCCTGAAGCGCATCGCCGTCAAGCTCTCCAAGAGCTGCAACGACCTGCGGCTGCTCTCCTCGGGGCCGCGCGCCGGGCTCAACGAGATCAACCTGCCGCCGGTGCAGGCCGGTTCGAGCATCATGCCGGGCAAGGTCAACCCGGTGATCCCCGAGGTCGTCAACCAGGTCGCCTTCGAGGTCATCGGCAACGACGTCACCATCACCATGGCCGCCGAGGCCGGTCAGCTCCAGCTCAACGCCTTCGAGCCGGTCATCCTGCACTCGCTCGCCAAGAGCATCACGTCGCTGCGCGCCGCCTGCACGACCCTCGCCGAGCGCTGTGTCGAGGGCATCACCGCCAACACCGAGGTGCTGCGGGCCTCGGTGGAGAACTCCATCGGCCTGGTCACCGCGCTCAATCCGCACATCGGTTACACGGCGGCCACGGAGATCGCGCGGGAGGCGCTCGCCACGGGGCGGGGCGTCGCCGAACTGGTGCTGGAGAAGGGGCTGTTGCCGCCGGAGCGGCTGGCCGAGCTGCTCACTCCCGAGCGGGTGGCCGGCGCCGCCTGAGCGGCGGGCCGCATGGGGCCGGACCCGCGGCGCCCCGCATCCCTTGGGCGCTCAGTGCGCTGCCAGTACGTCCAGCGCCGCCCGCGCCGTGAACTCGCTGTGGCCGCCGGGAAACAGCAGTTCCGCGTCCGCGAACGCCTCGTCGTCGGCATGGGCGGCGACGTAGGGGATCGCCACGCACCGCATGCCGGCCGCCCGCGCGGCCACCGCTCCCGGCGCGGCGTCCTCGAAGACCACGCAGTCCGCGGGCTCCGCGCCGAGCAGTGCGGCCGCGGCGAGGAACACGTCCGGCGCCGGCTTGCCGCGCGGCACCTCCTCCGCGGAGACGAGCACGGTCAGCCAGGCGTCCAGGCCGGTGCCCGCCAGGATCGCCTCGATGGCCGCGCGGGAGGACCCCGACGCCACGGCCATCGGCACACCCGCCTCGTGCAGCCGCTCGACGAGCTCACACATCTGCGGGTAGACGTGCGTCTTCGCGCGCGCCAGCTCCAGATAGCGGCGGTCGAGGTCGGCGATCAGCTCGGCCACCGAGGCCTCGATGCCGTACTCCCGCCGCCACGCGGCGAGCGTCTCGCGGGAACTGATGCCGACGTAGCGCTCGTTGTCGGCCCAGGTGTACTCCCGGCCCGCGAACTGGGCGAGCAGGGCACGCGACGCCTCGTAATAGTTGGGCTCGCTGTCCACGAGCGTGCCGTCCAGATCGAAGATGACCGAGGTCCTGCCGAAGCTGCTCATGCCGTCCAGCATGCCAAAGCACCAGGTCGGGGCGGTGGGGCAGGGTTCAGCGTGATCCGGCGGCCGCTCTGCCGACCGACTCGACCAGCGGGAGCAGCCGGTGCGGCACCCGCTCCCGCAGGGCCATCTCGGTGCGGGTCCGCACCACGCCGGGCAGCTTGATCAACTGCTGGATGACGTCTTCCAGGTGGCCGTTGTCCCGCGCCGCGACCCGGGTCAGCAGATCGCCGCCGCCCGTGATCGAGTGCGCCTCGATGATCTCGGGTACGGCGGCCAGCGCGTCGCCCACCTCGTCCAGATACCCCTGCGTGACCTCGATGTGCACGAAGGCGAGCACGGGGTGGCCGAGGGCGGCCGGCGACAGGAAGGGGCCCGTGCCGGTGATCACGCCGTCCCGCTCCAGGCGGTCCAGCCTCGCCTGGAGGGTGCCACGCGCGATGCCGAGCACGCGCGCGTACTCGCGCAGGCTGGTGCGGGGCTGTTCGAGGAGCAGCCGGAGGATGCGGGTGTCGAGTTCGTCGACGGCCATGGTCGGAGGTTCTCCCGGGTGAGCGAGGCGGATCGCTGGTGACTGTAGCCGTGGCGAGGGCGAGGACGAACTCCAGGCTCGACGGACCGCCCCGGGTCGCGCTGCGGGCCGCGATGGAGGCCGCACGCAAGAACGGCCACGGCCAAAAGACGATGCGGAAATTGCGGGCCGTCACGACGGCGCGGCGTGACGGACACGAGCCGATGGGCCTCGGAGCGGCGATCGGCACGCTGGTCAACAAGCGCGCGTCCGGGGGCTCGCCCGTCCATGGTCTTGGCGTAGCGGCTGATCAGGTGCGGGTCGGCGAGCTGTTCGGCCAGCAGCCTGCGCAGGCCGTGCAGGGCTTCCGCCTGCTCGACGGGGGGTGGCGAAGTCACGTCCCACTTCCTCGTCCACCACAGCCGAGCTCAGGGTACTGACCCCGGTGAACCTTCCCGGTCACGGCACTACTAGGGGAGCGGTACCCTTCCCGCCCAACCTACTGACGGGTAGGGTCAGGGCCGAGAAATGGAGCGCTCCCTATGCCCCGTACGTTCACCGTGTCCCGCAGCATCGTGGTCAAGGCATCGCCCTCGGTGGTGTACGAGCAGGTCAGTCGGCCCGCGCAGATGGGCCGCTGGAGCCCGGAGAACCTCGGCGCGACCGTGCCCGGTGCCGACGAACCGGCCGAGGCGGGCGTGGTCTTCGAGGGGCACAACAAGCGCGGTGCGTTCCGCTGGACCACGCGCTGCACGGTCACCGCGGCGGAGCCGGGCAGGCGGTTCGCCTTCCGCGTGCACGCGATCGGTCTGAAGCGTCCCCGGCTGCGCGCTCCCATCGCCACGTGGGAGTACCGCTTCAAGGAGATCGAGGAGGCGGGCGCGGTGGGGACGTCGACGCGGGTGACCGAGACCTGGAGGGACGACCGCCGCTCCTGGCCGGACTTCGTGGCGGGTGTCTTCGACCGGATCGCCACGGGCGGCCACACGTTCGCGGTGTTCCAGGCGAGGAACATCGACAGGACCCTGCGCAACCTCAAGAGGGAACTGGAGAGTGACCCCGGCCTCTGACGAGATCCTCTGCCGCATAGCGGAACGGGCCTCTTTGGTGTGCCGCCACACATCCACTCGGCGTGTGGCGGCCGTTCCGTCGGACGTGATCGACGCCTTGCTGACGCGGTTCCTACCGCGTCGGTAGCGTCACCGTCCCCCACACCGGACGGTGGTCCGAGGGGTTGTCGGTGTCGGTGCCGATGGTGCAGCCGGACCAGGTCGCAGGGGACGTGAATGCGGCGTGCCGATGCCCGCGGCCAAGGGAAGGGAGACGTCGATGGGTGCGATGAGGTGGCGAAGCAAGCGACGGGATGAGGGGACCCATACCACGACCCCGGAGGAAGTCCTGGAGGTCCTGGAACTGATGCCGATGCCGGCGTCCCTGGAGGCCATCGTGACGGCCGTCGACGCCAATCGCGGCGCGCTGCGAGGCGGCCTGCCGCTGAGCTCGGCCTCCGCTGTCCTGGCGGCGCTGGAGCAACTGGAGCATCAAGGCGTTGCCGAGGCGGGGAACGATTCGCTGCGGCCCGAGGCCGGTCCGACGTGGTGGCTCGCCCGCCGGTGGGCCGAGCGGCGGCAACAGCAGGAGGAACGTCGAGCGGCTGCCGAGCGGGCCGCGTACGACCGAGCGCAACGCGGCGCCGTGACCGGGCGCGCGGAAGATGAGATCTCGGAAGCCCTGCGCGAGGAGCGGGCCAACGGCGGCAGCCCCTTGAAACGGGCCGTCGACGCGACTCTGGCGGCCAACGAACGCAAGTACAAGGAATACCTGCGCCACAGGCTCGGCGCGGGTGGAGGGCCGTGAGTCTTCGCCGCGGCTACTTACTCGGCTCCTCCCGCTGTTGCCGGCCCCTGTCCTTGATGTGCGCGGTGGCTGCGGTCTGGAAGACGGCTGCCGCCTCGTACCAGCTGCGCCACTGCGCTTGATACTTCGCCCGACACCGGTTGCGAGGAGTCGGCCGGTCACGGATGGCGCTGGCCTCCTGTCCCTGAACGCGTACATCGTCCGGGCGGCTCGCCGCCAGGCCACTCTGGATGCCGCGCGGCAGCTCGCCTCGCTGGGTCTCGGTGAGGACCTGGCGGGCGAGGGCGACGCTCTGTGAGGCGCGGTGAGGTCTGGACTCTGGCCGATGGACACAGCGTCCTGATCGTCTCCCTGGAGGGTCTGGAGACGTCGTTCAAGGCGGTCCTCGCGATCGTGCTGCATCCGAGCGGGCGCTACCCCGACACGGCGATGAGCGTGGTGATCGGCGATCCGATGCCGTGCACCGCGGTCGCCGTGAACCTCCTGCGCGCGGTTCTCGATCTGTGAGGCGCGGTCGTCGTACGACGAACCGCTGCTGCCGATGAGCCCGCAGATCTACGCCCTGCTGGACCGCTCCGCCGGGAGAACCCGACCCGGCCGGCGCCGTTGAACGGCAGAAAGGGGTCCGCCGTGAGCTCGCCGACACCGTCTTCCCCGACATTGAGGAGGACCAGGAGGGCGAGGCGCCGACGTCAGTGGACATGCCCGGCATTGCCAGGCCAGCGCAGGCAGTACTACCAGCTCTGCAAGGCATGTCGACCGAGCAAGCCGTGCGGGCCGATGCGCGCCGCCGCATGCTATTGGCCAGGTCCGATTGCTTTGTGCCATTCGTCGGCAACCCGCCTCCGACATCACGAAGGTGCCGCTACACAAGAAGGCTGGCGGCACCATTCAGCCGTCCATGGAGTGAAGCCGGGCGGTGGGAGGACAGGGCGGTTGGTGACTATCAACGTGGCGGTGCTGCTCGCAGTCGTCGTCATCTGGCGGTTGCGGCGGCGCACGGAGGCCCGCAGCCGCTTCGACGAGAAGCTGACCGTCGTCATCGTCTTGGCACTGGGAGTTCTGCTCGCCCCCACCCCGGTCGGTCAGGGGATCTTGAACGTCCTGGGGCAGCTCACGAGCGGTGTCACTCAGGCCAGCCGATGAGCTCCCGCCCGCACGCCGTCCGGACATCAAACACCGGCCCGCGCTGCGGATCACGGCCCCAGGAGGCGGGGGAGTGATGGCAGCACGTCGGCGGCGCCGACGCTTGAAGAAGCGGACCCGCAGGCAGCTGCAGGGCTGGGGCGTGGTGGCGTCGCTGGCCGCAGCGGTGTGGGTCGCCGCGAACTGGTCGACGGTGTGGCCCGTCCTGGTGACGGTGCTCGCCACGGCCGCGCTGGGCGGGGCCGGCTGGGCGTTGTTGCGGGTGCACCGCCAGGAGGTCAGCCGGGACCACGCCTGGCGGGCACAGGAGGAGGCCCGGGCGCGCGAGTTGTCCATGGCCCAGGTCGACGCCCTGACGTGGCAGGAATTCGAGAAGTACATCGCGGAGCTGTGCCGGCGGGACGGCTGCACACAGGTCGTCGTCAGCGGCAGGAGCGGCGACCTGGGCGCGGACGTCGTCGGCTACCTGGCCGACGGCCGCAAGCTGGTCATCCAGTGCAAGAAGTACGCGGCGCATCGGAGCGTGTCCTCACAGGACATGCAGAAGTTCGTCGGCACCGCCCGTCTCGAGCACGGCGCGGACGTCGCCCTGTTCGTCACCACCTGCCGCGCGTTCACGAAGGCCGCGCTGGGCCTGGCGCTGCGCCAGGACATCGTGGCCCTGCACCGCGACCTGCTGGGCTCCTGGGTCAAAGGCGCTCACCTGGAGAGCCTGATCCCGCTGAACGGCAGCGGCGGCGGCACCCGGCGGCGCCCCTCCGCCTGACCACGACACGCTGCCGTAGGTTTCCGGTCTGCTCCGGCGGATTCGTCGGTTTGGGCGACGAAGGCCTTGGAGCAGGCTCTCATTGGGGCCCCCAACGAGGTGGTGCTCGAGGCAAACGTTCGGACGGCCAACGTCCTGGCGCCTTCCACCCGCACCTCACTGAGCCTTTTCCAACCTGACATTGAGGGAGGGGGCGTGATGGAGACGAGGTCCAGGTATTCCTCTGGTCCAACACGCAAAAACGGCGGCCGTGCGCAGGAGCCCCAGCCCCGCGCCGTACGGGCGGCCCGATGCGACGGACGCACCGATGGGCCTGGGCGACGTGCTCGGGGTGCTGGTGACCGAGCGGTCCTGGGGACTCCCGGCCCTCGGCGCGATGCTGCGGGAGACGTACTTCGACGTGGGGGGTGGATGTTCGTCGGCGAGCCCGCGGTGACCAGACTCGCCCGCCGAAGCGCGAAGCCACCCGCCTTCCCCTGTCGCTGCGAACGACGACCCGACACTGCCGGAGGTCCTGGCCGAGCTGGCGGCAGCGCGGGCGGACGAGATGGACGCCGGCACTGCAGTACCCGACTGGTGGCGGCCAAAGTTCCAGGCCACCGTATGGGCGGGAATGGGCCAGTGCCACCCAAAGCGGCAACGAACACATGTGCGTCGTACGAGCATTCCTCTGCTGCCCGTGCCAGTCGGCCGGGACCCGCAACCGAAGGCTTCTCGCCTCCAGACAGACAGGAATCGTGCATGTTCCGACTCAGACGCCTGCGAGTCCTCTCCGCGTCCGTGGCTGCCTTCGCCGCCATCGCCACGCTGGGCGCCGGCGCCGGAAGCGCCCAGGCGCAGGACGAGGCCAAGGCGGTCAAGCGCGTCCACAACGCCATGCAGATAGCCGATCCGTCCAATCCCGACGCCTTCTGCACGATCGGCGCGGTGGGCACGGACGGCTACGGGCGCAAGGTCGCCATCTCGGCGGGCCACTGCGGGGGCGGTCCGATCGCCGATCGCGAGATCCACGACAACAGCTACCCCGTCTACGACCGAAAGGACTTCGCATTCGGCCCCATCGGGTACGTACGGTACTTCAAGAGCCCCGAAGGCTCGGCGACGGGACACCCGACCAAGGACTACATGATCATTGAACTGGTCCCGGAGGCCACGCCCTCATCGCAGGGACCGTCCCTGAAACAGACCGGGCAGCTGGAGGTCCCCGGCGGACGGCCCAGCCCGAACGCCATGAGCCCCGCACGCGCCGACGAGCGTCTGCTGGGCGCCGGCCTCTTCGACAACAACGAGCTTGTGGTCTCTGGCCAGTTGGGCGTCTGGTACGGCCGCATCACGAACAACTCGGACGGCATCTACCAGTCCTTCGCGCATCACGACGCCGGAGACTCCGGCGGCCCGGCCATCTGGCACGTGCCGGGCACCGCCTACCCGTCCGAGGCCAACGGCTATCACGCGGAAGGGCCCTGGGCCGGCATCACCAAGGCGCGCGTTCTCCACTTCCCGTTCTACGTCTACACCAGCTCGGCCAACATCCTCGCCGACCTGCGAGCCCGTGACGCCGCCGACCCCGCCGACGTCTACGGCGCGGGCTTCGAGGTCACCACCAACCCCTGACCCCACCAACGCGGCAGGTCGCCGGCTCGCCGCCCCAGCCGGTGAACAATGCGCTCGAATCTCCGACACCGCGGCGAACCGGCTGGTCACTGCCACACCTGCCTCGTCCTCCTGGTCACCCGCCCCGAGGCCGGCCACGACGGACGTCCGACGCTTCGGGCGCTGCTTCGCCTGTACCGCCAGCGAACCCGCCTCCGTCCGCGGCTGACCGACCACACGGCTCATGACGCCACGCCTGGGACGGAGCTCGCCCCGGGCAGACAAGGGGACACTCCAACCCGTGGCTACTTGGGCGTGACCCAGCGCTGGCCCTTGCTCGCGTTCGGCGTGTGGAGCCGCACCTGCGTGCCGTCGGCGGTGCTGCCGTCCGCGAGATCGAGGACCTTGCCGGATGCGACGTGCGCGATCTGGCCCCCGGCCGTCACCGCCCAGCGCTGGGACGCCCCGCCGTCGCAGTCGCGCAGACTGACCCGGTCGCCGTCGGCCGCCGCCGCGCGGTGGCTGTCCAGACACTTGCCGAAGGCGCGGAACGTGCCGTCCTTCTGCAGGATCCACGACTGCGCGACGCCGCCGTCGCAGGCGTTCAGCTGGATCCCGGTGCCGTTGGCCGCCTTGCCGCCCTCGACGGCGAGGCACTTGCGGCCGATGCCGGTGACCTTGCCCTGCGGCGGCAGCACGGCACCGCCGGCGCGCGCCAGATGGCGCAGGCCCTGCACGTCGTACTGCTGGACGTAGGTGCCCGCGCGCTTGTCCCGGTAGGCGCGGCTGGGGGTGCACATCACGGGGAACTGGCCGGAGTCGGTGCCCTTGACGCAGTCCCCGCGCGCCGGGCCGCGCTGGGCGTGCGCGAGGCCCATCGTGTGCCCGAGTTCGTGGCTGATGTGATTGCGCAGATCGGTCTCGCCCATGGAGGGGGCGGGTTCGCCGTCGGCCGTGAAGAACTCGTCGTCGATGTACGCGTGCCCGCCGGTGACCGTGCCGGCCACGGAGGACGCGTAGAAGCCGCAGCTCAGGCTCTTGCCGCCGGAGCCGTCCCGGACGACCTGCCAGTCGTCGCCGCTGCCGTCGGTGGGCGGTACGCACGGACGGTGCAGCAGGCCGACGACGACCTCGCCCCTGGGCCGGACGTAGTCCCAGCCCACCGGCCGCGTGTCCACGGTGACCGGCAGGTTGGTGATGCGCCGCAGGTCGGCGGCCGACCGCCGCACGTAGGGGGCCAGCCGGTCGACGGTCTTCTGGTCGTGGAACTTGATGGTGTAGCCGGTGTTCAGGAGCTTGGCCGCGCCCCCCGACCGCCAGCCCTCACCGTGCGGGGCGGGGGCGGCGAGCCTGGACGGTTGCGCGGTGGGAGGCGTGGGGGACGTGGGGCTGGTGGCGGACGAGGGCGGCGCGTCAGGCGCCCGGAAGGTCATGACGCCGTCGCGGAACCGCGTTCCGTCGACGTCGGAGAATCCGAAGTCCTGCCGCTCCGCGCGGCTGGAGGCGGTGGGCGAGGGCGTGGTGGCCGGCCGGGCGTCCGCCGGTTCCTTGTCGTCGGTGCCGAACGCGGTGGTCGAGAGCTGGAGCCCCGCGACGACGGCGACCGCGGCGCCCACGGCGGCGGCAACCCTGCGGCGCCTGCGTGCGGCGCGCTTGCGTATCGAGCTCAAGTCCCCGTCGTCCTCTCACTGAAGAGCATGTGCCGCCCCCGGGCCCCGCCACCGGGGCGGCGACTCCGGGGAGGAACAGTCGAACCGATGATAGGCGTGAAGGCCGGGGCGGGCGGTACGAGTTGGACTCCGTGTCAACGCGGTGCCGCCGAGTACGGCACGGCGGAACGCCGGGCGGTTCGCGTCGCTCTCCTGCGGGAGGCCTATTGCGGGGCGGGAGGCTATCCCTTCCAGGACGTCTCGTCGGTCACGGGGATGCAGTGCTTCTTCCAGTCCTTGAGGGACTCGGGGCTGTTCGGCTCGGCGCAGACTCTGGCCCGGAAGTGTTTTTCGACCGGCGCCATCCGCGTGTACTGGTCCCGGCCGTAGCCGATGAGGGCGCTCTGGGCCGATCCGCCGTCCACCTGGATGCTGATCTGATCGCTGGGGCGCCCCAGCCGGATGCGCCCCCAGACGGCTCCGCAGTGCTTGCTGTAGCGCATCTCCAGGGCCACCGGGTTGTTCCGCCGCGGCTTCCAGGTCACCGCGTCCGCCACGCACGCCTCCTTGATCGGGTCCGTGCCGGCGCATCCGGCGCCGGGGCACTTCGGGGGATCGGGCGTGGGCCACCACAGGGGCTGGTCGCGGCGGCCACCGTGCCGGCCAATCCGATGAGAGCCACGACCACCGCGATGAGCAGCGGGTGCTGGGTCCTGTCGCTCAGCCACTGCCAGAGTGCGGTTCTCTTCGCGCGTACCCAGCTCCGGGCCCTTCGGTGCCAGGGGTCCCGCTCGGGCGGTGCGGGGGTGCCGTCGTCATCGGTATGTGCCATCGCGCCGTCCTCAAGTCCCCTGAATCGGCGTGGTGTTCTTACCCGGGCGCGCGCGTGGGGCATACAGCACATCCAGCCATCCGTCAGCTGGACCGAGGGCGTCCGCGGGTCAGTGCGCGCTCTCCGTGGGGCGCAGGTCCCGCGGGATCTTCGCCCAGGTCAGCGCCGCGGCGGCCAGCGGCAGTGCGGCCGCCATCAGGAACGTCGGCGTCATCCCGGAGGTGAACGCCTCGGAGGCCTTCGCCAGCAGGGCGGCGCCGGCCGGGCCGGTCAGCCCGTGCGCCACGTGCGCGGCCTCGCCGATCGAGTCGCGCACCGCCGAGGCGCTCTCGGCCCCGAGGCCCAGATCGGGGAGGTTCAGGCGATACAGCGCCGTGGCGACACTGCCGAGGATGGCCACGCCCATGGCCGCGCCCAGCTCGTAGCAGGTCTCCTCGACGGCCGCGGCGCCGCTGACGTCCCGCGCCGGCGTGGCGGCCATCAGCGTCACGGACGCGGCGGTCGTCGCGATGCCGACGCCGCAGCCGAGTACGCCCAGGGCCACGGCGATCCGGCCGTAACCGAGCGGACCCGACAGCTCGAACAGCCAGGGCAGGGCGAGGCCCGCCGTCATCAGCAGCAGCCCGCCGCCCATGACGTGCCGGATCGGCAGCCGGTGCATCAGGATCGGCGTCACCAGCGAGGTGAGGACGAGGCCCAGCGGCGCGGGCAGCAGCCGGACGCCCGCCTCCAGCGGGGTGTAGCCCTGTCCGTACTGGAACCACTGGGTGATCAGGAACAGGGCGGAGCCCAGCGCGATCATGCCGAGGAAGATCGAGGCCGCCGCGATGGCGAACGGCCGCGAGGCGAAGAGGCGCACCCGGAGCAGCGGGTGCTCGATGCGCAGCTGACGGCGCACGAAGACGGTGAGCGTCACCGCGGCGACGAGGAGCAGCGCCCAGGCCACGGGGTCGGTGGGGCCGCCCTTGCCGAGTTGCTTGATGCCGCCGGCGAGGGCGAGCATGCCGAGGACCGACTGGCCGACACCCCACCAGTCCCAGCGGCCCTGGCGGGGCTGACGGGACTCGGGCAGGATCCACAGGCCGAGCGCGATGACCACCAGCGCCACCGGGATGTTGATGAGGAACGCGGAGTGCCAGCCGTCGTGCTCCACGAGCAGGCCGCCGATCACCGGGCCGAGCGCCATGCCGCCGCCGAAGACGGCGGACCACACGGCGTAGGCGAGCGCGCGCTCGCGGGCGTCGGTGAAGACGTGCCGCAGGATCGACAGGGTGGCCGGCATGATCGCCGCGCCACCGGCGCCGAGCAGCGCGCGGGCGGCGATGACCTGCCAGGCGGCGGTCGCGAAGACGGCGAGCAGCGAGGCGAGGGCGAAGACACCGAAGCCGATGAGCAGCAGTCGCTTGCGCCCCCACCGGTCGCCGAGGGCGCCTGCGGTCACCAGGAGCCCGGACAGCACGAGGGCGTAGACGTCGATGATCCACAGCTGCTGTACGGAGCTGGGCCGCAGATCGGCGACGAGGGAGGGGAAGGCGACGTTCAGGATCGTGGTGTCCATGGCGATCAGCAGCAGGCTGCCGGAGAGGATCGCGAGGACGGCCCAGCGCCGTGAGTCACGCTGCGGGGTCATGGTGGAACACTCCAAGTTCGAATGAGACATCAATGTCTCACATGGAACGTACGTGCGTCCACTGACCGGTGATGGTCCACTGACCGGTAATGGTCCACTGACCGGTGATGGGGGAGAGGGCCGCCGAGCCGTCAGCCCACCCGAGGCGCCCTCAGAGCACCCTCCGCAACGCCTCCGGCGTGAGATCCGCGAGGCTCGGGTATCCGTCGACGGCCATCAGCAGATCCGCCTCGGCGAGCAGCGAGCGCAGGACGTGCGTGACGCCGTCGGCGCCGCCGATGCCGAGGCCATAGGCGTACGGGCGGCCGACGCCCACGGCGCGAGCGCCGAGCGCGAGCGCCTTCACGACATCCGCGCCACTGCGCACCCCGGAGTCGAACAGCACCGGCAACCCCTCGGCGGCCTCGACGACCCCGGGCAGGGCGTCCAGCGCGGGCAGCCCGCCGTTGGCCTGGCGGCCGCCGTGGTTGGAGCAGTAGACGCCGTCCACCCCGCCGTCCCTGGCGCGGCGGACGTCCTCGGGGTGGCACAGTCCTTTCACGATCAGCGGCAGCGAGGTCAAGGAGCGCAGCCAGGGCAGATCGTCCCAGGTGAGCGGGTTGCCGAAGACCCGTACCCACGTCAGGATCGCGGACTGCGGGTCCTGTTCGGGGTCGGCGGGCAGCAGGGCGCGGAAGACCGGGTCGCTGGTGTAGTTGGCCAGGCAGTGGCCGCGCAGCTGGGGGAAGTTGGCGGTGCTCAGGTCGCGCGGGCGCCAGCCGGTGATCCAGGTGTCCAGCGTGACGACGATCCCCTTGAACCCGGACTTCTCCGCGCGGGCGACCAGGCTCTCGGCGAGCGCGCGGTCGGTCGGCGTGTACAGCTGGAAGAAGCCAGGGGTGTCGCCCAGCTCGGCGGCCACCGACTCCATCGGGTCGGCGGACAGCGTCGAGGCGATCATCGGCACGCCGGTCCGGGCCGCCGCCCGCGCGGTCGCCAGATCGCCGTGCCCGTCCTGCGCGCAGATGCCGAGGACCCCGATGGGCGCCATGAACAGGGGAGAGGGCAGGGTCATGCCGAACAGGTCGACGGACAGATCCCGCTCGGTGGCGCCGACGAACATCCGGGGCACGAGGCCCCAGCGTTCGAACGCGGTGACGTTGGCGTCCTGCGTCCGCTCGTCGCCCGCCCCGCCCGCGACGTACGACATGACCGAGGGCGGCAGCGCCGCGTGCGCGCGGGACTCCAGCTCGGCGAAGGTCATGGGGAACCGGGGGACGACGCCCCGCAGCCCGTCGAGGTAGATCTCGTCCTGGTAGTCCTTGAAGGGGCGGGGCGGCTGCTGCATGGACGGCCTTTCCGGTTCGTGGACGGCCCTTCCGGGGCCGGCCGGACGTACGCGCCCGCGCCCGCGCCGGCGCGAAGGACCAGGCCAGTGTTGGTCGCACCCGATCTCGACGTCAACGCCGAGGACCGGGGCACATGACAACGTCACACACCGCTAAGGGAGTTGTCGGAGCGGCTGCGTCAGGTGCGGTACGGCGTAGGGGACGGGCGGATTGGCGATCAGTCGGCGGGGGCATCACCGTGGGGCAGGACTGGTCGCGCAAGACACACCGCGACCCCGGTGGCGACGACAGAGATCGCGGTGACCGGTTGTCCCAGGGAGGGGAAGTGAGTTGCCATGCGTGCGCACCAGCGCGCCCATCGGCCCACCGCACGGGTGGAGTACGCATTGCCGCAGGAACCCGCGTCGGCGGGCCGGGCGAGAAGGCTGGCCTGCGCGTTCCTCGTCAGAACGCACCGCCGTAGGAGCGAGGTGACCGCCGAGCGCGTGGACGACGTCGCCCTGGTCGTCTCCGAGTTGGTGTCCAACGCCGTGCAGCACGCGCACGGCGGCTGCCGGCTGCGCGTGGAGGTCTCCGGCGGCCGGGTCACCGTCGAGGTCCACGACACGAGCCCGGTCCGGCCCCGGGTACGGAAACCGAGCAGCGTGCGGGAGAGCGGCCGGGGCCTGGCGCTCGTCCGCCAACTCACCCATCGCCTGGAAGTCGTGGAGACCCGCCGCGGCGGCAAGACGGTACGGGCGGTGCTGGCCTGACAGGGCGGGTGACCCGCCGGGGCGGGTGGGCGCGATCCGCAGCCCTGACGTCCCAGGAGGAACCATCGAACTCGGTCAGGACGAGCACGAGCTTGTCCTCGGCGAAGCCGCATGCCTCGGCGTCGAACTGAACGTGCCGCGGTCAAGGCCCCGTACAACCTTCCCGCACCGTCGAAGGTCACATGATCGGCCGGTGTGAACCAGCGGGTGACTCGCAGTGAACAGCGGGGAACCACCGGTGGCTTCACACACCGCGGCCGCTCAACCGCACCTTGACCGAGGGAAGCCGTATGTCGCGTGCCCGTCGCACCACCCGTCTCACCATGCCCGTGATCGCCGCCTCCCTGCTGGTGGGCGGCGGCCTCTCCGCCCTCACCCTCGGACAGGGCAGCGCGGAGGCCGCCGCCGCCGGCGCGGGCCGCGCGGACGTGGCGGCCAAGCCCTCGGACGACTTCAACGGCGACGGGTACGGCGACCTGGTCGTCGGCGCCCCGGGCGGCACCGTCTCCGGCCAGGCCAAGGCCGGGTACGTGGTGGTGACGTACGGGTCGAAGGACGGCCTCGACCCGGCTCGCAAGAAGGTCGTCAGCCGCTCCACGAGCGGGGTGCCCGGGGCGGCCACCGCCAAGCAGGCGTTCGGCAGGTCGTTCACCAAGGGCGACCTGGACCGCGACGGCTACACCGACCTGGTCGTCGGCGTGGACAGCAGGAGCTCCGCGGCGGGCGCCGTGGTGCTGTGGGGCTCCGCGTCCGGCCTGACCGGCGGCACCAAGATCGCCACCCACGGTTTCACCCCGCAGGCCGGTGACTTCGACGGCGACGGCACCACCGACCTCGCCCTGTTCTCCGGGGCGGGCTCCTACGGAGACGACCCGATCGGCCAGCAGGCGCGCCTCTGGAAGGGCCCCGTCGCGCGGACCGGCACCCCGGCCAAGACCCTCGACTTCATGGACAAGTCGCAGTGGTGGAACTACGACAGCGAGCAGCGCCCCGACCCGACCTGCGCCGACCGGGACTGCATCGACGGGCCCACGTCCGTCCAGGGCCCGATCGTCCCCAAGGCCGTCGGCGACATCAACGGCGACGGCCGCGCCGACATCGCCATGAACGACTACTACGGTGACGGCGAGTGGGGGAACAGCGTCCTGTACGGCACCCCGACCGGCTTCAAGCGCGGCCGGGCGCCGGGCTCGGGAGGCGAGTTGGGCGTCGGTGACGTCAACGGCGACCACTACGACGACCTGGTGCTCGGTGACGACGACTACCAGCCGGGCGTCAGGGTCGCCTTCGGCTCGGCCGACGGCCTCACGGCGCAGACGCAGAAGTTCGACCAGGACCTGCCGGGCGTGCCCGGCGCCGAGGAGGACGGGGACCGGTTCGGCAGCGCGATCGCCGTCGGCGACGTGACGGGGGACGGGTACGCGGATGTCGCGGTCGGTGTCATCGGCGAGGACGTCGGCAGCGTCACCGACGCGGGCGCCGTCGTCCTGGTACGCGGTAGCGCCGGTGGCGTGACCGGGTCCGGGGCCCAGGTCTTCCACCAGAACACGGCGGGCGTACCCGGCGTCGCCGAGAAGGGCGACTCGTTCGGTGCGGCCACCGCGCTGCTCGACGTCACCGGTGACGGCCGCGCCGACCTCGCCGCCTCCTCCGTCCAGGAGAACGCCCAGGCGGGCGCGGTGTGGTCGCTGCGCGGTACGTCCACCGGCCTGACCGCCACGCACTCCGTCGCCTTCGGCCCGAAGGACGTCGCGTCCCCGAACACCACGGCGCTCTTCGGCAGCGCCCTGCGCTGAACGCCACCGCAGCGGTGACGCCCGGTCCGAGACCCCCTATGGCTCTCGGACCGGAACGCTCGCAACGGAGGCCAGGGAAACATCCCCTGGGAGCGGGGTGCCGTCAGCACCCCGCTCCCAGGCCCCGGTGGCCCGGCCACCTGCCCGGTGCAGCTGTGGGACCTGCCGGTAATGGGCCGCCGGTCAGGGCGGGAGCGACTATGGGTGGCGGCCCGGTCGCGTCCGTGGCTTCCACGCCGGACGGCCGGACGCCGGCGGTGGGCAGTAGCTGCGACGAACACAGCAAACGGAGGCGCGAACGACATGGAAGATAATTACTTCAGGAGTGACCTTCCGAAGCCCGCGTACACCGATGGCCCCGACCGGGCCTCCGGTGGGGGCCACCGATGGACATCGAGCTCGGCACACCGCTGCCTGAGGGAGGCGCCTGGTACCCCCTGAGTCCGTGCGCGCTCCTCGAACGGGTGGCGGGAGATCGGTCATGCCAGGACCGGCACTCGCACCGCAGCAAGGCCCACACGGGCAATGGCGACGTCGGCACTGGCGTATCGCCCCAGGGTGACGGCCACGGCCAGCCCATCCGGGCAGCCGGCATGTGAAGCCGTAATACGGCACCCCGGCGAACAGGCGAGGTCGGTCGTGCCGTCAGCGTCGAGGTCTCCGGCCGGCAGGGGCAGGCCGTAGGTGGCGATCTTGGTGCCGCCGGTCAGGCCTGCGCGGGAACTCCACAGGGTCACCGAGCCCGCGTAGGCGCTCCGGCCGTCGACGCCGGTGAGCAGGTCCAGTACCCGTCGCCGCTGAAGTCGTCCAGGGCTTGGTCGCCACGCCGCGCGGTCCGCGCCGGCCTCGTCGCATCCCTGCTCGTGGGCGGTGGCCTTTCGGCCCCCACTCACGGGCAGGGCAGCGCGGTGCGCGGAGCGTGTGGTTACGGCTTCCTGGGCCGATGCGTGACCTTCAGGAGCCGCCCATGGTTGTACGAGGGTGCCGCTGCGGGCGGGTGTGGTTACTGCGGCACGTTCAGGACGAAGTCGAAGTCGGCCTCCTTGGCGTTCCCGACGGTGCGGACGTTCATCAGCAGGCGGGCGTCGAAGATCGGGTCCGTGTTGTTGCGCGGCTCACCGGGGAAGTACAGCTGGGTCGTGAGCACCGGACGCCCCGGTGCCTGCACCTTGACGTGCAGATGGCGGGTGCGCCCGGGGTAGAGGCCCGGGACGACCGTGGTGAGCCGGAACGCGCCGTTCGCGTCGGTGTACTGGTGTCCGCGGAAGCGGAACCCCGTGTTGTCGTAGGTGCCGTAGGTGTCGGCCTGCCAGAAGTCCATCAGGACCTGGGGTATCGGACGGCAGGCACGCCCGAAGACGTAGCCGGTGACGGTGAGCCGCACGCCCGGCGTGCCCGCCTGGATCAGCGAGGTGCGGCGCGGGGAGTTGGGCTTGAAGTACGGGCCCTCCATCTGCGGCGGCGTCGGGTCGTCGCCGTCGTCGCAGGCCGGGGTCACCGCGGGCGCCTCGCCCCGCTCACCCGCGGTGCGGGCCAGCGCGGGGACGCCCAGGAGGGTCACCGGGACAGCCATGCCGACCGCGGCGGCGGCTCTCAGTACCGCCTTGCGGCTCGGTCCCTTGGGGTTGCCGGTCTCGTCGTCCATCGCTCCTCCTGAAAGGTGGGGTGGGTTCCGGATCGGCTACGAAGCTATGTGCGGGAGCGGGCCCGGGCGATGGACTGGAGCCGGTGGTCGTGGTGAATATCGCCGGTGCCCCGGCGGAAGTCCCCGGGGCTGGCGCCCGTCTCCCGGCGGAAGAAGCGGCAGAAATAGGCCGGATCCCCGAACCCGACCCGCCCGGCGATCTGACGCACCGACAACTCCGTGCGCAGCAGCAGACGTTTGGCCTCGTGCACCCGCGCCTGCCGGATCAGCTCGCCCGGCGTCCGACCGGTGGACGCCTTCACCGCCTCGCTCAGATAACTCACCGAGACGCCCAGGTGCTCCGCGCAGGTGCGCACCGAGGGGGGCGCTCCCTCCGGCGTGCCGAGCAGGTCCGCGAACCGGGCGGCCACCGACCCGGGGCGCGAGGGCGGCGGCGGGGACGCCGGCCGCTGCGCGGGCAGCCGCGCGGCCCGTACCACCAGGACGTGCAGCAGGGCCCGCAGCACGCCCTGGAACCCGTCGGCGCCCGTGCGGTACTCGTCGTCCAGCTCCGCGACCAGGCGCGCCACCCGGTCCGCCGCCTCGCCGGGCAGTTCGAGCCAGGAGCGCCGGCCGAGTTCCCGCAGCGTGTCCCGGTCCGCGGGGTGATCCACGAGGAAGTCGTCGGTGAAGAGGATGACCCGGCCCCGCAGGCCGCTCACACCCTCCCAGTGGTGGACCTGGCCGGGGCAGATGAAGCAGAGGTGGGGCGGGCGCAGGGCGAACCCCGCGAGGTCGACGACGTGCCGGCCGGTGCCGCCGGTGACATGGACGATCTCGTGGAAGGTGTGCCGGTGCGGGAACGACGCGCGCGACATCGGCCCGATGGTGTCGAACGTGCCGATGGCGAACGGCAGCGCGTTGGGCATCGGCACCTCGAGACGGTGCGTCGGCATGCCCTCCCCGGTCGGCTCGCCGTTGTTCCCCTCGCCGGGCAGGACCGTGGTGCCGCGCATACGTACGCTCCTCATCCCGACGTCATCCGGACCGGCCGCCTCCCCACGATGGCACGCGCGCCCGCCACCCGGGAGAGGACTATGCGTCAGGAGCATGTCAGCCCCCTTCGGCACGATCGGACGTACGCGTGGAGCGCGGTGGGCCGCAGCGCCGCGGACGAGCGGGAAGGACCGAGCCGCCGGGGGAGAGTGGGACATGAGCCGCAGACGACGCGCGGACGGCCGCGCCGGGGACACGCCGCACGGTACGACGGGCCCTCGCCCCGCGAGGCGGAGGCGGCGGGTCGGCGGCCGGGACCGGTGGACGGTCCTGGCGGGCGCCCTCGCCTGTGCCGCCGCCCTCACCGCGTCACCGGCCTCCCAGGTCACGGCCTCCGCCTCCATGGAGGTCGCCGCGAGCTGCCAGGCGCGGCCCGACGCCCGGCACACGGACTGGACCGGGATGCACTTCCTCGGGGACGCGGTCTGCTCGCACACCACCGGCTCGATCCGGGTGCAGTCCACGACCGACAGCTCCGTCAACGGCCAGATCGCGTTCTCGCCCAGCTGGTTCGTGTGCTGGAAGCGCGGCAGCCCGTACCAGGGCGCGGACATCTGGTACTACACGCAGGGCGACACCGTCTCCGGCAGCCGTACCACGAAGGGCTGGGGCTACCTCCCGGCCGCCGAACTCGCCTCCGCCACGCATCCGGTGCCGGGGCTCAAGCAGTGCACCTGGTCGTAGGCGCCCGGCACCGCACACCGTCCACGACTCCGTCGCCCTCCCGGACCCCTGGAGCACGCGCATGAGACCCACCCTCTCCGGCCGAAGCCGCCGCACGGCCCTCGCGGGCGCCGCGCTCTGCCTGGCCCTGACCGGCGTGCTCACCCCGGCCGCCCAGGCGAGCCCCTCCGGGCCGGCGCCCGGCCCGGCGGACGCGTCGGCGACCTGCTCGCTGCGGCAGAACACACCGCACAAGGACACGCTGGGCAACGTCTTCACCCTGGACCTGTACTGCGACAACCGGGCCTCCGACGCGTTCGGCCGCCCCGCCTTCAACGCCCCGGTCACCGGCCGCCTCAAGTTCTCGCCGAGCTGGTTCGTGTGCTGGACCGAGGGCGACGCGGCCCCCGACGGGAACAAGGTCTGGTACTACACCCAGGGCGACGAAGTCGTGAGCCTGCCCGGCATCAAGGGCTGGGGCATGGTCCCGGCCAAGGTCGTGGAGACGCAGAAGCACCCGTACCCGGGGCTGCCCCGCTGTCCCTGGTTCTGACCCCTAGTTCGGGAGAAGGTTCACCGTGAGCACACGACTCGACCGACGCGGCCACGCCCGTGTCCGCACGCTCGCCGCCGCACTGCTCGGCTGCGCCCTCCTGACCGGCCCCGCCGTGGCGCTCGCCTCCGCCGACCCGTCCGGTGGACAGGAGACGGGGACGGCGGCCACCGCGAACATCGGCACCAGGCAGGCCACCGACGGCGAGTGGCGCCACTGCCCCTACACCGGGGCCCACCCGGAACTGGGCAAGGGCCACGCGAACGACGCCGTGGGGCACCTGCAGTGCGTGCTCAACAAGGTGTACGGCTACAAGACCGTCACCATGGACAAGATCTTCGGCGACGGCACCCTCGCCGCCGTCAAGAACTTCCAGCAGAGCGTCGGCCTGACCGCGGACGGCTTCGTGGGCCCGAACACCTGGGCGGCGCTGCACCCCTGACGGACCGACGCCCGGGTGTGACGGGAGTAGCGGTAGGCGGATCCACGCCCAGATGGTTCAATGATTGAGATTGTTCACCGTCGAGCCGTCATCGACTCACCGTCGCGTCGTCACCGCCGTGCCAGGAAGTGGCGATCCACCGCTTCCGAGCGTCCTGGGAGTGCCATGTCCACCCGTACCCGGCTCGCACGTCGGCTGGTCCCCGTAGCGATGCTCCTCGCCTGGCTCGCGATCGGCGGCGCGCTCGGCCCCTACGCGGGCAGGCTCGGTGAGGTCGCCACCAACGACCAGGCCGCCTTCCTGCCGCGGAACGCCGAATCCACCAAGGTCATCGACGCGCGACGGGCGTTCGACGAGGACGAGACACTGCCCGCGATCGTCGTCTGGACCGGCGACGGCGACGGCGACGGCGACGCCGACGGCGGCCACGACGGGCGGCGGCTGACGGCGGACCAGCGCGAGGCTGCCGACCGGGCGCTGGCGTCCCTCGGCGGGGCCCCGGGGCTCGTCGGCACGGCGTCCCCCGCCGTGGCGTCCAAGGACGGTTCGGCCCTCCAAGGCGTCGCACGGCTGCGCCCCGACCTCGGCGACGAACTGGCGCCGACCTTGGAGCGGATCGACCGCGCGGCGGCCCGGGTGCCGGGGACCAGTGCGCGGATCGCGGGCCCGGCGGCCGCCCAGGCGGACCTGTCCGACGCCTTCGCCGGGATCGACGGCCTACTCCTCGCGGTGGCCCTCGCCACGGTCCTGGTGATCCTGCTGCTCGTCTACCGCAGCCTGCTGCTCCCCGTCGTCATCATCCTCGGCGCGGTCTTCGCACTCGGGCTGGCCTGCGCGGTCGTCTACGCCCTCGCCGACCGCGACGTCGTCCGCGTCGACGGTCAGGTGCAGGGCATCCTCTCCATCCTCGTCATCGGCGCCGCCACCGACTACGCGCTGCTGCTGACCGCTCGTTTCCGGGAGGAGCTGGCGGCCGGCGAGGACAAGGTCCGGGCGATGAGCGCCGCCCTGCGCCGGTCGTTCGGCCCCATCGCCGCCAGCGGTGCCACTGTGGCCCTCGGGCTGCTCGCCCTGCTGCTGAGCGACCTCACCAACAACCGCGCCCTCGGCCCCGTCGGCGCCATCGGCATCGCGTGCGCCGTCCTGAGCAGCCTCACCTTCCTGCCCGCCGTCCTGGTCCTCCTCGGCCGTGCCGCCTACTGGCCCGCCAAGCCGAGGACCGGGCGGGAGAAGTCCGCGGCGCACGGCGTCTGGACGAAGGTCGCCGACCTCGTGGACCGGGCGCCCCGCAAGGTCTGGGCGGTGACGCTCGCCGCCCTGCTGGCCTGTGCCGCGTTCGCCCCGACGCTCGCCTCCCACGGCGTGCCCCAGGACGAGATCTTCGTCAACGACGCACCGTCGGTCGCCGCCCAGGAGACGCTCGGCGACCACTTCCCCGGCGGCACGGGCAACCCGGTCGTCGTGATCGCGAACGCCGATCGGCTGAAGCCCGTGACGGCGGCGGTGAAGGGCACGCGGGGAGTGGCCGCCGCCGCTCCGGCGAGCACGTCGGGCAGGCCCGGCGCGGGGGAGCCCCGCGTGGTCGAGGGGCGGGTCCTGATCAACGCCACCCTTCGGGACGCCGCCGACAGCGACGCCGCCAAGAAGACCGTGGCGCGCCTGCGCACCTCGGTCCACGCCGTGAGCGGCGCCGGCGCCCTGGTGGGCGGCTACACCGCACAGCGGTACGACACCCAGCGCACCGCCGAGCGCGACCGCGCGCTCATCGTCCCCGTGGTGCTCGCGATCATCCTGGTCATCCTCGTGGGACTGCTGCGCTCCCTCGTGGCGCCGCTGCTCCTGGTGGCGACCGTCGCCCTCAACTTCCTCGCCACCCTGGGCGTCTCCGCGCTCGTCTTCCGGCACGTGTTCGGTTTCAGCGGCACGGACGCCTCCGTGCCGCTGTACGGCTTCGTCTTCCTGGTGGCGCTCGGCGTGGACTACAACATCTTCCTGATGTCCCGGGTCCGGGAGGAGTCGCTGCGCCACGGCACCCGTCAGGGAGTGCTCCGCGGCCTCACCACGACGGGCGGAGTGATCACCTCCGCGGGGGTGGTGCTGGCGGCCACCTTCGCCGCGCTCGGCGTCATCCCGCTGGCATTCCTCGTCCAGATCGCCTTCATCGTCGCGCTGGGCGTCCTCCTGGACACCCTGGTCGTCCGCTCGCTCCTGGTGCCGGCGCTGGTGCGCGACCTCGGCCACCGGGCCTGGTGGCCGTGGCAGGGATCTATAGGCTGAGCGGGTGGCCAGCACAGAGGACGCGGCGTCCGCCGCGAGCGGGTTTCCGGGCGAGGAGCGAACGCGGCGGGACCCCGAGGAGCGGATGGACCTGCAGTCGTTCGCCGTCCGGCTGCGCCGGCTGACCGGCGAGGTGAACCGCGTGGTGCACGGCTTCGCCGCCGGCCAGGGCCTGCACGCCACGGACGTCCAGGCCCTCGCGGCCATCCTGGACGCGGACGAGCCGATGACCCCCGGACGGCTGCGGGACCGCCTCGGGCTGACCTCCGGCGCCGTCACCGCCTGCCTGGACCGGCTGGAACGGGCCGGACACATCCGCCGTACGCGCGAGAGCGCGGACCGCCGGGTCGTGCACCTGCACTACGCGCCCGAGGCGCGCGCCGTGGCCCGCGCCTTCTTCCGGCCGCTCGCCGCCGCGACGGAGGCCACCCGGGCGCGGTTCAGCGACGACGAACTCGCCGTCGTGCTGCGCTTCCTCGACGGCCTGAGCGCCGAACTGACCGAGCTGCGGACACCCGGCCGCGCCCCCCGACCGTAGGGCCGCGCCCCGATGGTCCCCGGCCGCCCTCCCGCCGGACCGCCGCCCATGACCGCCATGAGGCTCACAGCCGTGTGCCGATGGAGTGACGGGCGTCCGACAGATGGTGTGAGCGGCAATACATGAGGGAGCGCATCCGTCCCAGGGCCGTCGGCAGAAGCAGTGGTGGCAGGTCATCCAGAGCGAGAAGAGGCTGTGCATGCTCGGACTTCGGCCGACCACCGCCGAACGGCCCCGACACGTCGACGCACCCCGCACGGCCGTCGACGCCACCGTGTCGGTGGACACGGTCCTGGCGCAGGTCCTGCGCGAGCGGCTGGACGGGGCGCACCGCACCGACCCCGTCTTCGCCCGCGACCTCGCCGAGCGGGTCTCCGCCTTCGTGCGCCAGGGCGGGAAGCGGCTGCGCACCGCGTTCGCCTGGTGCGGGTGGCGGGCCGCCGGCGGCTCCGGTGACGCCACGGCGGTGCTGCGCACGGGCGCCGCCCTCGAACTCGTCCAGGCCTGCGCGCTCATGCACGACGACGTGATGGACGGCTCCCGCCTGCGCCGGGGCGCGCCCGCCATGCACGTCGAGTTCGAACGCCTGCACAGCGCCACCGCGATGACCGGCCCACCGGAGGGGTTCGCCACGGCCGCCGCCGTGCTCGCCGGTGACATGGCGCTGGCCTGGGCGGACGACCTGCTCACCGAGACGGCGCTGGGCTCCCCGCACGGCACACGGCTCCACCGCCACTGGCGGGAGATGCGCACCGAGATGGTCGCCGGGCAGTACCGCGACATCCACGCCCAGGCGACCGGCGCGTCCGGCCTCGACGAGGCGGTGGCCATCGCCACGCTCAAAAGCGCCCTGTACACGGTCGAACGGCCACTGGCGCTGGGCGCCTGCCTGAGCGGCGCGGACGACCGCACCCTGCACGCGCTGCGCTCCGCCGGCCGGTGCGCGGGGCTGGCCTTCCAGCTCCGGGACGACCTCGACGGCGCCTTCGGCGACCCGGCCGTGACGGGCAAACCGGCCGACGACGACCTGCGGACGCGCAAGCTCACCTACCTGCTCGCCGTGGCCCTCACGCTCGCCGGGGCCGCCGGGGACAAGGCCGCCGCCCACACCCTCGCCCCCGGCACGGCCGCCCGCCCGCACGACGCCGTGGAGCGCATGCGCGAGGCGCTGCGGCGGACCGGGGCGCAAGCGGCCGTCGAAACCAAGATCGCCGCACTGGCGACGGCGAGTCTGCGGCACTTCGAGGCGAGCGGCGCCGAGCCCGACGTACGGCGGGAGTTCGCCGCACTGGTCGAGCGCGCCTCGGGCGCCCGCCCCGCCCGCCTCGGGGAGGCGCCGTGCGGACGGTGACCGGGCGCACCGACCACGTGGTCGTCGTCGGCGCCGGGCTCTCCGGGCTCGCCTGCGCCCTGCACCTGCTGGGCTCCGGGCGCCGGGTCACGGTCGTCGAACGGGACGCGGGCCCGGGCGGCCGGGCCGGGCGCGTACGGCTCGGCGGATACCAGCTGGACACCGGCCCCACCGTGCTGACCATGCCGCACCTGGCCGACGAGGCCTTCGCCGCCGTCGGCGACAGCCTGCACCGCCGCGTGGACCTGATCGCCCTGCACCCCGCCTACCGGGCGCACTTCGCGGACGGCACCTCGCTGGACGTCCACACCGACGGCGAGGCGATGGAAGCGGAGGTGCGCCGCTTCGCCGGACCGGCGCAGGCGGCCGGCTACCGCGGGCTGCGGCAGTGGCTCGAACGGCTCTACCGGGCGCAGATGAAGCGTTTCATCGACACGAACTTCGACTCCCCCCTGCAACTGCTCCACCCCGACCTGGCGCGCCTGGCGGCGCTCGGCGGCTTCGGACGGCTGGACAGCCGCATCGGCCGCCACCTCTCCGACCCCCGGCTGCGCCGGGTCTTCTCCTTCCAGGCCCTGTACGCGGGGGTCGCCCCGGCCCGGGCTCTCGCGGCCTACGCCGTGATCGCGTACATGGACACCGTGGCCGGGGTCTGGTTCCCCAAGGGCGGGATGCACGCGCTGCCCCGCGCGATGGCCGACGCCGCCGGCGACGCCGGGGCCGACTTCCGGTGGGGAGCCGAGGTGAGCGCGCTGGAGCGGTCGGCGGGCCGGGTGCGCGCCGTACGGCTGGCCACCGGGGAGCGCATCGCCTGCGACGCGCTCGTCCTGTCCTGCGAACTGTCCACCGCCCACCGGCTCCTGGGCCGGGCCCCGAGGCGCCCGGTGGCGCTGCGCCACTCCCCGTCGGCGGTGGTCCTGCACGCGGGCACCGACCGAACCTGGCCCGGCCTGGCCCACCACACCCTCTCCTTCGGCGGGCAGTGGGAGCGGACCTTCGACGAACTGACCCGCACCGGAAAGCTGATGAGCGACCCCTCCCTGCTGATCACCCGGCCCACGACCCACGACCCCACCCTCGCCCCGCCCGGCCGGCACCTCCACTACGTCCTCGCGCCGTGCCCCAACACCGCCGTCGGCCCCTCCGGCGCCACCTGGCGCGACCTGGGGCCGCGCTACCGCGACGACCTGGCCGCCGAACTGGAGCGCCGGGGCCTGGACGGGTTCCGGGCCAGCATCGAGGAGGAACTGCTGGTCACCCCGCTGGACTGGGCGGAACAGGGGCACGCGGCGGGCAGCCCCTTCTCCGTCTCGCACACGTTCGCCCAGACCGGCCCCTTCCGGCCCCGCAACCTCGTGCGCGGCCTGGACAACGTCGTCCTCGCCGGCTGCGGGACCACGCCGGGCGTGGGCGTGCCGACCGTCCTCATCAGCGGCAAGCTCGCCGCCGCCCGCTTCCCCGGCCGGGGCCCCCGATGACCCGCCGCGAACTGGACGCGGCGGGGATCACCGACCCCGCCCTGCGCGCCGACTACGCCCGCTGCCGCCTGCTCAACGCCCGCCACGGCCGCACCTACTTCCTCGCCACCCGCCTGCTGCCCCTGGAGCGCCGCTCCGCCGTGCACGCGCTGTACGGCTTCGCCCGCTGGGCGGACGACATCGTCGACGACCTCGACGGGCGCCTGACGCCGGTGGCCCGCGACCGCCTCCTGAAACGGCTGGAGAGCGACCTCGCGCAGGGGCTGCGCACGGGCGCCGGGGACGAGCCGGTGGTCCGCGCCGTCGCCGACACTGCGGCCCGGTACGACATCGAACCCACGCTGTTCTCCGACTTCCTGGCCTCGATGCGCGACGACCTGAGTGTCACGGACTATCCGACCTACGCCGACCTGCGCGCCTACATGCACGGCTCGGCCGCCGTGATCGGCCTGCAGATGCTGCCGGTGCTCGGGACCGTCGTGCCCCGCGAGGAGGCGGCCCCGCACGCGGCGGCCCTCGGCGTGGCGTTCCAGCTCACCAACTTCCTGCGGGACGTGGGCGAGGACCTGGACCGGGGCCGTGTCTATCTGCCGGCCGACCTGCTCGCCGCGCACGGGGTGGACCGCCCGCTGCTGGAGTGGAGCCGGCGCACCGGACGCCGCGATCCGCGCATCCGCGCGGCACTGGTCGCCGCCGAGGCCATGACGAGGGACGTCTACCGGCAGGCGGAGCCGGGCATCGCCATGCTCGATCCACGGGTCCGCCCCTGCATCCGCACCGCGTTCGTCCTCTACGGCGGCATCCTGGACGCCATCGCCCGCCGACGGTACGACGTGCTGCACGGACGGGCGGTCGTCCCACGGGGGCGCCGGGCGGCCACGGCGGTGGCAGGGCTCGTACGTGTCGCCGGCGCGCGGTGGCTCTCACGTGGCGCCGGCCAGGTGCCGAGCGGCCCGACGCGCCCCGCCGGGGAGAGGACCAGGCGGTGAGCGCGGGGCGGGGACGGGCCCGCTGGACGCCGCCGTTGCGCGGCCGCCGGGGCCCGGGCTGGGCGGAACAGGCCCCCACCTGGCAGGAGGCCCGCCCGGCCCTCATCGCGGAGGCGCTGAAGCGGGCCGGCGCCCGCCCCTCCGGGAACTGGTTCGTCGTCGGCGCGTCCCGCGACATCCGGCCCGGTGGCGGCCCGTTCGGCCGGACGGTGGGCGGCGAGGAGGTCGTGCTGTGGCGCTCGGACACCGGGGAGCTGCGGGCCGGCCCCGGCAGCTGCCCGCACCTCGGCGCCCCGCTGCGCGACAGCCGGGTGGTGTGCGGCACGCTGGTGTGCCACTGGCACGGACTGGCCCTGGACGGGACGCCGTTCGCCGGCTGGGAGCCGTACCCCGTCCACGACGACGGGGTGCTGGTGTGGGTGCGGCTGGACGTGGTCGGCGGCGAGGAGCCCTCGCCGCGGCCGCCGGTGCCGGTGCGCCCCGCCGCCGGCCGGGGGCTGGACGCCGTCTTCACGGCGGTCGGCCGGTGCGAGCCGCAGGACGTGATCGCCAACCGGCTCGACCCCTGGCACGGCTCCTGGTTCCACCCGTACTCGTTCGTCGACCTGACGGTGGCCCGCGCGCCACGGGGCGAGGACGACGACGCCTTCGTCGTCGACGTCTCCTTCCGGGTGACGGCCCGTCTGGTGGTGCCCGTACGGGCCGAGTTCACGGCGCCGGGCCCCCGTACCGTCGTCATGCGCATCACCGAGGGCGAGGGCACGACCTCCGTGGTCGAGACCCACGCCACGCCGCTGACCGCACCGACGGAACCACGGCCGCGCACCGCGGTGGTCGAGGCGGTCGTCGCCGCCTCCGACCGGCGGGGCTTCGCCCTGGCACGGGCCGCCGCCCCCCTCCTGCGCCCACTGATGCGCCGCACGGCGGGCCGCCTGTGGCGTGACGACCTCGCCTACGCCGAGCGCCGCTGGGCGCTGCGCGACACGGGCCGGTTCCCGGGCTGAGCGCACCCGGCGGCCGGGCGGATCACCGCGCCGCGAGCGCGCCCAGCGCCCGCAGCGCTACGGAACGCCCGGCCCTGGGCACCGTCCACAGGACCTGGCCGCGGACCCCGCGCTCGGCGAGCAGGGCGTTGGCGGCGAGGAACCCGGTGGTGGCGGCGCGTTCCATCAGCGCCACGGGAAGGTCGCAGCGCACCGCGTCACCGGCCAGGGCCAGCCAGGGATGAGGGCCGCGCACCCGGGGGCGCCGGTGGTAGGAGCCGGTGGGGAACAGCGGGCAGTCGGCGCGCCATTCGTGCCGGGCGTCCACGATCCGGGCGGCGCGGGTCTCGGCGTACACCTCGCGCAGCCGCTCCACCAGTGCGCGCTGCACGCCCTCCCGGTCGGCCCGCTCGTCCACGGCATAGGCGTGCAGCTCCACCACCGAGCCCCCGGTGCGGGCCGCCCAGCGGGCGGCCTCGCCCTCGTAGCGCTCCAGGACGCTGATGTTGTCCAGCCCGCCGTACCCGCTGGTGCCGAGGAAACCGGCGCGGTCGGCGCGGACCGGCCGGTCGAGCCAGAGCCGGGAGACGAGGAACGGCGGGGCGGTGCGCAGGGCCGCGATGTCCTCGCGCCAGGCCGGGGTGCCGAGCCCGGGCGACGCGGCCACCACCCCGCGCAGCCCGGCGCTGTCCAGGGCGAGGACCACGACGTCGTGGCGGTCCACCGTCCGGCCGGCGCGCACGTCGGCCCCACCGTCGCGCGGATCGACGCCGTGCACGGGCGTGCCGGTGCGGATGTCCGCCCCCAGGCGCTCCAGATAGGCGCCGAGCGGTTCCCACAGGGCTTGCGGGAAGGGCTCGTTCGGCACGTCGAAGAGCAGGCCCTCCGCCGAGCCGAGGAAGTAGATGTGGAACATCAGGATCAGCTCGGCGGCGGACAGTTCGCGCGGGTCGGCGAAGAAACTGCGCGAGAACACCTCGAAGGCCAGGTGGTGCGCGGCCTCGGGGAAGCCGACCCGGTCCAGGAACGCGGTGGCGCTGACCCCGTCGAAACGTTCGTACACCTCGGGTACGCGCACGTCGAGCAGCGGCAGCGCCGCCCGGGCGTTCATGCCGACGAGGTCCCGTGCGCCGAAGGTGGGGCTGAGGGCGACGAAGCCGAGGGCGCTGAGCGGCGGGGTGCGCGGGATGCGGGCGAAGCTGTCGGTGAGCCCGCCGCTGTGCCGCAGCGGATAGTCGGGCAGGGCGGTGAGCCGTGCGAGGGCGGGGTCCGTGCGCCGCAGGAGGCCGCGCAGGTTGTAGTACTGCCGGAAGAAGGCGTGGAAGCCGCGGCTCATGGTCGCCGTGGAACCGTCCGCCAGGCGGGTGCGCCACCCGGCGAGCCGGCCGCCGAGCGACTCCCCCTGTTCATAGAGGGTCACGCGGGCGCCGCGCTCCGCCAGCAGGGTGGCCGCGGCCAGCCCGGCGACCCCGCCGCCGACCACGGCCGCGCGCGGCGCGTCGCGGGGCGCGAAACGGCTTCCGCCCGGCGGGGGCAGCAGCGTCTCGGCCTTGCGGTCACGGCCCCGCCGGGCGCCGCTCCGGGACGCGGTCATCGGGCGGTCCCCGGGGCGGCGCCGGCGAGGAAGGTGTGCACGAGGCCCGTCTGCCATCCGGCCACCGGGGCGGCCCGTACGCCGGTGAAGCCGGCTCGGGTCAGCCGCTCGGCGAAGGCCGGCGCGGTGTCGAAGGCGAGGACGCTGCGCCACAGGTGACGGTAGAGCGCGCGGTCGCCGCCCAGCGTGCCGGCCGGGATGATCACACCGTGGCAGACGGCGGTCCACAGGGCCCGGTGGGCGGGCGAGCCGCTGAGGCTGTACTCGTGGACGGCGAGCCGCCCGCCGGGCCGCAACAGGCCCCGCACGGACGCGAGGACAGCGTCCGGGTCGCTCACGTTGCGGAACAGGTAGGCGGCGAAGACCGCGTCGAACGGGCCGTGGCCCGCCGTCGCCAGTTCCTCGGCGCTCAGGTGCAGGAAGGTCACCCCCGCGGGCCACGTCTTGGCCGCGGCCCGGCGCAGCATCCCCGCCGAGGCGTCGACGGCGGTGATCCGGGCCCGCGGCGCGGCCCGGAGCAGGGCGCGGGTCGAGGTGCCGGTGCCGCAGCCCAGGTCCAGGACGTGCAGCCCCGCCCCTTCGTCGGGCAGCCGCAGCCGTCGAGCCGAGCGGAGCAGGTCGGTGCGGTAGCCGGGGTTGAGGGCGGTGAGGAGGTCGTAGGAGCGCGCGGCGTCGTCGAAGGCGTGGGCCAGTTCGCGGTCGCGCAGGAGTGTCGTCAAGGGCTGTCCTCGGGTCGGGGGGCGGCGGCCGGTGCCGGGTGGGAACGGCGTCGCAGGAAGGGGAGCTCGACGGCGGTCCCGAGCATCGGGCCCACCGGGACGCGCAGGCCGATGCCCCAGTCCTCCCACGGTGTGGTGGCGCCGTCGAGGAAGCGCAGCAGCCGGTGCGGCGGTGTGCTGCGGAAGAGGCCCGTGAAGAAGTCGGGGCCGTCGATCCGCCCGGTGTCCAGGGCCCGCAGCAGCACGGCGTCCATGGCCAGGGCGCGCCGCCCGTGCGGCGGGGGCACCCTCGCACGGCCGTCGCGGAGCAGGGAGGCGGCGATGGCCCGGCTCTGCCGTTGCACGGCGGCGAAGGTGTACCCGGTCGCGGGACGCGTGGCGCCGCCCGCGGTCCCGATGCGGAAGACCGACCGTCCGACGCGGCGCGGGAAGCGGGCGTCGGTCATCGGGATGACGCCCTGCTCGGCCGCTTCCACGGTGAGCGGACCGAGGCGCAGCGTCGTACGGGTGTAGGCACCGAGCGCCTCTTCGTACGCCGCCGTGGTCAGCGGGGTGCGGGAGAACCCGGTGTACTCCACGAGCGCCCGGTCCGGTGCGAGCGGGAGGACGTAGCCGAAGGCGAGCCCGTGCCGGGGCTGCGGCACGCGGAAGTCCATCAGGTCGGCGACCGCCGGGTCGAACCGGTCGCCGGCCGTGCGCACGAACCAGCCCCGGAAGTGCTGGAGCAGCCGGGTGCGCGCCGCGGGCAGGGTGCGCGGGGGGCGGGAGTCGAACACGTGCCGGGCGCCGAGGGTCAGCGTCCGGCCGTCCGGTGTCGTGCAGCGGACCTCCGCGCCGTGCGCCACGTCGCGCACCGCCTCCGCGGTCGCCCGCAGGATCCGTCCGCGCGGGGAGCGGGCGAGCCGGGAGTGCACCAGCTGCTCGAAGGCGGCGGACCGCAGCATGAGGTAGCGCAGCGGGGCCGGGTCGACGGTGACCGGGTGGCCGTCGGCGCCGTGGACGCGCAGCCCGGACCAGGAGGCGCTCACCGCCTCGCCGAAGTCGCCGAGGCCCTGGTCCCAGTAGCACCAGGTGCGTTCGGCGGGCCGCGCCGGGCCCGGCGGCGGCTCCACCACCGTGACCGCGAGCGACCCGGTCCGCGTCAGCTGGTGCGCCAGGCTGAGCCCGGCCGCGCCGCCCCCGACGATGACCACGTCGGCCGTGTCGTCCACCGGCACCCGCCCTCCGTCGATGTCCACGCCGCATCATCTCTTCGGCGCAGGCGCCGTGCGCGGATGCGGCGCGCGGACATCGGGGGTTTTCGCGGGCGGGGACGCCTCGGCTTCACCCTCGGGCGGGAGTGTGCGGTCGCTTCGGCCGCGGGCGGGAGTTGTGCGGCCGCTTCGGCGTCACGGTCGTGCGCCGACCCAGCCCACCGTCTCCGGCAGCGGGGTGTGGAAGATCGTCGCTCCCACGTTGGCCAGGCCCTTCTTGACGCCGTACGTCGAAGGGCCGCTGTACAGCGGCAGCAGCGCGTGGTCGCGCAGGGCCTTCTGCTCGACCTTGTTCACCGCCGCCGTCTGCCGGCCGGGGTCGGCGATGCCCGTCGTGGCGCGGATCTCCTTGTCCAGCGCCGGGGAGCCGGCCCCGGTGAGGTTGGAGTCGCGGTCCGAGCAGTAGAAGTCGCACAGGTAGCGGGCCCCGAAGGGGTCCATGGAGCGGTTGCCCGAGACGAACAGGTCGAACTTCCGCTCGCTGAGGATGGTGGCGAAGTCGGCCTGGGCGGCCTTCTTGATGGTCAGGCGGACACCGACCGGCTTGAGCATCGCGGCGAACGCGCCGGCGGTGGCCTTGGCCAGCGGGTCGTCGCCCAGCAGCGTGTAACCGACCTCGAGCTTCTTGCCGTCCTTCTCCCGCACGCCGTCGCTCCCGGGCTTCCAGCCCGCCGCGTCGAGTTCCTTCTTCGCCTGGTCGGGGTCGTACTTCAGGACAGCCGCGACGTTGTCCCGGTACCCCTTCTGGAAGCTGTAGAGCACGGCCGAGCCGGGCAGCGGCTCCTTGTAGTCCAGGCCCTGGAACTGGATTTTAGCGATCTGGCCGCGGTCGACGCTCTCCTGGATCGCCTTGCGCACCGCCTTGTCGCCGAGGACGGCCGACCTGGTGTTGAGGTGGAGCGAGTACTCGAAGGGGCTGCCGCCGCTGCGGATCTCGGTGCCCTTGAGCCCCTTCACCTGGTGCAGGCTCTCGGCGTCGCCCACGGGGACGTAGTCGAGTTGGCCGTTCTTGAAGGCGTTGACCGCCGCCGTCGACTCCAGGTTCACGTACACACGCTTGTCGAGCCGGCCCTTCCTGCCCCACCACTTCGGGTTGCGGACGAAGGTGATGTCACCCGAGTGGGTGTCCCACTTGCCGACCGTGTACGGGCCGGCACCCCACTCGGGGTGCGCCTTCTTCACGTATGCCTTGTTGAAGTTGTCGGCCCGCGCCGCCTTCGGGTGCAGGAACGTGGTGAACAGGCTGGGCCAGAAGGGGGTGACGCCCTTGAAGGTGAGGACGGCCTGCTTGTCGTCCTTGCCGCGCGCGACATCGGTGATCTGGGCGTAGCCGTCCGGGGACGAGGCCGCGTAGTCCTTGTCGGAGCCGTTGTTGGCCTGCCACGTGGCTTTGATCGCGGTCCAGTCGATCGGTGTCCCGTCGTTGAACACGGCCTTCTTGTTGATCGTCAGCGTGACCTTCTGGCGGCCGCCCTTGACGGACACCCGCACGTCGCTGAAGTAGTCCGGGTTGTACCGCACCTCGCCGGTCGGCGAGAAGGTGATCGCGTTCGCGTTGTACCAGGCCCACACCCGGGACGCCGTCAGCGTGGCGTTCACGTGGAAGGGGTTGCCCTGGTCGTCGAACGTCCCCGCCGTCGTGTAGGTGCCGCCGTCCTTCAACTTGTCGTACGGGGTCGGGTTGTAGTCGGCGGCCGACGAGGCGGCGGACGGGGTGCCCCTCCCACCGGGGCCCGCGGCGTCACCGGCGGATGACTGGCATGCCGTGGCGGTGACGGAGAGGGCTGCGGTGAGGGCGACGGGCAGGGCCAGTCTTGCGCGCATGGAGAGCGTCCTTGGGTCGAAGAGTCGCGGAGAGGGGGGAAGAGAAGGGCAGAGAAGGGCAGAGAAGGGCAGAGAAGGGCAGAGAAGGGCAGAGGGAAGCGGGGCGGCGGTCGTGGCGGGGAGGGGATCCGGCCGGTCGGCGCCGGTCACACGGCGTGGCAGGCGTACGCGTGGTCCGGCCGCCCCGGCACCGGCCTGGTCGCGGGGCGCTCCGTGCGGCAGCGCTCCCGTACGCCCTCGTCGGCGAGGCGGTACACCGGGCAGCGGTCGATGAACACGCAGCCCGGCGGCAGGTCCGTGGCGTCGGGCTGCTCGCCCGTCAGGACGATCCGCTCCCGGGCGCGCTCGCGGACCGGGTCGGGTACGGGGACCGCGGAGAGCAGGGCCCGCGTATAGGGGTGCTTCGGGTCGCGGAACAGCGTCTCCGTGTCGCCCGTCTCCACAATGTGCCCCAGGTACATCACCGCGATCCGGTCGCACAGGTGGCGGACCACGGCGAGATCGTGCGCGACCATCAGACAGGCGAGCCCCAGCTCGCCCTTGAGCCGGTTCAGCAGATTGATCACCCCGGCCTGCACCGAGACGTCCAGGGCGGACAGCGGCTCGTCGAGGGCGAGCAGTCTCGGCTCCGTGGCCAGCGCGCGGGCGATGCCGACGCGTTGGCGCTGGCCTCCCGAGAGCGCGGCCGGGAAGCGGTCGGCCATCGAGGCGTCGAGACCGACGAGCGCCAGCAGCTCCCGGACGCGCGAGCGGATCGCCTCGCGGTCACGGCCCACGGCCCGCAGGGGCTCGGCGAGCAGCTGGTGGACGGGCAGCCGCGGGTCCAGGGCGCCCAACGGGTCCTGCATGACGATCTGCACGTCGTGCCGCAGGGTGCGCCCGCGCCCGCCGGACCCGGCCCGGACACCGTGCCCGGACCCGGCCGGAGTGTCGGCGCCCCCGAGTGCGGTGTCCGCGGCCGCCGTCGCGCCGACCTCCCTCCCCGCGATCTCGATCCGGCCGCCCTCCGGCCTGCGCAGCCGCAGGATCTCCAGCAGCGTCGTCGTCTTGCCGCTGCCCGACTCGCCCACCAGGCCCAGCGTCTCTCCGGTACGCAGCTCGAAGCCGACCCCGTTGACCGCGTGCAGCGTGCCGACCCGGCGTTTGATGAACGCCCCCTTGGTGACGGGGAAGGTCTTGACGAGGTCCTCGACGCGCAGCACCACTTCGCCGCGCCCGGCGTGCTCCGGGTCCGTCCGCCGGTCGGGGGCCGTGACCTCCCCGGTGGGATCCAGCGTGCCGGCGGCCGTCTCGGCGGCGCGCAGGCAGGCCACGTCCCCGTGTCCGTCGATCCGGCGCAGCTCCGGTTCCTCGGCGCGGCACGCGTCGATGGCGACGGCGCACCGGCTCACGAAGGGGCAGCCGCCCCCGAGGTCCGTCGGGGCGGGCGGCTCCCCGCCGATCGCGACGAGGGGGCGGCGGACCCCGCTGTCCACGGTCGGCACCGCGGCCAGCAGCCGCGCGGTGTAGGGCATCGTCGGGCGGCGGAACAGCGCCTGGACGTCCGCCTTCTCCACGAAGCGGCCCGCGTACATGACGGCGACGTCGTCCGCGTGGCCGGCCACGACGCCGAGGTCGTGGGTGATCAGGACGAGGCCGGCGCCGGTCTCCCGCTGCGCGAGGCGCAGCACGTCGAGGATCTGCGCCTGCACGGTGACATCCAGCGCGGTGGTGGGTTCGTCGGCCACGAGCACCCGCGGCCGGTTGGCGATCGCCAGGGCGATGACCACCCGCTGGCGCATGCCGCCGGAGAACTCGTGCGGGAAGGCCGAGGCCCGGTTGCGCGGGTCGGGGATACCGACGAGGTCGAGCAGTTCGACGGCCTGTTCCCAGGCGGCCTTCCTGCTGAGGTCCTGGTGGACCCGGAGCGCGTCGCGCAGCAGTCTGCCGACGGAGAAGATGGGCGTGAGCGCGGACAGGGGGTCCTGGAAGACCATGCCGATGGACTTGCCCCGTATCCGCGACAGCGCCCGGTCGTCGAGGCCGATCAGCTCCTGACCGTCGAGCCGGACCTGGCCGCGCACCTCGGCGGTCGGCGGCAGCAGGCCCATGATGCCCGTCGCGGTGGCCGACTTGCCCGAACCGGACTCGCCGACGATGCAAAGCGTGCGGCCCGGCAGCAGGTCGAAGCTGATGCCGCGCACCGCTTCGACGGGGCCTGCCTCGGAGGGGAAGGAGATCCGCAGGTCCCGTACGGACAGCACGGGGGCGGCGCCGGTGGGGGAGAGGGGTTCGTCGTGCCGGGGAATGGCGAGTGTCATCGTCGGCCTCCCGCCGCGCCGGTGACGGAGGTGGGGTCGAGGGCGTCGCGCAGTCCGTCGCCGATGAAGGTCATGGAGACGGTGAGCAGGACCACGAGGCCCGCGGGGAAGGCGAAGAGCCAGGGGGCGCTGGTGATGGTGGTCGCCCCGTCGGCGAGCATCGTGCCGAGGGAGACGTCCGGTGTCTGGACGCCGAAGCCGAGGAACGACAGGGCCGTCTCGCTGAGCACGGTCGTGACGACGCCGAGTGTCAGGTTGACGATGATCAGGGAGCCGAGGTTGGGGATGATGTGCCGCACGATGATGCCCAGCGGGTGGACGCCCATGAACTGCGCCGCCCGCACGTAGTCCCGTTCGCGCAGCGAGGTCGAGACGGACCAGATGACCCGGGCGGTGGACATCCAGCCGAACACGGTCAGCACGGCGATGAGGGCGCGCCAGTCGCCGGCGAGGTGGTGGGAGACCAGGGCGAGGATGAGGAACGAGGGGACGATCAGCAGGAAGTGGATGACGGCGAGGGTCAGGCTCTGCACGCGGCCGCCGAAGTACGCGGCGCCGGAGCCGATCAGCGTGGCCACGGCGACCGTCAGGACGGATACGCTCACGGCGATCACCAGCGAGCGCCGCAGTCCGTGCACCGCGCAGGCGTAGATGTCGTTGCCGCTCTGGTTGGTGCCGAACCAGTGCAGGTCGCTCGGCGGCCGGGTCAGGGCCGTGAAGTCGGCGTCGGTGTGGGCGTAGGACGTGAACAGGCCGCCGAAGGCGCTGAACAGCAGGAGCAGGGCGAGGATCGCGACGCCGGCGACGGCGAGGCGGTTGCGCAGGAAGCGGCGCAGGAAGAGCCGGCCGCGGCCGAGGTCTGCGCGCGGCCGGGCGGTACTGGTCGCTGTCGCCATGTCAGCTCACCCGCACTCTCGGGTCGAGGAAGACCGTGGCGATGTCCGCGAGGATCGCGCCGATCGCGGTGAGCACCGCGGCGAACGCGGCCGTCGCCACCGTGCCGTGCACGTCGTTCTTCTCGATGGTCTGGATGAAGTAGCGGCCCATGCCGTTCCAGCCGAAGATCGTCTCGGTGATGACGGCGCCGGTGAAAATGGCGGGCACGCTGAACGCCACGGACGCCGCCGTCGGGATGAGCGCCGCGCGCAGGGCGTGCCCGCGGACGGCCTGGCCGCGGGTGAGGCCGGTGGCCTGGGCCGTGCGCACGAAGTCGGCGTTGATCGTGTCGAGCAGCAGGGAACGCTGGGTCAGGTGGTAGCCCACGTATCCCATCAGGGTCAGGGTGAGCGTCGGCAGGATCAGGTGGAGGAGGCGGTCGCCGATCGTCGGGAGCACTCCTTCGACGTCGGGTGAGTTCTCTCCGGCCACATAGAGGAAGCCGAGGCCGACGTGCTCCTTGAGCCAGATGGCGCCGAGGACCACGGCGAGCGCGGCGACCGGTGTCGGGATGTTGAGGACCGCGATGGACACGGCCTGCGAGACACGGTCGGCGATGCCGTACTGGCGGGACGCGGTGTGGACGGCGAGCGCGACACCGACCACGACGGACAGCACGGTCGCGATGACGACCAACTCCGCGCTGACGAGAGCGCGGTGGCCCACCTCGTCGTTGACGGAGACGCCGGTGGGGGAGCTGCCCCAGTCGAAGTGGAGGACCACCGAGGTGAGCCAGTGCCACCACCGCTGCGCCAGCGGCTCCCCGGGGTCCAGGTGGTAGGGGGCGAGGGCCCGGGCTATCTGCGCCTCGCTGCGGACGGGCCGCGCCTCCGTGTAGTTGGCACGCGGGTCCAGGAACCAACTGGCCAGGAAGTACGTGGCGTTGGTGGCCACCGCGATCATCAGGAGCCACCCCGCCGCCTTGCGCGTCACATGGCGCATGACGCCGACCACCTCCCCGCCCCATGTGTGAGGTGCGCCGGGACGGCGCCGGGAAGACAGGTCGCGTACATGCGTGTCGGGCTTTCTGCGGGCGTACGGGTACGGGAGGGTGCCGCGGAAGGGCGGATGTCAGCAGCTTGATCCGTATTAGGTGGCCACGCCAGCGATCGGCCGGTTCCGCCATGAGCCCGCAATGCCGCCGTAGAGATCGCAACATCGCCGTAGCAAAAGATCACCGGGTGTCGGTGTGGTTCCTGGGGTTAGACGTAGGTCAGACGTACGAACCAGAGGAGTGCAGATGAGCCGCCCGCGTCACCAGGCCGACGAGTGTCCACCGGGTCCGGCCCGCCGCCCGGCCGCGCGTCCGGGCACGTGAACAGGACGGGTGAGACGCGGTGACTCTTTCCGATGTGGTGTTCGCGTGGCTGGGCCTGGGAGCGCTGCTCGCGGCGGTGCTGCCCCGGGTGGTCGCGGGGCGGCCCCTGTCGCTGCCGGTGGTGTTCCTGGTGAGCGGCATCACCGTGTACCTGCTCCCGCTGCCGTTGCCGGCGGTCGACCCGGTGGAGCAGCGGGTCCTGACGGAGCATGTGACCGAGATCTGCGTCATCATCGCCCTGATGGGTGCGGGGCTCGCGCTCAACCGGCCGGTGGGCCGGCGCCTGTGGGCCTCGACCTGGCGGCTCCTCGGCGTGACCATGCTGATGAGCGTCCTCGCGACCGCCCTGGTGGCCTGGTGGCTGCTGGACTGGCCGCCGGCCGCCGCGCTGCTGCTCGCCGCGGTCCTCGCGCCCACGGACCCCGTGCTCGCCTCGGAGGTGCGCGTCGGGGAACCCACCGAGGACAAACACGACGAGGACGAGGTGCGGTTCGCCCTCACCAGCGAGGCGGGACTCAACGACGGCCTCGCCTTCCCCCTCACCTACGCGGCCATCGCGCTGGCCGCCGCCGCGGGCGGCGGTTGGTCGGGGGAGTGGATCGGCGCCTGGGCGGCGAAGGAGGTCGTGCTCAAGTGCGTGCTCGGCGTGGTCTGCGGGCTGCTGATCGGCAAACTGCTGGGCTGGCTGTTCTTCCGCACCCGCTCCTCCGTGCTGCGGCTGGCCGAGTACCGGGAGGGGTTCGTCGCGCTGGCCGCCACCTTCCTGGCGTACGGGGTGACCGAACTCGCCGGCGGCTACGGCTTCCTCGCCGTGTTCACCACCGCCTGCGCCGTCAGGGCGGCCGAGCGCGCCCACGGCTTCCACAACGTGCTGCACGACTTCGTCGAACAGGTCGAGCGGCTGCTGACCGCGACCCTGCTCTTCCTGCTGGGTGCCTTCATCGCGCTGGGCGGCCTGGCGCCGCTGACCTGGCGGGGCGCGGCGACCGGCCTGCTGCTCCTGCTGGTGATCCGGCCGCTGGCCGGCTGGGCCGGGCTGCTCGGCGGCCGCTTGCGGGGCCGGGAGCGCTGGGTCGTGGCGGGGTACGGCATCCGTGGCATCGGCTCGCTGTACTACCTCGCCTACGCGCTGGGCCAACAGGACTTCCTGGTCCCTGAGCGGGAGTTGTGGGCGGTGGTGACCTTCACGGTGCTGGTCTCCGTCGTACTGCACGGTGTCACGGCCGGCCCGGTGGTGGCCCGCCTGGACCGGCGGCGGTCCGAGGAGCCGGCCCCGCCGGGGGAGCGGCGGGGCAAGGAGCCGCACGGTTCGCCGTCCCCCCACGCCCGGCCGTAGCGCCACCGGACCTGGGCCGTTATGGGGCCGATCACCATACGGCGGCGGGTGATTGTGGTGCCGGATCCCATAGGAGAGACGGCGGGGTGTCTCTACTGTTCCGGCCATGACCAGGCAATTCACCACCTCGCAACCGTCGGGGCCGGCCGCCTCGCCCCTCCCGTCGACGGGCGGTGTGGACCTGTCCGGCCGGGCCGCGCTGGTGACCGGCGGCGGCAGCGGCATCGGCCGGGCGTGCGCCGCCGCCCTCGCCGCGGCCGGCGCCGAGGTCCACGTGGTCGACGTGGACGCCGAGAAGGCCAAGACGGTCGCCGACGCCATCGGTGCAGTGGCGCACACCGCCGACCTGGCCGACCCGGACGCCATCGACACCCTGCCCCGCGCCATCGACGTCCTCGTCAACAACGCCGGACTCCAGCACGTCGCCGCGCTCCACGAGTTCCCGCCGGAGCGCTTCGCGCTCATGCAGCAGGTGATGGTCACGGCCCCCTTCCTGCTGATCCGCCGGGTGCTGCCGCACATGTACGCCGCCGGCTGGGGCCGCGTCGTCAACATCTCCAGCGTCCACGGCCTGCGCGCCAGCGCTTACAAGAGTGCCTACGTCACGGCCAAGCACGCCTTGGAGGGCCTCAGCAAAGTCACCGCGATCGAGGGTGCGCCGCACGGGGTGACCAGCAACTGCGTGAACCCCGGCTATGTCCGCACCCCGATGGTCGAGGGCCAGATCCAGGACCAGGCCGCCGCCCACGGCGTCAGCCCCGACGACGTCCTGTCCGACGTCCTGCTCACCCGCGCTCCGCTCAAGCGGCTCCTGGAGCCCGAAGAGGTGGCCGCCGCCGCCCTGTGGCTGTGCGGGCCGCACACCGGCTCCGTCACCGGGGCGTCACTGCCCCTCGACGGCGGCTGGGGAGCGAGCTGACCGCCCCGCCCTTCTACGGCGGCTGGGGAGCGAGCTGACCGCCCCGCCCCTCGACGCCCCGCTTCCGACGCACCGCTCCCGTCCCTCACCGCCCCTCCCCGAAAGTGGTGACACATGCCCGACGCCCCGGCCGCCACCGGCCCCACCCCGCCAGGCCGCTCTCCCGGCATCGCCCGTATCGTCGGCGCGAGCCTGATCGGCACCACCATCGAGTGGTACGACTTCTTCCTCTACGGCTCCGCCGCCGCGCTGGTGTTCAACACCCTCTTCTTCCCCACCGTCGACCCCCTCGTGGGCACCCTGATCGCCTTCGTCACCTACGCGATCGGCTTCGCCGCCCGGCCCCTCGGCGGCGTGGTGTTCGGGCACTTCGGCGACAAGGTCGGGCGCAAGAAACTGCTCGTCGTGAGCCTGCTCATGATGGGTGGGGCCACGTTCGCCATGGGCCTGCTGCCCACCTACGACACCATCGGCGTCGGCGCGCCCATCCTGCTCACCGTGCTCCGCCTCGTCCAGGGGTTCGCGCTGGGCGGCGAATGGGGCGGCGCGGTCCTCATCGTCTCCGAGCACGGCGGCGACAAGCAGCGCGGCTTCTGGGCCTCCTGGCCGCAGGCCGGTGCCCCTGGCGGCAACCTCCTGGCCACCGGTGTCCTCGCCCTGCTCGCCGCGGTCCAGTCGGAGGAGGACTTCACCGCGTGGGGCTGGCGCATCCCCTTCCTGCTCTCCGGCGTCCTGGTCGTCGTCGGCCTGTGGATCCGCATCTCCGTCTCCGAGTCCCCCGTCTTCCTCGCCGCCAAGGCCAGGGCCGAGGCCGACGCCGCCCGCGGCATCAAGGAACAGCCGCCGGTGGTCGAGGTGTTCCGCCGCAGCCGGCGGGAGGTCCTGACCGCGATCGGCACCCGGTTCGGCGAGAACATCTCCTACTACATCCTCACCGCCTTCCTCCTCGTCTACGTCACCAGCCACCTGGACCTGCCCAAGAGCACCGCGCTGAACGCCGTCCTGATCGCCTCGGCCGTCCACTTCGTCACGATCCCCCTGTGGGGCGCGCTCTCCGACCGGATCGGACGCCGGCCGGTCACCCTGATCGGCTCGGCCGGCATGGCGCTGTGGGCCTTCGCCTTCTTCGCCCTGCTCGACTCCAGGTCGTTCGCCGTCATCACCTTCGCGGTGACCGTCGGCCTGCTGCTGCACGGCGCCATGTACGGCCCCCAGGCCGCCTTCATCTCCGAGATGTTCGACACCAAGGTCCGCTACTCGGGCGCTTCCATGGGCTCCCAGCTCGCGTCCATCGTGGCCGGCGCGCCGGCACCGATCATCGCGGTCGAACTGCTCAAGGAGTACGACTCCGCCGTCCCCGTGGCCCTCTACCTGTGCCTGGCCGCGGTCGTCACCACCCTCACCGTCGCCTTCGCCAGGGAGACCCGGGGCCGCGACCTCACCCTCGCCACGACGGCCGACGCCCCGGTCCGCCCACGCCGACGGACGCCCGCGCCCGCCGGCCCGGACAGGGGCTGACCGGAGACGCCCCGGCCGCCCCGGACTTGCCCCGGCCGCACCGGGAAGGCCCCGGCCGCACCGGGAAAGCCCCGGCCTCCCCGCAAGACAGTCCCCGGGATGACGGAAGGAGTGCCATCATGAGCACCGTGAAGGACCGCTCGTACCGCGCGGCGGCACACAGTGCGATGGTGGCCCTCGGACAACTGCTGACCCTGCTGGCCTCCGGGGCACCCGCCGAGCAGTTCACCCGCCCCTCGGGCGACGACGCCTCCACCGCCCCGCTTCCGCCCGAGGAGCGGTCCCTCCTGGAGGACGCCACCAGGATCGCGCTGGACATCCGCCGCACCCTCGACCAGCACCGCAGACGCGAGGCCGAGCTGGCCGCGCTCTTCGACACCGCCGGCGACCTCGCCGCCCTGCGCGACCTGGACGCCGTGCTGCGCGCCATCGTCCACCGCGCCCGAACGCTGCTCGGCACCGACGCCGCCTACCTCACGCTCAACGACCCCGTCGCCCACGACACCTACATGCGGGTCACCGACGGCTCGGTCTCCGCCCGCTTCCAACAACTGCGCCTCGGCATGGGCGAGGGCCTGGGCGGACTCGTCGCCCAGACCGCCCGCCCCTACACCAGCGCCGACTACCGCACCGACTCCCGCTTCAAGCACACCCGGGCCATCGACGAAGCGGTCCTGGAGGAAGGGCTGCGGGGAATCCTCGGCGTGCCCCTGCGCGTCGGGACACGCGTCATCGGCGTGCTCTTCGCCGCCGACCGCACCACCCGCGACTTCCCGCCGGACGCCATCGCCCTGCTCACCTCGCTCGCCGACCACGCCGCCGTCGCCATCGACGGCGCGCGCATGCTCGAGGAGACCCGCTCCGCGCTGGTCGACCTCAACGCGGCCAACGAGAGGGCCCGGGCCCACAGCACGGCACTGCGCCGCGCCGCCGACGCCCACGACCGCCTCACCGACCTGGTCCTGCGCGGCGCGACCGTGAACGACCTGGTCCGCGAGATCGCCGCGCTGCTCGGCGGCGGCATCGCCCTGCACGACCCGGACGGCACGGAGCTGGCCCGAGCCGGCACCGACCCCCTCCTCCCCTCCCCACGGGACATCACGGCCTCCCGCACCGGCGGCCGCGCCGTCCCGGTCGACGGCGCCTGGGTGTGCGCCGTGCTGGCCGGGCCGGAACTCCTCGGCAGCATCACCCTGACCGGACGCGCCGACCTGACCGACGCCGACCGCCGCCTGTTCGAACGCGCCGCCCTGGTCGCCGCCCTCCTCCTGCTGCTGCGCCGCACCGTCGCCGAGGCCGAGGACCGCGTCCGGGGAGAGCTCCTCGACGACCTGCTCACCTCCCACCGGCCCGGCGGACGCCACGACAGCGGAAGCCTGGCGCTGCGCGCCCGCAGACTCGGCGTCAACCTCTCCCGGCCCCATGCCGTCCTCGCCCTGGACACCGACGGCGAACCGCGCTCGCACCTGTTCGCGGAAGCCGTGCGCGGCGCCCGCGCGCTGGGCGGGCTCGCGGGCGTCCACAACGGCCACATCGTCCTGCTCGTCCCGTCGACGGCTCCCGGCGCGCTCGCCGCCGCCCTCGCCGAGGACCTCGGCAAGGCCGCCGGCGCGCCCGTCACCGTGGGCGGGGCGGGACCGGCCACGGGACCCGACCAGCTCCCGGGCGCGTACACGGAGGCCGGCCGCTGCCTCAACGCCCTGCACGCCCTGGGCCGCACCGGGGACGGCAGCGACCTCGCGGGGCTGGGCTTCCTCGGTGTCCTGCTCGGCGACCGAGCGGATCTCGACGGCTTCGTGCGCCGCTACCTCGGCCCTGTTCTCGCCTACGACCAGCAGCGCGGCACCGAACTGGTCCGCACGCTCGACGCCTACTACGCGCAGGGCGCGAGCCTGTCCAGGGCGAAGGACGCCCTGCACGTCCACGTCAACACCGTCGTGCAGCGGCTGGACCGGGTCGCCCAGCTGCTCGGCGCCGACTGGAACGACCCCACCAGCGCCCTCGAACTGCAACTGGCCCTGAGACTGCACCGCCTGAGCAGCCGCGAGGACCACTCCCCGCCCGACGGCCACCGGCCGATCCCGCCGGCCGACTAGGTACCGCGCGCCGCCTTCCGCGGAGCGGGGCACACGGCCGGCGGCGCACCGGGCCGCGAGCGGAACAGGGCGATACCGTCGCCCGTATGGACGGTGACCTTCGAGGCCGGCGCCAGTGCCTTCTCGGCGGGGCGGTGTTCGCCGTGTGCATGGCCGGCACGACACTGCCGGCCCCCCTCTACGGCCTCTACCAGCAGAAGTTCGGTTTCTCCGAGCTGACGATCACGGTCGTGTACGCCGTCTACGCGGCCGGGGTCATCGGAGTCCTGCTGCTGGCGGGCAACGCCTCGGACGCCGTGGGCAGACGGCCGGTGCTGCTGTGCGGCCTGGGCTGCGCCGCACTGAGCGCCGTCTGCTTCCTGTCCGCCACCGGGCCAGGCTGGCTGTACGCGGGCCGACTGCTGTCCGGCCTGTCGGCAGGGCTGTTCACCGGTGCCGCCACGGCGTACGTCCTGGAACTGGGCCCGCACGGCGGTGGTGCGCGGGGCACCTTCCTGGCGACCGCCGCCAACATGGGCGGCCTCGGCTGCGGTCCGCTGCTCGCCGGGGTGCTCGCCCAGTACGCCGACCGGCCGCTGTACCTGCCGTTCGCCGTCCATCTCGCGCTGGTGGCCTGCTCGGCCGTCGTCCTGCTGCGGCTGCCGGAGACGGTCCGGGAGCGGCGCCCGCTGAGCACCGTCCGCCCGCGGCGGCCCGGCCTGCCCCCGAGGGTGCGGAGGGTTTTCGGGCCCGCGGCGGCCGCCGCCTTCGTGGGGTTCGCCCTGTCCGGCGTGTTCACGTCGGTCAGCCCGTCGTTCCTCGCCCAGTCCTTGGGCGTGCGCGACCACGCGGTGAGCGGGGCGGTCGTCGCGCTGCTCTTCTTCGCCTCGACCGCCGGTCAACTGGCCGTCGGCCGAGTCGGTGTGTTCCGTTCGCTGCCGCTGGGCTGCGCCGCGCTCCTCGCCGGGCTCGCGCTGCTGGCGGGCGCGCTGTGGTGGGAACTGCTGGTGCTGGTCGTGCTGAGCGCGGTCGTCGGCGGCATCGGGCAGGGGCTGGCGTTCCGCGGGGCGCTGGCCGCGGTGGCCGGGGCAGCCGGGGCGAACCAGCGGGCGGCCGTGGTCTCGGCCCTGTTCGTGGTGGCGTACGCGGGCATCTCGGTGCCGGTCATCGGCGTCGGACTGCTGGCGGGACCGATCGGCCTGGAGGGCGCCGGCCTGGTGTTCATCGCGTGCATGACGCTCCTGGTGGCGACGGCCGGCGGCTACCTGCTCCGGCGACCGGTGCCCGGGGCGGAGACCGACGGGACGCCTTAGCCCCGCCGGCATCCGCGGAGTGCTCAGCCGATCGCCCAATCCGTTGGCCTTCCCGCCGGGCACCTCGGCGTGCGTGATCTGGGCCATTGGCCCAGTCGGATGGCATCCAGTTGAGCCACAGAGGGTCCGGATGGTCTGATGGGTCTGTCGATGGCGCTGCGGGATCCCTCCGTGGCGCCTTTTTCATGTGGACGGGCGACAGCTCAGGAAAGGGGCGGGCAGACCGTGCTGAAGAGGGTGTTCGTGGCGCCGGATCCGGGACGGGCGCGGTTGCGTTTCGCCTCGCGGGCCGTCGTCGGCATCGCGTTGGCGGTGGCCGTGTGCGGGCTGGCCGGGCATTCGCTCGTGCCGGCGATCGCCGGCGGGCTCGCCGCTCTGCTCGCGCTCTTCACCGTGTCCGACGCGACCGTGCGGGCGCAGGCGGTCACCACCGCGCTGCTGCCGGCCGTGGGCTTCCCCGTCCTCGCCCTGGCCGCCGTGCTGCACGACGTGCCCGTGGCCCGGGACGTCGCCTTCCTGGCCGTGATGGGCGCAGGTGTCTACGCGCGGCGGTGGGGGCCGCGCGGGCACTCGCTCGGGGTGTTCGGGTTCATGATGTTCTTCGCGACGCAGTTCCTGCACACCGTGCCCGCCCAGCTCCCCGAGCTGTACGCCGCCGTCCTGGTGTCGCTGTGCGCCTCCTCCGCCGTGCGGTTCGGCGCCTGGTGCTACGAGCGGCGGCTCCCGCCCCCCGTCCTGCCCGCCGCGCCCGCCGGCACCGGACTGGCCCGTACGACCACCCGCCAGGCGATCCAGGCCGTCGCGGGCGGCGCCTTCGCGCTGGCCGTCGGGCAGGTGCTCTCCGACCAGCGGTGGTACTGGGCCGTCGGCGCCACCTGGTGGGTGTTCGTGAACACCGCCTCCAGCGGGGAGACCCTCGTCCGAGGCTTCCGCAGGGTGCTCGGCACAGTGATCGGCATCGCCCTCGGCCTCGTCGTCGCCGTGCCGCTGCACGGCGCGCCCGTCCCCTCCGCGATCATCGTCGCCGTCAGCGTCTTCGGGATCTTCTACACGGCCGCCGTGTCCTATACGTGGATGATGCTCGCCGTCACGGTCATGGCCGGCGTCCTCTACGGGCTGCTCGGCGTGCTGAACCCGGCCCTGCTCGCCCTGCGCGTCGCCGAGACCGGGGTCGGGGCGCTCGGCGCCGCGCTCGCCGTGCTGCTGATCCTGCCCGTCACCACCCACGCCACCACCCACGCCTGGATCCAGCGCGCCCTGCGGTGCGTGCACGCCTGCACGGCGGAGGCCGCCGCCCGGCTCGCCGGGTCCGAGTCGGCCGACCCCGCGCCCCGCGTCGCCGAACTGGAGCAGCTCCTCGGCCGGGTGCGCCTCTCGCTCGCTCCGCTCGTGCACCCGCTCAGCCCGTTGCGCGCCCGCAAGGAGCGCGCCCGCCAGGTGCTCCTGCTGCTCGACGACTGCGCCCGTCAGGTCCGCGGCCTGGCGTCCATCGCCGCCGACCCGGAGGCCTCCCACGACGACCGGCTCGCCGCCGCGTGCTGGCGCGTGGAGGTGGCGGTGGAGGCGCTCACCGGCCCGGCGGAGGGTGCGCGCGGCCGCCTGACCGGGCCCGCGACCGTGCCCCACGGCTCCGTGGCCGAACCGGCGCTGGCCCATCTGCACGGCCTGGAGAAGGCGCTCGCCGAGCTGGCCGACCCCCTGCACAGCCCCACCCGGACGCCCCTGATGGGCGCCTGAACCCGCCTCGCCGCCCGGGCCCGGTTTCCTGCCAGGCCCGGTTTCCTGCCAGGCCCGGCTTCCTGCCGGGTCCGGGTCGTGCCGGGTCCGGGCATGAGAAGACCCCGGCTGGACGGGGGAGACCAGCCGGGGTCGTCGGTGGTGGCGTGCGGAGGGCGGTCGCCTCTCGGCGAAAGGCTCCATGGGGCTTCAGCCGGACGATCGTCCCCATGGGCCGTGGGTGAGGCCCGGGGACACTGTCCCCTCCGCGGCCACACTTGAATGAACGGTGAACCACACGGCATTGTTCCGCGCCGCCGTCCCCCGCTGCGGTGACCTGCGCCACACGACAGTCGGGCTCGGGCGGTCCGGTCCGGGGCCGGGCAGGGGACCGGCCGGGGTGAGCGGCACCGCACCTGGTCTAGACCGACTGCTAGCGTCGGCCGCACCAGCGACGCCGGCCCCACGGCGTCCGGGTCGAGAGGGGACAGCAGTGGGCGACGGCAACCGCGCCGGACGGGCGTACATCGGATCCTTCACCGCGGCCGGCGGCCTCGGCGTCCTCACCGCCGCCGTCGACGAGGACACCGGCGCGCTGACCGTCCTCGGCGCCACGGACACGGTCCCCGACCCCTCCTACCTCGCCCTCTCACCCACCGGCGACACCCTCTACGCGGTGAGCGAGACCTCGGACGGCGCCCTCGCCGCGTACCGCGTCGAAGGAGACCTGCCCCGCCTCACCGGCCGCCCCGTGCCCGTCGGCTCGGCGCCCACCCACCTCGCCCTGTACGACGGCCACGTCCTGACCGCCAACTACGGCTCGGGCAGCGTCACCGCCGTCCCGCTGCGCGCCGACGGCGGCCTCGCCGACCCCGCGGGCGAACTCCGGCACACCGGCTCCGGACCGCACCCGCAGCGCCAGCAGGCCCCGCACGCCCACCAGGTCCTCGCGGACCCGAGCGGCCGCTGGGCGGTCAGCGTCGACCTCGGCACGGACTCCGTGCGCGTCTGCGCGCTCGGGGACGACGGATTGACGCTGCACCGCGAAGTGGCGCTCCGCCCCGGCTCGGGGCCGCGCCACCTCGCCTTCCACCCGCGCGGCGACCGCGCGTACGTCCTCAACGAACTGACCCCGACCCTCACCGTCTGCGCCTGGGACGCCGACGACGGCACGCTCAAGCCGCTCACCGAGGTCGCCGTCCTCGTCAACGTCCCGGACGGCGACAGCTACCCCTCGGAAGTCGTCGTCGCACCCGACGGGCGGTTCCTGTGGACCGCCACGCGCGGCGCGGACGTCATCTCCGTCCTCGCGCTCGACGCGGCGGGCGAGGCGCCACGGCTCGCGGCGACCGTCCCCTGCGGCGGACACTGGCCCCGCGACCTGGCCCTCCACCCCGGCGGACGCTTCCTGTACGCCGCCAACGAGCGCTCCGGGGACGTCACCTGGTTCACCGTCGACCAGGCCACCGGCATCCCGCGCCGGGCCGGTTCGATCGCGGCACCGGCCGCCTCCTGCGTCATCTTCGACTGACGCGGCGGGCCAAAACCCAGGTGCGTGGACACGCACGTACGCCGATGGGCCCGCCCCCACATCGGGGCGGGCCCATCGGCGTACCGGTGAAGACGCTCAGTGCACGGGCGTCCCCGAAGGCTGCTGCGGGGCGATGCCCAGCGCCAGCGTGTACTTGGAGAGCGCCAGCTTGCCGATCGCCGGGTAGGCGCCGAGGGGCTCGGCCACCGAGCAGCCGGCCTCCTTGGCGGCCACGTCGAGCAGACCGGGGTCCAGCTCGGGGCCGATCAGGTACGGGGCGAGCGCCAGCTGCGCCGAGCCCGAACCGCGCAGCTGCTCGGCGGTCGCCGCGACGGCGCCCTCCTCGTCCAGCGCGGCGGCCATCACCGGCACCGCGAGGCGCGCGGCGAGCAGCATGCCGGTGATCCCGGCGGCCTGCACGGCCTCCTCGCCGCCGACCGTGGCGAGGACGATGCCGTCCGCCGCGGTGGCCACGGTGAACAGGCGGGCGCGGTCGGCGCGGGCGAGCCCGGCCTCCGACAGGCGCACGTGCAGCGCCTCCGCGAGCAGCGGGTGCGGGCCGAGCACATCGGTCAGCCGGGCGGCGGCGCCGCTGTCCGCGACGGCCTGGCGGATGCGCTCGATCAGTGTGCTGTCCGGGCCGGCGAGCAGCGGTACGACCACCGCGACGGGGCCCTCGGGCTCGCCCGTCCCGACACCGGCGGCCCGCGCCCGCTCGAAGCGGGCGGCACGCTCGGCGCTCGCCTGCGCGAGCACGGAGCGCAGCGAGGGGAACTCGGGGAAGGACGTGACGGTGGCGTCCTGCGTACCGTCGAGGTAACCGATTCTGGCGTCCAGGCCGGGCAGCTCGGAGCGGGCGATGCTCACGACTTCCTCGGCGAGACCGCGCGTGGTGATGCTGGGGGCGCCCGGCACGGCGAGGACCAGTGCGGGCGCGCCCTCAGGAGCCGCGACGGGCTCCGGGCGGCGGTGCCGGCCCGGCTGACGGGGGCGCGGCATTCGTACGGGCAGGCCGGATGCGGGCCCAGTGGGGGAGCTCATGCGCCCGCATGCTACTGGCTTGTGGGACCCCGCCGTTCGGGGAGGGTGCAGGTGGGCGGTATAAGTCCGTTTTTGTCTGATGAATTACGTAGAGGTCAACTGTCGCCTTCCTCGTGGACGGAAAGCATGCGCGCGTCGTACGGCAGCCGCAGCGCCCCCCGGGCGACATCGACCGCCACGCGCAGCGCGCCGTCCAGCGGGTCGCCGGCCGCCGGAACCTGCCGGGCGTGCGGCAGTTGACCGGCCAGCTCCTCGCGCAGCGGGCCGAGCAGCGGCTCGCCCACCTTGAACAGGCCGCCGGTGAAAGCCACTTCGCAGGCCCCTTCCGGTGGGCCGGCGGCCGCCGCGGCCTCGGCGATATGCCGCGCCGCGTCCCGCAGGATGCCGCCCGCCACGGCGTCGCCCGCCGCGCACCGCGCCACCTCGGGCGCGAAGGAGGCGAGGACCGCCGGACGGTCCGCGCGCGAGTGGAGCAGAGCCGGCAGCCCCGCCAAGGGGCCGAACCGCTCCTCGGCCCGCGCCCGCAGCTCCTGCGAGCCGCCCCGTCTGCCGTCGTGCGCCCGCAGCACAGCTTCGAGGCCCGCGCGGCCGATCCAGGCACCGCCGCCGCAGTCGCCGAGCAGCTGCCCCCAGCCGTCGGCGCGACGCCAGGCCGTGAGATCCGTGCCGAGCGCCACCATGCCGGTGCCCGCGGCGACGACCACTCCGGGACGAGCGCCCAGCGCGCCCGCGTACGCGGTCACGGCGTCCGAGGCGAGCGCCACCCGCCGTACGCCCAGCGCGGCGGCGAGCGCGGCCGGCAGCTGCGCGCGCAGGCCGTCGCCGAGCGACGCCATCCCCGCGGCGCCGATGGCCGCGGCCGTGATCCGGCCGCCGCCCGCCCGCTCCAGCAACTCCCGCACCAGGGGCGCGAGCCGCACCATGAAGTGACCGGCGTCGATGCCCCCGGCGCCGGCGCGCACCGGCTCGTCCGACCGCACCGGCTCGGCGCGGCGCGCACCGTCCGGCGCGGCCAGGGCGGCCCGCAGTCCGGAGCCCCCCGAGTCGACGCCCAGCACGAACGCCGTGTCCGTCACGGAAGCCGCCAGTCCACCGGCTCCGCGCCCTGGCGCACCAACAGGTCGTTGGCCCGGCTGAAGGGCCGCGAGCCGAAGAAGCCCCGGTCCGCCGACATGGGGGAGGGGTGCGCGGACTCCACGGCGGGCAACTGCCCGAGCAGGGGCCGCAGATTACGCGCGTCGCGGCCCCACAGGATCGACACCAGCGGCTTTCCACGCGCGGCCAGCGCCCGTATCGCCTGCTCGGTGACCTCCTCCCAGCCCTTGCCGCGGTGCGCGGCCGGTTTGCGCGGGGCCGTGGTGAGTGCCCTGTTGAGGAGCAGGACCCCCTGCCGCGTCCACGGCGTCAGGTCGCCGTTCGACGGCGGAGGCAGCCCCAGGTCGTCACCCATCTCGCGGTAGATGTTGATGAGGCTGCCGGGCAGCGGCCGCACCTCGGGCGCGACCGAGAACGACAGCCCCACCGCGTGACCGGGCGTGGGATAGGGGTCCTGGCCGACGATCAGGACGCGGACGTCGTCGAAGGGCTGCTGGAACGTGCGCAGCACGTTCGCTCCCGCCGGCAGGTAGGTGCGTCCCGCGGCGATCTCCGCGCGCAGGAACTCGCCCATCCCGGCGATCCGTTCGGCCACCGGCTCCAGGGCCTTGGCCCAGCCGGCTTCGACGATCTCATGCAAGGGTCGTGGTGCCACGGCGTCACCCTACTGCCGTAACGGAGGCGTCGATCAACCGATGGCCGCGGCCCGCACGCACAGCACGTCCGGCAGGTGCGAGGCGAGCAGCCGCCAGCTGTCGCCGTCGTCCGCCGAGGCGTACAGCTCGCCGTTGCGGTTGCCGAAGTAGATGCCCGCCGGGTCGTCGCCGTCGCTGCACATGGCGTCCCGCAGCACCGTGCCGTAATGGTCGCCCTGGGGCAGGCCGGCGGTCAGCGGCTCCCAGCTGCCGCCCGCGTCCGCCGTGCGGTAGACCCGGCAGCGCCGGTCGGCGGGGACCCGGTCGCTGTCGGCGGTGATCGGGAAGACGTACGCCGTGCCGCCCCGGTGCGGGTGCGCGACCACCGCGAAGCCGAAGTCGGAGGGCAGGCCCCCGCCGATGTCCGTCCACCGCCCGCCCCCGTCGTCGCTGCGGTACACACCCCAGTGGTTCTGCAGGTACAGCCGGTCCGGGTCGGCCGCGTCCCGGGCGACCTTGTGCACGCACTGCCCGAACTCCGGGTCGGGGTCCGGCAGGAACACCGCGGAGACGCCGCGGTTCGCCGGAGTCCAGCTCGCGCCGCCGTCCCGCGTGCGGAACACGCCCGCGGTGGACACCGCGACCGTCACCGCGCGGGCGTCGCGCGCGTCGGTCAGGACGGTGTGCAGCCCCTCGCCGCCACCGCCCGGCATCCACTGCGAGCGGGTGGGGTGCTCCCACAGCGGGCGCACGAGCCCGAAGGTCTCGCCGCGGTCCTCCGAGCGGTACAGCGCCGCCGGTTCGGTGCCCGCGTACACCACGTCGGGCTCGGCCGCCGCCGGGTGCAGCTGCCACACCCGCTCCAGCGAGGCCCCGGTGTCCTTGGGGAACTTCACGGCGGGCTTCGCGGGCTCCGTCCAGGTCCGCCCGAGGTCGTCGGAGTGGAAGACGGACGGGCCCCAGTGCGCGCTGTCCCCGCCGACCAGCACGCGCGGCGTGCGGCCCCGGGTGTCGATCGCGACGGAGTACACCGCCTGGGCGTTGAAGTACGGGCTGTCGTCGAACTCCCAGGCGCCACCGCGCCTGCGGCCGATGAACAGGCCCTTGCGGGTGCCTACGGTCAGAAGAAGCTCGGCCATGGCGGCCACCTCCGGACGTCGTGGTCTCAGGTACCGTCAGTGTGCACCCCGGCACTGACAGTCACTGCCCGACGCGGCGGCCCCGCAGGTCGGCGCCTGTTTCCTCAGGCCGCGGGCCCGGGCGGCGCCAGCTCCCGCGCGACCTCGGCGATCACCTCGGGGCCCACCCGGCAGCACCCGCCGACCAGCCGCGCCCCGGCCGCGCGCCAGCCGGCCACCCGGCCGGCGGCGAACCGCGCGGGGCCGCGCCAGGTCCGGGCCGCGGCGTCCCACGTCTCCCCGCTGTTGGGGTAGACCACGACGGGCTTGCCGGTGATGCGCGCGGCCGTGGCCACGGCCGTATCGGCGTCGCGCGGATCGCAGCAGTTCACGCCGACCGCGATCACCTCGTCCGCGTCGGCGGCGAGCGCGAAGGCCTCGGCGAGCGGCTGACCCGCACGCGTGTGCTCCCCCGCGACGCTGTACGAGAGCCAGGCGGGCACGCCGAGCCCGCGCACCGCACGCAGCAGCGCCCGCGCCTCGTCGGTGTCCGGGACCGTCTCCAGGGCGAGGACGTCGGGCCCGGCCGCCGCGAGGGTCTCCAGGCGGGGCCGGTGGAAGCGCTCCAGCTCGTCCACGGTGAGCCCGTACCGGCCCCGGTACTCCGAGCCGTCGGCGAGCATCGCGCCGTAGGGGCCGGCCGACGCGGCCACCCACACCTCGCGGTCGAGCCCACTTGCGGCGCGGCGGGCCAGCTCCACGCTCAGGCGCAGCAGGTGCGCGGTGCGGCGGGCGTCGATGCCCTGCCGCGCGAATCCTTCGTAGGTGGCCTGATAGCTGGCGGTGATGGCGACCTCGGCGCCCGCCTCGTAGTACGCGCGGTGGGCGGCCTCGATCGCGGCGGGTTCGTCCGCGAGCAGCCGCGCCGACCACAGCGCGTCGCGCAGGTCGTGCCCGGCGGCCTCCAGCTGGTGGGCGAGACCACCGTCCAGGACGACGGGGCGGCGGGCGAGGGCGTCGGCGAGTCTCATCCTGCCGACGCTACTCGGACGGTCAACGAGCGCGTGACGCGTCCGAGGTGAGTGCCCGCGACAGCCTCTTGCGCAGCGCCACCCGCTCCTCCTCGCAGGTGCCGCCCCACACGCCGGACGCCTGTCCGGTGCTCAGGGCGTACGCCAGGCACTCCCCGCTCACCGGGCAGCGGGCGCAGACCTCCTTGGCGTCGGCGATGTCGCGTACCGCGGGTCCTGTCGAGCCCACGGGAAAGAACAGTTCCGGGTCTTCTTCGGCACAGGCGGCCGATCGCATCCACTCCATGGTGGCGCGGGTGCCCATGGTCCGCATGGGGAAACAGACGCGGCCCGCCGCTGTTTGGCGGGTTCCGGCCGGGGGACCCGGATCCCATGACCGTTCACAAGCGCACCGTGCTCGTGCTCGACTGCTCGGAGCCCGAGCAGTTGGCGGAGTTCTACGCCGGACTGCTCGGCGCGGACGTCCAGTTGAGCAAGGACCCCGACTACGTCGAGGTCACCAACGACACCGGGGTCTGCCTGGCCGTGCACCGGGAGCGTGACTACATCCCGCCGAGCTGGCCCCGCCCCGAGGACTCGCAGCAGGCGCACCTGCGGATCATGGTGGCCCGCCACGACATGGACGAGGCGGAGCGGGAGGCGATCGGCCTCGGCGCGCGCCCGGTGGACACCAAGAACAACAGCGGCCCCCGGGACACGCGGACGTACTCCGACCCGGCGGGCCACTCCTTCACGCTGGCGGCCATCCCCGAGTGATCCGCGCGGCGCCCGGAGAGGCCGGTGGTGCGCTCAGACGGACCGGTGGTACTGGTCCGGCACGTGCACCTCGGCGCCGAGCTCGCGTCCGGCGCGCCGCGCCCACGAGGGGTCGCGCAGCAGCTCCCGGCCCAGCAGGACCGCGTCCGCCTCGCCGTTGGCGAGGATCTTCTCGGCCTGTGCCACCTCGGTGATCAGGCCGACCGCGGCGACCGCCAGCCCGGTCTCGGCCTTCACGCGCGCCGCGAACGGGACCTGGTAGCCGGGCTCGACGGGGATGCGCACGCCCGCCGCGTTGCCGCCGGTGGACACGTCGAGCAGGTCGATGCCGTGCTCCTTGAGGTCGGTCGCGAAGCGGACGGTGTCGTCGGCCGTCCAGCCGGCCTCCTGGAGCCAGTCGGTGGCCGAGATGCGGAAGAACAGCGGCTTGTCCTCGGGCCACACGGCCCGTACGGCGTCGACCACTTCGAGGGCGAAGCGGGTGCGGTTCTCGTACGAGCCGCCGTAGGCGTCGGTCCGCTTGTTGCTGTGCGGGGAGAGGAACTCGCCGATCAGATAGCCGTGCGCGCCATGGATCTCGGCGACCTCGAAACCGGCGTCCAGCGCGCGCCGCGTGGCGTCGGCGAACTGCGCCACGATCTCGCGGATCCGCTCGACGGACAGCTCCGTCGGCACGGGGTGGCCCTCGTCGAAGGGGACCGGGCTCGGCGCGACGGGCTGCCAGCCGTACTCCTCCGGGCCCACCGGGGCGCCGCCCTTCCACGGGCGGCCGGTGGAGGCCTTGCGCCCGGCGTGGGCGATCTGGATGCCGGGGACGGTGCCCTGGCTCTTGAGGAAGGCCGTGGTCCGGCGGAACGCCTCGGCCTGGGTGTCGTTCCAGATGCCCAGGTCGTAGGGGCTGATGCGGCCCTCGGGGCTGACGGCGGTCGCCTCGACGATGATCAGGCCCGTGCCGCCGGCGGCGCGCGCCGCGTAGTGCGCGAAGTGCCAGTCCTGCGGGACGCCGGCGGCGGGCCCCTCGGGAAGCGCCGAGTACTGGCACATCGGGGGCATCCACACCCGGTTCGGGATCGTCAGCGATCGCAGGGTGTACGGCTCGAACAGGGCGCTCACGGCGGACTCCATTCCTCGCGGCTGGTCAACTGCTCGTACGATAGACCTCGTAGTACGGTGAATGTCAAACTACGATGTCTCTCGTACAATGACGCCAAGGGATACCGGACGAAGAGGAACACCGGACGAAGTGGAGCCGTCATGACGACCGCCGCCGCGGCGAGCAGCAGGACGCTCGCCCACCCCGAGGCCGGGGACATCCGCCTCGAAGGGGTGCTGCACGCCCTCGCCGACCCCATGCGGATGCGGATCGTCCGGGATCTCGCCCGGGAGGAGGCGGTCGAACTGGCCTGTTCGCACTTCGACCTGCCCGTCACCAAGTCGACCAGCACGCACCACTTCCGGGTGCTGCGCGAGAGCGGGGTGATCCGGCAGATCTACCGGGGCACGGCCAAGCTGAGCGTGCTGCGCCGCGACGACCTGGACACGCTCTTCCCCGGCCTCCTCGACAGCGTCCTGGACGCGGCCACCCGCCAGGCAGGCCGCCTCGGCGCCGACGGCGGCTGACCCCTCACCCCCGCGCCGCCCGCCGCAGCCCCGTCCAGTCCGGGATCTTCACCACGTCCCGGCCGAGCGAACGCCCCAGTTCGGCCTCCGCGCGCTCGATCGCCAGCCACCCCGGCCACTCCACCGGCCGCAGACCCGCGGCGAGCAGCCCCTCCAGGGGCTCCGCCGCGACGTCCCTGCGTACGAGATCGGGGGCGTCGTCGAGGAGGGAGCACACCGTCTCCTTGGCGCACGGGCGGTTGGTGCCGATGACGCCGGTCGGGCCCCGCTTGATCCACCCGGCGACGTACTCGCCCGGCGACGGCGCCCCGTCCCGCAGCACCCGCCCGTCCGCGTGCGGCACCGTGCCCCGCTCCGGGTCGAACGGCAGCCCCTCCGGCGGAACCCCGCGATACCCCACCGAGCGCAGCACCAACTGCGCCGGGATGTCCTCGTGGCGCCCCGTGCCGCTCACCCCGCCCCGGCCGTCCGGCAGCGTCCGCTCGAACCGCACCCCGGCGACACGGCCCGTCGCCCCGGCCGTCAGCGCCACCGGCCGCAGGAAGAAGCGCAGCCGGATCCGCCGGGGCAGGCCCCGCACCGGACGCTCCGCCCAGCCGCGCAGCACCTCCACGTTCCGGCGGCTCGCACCGGAGAGCCCCGAGGGGTCGGTGCAAGCGGGGTCGAGCGCCAACTCCGCCGGGTCCACGAGGACTTCGGTGTCCGGCAGCGAGCCGAGCTCCCGCAGCTCCTTGGTGGTGAAACGCGCCTGCGAGGGGCCGCGCCGCCCCACCATGTGCACCTCGCGCACCCGGCTTTCGGCGAGGACGCCGAGCGCCGCGTCCGGCATGTCGGTGGGCAGCAGTTCGGCGACGCCGCGGGCCAGGATCCGGGCGACGTCCACCGCGACGTTCCCCACGCCGATGACGACCGCCGACTCCACGCCCCGTACGAAGCCGTCCTGCTCGAAACCGTCCGTCGGGACGTCCGGATGCGCGCTGTACCAGGACACGAACTCCGTCGCCGAGTGGCTGCCCGGCAGGTCCTCGCCGGGCACCCCCAGCCTGCGGTCGGCCGCCGCGCCGACGCAGTAGACCACCGCGTGGTAGAGGCCGAGGAGACGGGCCGGGGGCAGCGCGCCGGGGCCGATCTCCACGCCCCCGAGGAAGCGCACGCGGTCGTGTTCGAGGACCGTGCGCAGCGTGTTCTGCAGGGACTTGATCTTCTCGTGGTCCGGCGCGACGCCGTACCGCACGAGGCCGTACGGGCAGGGGAGCCGGTCGAGGACGTCGACCCGCACGTCCGGCACGCGGTCCTGCTGGACGAGGGACTGCGCGGTGTACACCCCGCTGGGACCCGAACCGACCACGGCGACCTGCAGCACGGCGGTGCTCCCTCCGCGAGGTGACCGGCGGACGGTTTCAGGATCGCACCGGCGGTGCCCGCTGTCAGGACCGCGGGCCGCCGCCCGCGCCGGGCGTTCGGTCCAGCTGCCGCATGCGGCCGATCTCGCTCGTCTGCTGGGCCACGACCTCGTTCGCCATCTCTTCGACCTGGACGTTGTTGCCCTCGGAGAGGACCTCCGTGGCCATGGTCACGGCGCCGTCGTGATGCGTGATCATCAGCTTCAGGAAGAGCCGGTCGAACGCCTTGCCCTTGGCGGCGCGCAACCGCGCGAGCTGCGCGTCGGTGGCCATCCCGGGCATCGCCGCGTGATCGTACCCCTGTCCGTGTCCGGCGTGTCCGCGCGGTCCGCCGTGGCTCTTCAGCCAGCGCTTCATGGCGCCGATCTCCGGCCGCTGGGCGGCGGCGATACGGGACGCGAGCCGCTTGACCTGCCCCGAGGCGGCCCGCCGCGGGACGAGCCGGGTCATCGTCAGCGCCTGGCCGTGGTGCGTGATCATCATCTGCGTGTACATGAAGTCGGCGGCGTTGGGGGTGTCGTCGTCAGCCCTTCGTCCGGCCGCCTCCTTCGCGGTCAGCTTCTTCGCGGTCTCGCCCGGCCTGCCGGGGGCGATCACCGAGGGGCCCGGCGACGCCTCGCGCCCGCCGCCGGACGCCGAGCCGCCGCCGGAGCCCGAGCTACAGCCCCCGAGGGCGAGGACCGCGCTCGTCATCAGTGCGGTGAGGGTGGACGTACGACGGCTGAGCAGCACAGCGACCTCCTGCGACACGCGGGCGGGTCTCGCCCTGCCGGAACCGGAATGAGCCTCGGCGACCGCCGACGGTCGCGACGAACGCGGCGCCCCCTGTTGATCTGTGCATGATGAGCACGATACTGCGGGTGTCCGTGAACCGTTCCACTCGGAACGGCGACAAGGGAGGACGCAGTGACCCTGTTGAACAGATCCCGAACTGGACGCAGACGCCTGGGCGTCGGTGCCGCGGCGGCCGGACTCCTCGCCGCGCTGCTCACCGCGGCCCCCGCGGGAGCCACACCCGACCCCGGTGACGCCCCCGCCGCCCCCAGGAGCGTCTCCAAGAGCGACGCCGCCGCCGCACGCGAGGCGATCGAGCGCGGCGAGATACCGGCGCCGGACGAGGTGGTCCACTCGGCCAACATCGAGCACGTGGCCAACATCCCGAAGGACGCGCTGCCCGGCACGAACACGGACATCGCCTTCCAGGGGAAGTACGCGTTCGCGGGCAACTACGACGGCTTCCGCATCTTCGACATCAGCAGGCCGCAGGAGCCGCGGACGGTCGCGCAGGTCCTGTGCCCGGGAGGCCAGAACGACGTCTCCGTCTCGGGCGACCTGCTCTTCCTGTCCACCGACTCCTCGCGCAGCGACAACTCCTGCAACAGCACCTCGCAGCCCGCCACGGAGAAATCCTCCTGGGAGGGCATGAAGATCTTCGACATCAGCGACAAGGCGAACCCCCGCTACGTCGCGGCCGTCGAGACCGCCTGCGGCTCCCACACGCACACGCTGGTGCCGGAGCGGCGCACCGTCTACGTGTACGTCTCCTCCTACTCGCCGAACGCGAGCTTCCCCGACTGCCAGCCGCCGCACGACGGCATCTCCATCATCAAGGTGCCCCGCAGGGCCCCCGAGAAGGCCGCCGTCATCGACTTCCCCGTCCTCTTCCCCGGTGAGGGACCGGACGGCGGCGGCAACCCCGGCGGGCCCACCAACCCGGGCGTCTCCAAGACCACCGGCTGCCACGACATCACCGTGCTGCCCTCCAAGGACCTCGCCGCCGGCGCGTGCATGGGCGACGGCATCCTCCTGTCCATCGAGGACCCCGAGAAGCCGAGGGTCATCGACCAGGTCCAGGACAACAAGCACTTCGCGTTCTGGCACTCGGCGACCTTCAACCAGAAGGCCGACAAGGTCGTCTACACCGACGAGCTGGGCGGTGGCTCCGGAGCCACCTGCGACGCGGCCACCGGACCCGAGCACGGCGCCAACGGCATCTACGACATCGTGGGCAAGGGCGACAAGCGCAAACTGGTCTTCAGGAGCTACTTCAAGATCCCGCGCCACCAGGCCGCCACCGAGAACTGCGTGGCCCACAACGGCTCGCTGATCCCCGTCAAGGGCAAGGACCTCATGGTCCAGGCCTGGTACCAGGGGGGCGTCTCCGTCTGGGACTTCACCGACTCGACCAGGCCCCAGGAGATCGGCTACTTCGAGCGGGGCCCGCACACCACCGACAAGCTCACGACGGCCGGTTCCTGGTCGGCGTACTACTACAACGGCCATGTCTACTCCAATGACATCGCCAAGGGCCTCGACGTCCTGAAGATCAACGACAAGCGGACGCACCCCGCACAGCGGGTCCGCCTGAGCGAGCTCAACGTCCAGACACAGCCCGACTACTTCGACTGAGGCGACCGGAACGGCAGCGTCGACGGTGTCCCGTCGGGCGGCAGGCCGCTCGGCGGAACACCCAGCCCCCACTCCAGGCCGTACCGCTCGAACAGCTCGGCCCGCAACGTCGGGAGCGGCATCGGCGCCCCCGGAATGAGCAGCGCGAACACCGCGCCCATCAACAGGGCGCGCAGCAGGGGATAGTCCTTGTCGACATCGCCCGAGCCGAACCGCTCGACCGTCTCGCGCAGCAGCTCCGCGAGCCGCTGCTGCTCGGGACACCGCACGAAGCCCTCCGCCTGGAGGATTCCGGCCATATGCGTGCGCATGAGCAGCGGCTCGTCGCACGCCAGGCCCAGGATCGCGTCGATGGCCCGCGCCAGCCGCTCCTCGCCGCCCGCGGCGCCGGTGGGGACCGGCTCCCGCTCCAGGGCGCTCTGCAGGGTGCGGTGCATCAGCCGGTGCACCGCGGACTGCAAGAGCTGGCGCTTGCCGGGGAAGTAGTACGACACCAGGCCGCGGGCCGCGCCCGCCCGGTCGGCGATGTCCCCGAGGGTCGTCGCCTCGTAGCCGCGCTCGCCGACCAGTTCGACCGTCGCCTGCAGCAGCCGCTCACGGGAACGTCTGCGCAATTCTTCATTGACCGAGGCGCTACGCGGGGACATGCTGTAACTCCTGCGTTGACTGGCTCTGAGCCAATATACTCAGCGCGTGCCGTGCCGGGGCCCTCACGGGGTCCCGCGCCGGTGGACCGGCCTGGGAGCAGGCAGCACCGCGGGGGAGTGTTGCCTGCTCACAGGTGGTCTGCACCGAGGCGCCCCGCACCCGGGCGGCTCCCACGTCGCCGATCGCGTCCGGCGCGTCACCCGACGAGGTCGAGCACCGGCCGCAGGGCGTCGGGGCGCAGCTCGACCGGCAGATGCTCGACGAAGCGCACCGCGCAGCCGAGACCGGCCGCGCCGCCGTCGGCCCGCCGGTCGTCACCGACCATCAGGGCGTCCCGCGGATCGACCCCGAGCGCCTCGCAGGCCGTCGCGAACAGCCGCGGGTCGGGTTTCTGGACGGCGTGTTCGTACGACAGGACGTACGCGTCGACATAGGGGTCGAGCCCATGGGCGCGGAAGACGGGCCGCAGGTCCCAGCCGATGTTGCTGACCACCGCCACCTTCACCCCCCGCTCGCGCAACCCGGTGAGCACCTGTGCCGCGTCCCCGTAGGGACGCCACGCCTCGGGCGTCATGTGCCGGTCGTACAGCGCGTCGTGGAGCCGGGGGTCGGGCAGCGGCACCTGTCGGGCGGCGCCCGTGTACGCGGCGCGGTGCTGCTCGGCGCCGCGGTCGCGGTGCGCCCACAGCTCGGCGAGGTGCCCGGGCACCTCGACCGGCGACGCCCCGCCGGGCAGCGCGCCCGCCCGCTCCAGGGCCGCCGCCGCCCGCGCGGCCTCGCCGTCGGTCAGCGGCACGCCCAGCGCGTCGGCCGTGGCGCGCAGCCAGTCCTCGGCCGGCTCGATGCGGAACAGGGTCCCGGAGAAGTCGAAGAGCACGCCCTTGATCGCCATGCGCTGGATCCTCCGGGAGCGGCCGAGGGACGGTCAAGTGGGGCCTCGGCCATGCTTGCCCGGACCGCGCGTGTACGTCGCGACGGCGAGCGCCACCGTCAGGCCGCCCAGCAGCCAGCCGCCCAGCACGTCCGTCGCCCAGTGGACGCCGAGCCAGACCCGGGTCACCCCCACGCCGACCACGGACACCACGGCCAGGGCCAGGCCGGCGCGCCACGGCGCCGGCCCCGCCCCGTGCAGCCGCAGCAACCACAGGAGCAGACCGCAGACGACCGCCGCCGTCATCGCGTGGCCCGAGGGGAACGCCGCGTAGTGCGCGTGGTCCACCGGATCCGGCCACACCGGGCGGGAGCGGCCCACCGCCGCCTTGAGCGACTGCTGCACCACGGAGGCCACCAGGCAGGTCCCCATCAGCCACAGCGCGAGCCACCGCGCGCCGCGCGCCACGAGCCGGACCGCCACCACCGCGCACAGCGCCCGCATCATCCATGGGTCCCACACCCAGTCGCTGAGGATCCGGCTGGTGCGCGTGAGGGCCGGGTCGGCCACGGCCCAGCGGTGCGTGGTGCGCGCGATGTCGCCGTCGAGCGAGACCAGCGGGCCCCACTCCAGCTTCACCAGGAGCAGCAGCAGGAGGGTGGGCAGGCCGAACAGCGCGGCGGCGAGTGCCGCCCGGTGGGTGGCGGGTCGGGTGGGGGAATCCATGGGCGGGGGGTGCATGGGGTGATCCTCGCCGCCGAGGCGGAGTGGAAACCCCTCCGGCGCGCGGGGCGGCCGTCAGCCGAGGGCGCGCAGGCCGGGCACGAAGGTGACCAGGACGGGGATCACCGGCACGAGGGCGGCGGTCGCCGTCAGCCGGAGCCTGCGGGCGGGGGTCAGGCGCGGGCGGGCGGCGAGCAGCCGGTGGACGCGCTGCGGGACGTGCGCCTGCGGCGTCGGGCAGGGCCCGAACACGCCGCGGTCCTCGTTCAGCTCGACCAGCGCGAGCGCGATCGTCAGCCGTCCGAAGCGGCGCGAGGCCACGTCGTCGGCGGCCAGCTCCACCAGGCGGTGCATCTCGTCGCGGAACGCCGCGAACACCCGTACCTGCGGGAAACCGGCGGCCAGCGCGCCCGAGCAGTGCAGCAGCCAGTCGTGCCGGGCCTGCGCGTGCCCCTGCTCGTGGGCGAGCACCGCATCGAGCTGACGGCCTTTCAGGCGGCGCAACGCGGCGGTCGTGAGGACCAGTTGGGGGGCCTGGCCGGGCAACCACCAGGCGTCGGGGCGCTCGCCCTCCAGGACGACGAGGCGGTCGGCGCCGGGCTCCTCCCCGGGCAACAGCGGGGCGCGCAGGAGGAGTTCGGCCCGTCGTGCGGCCCGGCGGGAGCGGGCGAGAGTGATCTCCCGGGTCAGCATGGCCGCGGTCCACACCCCGCCGCACGCCAGCACCACGGCGGTGGCCGCCGCCCAGGGGCCCGGCGCCTGGAGCGCGTACGCCTCGACGACGGCGTGCGGGGCGGGAGCGAAGACATGGCCGCGCACGGCCTGCCACGCGGCGGCCGCGCTGAGCGTCATCGAGAGCGCGCAGCACAGCAGCACCGCCGCCACCACGCACTGCCAGACCCACAGGGCGACCACCGGCTCGCGCTCCGGCCAGTCGGTCCGGGCGAGCATGCGCGGGGCGACGACGGCGGTCAGGGCGCCCAGCAGCAACAGTGCGACGGGGACCATCATGGCGCCCAGCCTATGAGGCGGGGCTACCCAGGGGTATGGGCTGCCGCCTCAAGTGACGGACGCCACGGCCCATGTGGGCCGTCGCACATGGAGGACGCGTGCGGGGGCGCGCGAGAGCGTACGGGAGCCGGGTGCGAAAGCCGCGTACGAAAAGGGGCGCCGATCGGGTCCGTCCGCGCCGACGCCGAGTGGCGAGGACCGCGCGGGCGCGCCGACGCCGTAGTGTCGGACGATGATCGAGACCATCGTGTTCGACGTGGGGGAGACCCTCACCAAGGACGACCGCCAGTGGGCGGCCTGGGCGGACTGGCTGCAGGTTCCGCGGCACACCGTCTCCGCGCTCGTCGGCGCCGTCGTCGCGCAGGGCGGGGACGGCCAGGACGCCCTGCGGCTCGTCAGCCCCGACATGGACATCGCCTCCGCCCACCAGGCGCGCGAGGCGGCGGGCCGGGGCGAGCACCTCGGGGAGGGCGACCTCTACCCCGATGTGCGCCCGGCCCTCGGCAGCCTGCACAAACTCGGCGTACGCGTCATCATCGCCGGCAACGGCACCGCGCGCGCCGCGGAGCTGCTGCGCGACCTCGACCTGCCCGTCGACCTCGTCGTCACCTCGGGGGACTGGGGCGTGGCCAAGCCGGACCCGGCCTTCTTCACGCGGGTGCTCGAAGTGGCGCAGGCCGGACCCCGCGAGACGCTCTACGTCGGCGACCACCCCGCCCACGACGTCTTCCCCGCGAAACAGGCGGGGCTGCGCACCGCGCACATCCGGCGCGGGCCGTGGGGGCACCTGTGGGCGGACGACCCGTCGGTCGCCGACGCGGCGGACTGGCAGATCGGCAGCCTGACGGCGCTGTCCGCGCTGATCGGCCACTGACGTCGGGCGCTTACGTCGGCGGCTTGCGTTGGGCCCTGACGCGCCGGTCACTGAGTCCGGCCGTGGGAGACGGCGCCCGGGAGCGGCCGAGGCGTGGGCGCCGTCCCGGTCAGAGGGTCAGCAGCATCGCCAGCATGCCGATCCCCATCGACAGCCTGCACGCCAGCGCCAGCTCGGGCCGGTCCGCCCAGCCGAGGACCGCCGGGCCGCCGCCCTCGCCCGCCGCGACCGGCCCCGTGGGGGCGAGCCGCGCGCCGGACCACAGGACGTACCCGGCGAAGTAGAGCAGGAGGGCGCCGGTCACCGGCGGGAGACCCGCGCCCGAGTGGCCCGCGTGCGCGCCGGGCGTCACGACCATCGCCACCGACATGTAGACCATGGCGAACGCGCCGATGAGGTGGTGGACGTGGTGGCGGTTGGCCCGCGCCGCCCAGAGCGCGTGCAGCGCGGCCGCCCCGAACACCGCGGTGTAGCCCAGCCAGGCCCAGCGCGGCAGCGCGACGACCGCCGCGGGCACGGCCATCACCGCCATGCCGAACCCCATGAGCGCCTCGCCGCCCGCCGTGCGGCGCTGCGCCTCGATCCGGCTGCGCATCCGCAGCAGACAGTAGGTCCCGGTCGCCGCGCACAGCGCGACGAGCAGCCAGGCGGCCTGCGTCGGTCCGTGCACCGCACACCTCCCCCTGAAGACGTGTCGTCCGGAGCGATGCCCAGGCCCGGCGCGCCGTACCCCGGCGCACGGGGGTGCGGGGGGAGCACGGGGGAGTGCGGCACGGTCCCGGAAGCGGGGCCCGGAGTGTGTCTTTCACGGGTAAAACACTTGCTAATGTTTTAGGTATGAGCAGTACGCCGCCGTCCCCGCATCCGTCCCCCCGCCCCCGTCCCCGCCGGCTCCCGCTCGCCGGTGTGCTGCGTCCGGGCAAGCCCTCCGACATCTGGTTCAAGCCCGCGTGCAGCGTCGTCATGGCCACCGCGGCACCGAACCTGACGCTGCTGGCCCTCGGGCGGCTCGACCTCGTGATGTACACGATGGCCGGTTCCTTCTGTGCCCTGTACGCCCATCACCTGCCCTACGCCGCCCGGGCCCGCGCCCTGGCCGGGGTCGTCGCCGGGATGACCGCCGGGGTGGCCCTCGCGCTGGTCACCGCCTCCCTGACCGGCTCGGCGGCCGTGCTGGTGGCCGTCGGCGCGCTCCTCGCCGCCGCCCAGAAGACGCTGTGCGACGCGACCCGCGTCGGACCGCCCGGCCACCTGATCCTGACCTTCATCAGCTCGGCGACCCTCTTCGCGCCGCAGCGCCTCGACCAGGTCCCCGGGCACCTCGCGCTCACCCTCGCCGGAGGAGCCCTGGCCTGGCTGGTCGGCATGGCACCCGCCCTGGTGCGCCCGCACGGCCCCGAGCGCCGGGCCACCGCCCGCGCCCTGCGCGCCGTCGCCGCGTACGCCGACACCGCGTACGCCGAGGCGGCCGGACCGGCGGCCGAGCGGGCCCGCGCCGCCGCGGCCGGCGCGGTGCACGCCGCCTGGCAGACGCTGACGGCCACCGGCGCCCCCACCACCGGGGCGCGCCACGCACTGGCCCGCCTCCTGGTCCGCGCCGAGGAAACCTTCGCCGGTCCCGGCGCGGCCGACCCCGCCGCGCTGCGCGCCTGGGCCGCCGGACTGCGCGGCACGGGCGCCGTCCCGCGCCCCCACGACGTACGCCCCGGCGAACGCGACGAACTGCTGGGCGTCGCCGCCGAACTCGCCGCGGGCGGGCCGTCGCTGTGGCGCCGCCTCGCACCGGGCTCCCCGCTGCTGCCCGTCGCGCTGCGCACCGCCCTCGGCTGCGCCCTCGCCGGCTACGCCTCGCTCGCTCTCGGTGTCGGCCGCCCCTACTGGGCCCTGGTCACCGCCGCTTCCCTCTACCAGGCCAATGTGACGCTCACCTGGAACCGCGGCGTGCAGCGCGTGGTCGGCAACCTCGTGGGTGTGCTCGCCTTCGCCGCCATCGCGCCCTTCGCCCACCTCGGCCACGCGGAACTCGTCGTGAGCGCTCTCGCCCTCGCCTTCGGCGCGGAGGCCCTGATCAGCCGGAACTACTGGCTCGGCACCGTGTGCGTGACACCGATGGCGCTGCTCGTCACCGAGTTCGGGCGCTTCCAGCCGCCCGGCGAACTCATCCTCGACCGCGTGGTGGACACCCTCGTCGGAGCCGCGCTCGGCGTCGCGGCGGCCGCCCTCGTCACCAACCGGCGCGCCGCATACCGGATCGAACAGGCCGTGGCGGCCGTCGACCGGGCCCGCGAGCGGGCCGAGGCCGCCCTCGCGGGGACGGGCGGGGTCGCGTCCGCGCGGCGCCGGCTCACCGCCGCCCTCGTCGAGCTGCGCACCACCGCCGACGCGGCCGCCGGGGAGTGGTGGCCGCGCGCCCTGCCCGAACAGCGGGTGGTCGCCGCCGAACGCGCCGGACACCGTACGCTCGCGGCGACGGTCCGCCGGCAGAGCGGTGGGCACGGCCAGGGGACGCGGCTCCGCGAAGGAACCGCCGACGCCTGGGAGGGCGTACGAGCATGAGAGTGAAGACACGGGCATGAGATCAGAGAACGGTCCGGTGCGGAGCCCCGGCGGGGACACCGTGGCCGCGGTGGTGCGGCAGTGGCGGACGGTGCGCCCCGACATCGACACCGGGCCGATGGAGGTGATCGGCCGCATCAACCGCTGCGCGGCCCTCCTCCAGCAGGCCGAGGACGCCCCGCTGCGCCGGGCGGGCCTGACCCGCGCCGAGTTCGACCTGCTCGGCGCGCTGCGCCGCACCGAACACGAGCTGACGCCCGGGGAACTGGCCCGCGAGACCTTCTCCTCGGGCGCCGCGGTCACCAAGCGGCTCAAGCAGCTTCAGGAACGGCGGCTGGTCGACCGCCGGGCCGACGCCCGGGACCGGCGGGTGGCACACGTGCGGCTCACCGACGCGGGACGCGACCTGGTCGACGCGCTCCTGCCCGAGCAACTCGCGTACGAGACGGTGGTGCTGTCCGTGCTCGGCGGGGAGGAACAGGACCGGCTGAGCGGCCTCCTGGGAGAGTTGCTGGCCCAGCTGGAGGGCCGGCTCGGGGTGCGCAGAGGCTGAGGGCGACACCCCTCGCGTACGACACCCCCCTCGCGTACGACACCCTCCGCGCACCCCGCGTGCGCCACCCCCGTATAGCCCGTGTACGACACCCAGTACGGCCGCCTCGCGTACGGCCGTGAAGGAGCACGATGTCCCGCCCGGACCATCCCGCGCCGCCGCCCACCGACCCGCTGGACGGACTGCCCACCCTGCGGGGCGTCGCGCGGCCCTCGCTGTGGCTGCTGCTCGTGCCCGCCGTGCTCTACGGCGCCGCGCCGCTGGTGGCCAACCGCGTGGAGCCGCGCGTCCTCGGCGTCCCCTTCCTGCTCGCCTGGGTCATCGCCGCCACCCTCGTCAGCCCGCTCGTCATCTGGCTGGTGGCCCGCCTCGACCCGGCGTACCGGCTGAACGCGGTCGAGCCGCTCCCCGCCGACGACCTGGAGGACCTGGCCGACCTGGCCGGGGCCGGCCCCGATGAGCCGCGGCGAGGCGGCCGATGAGCGGGTCCGCCGCGATCGCGACCACGGTCTTCGCCCTGGCCATGGCCGCCACCATCGGCATCGGCGTGCTCAGCGCGCGCGGCCGGTCCAAGGGGCTCGCCGAGTGGTCCGTGTCCAGCCGCGGGCTCGGCGTGCTGTTCATCTGGCTGCTGATGGCGGGCGAGACGTACACCAGCTTCTCGTTCCTCGGGACGGCCGGCTGGTCGTACTCCTTCGGCGCGCCGATCCTCTACCTCGTCGCGTATCTGACCGTCGGCTTCGCCGTCGCCTATGTCGTGGGCCCCGCCCTGTGGACGTACGCCTCGCGGCACGGCCTCATCTCGATCGCCGACATCGCCGAATTCCGCTTCAGGTCACGCCCGGTGGGCATCCTGGTGGCGGTCGTCGCGACCGTCTTCCTCGTCCCCTACATCCAGGTGCAGATCCAGGGCATGGGCGTCGTCGTGCACGCCATGACGTACGGCGGCGTGGACCTGAAGGTGGCCGCCGTCGTCTCCTTCGTCGTCGCCGAGGTGTTCGTCCTCGTGTCGGGGCTGCGGGGGTCGGCCTGGGTGAGCGCGGTCAAGGACGTCCTGGTGATCCTCGCCGTGGTGTGCCTCGCCGTGTACATCCCCGTGCACTACGTCGGCGGTCTCGGCGACCTCATGGAGCGCATGGTGACCGAGAAGGCGGAGTGGCTGACCTTCCCCGGGCACGCCTCGGGCGGCCGCGACGCGGTGTGGTTCCTGAGCACCGTCGCCCTCAACGCCGTGACCATCACCGTCTTCCCCACGACGGTCGCCGGCTACCTCAGCGCCAAGAGCCCCAACGCCCTGCGCCGCAACGCCCTGTTGCTGCCCTGGTACCAACTGCTGCTGTTCGTGCCGATGGTCGTCGGCGTCACCGCGCTCTTCGCGATGCCGGCCCTCGGCAACCCGGACCTCGCGCTGTTCGCTCTCGTCACGGACTCGCTGCCCGCGCCGCTCGTGGCCGTCATCGGGGTCGCGGGCGCGCTGTCGGCCCTCGTGCCGATGAGCGTGTTCATGCTGTCGATCGGCACCCTGTGGGGCCGTACCGTCCTCGGCGGCGGCAACGGATCCGACCCGCGCGCACGCCGCGCCGCCGACGGCGGGGCCGAGGCACGCGACCTACGGGCCAAGCGGCTCTCCCAGGCGGTGTGCGTCCTCGCGGGCCTGCTGGCGCTCGCGGGCAGCCTGTTCCACCCCGACACCCTGGTGGAGCTGTCCGTCCTGTCGTACGAGGGCCTGGCCCAACTGGTGCCGGTCGTGCTGCTCGCCCTGTTCTGGCGGCGGCTCACGGCGCGGGCCGCCGTCGCGGGGCTGTGCGCGGGCCTCACGGTGATGCTCGGCCTGTGGGGCACGGACCACGACCCCTTGCACGGGATCAACGGCGGCGTCATCGCCCTGGCCGCCAACCTGGTGGTGGCGACGGCGGTCACCGCCCTCGCCCCCGGCCCCGGGCGGAGCGCCGCGGCGCCCGCGCCCTGAGGCCGGCGGCGCGCCTCACAGCCCGGCTGCCGCCACCCGCTCGCCGATCTCCTCCTTGGAGAGGTACGCGTCCGTCATCTCGAAGTCCTTGAGGGTGGCCGGGCGCTGCGCCTGGAAGCCGGTGCGCACATAGTCGTCGCCCGCGACCGCGTTGAGCCCCCAGTTGGCGGCCGTGCGGAACCGGGCGGTCACCGTGCGCAGGGCGCCCAGGTGGTACCCGCGCGCCACCACCTGGGCGGGCAGCCCGGTCAGCTGCACGCCCAGCGGCTTGGACACCGCCTGGATGCCGCCGAGGTCCACGACCAGGCCCATGTCCTTGTGCCGGTAGTCGGCGAGCGGCAGGCCCCGCAGCGCGGCGAGGACGTTCCTCGCCGCGGCCCAGCCCTGGCGCATGGCGTGCTGGGCGGTCGGCGGGCAGATGGCGTCGCCGCCCTTGACGACGTCCGGCACCGCCGCCGCGTCGCCGAGCGCGAAGACACCGTCGAGGCCCGGCACCGTCAGATCCGGCCGGACGACCAGGCGGCCCCGGTTGGTGTCGGCGCCGAGCGTCGCGATGAGCGGGCTGGGCGCGACGCCCGCGGTCCAGATCAGCGTGCGGCACGGCAGGACGCGGTCGTCGGTGAGGGTGACGGTGTCCTCGGTCGCCTTGGCCACGGACACCCCGAGCGAGACGTTCACGCCCCGGCGCTGCATGATCTCCATCGCCTTCTCGCCGAGCCGGTCGCCCAGCTCCGGCATCAGCTTCGGGGCCACGTCGACCACGTGCCACTTGATCTGAGACACGTCAAGACCCCGGTAGCGCTTGACGGCCGCGCACGTCAGACGCTGGAGGTAGGCGGCCGTCTCCACGCCCGCGTATCCGCCGCCGACCACGACGAACTGCAGCCGCTGCTCCCGCTCCTCGCGGTGCGAGCTGGCCGCCGCCAGGTCCAGCTGGGAGATGACGTGATCGCGGATCCAGGCGGCCTCGGCGAGCGTCTTGACGCCCACCGCGTACTTGTCGACGCCGGGGATGTCGAACTGCCGGGTCACACTGCCCGGCGTCAGGACCAGGTAGTCGTAGCGCTCCACGACCTCCTCGCCGTTGATCTTCCGTACGATCACGGCCTTGGCCTTGGTGTCCACGCCGATGGCGCCGCCCGGCACGATCGCCGTGCGGCGCAGCATCCGGCGCAGGGGCACCGCGACCGACTGCGGGGTGAGCACCCCGGCCGCGACGTGCGGGAGCAGGGGCAGGTAGAGCTGGTGGTCCATCGGACTGATAAGCCGCAGCTCCGCCTCGTGTGGCGCGAGTTTCCTCTCCAGCTTGTGCGCGCACTCCATGCCGGCGAACCCGCCGCCGACGATGAGGATCCGGGGAGCTGCCATGTGATGTCACTCCAACACTGTGGGAGATCGTCTTGCTGGATCTTCTCGGGACCGTACCTGTGGCCTTGTACCCCTGCATCCCGGATGGATGAATCGTGTGACGTGCTTCACATCGGCCCGGGGGTGCTCGCGGGGCGCGTCCCGTCAGATCCCCGGCCGGAAGCGGATGGGGTGGTCCTCGGGGACCTCGACGAGGACGATCCGCAGGCCGTCCGGATCCTCGATCCACATCTCGACCAGGCCCCAGGGCTCCTTGACCGGCGGCCGGACCACGTCGACGCCCCGGCCGGCCAGCTCCGCGTGCGCCGCGTGCACGTCCGGGACCTGGAGCCACAGCTGGAGCGAGGGCGGGGGAGGGGTGTCGGAGCGGCTCGAGAGTTCCAGGAAGCCGCCGCCGAGGAAGTAGACGGTGCCGCGCTCGGGGCCGGTGCCGAACTCGCGGTAGACGGCGAGGCCCAGCGTCTGGCCGTAGAACGCCCGGGAGCGCTCCGGATCGGTCGGGTGGACAAGGGTCCTGCTGCTCAGTACATGCACCATGCGGCCGCACCCTAGCGCCGCGTTAGGCTCGGCGGAGCAGCAAGCCGCGCCCAGATCGGAGAAACCTGTCGATGGACACCGCCCCGCGCCCCCTCACCGGCGACGTCACCTTCCGCGACGCGGGCCCGGCCGACGTGGACGCGCTCGTCGCGCTCATCGAGTCGGCGTACCGGGGGGACGCGAGCCGGGCCGGGTGGACCACCGAGGCGGACATCCTCCAGGGGCAGCGCACCGACCCGCAGGGCGTCGCCGAGGTCATCGAGTCGCCCGGGAGCCGCCTGCTGGCCGTCGAGCGCGACGGCGCGCTCGTCGCCTGCTGCCAGCTCGAGCACCGTGGCGAGCACGCCTACTTCGGGATGTTCGCGGTGAGCCCGGCCCAGCAGGGCGGGGGCCTCGGCAAGGTGATCATCGCCGAGGCGGAGCGGGTGGCGCGCGAGGAGTGGGGCGCCCGGGAGATGCACATGACCGTGATCTCCGTACGCGAGGACCTCATCGCCTGGTACGAGCGGCGCGGCTACGGCCGTACGGGAGAGACGACCCCCTTCCCGTACGGCGACGAGCGCTTCGGCATTCCGCAGCGCGCCGACCTCCGCTTCGAGCTCCTCGTCAAGGACCTCGCGCTCTGAGGGCCGGGGCCGCGCGCGCCCTCAGGCCGTGAAGCGGCCCGTCCGCTTGATCTCCGGGTAGTCGGTGGTCGCGCCGTCCAGTTGCAGCGCGCGCACCAGCCGCAGGTCGTCCTGCGTGTTCACGACCCAGCCGATGATCCGCAGGCCGGCCTTCCTGGCGTGCTCCACGACTTCCAGCGTCAGCCGCCGGATGTTGAGGACCAGCGTGGTGGCGCCGACGGCGGTGGCGCGCTCCACGACGTCGGTGCCGTAACGGCTCGCGACGAGCGCGGTGCGCACCCCGGGCACCAGGCGGGCGATCTCCGCGAGCGCCTTGTCGTGGAAGGAGATCACCTCCACGCGCGCGACCAGGTCGCGGCGGTGCATGACCTCGGCCAGGGCGCGCGCGGCCGCCACGTCCTTGATCTCGGCCTGCAGCGGCGCCCGCACGGCGTCCAGGACCTCCTCGAAGACGGGAACGCGCTCGCCGCGGCCGGCGTCCAGCTCCCGCAGCTCGGCGAGGGTCTTCTCGGCGATGGGTCCCTTGCCGTCGGTCGTCCGGGCCACGTCGGCGTCGTGCATGACGACGAGGGCGCCGTCCTTGCTCAGGTGCAGATCGAGTTCGATGAGATCGAGGCCCGCGGCTTGCGCGGCGATGAAGGAACGGAGGGTGTTCTCGGGCTCGACACCCATGACCCCGCGATGACCGATGGTGAGGAAGTTCAAGGCCCACTCGCTTCCGTCGACGGCGGCTCGGCGACCGCGCGGTCAGGACGGAGGGGACCACGCGGCAATGCCGCAGCCTAACGGCCCGCCACGGCGTGCGAACCGCTCGCGGGAGGCCGCGCGGAGCCCTCCGCTCTGGTCCCCGCGATGCCGAGGACCAGTCCGGTGACGAGGGCTGCGACAAGGACGGCACGGGTGCTCAAAAGCTCGCTGCTCCAGACGGGCGGAGGACGGCTGACCCCGCCCGTCCTACCCGTAGGGGGTCCGCGGCGCGCGCCGCTTCACCCGGGGGTGGGCGAGTCCCGGGAGCGTTGACCCGGTGGCGCGGGAGGCAGGGGGACGGGGTCAGGCGGAGCGGCGTCTCGCCGCCGCGAGTGACGCCGTGCGGGCCAGCTGGGTGATCTCGTCCTCCGGCGCGGCCGGGCTGTACACCGTCAGGGCGCCCCGCCGCTTGTCCAGGAGCAGCGCGTCCGGCGCCGGCCCCCGCTCGCCGTCGTACGCGAGGTCCGGCACGTCCTCCAGACCGCTGATCCGCAGCCGCTCGACGCGTTCGGCGCGGTAGAGGTGGGAGCGCCGCAGCGCGCCGGCCAGCGCGGACAGGGCGAGCCGGGTCCGGGCCAGCGGCACCTCCGCGTCGACCGTACGGACATCGAGGAGCCCCTCGTCCAGCTCGGGCCGGTGCGTGGGGGCCAGGCCCTCCGGCAGATAGCGGCCGTTGCCCGCGAACAGCAGCCACAGGACACGGTCGTGGCCGTCGAGCCGGACCCGCAGCGGCGCCGCGTCCCGCAGGACGCCCAGCAACGACACCGCCGCCGCGGGCCACTTGCCGATGCGCCCCTCCAACCGCTCACGTCTGCGCACCAGTTCCGGATAGAGCCCGATGCTGAACGTGTTCACGAAACCCGTGACGTCCGCCCCCGCACCGTCCCTGACCCGCGCCAGGTCCACCCTGACGGCCTCGCCGCGCCGCACGGCGTGCGCGGTGTCCTCGAAGGTCACCGTGCCCGCGTCCAGCGCGAAGTGGTTCAGGGTGCCGCCGGGGAAGACCGCGAGCGGCACCCCGGCCGCGACGGCCCGGCGGGCGGCGGCGTTGACCGTGCCGTCCCCGCCGCACACCCCGAGCGCCCCGCCCGACTCGGCGGCCCGCGCGACCGCCTTGTCCAGGAGCTCGCCCAGGTCGTCGTCCGGCCCGCACGCGAGGATGTCCGCCTTCGGCAGCAGCAGCTCGACGTACTGCCCGGCGGGCGGCCGGCCCGGCACGCCCTTGCCGGCGCCGGAGTTCACGACGACCACCAGACCCTCGCCGTCGGACAGCGCGGGCGCCGCCGCCCGGGTCCGCCCGATCCGCGCGGGCGCCGGGCGGGGCGGCCACCAGTAGCAGGTGACCGCCGCCGCGGCCGCGCCGAGCGCGATGCCCGCCAGCACGTCACCGGGGTAGTGGACCCCTACGTACACCCGGGAGAAGGCAACGGCCGCGGCGACCGGCGCGACCACGGCCCCGTAGGGGGGCGACTCCAGGGCCACCCCCGTGGCGAACGCCGCCGCCGACGCCGCGTGCCCGGACGGGAACGACGACGTCCACGGCGCCTTCGCCAGCCGGCGCACCAGGGGCACGGCGTCGTGCACCGGACGGCTGCGGCGCACCGCGTACTTCGCGACCGCGTTCGTGGCCAGCGAGGCGAGCGCCAGCGCGCCCACGCCCCGGCGCGCGGCCCGCCGGGCGGCCGGCCCGCCGGCGGCGGCCAGGACCGCGGCCGAGGCGCACCACAGCCGCCCGTGGTTCGCCGCCGCGCTCAGCGGCGGCAGCACCTGCTCCGCCCCGGGCAGCCGCGCCGCCGCCACCCGCTCGAACCACCGCCGGTCGATCCTGCCGATGCGTCCCGTCATGGCCTCACTGCAACAGGGGCCGGGGGCCGGGGCCCGTGCTGCTCGCCCGAACGGGTCACGCGGGCGGCGCCCGCCCGGCGGACGGACAATGCCGACATGACGACAAGGCGTTCTCTCGACGTACGGGTCAAGCGCGTCCACGACCCCGAGGAGCCGGACGACGGCGCCCGCGTCCTCGTCGACCGGCTGTGGCCCCGGGGCATCTCCAAGGAGCGCGCCGCCCTGACGGCCTGGGACAAGGACCTCGCCCCCTCCGCCGAACTGCGCCGCTGGTACGGACACGACCCCGCGCGCTTCGAGGAGTTCGCCGAGCGCTACCGCCAGGAGCTGGCCGACGACGAACGGGCGGCGGAGCTCACCCGCCTGCGCGGCCTCGCCCGCACCGGCCGCCTGACCCTGCTCACGGCGACGAAGGACCTGCCCCACGGGCACGTGCCGGTCCTGGTCGAGGCGCTGAGGTCGGAGCACTGACGGCGCGGTCCGCGTCGACGGCGGCTCCCCGGACCCGATCGTCACGTGGCACGCGCGGCGTCGGTCCGGCTGCCGCTGTTTGCCGGAACGGCAACAGACCTCGCGGGTGTCCGCCCGTGCGCCGCATGATCGTGCGCGGAGCCGACGGCTTCCAGGACACCGAGGACACCAGGAGGATCCATGGCCCGGCACACACCCCTCGCGGACCCCACGCACCGCGTCGTCCCCTCGCCCGCGGGCCGCATCCACCTGGTCGAGCAGGGCTCGGGACCACTCGTCCTGCTGGTGCACGGCTTCCCCGAGTCCTGGTACTCCTGGCGGCACCAGCTGCCGGCCCTGGCCGCCGCCGGCTACCGGGCGGTCGCCGTGGACGTCCGCGGGTACGGCCGCTCCAGCAGGCCGGACGACGTGGCCGCGTACCGGATGCTCGAACTCGTCGAGGACAACGTCGCGGTGGTGCGCGCCCTCGGCGAGGAGACCGCGGTGATCGTGGGCCACGACTGGGGCGCGAACATCGCCGCGCACTCCGCCCTCGTCAGGGCGGACGTGTTCCGCGCGGCGGCCCTGCTGAGCGTGCCCTATACGCCGCCCGGCGGCCCGCGCCCCAGCGAGGTGTTCGCACAGCTGGGCGGCGACGAGGAGTTTTACGTCTCCCTCTTCCAGGAACCCGGGCGCGCCGAGGCCGAGATCGAGCCCGACGTCCGCGGCTGGCTCGCGGGCTTCTACGCGGCCTTCTCCGCCGGCACCATGCCCGGACCGCACGAGCCGGACCCGCACTTCGCCGCCCCGGGCCGGCCGCTGCGGGACCGCTTCCCGACGGGCCCCCTGCCCGGCTGGCTCGGCGAGGCGGATCTCGACGTCTACGCCGGGGAGTTCGAGCGGACGGGACTGACCGGGGCGCTCAACTGCTACCGGAACATGGACCGGGACTGGGAAGAGCTCGGGCGTTTCGCCGGCGCGCCCCTGACCCAGCCGAGCCTGTTCATCGGCGGCGCCCTGGACGCCTCCACCACATGGCTGGCCGACGCGATCGACGCCTTCCCCGCCACGCTGCCGGGCCTGCGCGGCTCGCACATCCTGGAGGGCTGCGGCCACTGGGTCCAACAGGAGCGCCCCGCCGAGGTCAACGACCTGCTGACCGCCTGGCTCGCCGATGGTGGCCTCTCTGACGCCAACCGGGGTATACGGGGGGCATGAAAGATCTCTTGAGGCACCGCGCCCGGCGGCTGATCGGCGCCGACCACCCCCTGTTGTTCGGCGGAATCGCCGCCGGGATGTGGGCCCTCGGCGGAGCCCGGGGGCGGCGCGCGGCGGTGCGTGGAGTCACCTCGCTCGCGCTCGCCTCGGTGACCGTCAACGCCCTCGGCAAGCACACGGTGGGGCAGTCGCGCCCCGCCCAGGGCGCGGCACCCCTGTTGCGACGGCTGCCCCGCAAGCCGCTCACCGGCCCCTATCCGTCGGCCCACGCCGCCGCGGCGGCCGCGTTCGCGACGGGCGCCGCCCTGGAGTCGCCGGGCTGGGGCGCCGCCCTGGCCCCGCTGGCGGCCACGGTCGCGTACTCCCACGTCCGGGGCGACGCGCACGGCCCCCGGGACGTCCTGGTCGGCGCGGCCCTCGGCGTGGGCGCCGCCTACGCGGTGCGGGGGATGGTCCCCACCCGGGCGCAACTCCCGCCGCCCGCCCGGCCCCGCGTCGACGCGCCTGCCCTGCCCGACGGGGAGGGCCTGGTCGTGGTGGTCAACCCCTCCTCCGGCGCCCAGCCCCAGCTGGCCGACCCCGTCCGACAGCTGCGGACCGCCCTGCCGCGCGCCGAGGTGGTGCTCTACGAGGAGGAGGCCGGGGCCCTGCCCAAGGTCCTGGAGGAGGCGGCGCGGGAGGCCGCCCGGCGCGGCGGCGTCCTCGGTGTGTGCGGGGGAGACGGCACGGTCAACGCCGCCGTGACACCCGCCCTGCGGTTCAAGGTGCCGCTGATGGTGCTGCCCGGCGGCACGTTCAACCACTTCGCCGCCGACCTCGGGGTCGACACCGTCGCGGACGCCTGCGCGGCCGTCCGCGAGGGCAGCGCGGTACGGGCCGACGTCGGCCGCGTCAAGCCGCTGGCCGGGATAGGGCCGGCGGGCAGGACCCACACCGAGCCCACCTACTTCCTCAACACCTTCAGCCTCGGCAGCTACCCCGACCTCGTCCGCAGCCGCGAACACTGGTCGCCGAAGATCGGCGGCCCGGCCGCCACCCTGCTCGGTGTCGCCCAGATCCTGCGCACCGGACGCCCGCTGCGCGCCGTGGTGAACGGCCGCCGCCGCTCCATCTGGCTGCTCTTCGCGGGCAACGGCGCCTACCGCAGCGTGGGCATCGCCCCGGTGCGCAGGCACGACCTGGCGGACGGCCTGCTGGACGTCCGCATCGCGCACGGCGGCCGCTTCGCGCGCAGCCGGCTGCTGGCCGCCGCGCTCGCGGGCCAGCTCACCCGTACCCGCGTCTACGCCGCCGCCCGCCCCCAGCGGCTCGTCATCTCCGGGCTGCCCGAGGGCACGCAGATGGCGTACGACGGCGAGGTGACGGACGCCCCGTGCGCGCTGCTCGTCGACAAGCTCCCCGAGGCCCTCACGGTGTACCGCCCGACGGCCGATTAGCGCCGCACCACGCCTCAGACGAAGGTGACGGTCGGGTCCGCCGGCGTCAGGACGAGCCAGCGCAGCGAGGCGTCGTCGAAGCGGCCGAACGTCATGACGCGTACGTCGAGCGGGTCGGGCGCGACCAGGGGGAAGAACATCGGACGAGCCGGGGTGGCGGCCGGGTCCGGGACCTCGGCGAAGGCGTCCCACAGCTCGGCGACACCCGGTTCGCGCCGCACGGTGCGCACCACCTCGTCCAGCCGCTCGTTGTCCGGCCACCGCTGCCAGGCCAGCCGCAGCCGGGCGAGCAGCGCGCCGGCCCACCGGGTCTCCCAGTCCCGCAGCTGATAGCGGGCCTGCGGTGAGAAGGCCCAGGTCATGACGTTCGCGCCGGGGTGGACCAGCCAGGGGCAGTGGCGCGCGGCCACGGCGTTGGCCGCGACCACGTCCCACGCCTGGTCGCAGATCCAGCTCACGCGGCGCTGCTGGTGCAGCAGGTCGAGCAGCGCCTCGTCCACGCGCGCGTCGGGCGGCGGGCGGTGCGGCGGCCGAAGGCCCGTGCCGAGGTGGAGGGCGTCCGCCTGCGTGGGGGACAGGCCGAGGACGCGGACCACCCCGGTGATCATCTCCGGCGCGTAGCCGCGGTCCTCGCCCCTCTCCAGCGCGCGGTACCAGCGCTCGGACACGCCGAGCAGCAGCGCCATGTCGAGCTGCGTGAGGTAGCGGCGGTGGCCGCGGAACGGCACGGGACCCGGCAGCAGAGCGGGGTCGCGGGCCATCCGCCAGGCGCGCAGCATCCGCCCCAGGTCCGCACGTCGCGCGTCGGGCAAGGGTAAAGACCTCGCAAAGATGGGGTGACCGGCAGGTGAGCGCCGCGTGACCCGTGCGATCCGCCGCCCGGGCCGGGGCAGGCTGACAGCGTCGCACACCGAGCGACAGGACCGGAACGCCGGAGTGCCGGTAGCGGCGCGTGCCGTTCTTCGCGCCACGCGGAGGGCCATGGTGAGCCCGCGCCCGAGCCGCCGCACCCCCTGCGTCACCGCACATCCGCCGCAGGCCCCGCACACGTACGGAGAACTCACCGATGAGCTACTTCCTGCCGGAGAACCACCCCGTGCTGACCGCCGCCCGCGGTCTGGCCCTCGCCCACCCCGGGATGATCGAGGTGAACAGCGCGCCCCTGTACCTGCGCGCCCTGGACCCGCACCCCGACCGCACGGTCGCCCTGGTCTCCGGCGGCGGCTCCGGCCACGAACCCCTGCACACCGGGCTCCTGGGGCGCGGGGGACTGGACGCGGTCTGCCCGGGCGAGATCTTCGCCTCCCCGCACAACCGGCAGATCTACGAGGCGAGCGCGGCGGCGGCGAAGAGCGGCGGCGTCCTGCTCGTCGTCAAGAACTACACCGGCGACGTGATCAACTTCCAGATCGCGGCGGAGCGCCTGCGGCACGACGGCGTCCAGGTCGCCACGGTCCTGGTCGACGACGACCTGGCCACCGACAGCGCGGACAGCGCCACCGGCCGCAGGGGCACCGCCGCCACGGTGGTCGTGGAGAAGCTCCTCGGCGCGGCGGCCGACCGGGGCGCCGGACTGGAGGAGCTGGCCGACCTCGGCCGGCGGATCGTGGCCGCCTCCCGCAGCGTCGCCGTCGCCGCCCGCGCCCAGACCTCGCCCACCACCGTCGCCCCGGCCTTCACCCTGGAGGCGGACACCCTGGACTACGGCGTCGGCATCCACGGCGAGCGCGGCACCCGCACCATCGCCCGCCCGGCGACCGGCGACCTCGTTCGGCGCATGACCGACGACCTGCTCGAAGCCCTGCCCGAGGGCCCCGCCGAGGTGCTCGCCCTCGTCAACGGCCTCGGCGCCACCACCGAGCTGGAGCTGCACGCCATCAGCGCCCTGCTGCACGAGGAGCTGACGGCCCGCGGCATCCGCCCGGCCCTCCTCGTGCCCGGCACGTTCACCGCCGCCCTGGACATGGCGGGCTTCTCCCTCACCCTCACGCGGCTCGAACAGGGCTGGGCCGAGCTGTGGACCGCGCCGACCCGCACCCCCCTCGTCCTGCCCCGCCCCGCCCTCACCCCCGAAGGCCGCACCGAGGCACCGCGGGAGAGCGCCGGCGCCCCGGAGCAGCCCGCGGCGGCCCCGGTCACGGGGGCGGACCGCGCCCTCCTCGACCGCTACGCCGAGAGCGTCACCCAGGTCCGCGACAACCTCACCAAGCTGGACCAGCTCGTCGGCGACGGCGACTTCGGCGACAACCTCGCGGGCGGCGTACGGCGTGCGGTGAAGCTGGCCGACGAGCGCGGCCTGAACGGCACGGCGGCCCTCGCCCACGCCTTCCTCGACGACGTCGGCGGCACCAGCGGCCCCCTGTTCGGCCTCCTCTTCCAGCACCTGTCGACCGCCACCCCGGCCGACGGCGGCGCGCCGTCCGTCGCCGCCCTGGCGCGGGCCGCCGAGGAGGGCTTCGCCGCCATCCACCGCGTCGGCGGCGCGAGCCCCGGCGACTGCACCCTGGTCGACGCGCTCGCGCCCGCCGCGCGGTCGCTGACCGCCGCCGCGCGGGACGCCGCCGCCGAGGCCCCGCTGACCGAGGCGGCCCAGGCGGCCATCCGCGGGGCCCTCGCCACCGCCTCCCTGCGGCCCCGGCGCGGCCGCGCCAGCTACGTGGGCGACCACGCCCTCGGTGTCCCGGACCCGGGCGCCCTCGCCGTGGCGCTCCTCTTCATGGCCCTGGCCGACCTCTACGAGCCCGCCACGGCCCCGCGCCTGCCCGCGCCGGGCTACATCACCCTGCACTGACCGCTTCGCCGCCCGGTCCGGCCCGCCCGGGGTCAGGCCGGGCAGGCGCCCTTGTCGCCGCCCCGGAACGTCCGGTACAGCGGCGGACGCTCGCCCGCCTCCCGGCCGGCCGGATACTCCACGATCGGCACGGGCTTGCAGACCGCCCACTGGTCGTTGACCCCGGGGCCCTCGAACCCGTACGAACCGGCCGCGCCGCGCAGGCAGTTGCTGCACCCGTTCGCGGAGATCGTCGGATTGATGAGCGTGTTGTAGACGTCGTTCTTCGTGGGGATCAGCTCGGGCCCCTTCTTCCCGGGCTTGCCCGCGCTGTCGTTGATGTCGCTGTACGTGCGGTCCACGGCGTCGGCCAGCAGCGTGAACGCGTCGTGGTACATCACCGCGTACCCGTCGTTCAGCGGCTTGGCCCCCAGCTCGTGCGCGCGCTCCAGCCTGTCGAAGCGGTCCCGGAAACGGCCGAGCGCCCGCGGCGGGTCGTGCTTGCCCTGCCACCAGGCGGGGTCGACGGACGACGCGTCGATGATCGTGGCCCGCGCCTCCTCCAGCCAGCGGGTGGTCTCCGGCGTGGTGAGCGTCGGTTCGAGCCCGATGCCCACCTTCAGCAGCCGCAGCCGCGACCCGCGGCCGCAGTCGCCCTCCTGCGCGAGGCGCTTGATGAACGCCGGCAGGTCCTGGTCGCGCCCGGCGAAGAAGACGGTGTCGGAGCGCGCCGTGCAGATCTTCTGCACGGCGTCGGTGAACCGCTGGGGAATGCCCTTGTCGGTGCCGGACGACCCGGTGAAGTTGGAGTTGTGGCCCTTGAAGTCGTACTTGGCGCCGAAGTGCTTCTCGAAGACCCGGCGCAGATTGCGCGAGTAGACGTCCTCGCTGCGGTTGTCCCAGACCAGGAACCCCTTCTCCCGCTCCGGACGCCCGGCGAGGTACTGCTTCAGGGCGCGGGCGAACTGGTCGTTGTTGGGCGAGGTCTTGAAGAAGTGCCCGGCGTTCATGTCGGCGGCGGTGATGACCGGCCCGACGGTGGGGATGCCGTGCTCGCTGAGCGCGGCGATCGTCCGCCGTGTCTCAGGCGTGCTGCTCGGAATCCCGGTCACGCCGACCAGCGGCGCTTGCTTGTCCTCGGCCAGCTCCGCCAGTCGCCGGACGACGGGACGCCAGTGGTCGAGGTTGCGGCCGTCGGGCGCGAGCAGCAGCTGGTAGTGGGGTCCGCTGCCGCTGTTGGCCTCCTGCTGCGCGGTGAGCGCGCCGGCCAGCGCGCGGCGGATCATGTCCGTGGTCATCGCGCTCGACTCGTCCGAGGTGAACGGCATCATGAGCGCGATCCGCACATAGGGGATCCGCGCGGCGTTGCCCTCCGGGTCCTCGGCGTCCCGCCGCACCCTGGCGTTCTCCTCGGCCACCGCCGCCACGAGGCTCCCGACCCGCGGATCGGCGTCGAAGGCGTGCTCGGTGACCCCGACGCAGTCGCCGCCCAGCTCCCGCAGCTCGTCCCCGCACCTGCCGGGCCCGCGCGCGCCGAGGGTGAGCAGGGCGGCGACGACCCCGGCGCCCAGGGCCAGCGCCAGGACGGCGGCCCACTCGATCGGTCCCCACTCGCGGGGATGGCGACGGAACAGCATGCTTCCTCACTGTCCTGGTATGGGGAGGGGGCGTTTGTCGCGTGCCGCGGCCGGCCATCTGCGCGCCGCCTGGCCGAGCGCGATCCGCCAGGAAGGGTGGCGCAACGAGAGATAGGCCAGCTCCTGCTCGACGGCCGTGCACGTGTCGGGGTCCGGTTCCGTGTGCGGCTCGGACAGGTACCACAGGGCGTGCAGCAACCGGTTGACGCAGCGCTCGGTGTCGTCCAGGTGGACGAAGCGGCCGTCGCGTGCCCCGAGCGCGATGCGCAGCCGGTCGTCCTCCCAGTCCCGCTCGGGCGGCGTCGGGGCGGTGGCCGCGTACTGCAGGCAGCGCAGCCAGTGGCCCGCCCCCCGCTCGTCCTGCTCCGACTGGAACACCTCGGCCAAGGACGCCACCACCGTCTCCACGCCCCCCGCGGCGAGCATGTGCCGCAGGGCGTCGGCCTCGCCCTCGTCACCCCGCTGGGCGTGATGGTTCTGCAGGAAGCGGTGGATCTCCTGCCAGCCCCGGCTGTCGTCGGGCCCCGGCGAGAGCCGGCGGGCCTCGTGCACCAGGAGCTTCTGCAGCAGGGGGTCGCTCACCAGCGGGCTCTCGGGCGGGGTGAGGCGCTGCCAGTGCTGCTGTTCGAGGTAGTCGGTCACGGCGTTGGCGGGGAACTGCTCGGGCCCCTCCAGGCGCAGCCGGGCCGCCAGCGCCTCGGCGGCCGTGCTGTCCCTGGCCAGGGACAGGAGGGTGAGGCGGTCCCGCTGGCGGCGGTTGGGGAGCAGCCGCTCCAAAAGCGCCTCGCCGATGGGGCGGCCGTCGCCGGCGGAGAGTTCGAGGAGGTCGCGCGGGACCACGGCGCGGCCCGCGCGGGTCGCCGCCCGTACCGCGGCGCACAGCATGGTGGTGGCCGCCGGATGGCCGCCGGTCAGGGTGTGCAGGGCCGAGGCGAGATAGGGGTGGAGCGGTGCGCCGGCCGAACCGGCCTCCAGGAGCGGCAGCACGTCGTCGCGGCTGAGCGGGGTGAGCGGGACGGTGAGCAGCCCCGCCGACGGCGAGGTGCCGCGCCGCTCCCAGCCGGACGCCCGCAGCAGATCGGGCAGTTCGCGCCGCACCGGGCCGGGGTCGCTGCCCGGCGGCTCGCCGAGCCGAGTGGCGACCACGACCAGCTCCTCGCGCTCCGGGGACTCGGCCACCGCCCGGTGTTCGAGCAGCAGGTCCAAGAAGCGCCGCCCGGCGGGCAGATGCACGTCGTCGAGGAGGACCAGGGGCCAGGGCTCGCGGTTCCAGCGCTGGAGACGCCCGTAGGAACCGGCGACGTCGTGCCGGAACGCCGCCACCAGCGTGCGCTCCACCGCCCGCCGGTAGTCCCCGCCCTGGTGGTGCCACTCGCCGAGCAGCTCCAAGGGGTCGCTCTCCGGCGGGAGTTGCGGGAAGCGGCCGCGGTACCAGTCCCTTTCCGGGCCGGGCCGGTGCCGGTGCGCGAACTCGCCGTGCAGGGCGCGGGAGATGTCCGCCGCCCCGGGTGTGCCGGGCGGGCGCGGGGCACGGGCCTCGACCGCGGTGGCCCAGGACCGGCGCAGCTCCTGCTCGGGCTCGTCGGCGAGCCGGCAGGCGATCAGCAGCCGGGCGAGCCGCAGGCAGACCGCGTCCCGCTCGGCGTCGTCACCGGGCTCCCACCCGGAGACGGCGAACAGCCCCGGCAGCAGGACGGGGAAGGGGCGCCGGTACGAAGGGCCGAGCTGGCGCGCCAGTTCGACGAGGACACCGACCAGGTCGGCCGCGTACTGCCCCTCGGTGTCGGCGCCGGCCGCGGGGTGGACCCCGGCGCCGCCCGGCGCGATCCGGACATGGGCGAGGGGAAGCCTGCCCCGGTAGTGGGCCGCGAGCGCCCGCAGCACGGCGCTGCGCCCCATGCCGTGACGCCCCGTCACCAGCACGACCGGCAGGTCGTGCTGGAACTCCCGCGCCGTGCGCGAGCGCTCGTCGTACTTGAGCCCGGTCAGCCGCGGGACGAGCGCGCGCAGCAGCGGGTCCCTGCCGTACAGCGGCACGTCTTCCGCTCTGCCCATCCGACTGGATCCCGCCTTCGCAGTACCGTCCTGTCCTCGACCCCGGCCGGGGGCAAGGAACTTACCCTGAGCGCACAGCCGGTGCCAGTCCGTTGATCACGGCTGTGGATAGATGGAGAGCTCGACCTCGCGGGGGAGCGCCTCCGTGCCGCGCACCTCACCCGGATAGGCGAGTCGGACCCTGCGCAGCCGGTGCAGCGTGGCCAGCGACGAGAGGTCGACGTCGGCGGCCTCCGTGAGGTGGACCTCCTCAAGTCCGGGCAGCCGCAGCGCGATCCGGCGCAGCGGCACCGCGCTGCCCGCGCCGGCGTGCACGTTCAGCCGGGTGATCTGGGGCAGCTGGGTCCGGGGCGCGAACAGCAGCATGCTCAGCTGCGCCGAGGTCAGCGTGAGCGTACGCAGCCCCGGCACGTCGCCGAGCAGGGCGCCCCAGGAGTCGGGCGTCAGCCGCTCGCTGGCCTCGTGCAGGCGCAGCTCCACGAGGTTCGCGCAGGACACGATGTCCGCGAGGCGGGTGGCCGTCGGCGGCAGCGAGAGCACCCGCAGCCGCTCGGGGCACGGCAGGTCGGCCAGCCCCCGCCAGGGCACGTCCGCGCCGATGAGCAGGGTGTCGAGCCGTGCGCAGCCCGCCAGTTCGTGCAGCGGCTCGAAGCGGGGCAGGTCCCGCAGCGTGAGCCGGCGCAGCTCCGGCAGCCGGGTGAGCGGCGCCGGGTCCTGGACGTTGCGGCAGCCGCGCAGCCCGAGCGACTCCAGCGCGGGGTAGCCGGCCAGGACGTCGAGACGGTCGAGGGAGAGCAGGTCGCGCAGCTGGAGTTCGCGCAGGTGGCGCGCGTCGAACGCGGAGCGGACGTCGTCGGGGGTGAAGTCGCCCCGCAGGCTGACGCGCCGGTAGCCGGACATCGTGCGCAGCATGTCCAGCTCGGCGCGCGAGCGCACGGTGACGATCTCGTCCGGCGCGATCTCCAGGAGCGGCCGGACGATCTCCTCGGCGTACACCTCGGGGTCGAACCGGTCCCAGTGGTGCAGCAGTTGGGCGCGCACCGCGCTCTGCCCGGTGTGCAGGAACCGCCGCAGGCGCGGGATCGCCGCGTCCCCGCCGATCTGGCAGATCGCGTGGACGGTGGCCAGCTCCTCGTCGCCCCCGAGGTCGGCGGCGTCCGGCAGCAGGCCGAGCAGCAGCGGGCCCGTCTGCGCCAGGGACCGGGCCTCGCGCAGGCTGCGGGGCGGCACCATGCGCGCCGCCTGGGCCTCGATGGCCTCGCGCACCGCGGGCGCCACGCTGGTGGCCTGCTCCAGGGACGCGAGCGCGAGCAGCCGCAGCCGGGCCTGGACGGCCGGGTCCCGTTCGCGCTCGCCCCGCTCCCGCAGCCGGGTGAGCAGCTCGCCGCGCTCGTGGTGACGGGCCTGGGCGACGACCATCTGCACCACGTCCTCCCAGTGCTCCAGGTGGGCGTTGTTCACCAGCATGCCCATGTCCCGCTCCTCGAGCACCGCCTGGGCGCCGAGGAAGTCCTGGAAGGTGCGGTGGATGAAGTCGACGGCGCCCTGGACGGGTTCGCGCAGCAGCCCCGAGCGCTCCAGCAGCAGCTGGAGGACGTCCTCCGCCTCGCCGATCTCCGCGAGGCGCTCCACCGACGGCATCAGACGGCGTACGACCTCGACGGCGTCCGCCCGGTCCAGCTCGGTCCGTTCGTTGCGGATCAGCCAGTACGCGAGGCGGCGCAGCGGCTCGGTGGCCGACTTCTGGTCCAGCTGCGGTGTGCCGCGGGCGCCGCCGTAGACCTCGCGCTCCACGTCGCGCCGCTCCAGCAGCATCGCCAGCGCGGCCTCGTAGAGGGAGGCGCGGCCGCGCGGCAGGAAGCCGCGGCGCTCGCGGTGCAGGGCGCAGATCAGCCCGCACATCAGCGGGTTGGTCGCCAGCCGGCTCAGCTCCGGCCTGCTGCGCAGCGCGAGCGTGAGGGACTCCCCGAGGCGCGCGGGTGCCCCGGCCGCCGCGTGCCAGCGCTCGATGAACCGCCGCATGTCGGCGGGCCGCATCCCGCTGAGCGCGAACTCGTTGAATCCCTCGTGCCGCAGCCAGCCCTGTTCCAGGGCGGAGGGCCGCGAGGTGAGCAGCCACAGGTTCCCGGGGAAGACGGCGAGGAGCTTCTTCAGCCATGCCTTGACGCGGCCGCGCTCCCCCTTGGGGATCTCGTCCGCACCGTCGATCAGCATCACCGCCCGCCCGTTCTGCAGCACGCGGGTGGCCCAGCCCTCGGGTTCGGTGCCGAGCAGCGGGCAGTCGATCCAGCGCAGGAAGTCCTGCGGCATCGGCAGTTCGGCGCCCTTGCGGGCCAGCGCGCGCAGCGGCAGTACGAAGGGGACGCGCCCCAGGAGCTGGGAGAGGGAGCCCGGCACCCGGTCCTGGCGGGCGGTGGTCAGGGCGAGCCACTGCACGAGCGTCGTCTTGCCCGTGCCCGCGACCCCGCGCAGCAGCACCCGGTCATGGGTGGCGAGGGTGGTCTCCACCGGCGCCGCCGCCCGCTCCGACGACTCGCCGTCCGCCACCGGGCCCGCCTCCGGGGACCCGCGGTAGGGACTGGCCTCCAGGCTCAGGTACGCCGTGTCAAGGGGCCACTCGTGATCCGAGGGCTCCCGCAGGTCGACGCCGTGGATGGTGAGCCTGCCGTGGCTCTGGACGACGTAGCGCGCGTAGTGCTCCTCGAACCGGGCGTCCCGCGCGGAGACGTCGGGCAGGCGCTCCAGGATCCGCTCCAGGCGCTCGCCCTGCTCGCGGATCGCACGGCTCTGCTCGACCTGCGTGCGCGCCGCGAAGCCGGGCTGTTCGCTGAAGAACCGCACCACATGGACGCAGGCCGTCTCCAGGAGCCGGTCGTGGAAGCGGGCGGCGTCGTCGCTCAGCAGCCTGCGGGTCTCCGGGCCCGCCCGTCGCGACAGCTCGGCGGCCAGCTTCTCGGGGCCCAGCGCGAACGCCTGGACGTCGTCCATCTCCAGGTCGCCGAGCGCGTGCAGGGTCCGGGTCAGCGCCAGTCCCACGGCGTCCTTCTCGTCGGCGCCGACCGGCGGGTCGTAGGGCCCGGCGGCCCGCACCGCGCGGCGCACCAGCTCGCGGGCGATCCGGTGCAGATCGTCCTCGCTGAGGGTGCGGTGCTCGCGGGAGAAGGCGATCAGGCGCCGGACCGGGATCGGCCGGCCGTCGAACTGCGCGCCCGGCGCCTTCGCCGCGGGCAGCAGCAACCGCTTGAGCAGCGGCGCGATCACCGCCGAGGCGACCCGCAGGCCTACCGTGCCCCCATCCACACACCCTCCCGCGCCGCTCCCTCCCACGGCCTCGGCGCGGCCGCGAAAAGGTGACCCGACCAGCCTAGCCGCGGACCCGGCCCCCGGCGGGGAAAACGCTTGCGCGTCACCGCAGTTGACGGGTCCGGGCCCGCGCGGCGCTCAGGTGGCCGTGCGCTCCACCGGGATCCACAGCTCCGCGTCCGCCTCGGCCGCGTCCCGCGAGAGCCGGGTGCGCAGGATCTCCGGCCCGGGCCTGCCGCGATACGGATTGGACGGGAACCACTGGGTGAACACGTCCCGCCACAGGAACTGCAGGGACTCGGGGAACGCGCCGGAACTCTCGAAGACCGCCCACGTGCCGGCCGGGACGGTGAGCGAGTCCAGGTCGTCCGGAGCGGCCGAACCGGTCACCACACCGTGGTAGTAGTCCAGTTCGGTCCCCTCCGCCCGGCTCGGGTCGAGGTCGTCGCTCACCCCCACGACGCCCTGCGGCGCCTGATCGGACAGGGCGGCGATCCGCCGCATCGTCTCCTTGTCGATGCCCCGGATGAAGTCGGCGATGGCCGGGTTCATCCCCTCGTGGACGAGCGGGACCCGGACCTTCTTGCCCACGACGTGGAACCGCTCCTTCTCCACGACCCGGTACCGCATGCCGCTGCTCCCCTCGACGACGAGCCGGAAGGAGATCCGGGGCTGCGAGTGCAGTGCCGCGCCGGCCCGCCGGGCCTCACCCGGCCCCACGCCGTGCACGGCCTTGAACGCCCGCGCGAACGCCTCACCGGAGCCGTAGCCGTAGCGCACCGCGACCTCCAGGAGCGTCCGCTCCCCGGCGAGCACCTCGGCGCCCGCGACGGTCAGCCGCCTGCGCCGGACGTACTCGGAGAGCGGCATGCCCGCCAGCGCGGAGAACAGCCGCCGCAGGTGGTACTCCGACGTCACCGCGATCCGCGCCAGCTCGGCCACCTCGATCGGCCCGTCGAGACGGGCCTCGATGTGTTCCAGGGCTTCGTTGAGCCGCTCCAGCACTCCGGTATCTCCTTCCCTCGCGTCCTTCACGTTAGGAAGGCCGCCCCTCGCGGGACCCGACATCCTGTGCCCGGCCCGGTCGGGTACGTACCGCACTGCGCACAAGAGCGCCGAGCACCGGTCGCCGCGGGCGTAGGGTGGCGCCGCGAGGAGAGGGAGGCGCCGATGTCCACGCGGATCCGCCGACTGGTCATCACGGAACTGGCGAGCTGCGACGAGTGCGCGGTGCTGCGCGTCACCGGTGAACTCGACCAGACCGGCGAGGCGCTCTTCCTCGGCACGCTCGGCTCCTACGTGGACGCGGGGCACCTGCACCTCGTCCTGGACGCCACCGCGCTGTCCTTCTGCGACTCGCGGGGGCTCAACTGCCTGCTGGCCATGCGGTGGCTGCTGGAGCGCCGCGGCGGCAGACTGCTGCTGGCGGGGGCGGGCCGCCGGCTGACCGACCTGCTCGCCCAGACCGGCAGCGCCGAACTGCTCCCCAGCCACCGGACGGTCGGCCTCGCCCTGGCCGAGCTGCCTCAGGCCCAGCGGCCCGTCTGGCCGCCCGTCCAGGACTGAGGAAGGCCCCCGGCCCCCCGACGGCTCACGCCCCCACCACTCAGGACTTCACGATGCGGCGGACGTTCTCGACGCTGCCGCAGCCCGACTCCAGCTGCTTGGCGCGCTCCTTGCTGAAGGCGGCGCCCAGTTCCTCGCGGCGGTCCATCGCGACGTTCTCACGGGCGCCGTTCAGGATCGTGCGCTCCTCCTCGTCGGCGTGGTGGGTGATCTCCTCGACGAGCTTCTCCAGCTTCTCGTCCCAGTCGTCGGAGCCGACCTCCTCGACCTCGAGAAGGGCGAGGAGCGCCTTGTTGCCCTCCTCGTGCTCCTCGACGCCGTGCTCGACCTCGTCGTTCTCGATGTCCCGGTAGCGCTTGAGCGCGGGGTAGACCTCGGCCTCCTCGGCCAGCGCGTGCGCGATCAGCAGGTCCGCGAACTCTCGCAGGGCCTTGGCCCGGTCGCCCTCCACGCTGCGCATCTCACGGAAGAGGTCCTCCATGCGACGGTGATCGGCGAGGATCAGCTCGACGACGTCCCCCGACGCGTTCTGTGTCCCGCCCTTTCCGTTGTTCCGCTCGTTCGTCTCGTCGCTCTTGTTCGGCTTGGTCGCCATGACGGTGCTCCTTCTGGGCGGCTGATGGGGCTCGCTGCGGTCGAGTACCCCGTACCGATAAGTAACGCCCTCTGTTCGCCCACAGGTGACGCGGCGTCCCGGCCGCCGCGTATGTCACTCATGTGGGGGACCCACGGGCCGGGCCACGCATAGGCTGCACCCGGCACCCGACCCACCACCCAGGAGCGCGCACCGTGTCCGACCCCGCCCCGCGGCACCCGTACCCCGACGCGCACCACCCCGATGCGGCGCCCGCCCCGCACCCGCTGCTGACGCCCGTGCTCGGCCTGCTCGGCACCTGGCACGGCAGCGGCCGCGGCGGCTACCCGACGCTCGACGGGGACTTCAGCTACGCGCAGGAGGTCACCTTCAGCCACGACGGCCGGCCCTTCCTCCACTACGACGCCCGCGCCTGGCTGGTCGACGCCCAGGAGCGGCCCCTGCGCCCCTCCGCCCGGGAGAGCGGCTGGTGGCGGCTGGGGCCCGAAGGCCGGGTGGAGGCCCTGATCACCCAGCCCACCGGCGTCGCGGAGATCGCCGTCGGCCGCGCGGACGGCGACACCGTGGACCTCGCCACCCAGGAGGTGGCCCTCACCCCCACCGCCAAACAGGTCGACGCGACCCGCCGCCGCTACACCCTCGGCGACCCCGACACCCTCACCTTCGTCCACGACCTCGCTGCGGTCGGCCGGCCGCTCCAGCACCACCTGTCGGCACTTCTGCGGCGCCGGGCGTAATTCGCTCAGCGAACGGGGGAGCGGAAGCGGACGGCCAGCGCCAGCGTGTCGTCCTCGTGGAGCACGTCCGTGAGCATGTCCCGCGCTATGGCGCCCGGGACGTCCTGCGTGGGCCGCGTGCGGTAGCGGCGGGCGGTCGCCACCAGGCGCTGCTCGCCCTCCCGGGGGTCCCGGCGGCTCTCGGTGAGACCGTCGGTGTACAGGATGAGCAGGTCGTCGGGGCGGAGCGTGGTGGTCAGGACGCGCTCGCTGCCGGGCAGGGGGAAGCCGACGCCGCGCCCGCGCACTTCGAGGAAGGTGTCCTCCCCGTCGGCGCGCACGAGAAGCGCCGGCGGGTGGCTGCCGTTGGCCAGGGAGAGCCGTCCGGTCGCCGGGTCGAGATGCGCCAGCAGCAGGGTGGCCATGACGCTCTGGTCGAAGGGGGCCAGGATGTCGTCCGTGCGCGCCACGATGCTCTCCAGCGGATGGCCTTCGAGCGCGAGGGTGCGCACGGCGTGGGTGACGGTCAGCGCGGTGCGCGTACTGGTGATGCCGTGGCCGAGCGCGTCGACGATGGTGATGTGCACCGTCCCGTCGGGGAGGGTGAACCAGTCGTAGAGGTCGCCGCCGGTGGGGGTGTCGTCGCTCGCGGGGGCGTAGTGGACGGCGAGCTCGAGGCCGTCCACGTGCAGCGGTCTGGGCCGCAGCGCGTCCTCCAGGGCCCGCAGCGTCCGCCCGTGCGCCTTGCGCAGCTCCTCGTCCCGCTCCTCCAGCTGTACGTAGAGGGCGAGCACCCCGCTGTTGGTCTCGGCCAGTTCGTGCTTGAGCTTGCGGTGCTCGTCGGCGAGGGCGTCGGCCCGGGCGAGCGCGGCCCGCAGCTCCTCCTCCAGCAGCAGGAGGTCGGCGTCGCCGTTGCGGCGAGCGGCGGTGGCGGGCGCACCCGCCTCCACGCCGGGCCGCGGGAGTACGGCGGTGACCGGCGCCGGCGCCGCCGAGGGCAGGGGCACCCGCCACACCACCGTGCCGTCGGCGGTCGCCTCACCGGGCAGCGGAAGCTGTTCGGCCCGCACCTGGAAGTCCTCCAGGCGGGGCAGGCCGAGGGCCAGGGTCAGGCGGCCCGAGCCGTCGGCGCCCGCCTCGTCGGTGGCGGTCAGCGTGACCGGCCGGCCGGCGTTCAGCGCGGTGGCCGCCGTCTCGCTCAGGGACAGCACGATCCGGGCCCGGTCCTCGGCGGGCAGCCGGTAGCTCAGGGCGATGCCGCGGACGGTGCGCCGCAGGGCGGCGGGGGTGCGGAGGGTGGCGCTGGTCATCGGAGTTCCAGGGGGCTGCCGAGGGCGAGCACGGTGGCGTCGTCACGGTGTCGCCGGTGGGTGTGGACCAAGGAGGCCGCCAGGAGGGCAGGCGGGAGACTCAGCCGGTCGGCGGTCGGGTCCTGCGTCCACCGCTGGTCGATGCCGTCGGTGTACAGGACCACGGCCGTGCAGTCCGAGACGTCGAGGAACCGGCTGCGCGGGGTGGGCAGGTTGTAGCCGACGATGCCCGCCTGCCCGGTGAGCTGCCGGTGCACGCCGTTGGCGGACAGGGCCGCCGCGCGGATGTTGCCGACCCCGCAGAACTCGGCGCGCTCGGCGCCCATCCTGACCGCCGTCGCCGCGGCGCCGCGCGTGTGCCGCAGCGAGCTGTGCAGGGCGTTGATCACCTGGGGGAGCGGGGCGTTCGAACAGGACTGGAAGGTGCGCACGGCGCGCCGGCTGGCCGCGGCCGCCTCCGGGCCGTGCCCCAGCCCGTCGATGACCAGGCCCGTCCACGTCCCGCCCTCCTCGGCGACGGCGTAGCCGTCCCCGCACACCTGCTCCCCGGTGGCCGGCAGGCACAGGGCGCCGATGGCGGCCCCCGGCCGCCGGCCCCCCGGCAGCGCGAGGCGGGCGTGGGCGAGGGTGCCGAGGCCCGGCGTCGAGCGCAGGGTGAAGTCGGTGGCGATGCGGCGTACCGCCCCCAGCCCCGCGCCCATGGTCCTGGTGGTGCTGAAGCCGTCGGTGAGGCTCAGGCCGATGTCCGCGATGCCGGGGCCGTGGTCCACCGCCACCACGTCCAGCGCGGTGTCCAGCGGGGAGCGCCGGCCCAGCGGCGAGGGCTGGAGGAAGAGCGCGCCGTTGCGGGCGTGCTTGCTGATGTTGCTGGCCAGTTCGCTGGCGAGCACGGCCGCCTGGTCGGGCAGCGCTCCCGGCATGCCACAGGCGTGGGCGAGCGCGCGGGCCCGGCTGGCCGCGGTCTGCACGGCGCTGTGGTGGTCGATGGGGATGTGCAGCGTGGTGGGCGCCTCGAGGACGTCCACGGACTCCAGAGGGCCCGTCGAGCCCTTGGAGTCCGTGGCGCCCGATGGGTCGGCTCCGTCCATGGTGGTCACCGCGGTCCGTTCCAGCGGACGGCGGTGACGGTCGTGCCCCGGCCGGGCGCGCTGGACACCTCGAACTCGTCCATGAGGCGGCGCGCCCCACCGAGCCCGTGCCCGAGGCCCGCGCCGGTGGTGTAGCCGTCGGTGAACGCCGCTTCGAGGTCGGCGATGCCCGGCCCGTCGTCGCTCACCGTGAGCCGCAGCCCCCGCCGCCCGGCCTTCTGGACGAACTCGATGGCCAGGGTGCCGCCGCCGCCGTGGACGTAGGCGTTGCGGGCCAGTTCGCTGGCCGCGGTGACGATACGGGTCTGGTCCACCAGGCCGAAGCCCGCTCGCACCGTGGCGTCGCGCACCGCGTGCCGGGCCGTGAGCAGATCCTCCTCGACGTTGATCTCATGCGTGACACGCGTGCTGTCGGAATCCTTGGCCGAGGGGGAGGGGGTGGCCCGGATCTCGTCGAGGTCGCCGTAGAGGGTCAACTGGTCCCTCCTTCGGCGGGGGGCACCGGCGCCTTCTCCCAGCCCAGCGCGCGCAGCCCCTGTTCGGCGTTGAGCGTGGTCTCCACGCCGGACAGGCGCAGCCCCAGCTCGACCAGAGTGATGGCCACGGCGGGACGCATGCCCGCCACGATGACCCGCGCGCCCAGCAGGCGCGCCGTGGTGGTGAGTTCCATCAGGGTGCGGGCCACGAACGAGTCGATCAGCTCGAGGCGCGAGATGTCTATGAGCACTCCGCGGGCGCGGTCGCCGACGATGCGCTCGGTCAGCTCCTCGGTGAACGCGATGGCGCTCTTGTCGTCGAGTTCATTGAGCAGTCCGGTGACGAGGACGTCGCCCAGACGCAGGATCGGCACTCCGCCGCGCGGGCCGCCGCTCATCGCAGGCTCGCGGGGTCCGCGGAACGGAACGGCCGCTCCGTGAGGGAAATCGCCGCGGCCAGCGCGTCGGCGAGGGTGGCCCGGGTCAGGATGGCGGACAGGTCGATGCCCAGTTGGGCGATGATCTGGGCGATCGGCGGCCGGATGCCGCTGATCACACAGTCGGTGCCCATCAGGCGTACGGCGTTGACGGTCTGCATGAGGTGGTGCGCCACGGCGGTGTCCACGGTGGGCACGCCCGTGATGTCGATGATCGCGACCTGCGCCTCGTCGCGCTCGATGGCCTGGAGGAGGTTCTCCATGACCACCTGGGTGCGAGTCGTGTCGAGCGAGCCGATCAACGGGACGGCCAGGACCTTGTCCCACAGCCGGACCACCGGGGTGGAGACCTCCAGGAGCTGGCGGCTCTGGCGGCGGATGATCTCCTCGCGGCCCTCCACGTACGTGGCGAAGGACAGGGCGCCCGCGATGTCGAGGAGGCGGTTGACGAACACGGCGGCCTGATACAGGGCCTTGGTCTCGTGGGCCTGCTCCTGCACTCCTTCGAGCAGCGCCTCCTTGAGGGCCAGCACGGCCAGCGAGGTCACGGTCGGGGTGGCGCCGCCCCGTGCCCGGCGCAGGGACAGGTCGGTGATCGCCTGGCGCAGCTCCGGGTGCGTGGTGGCCACGTCTTCGACGGGCAGCCCGCTGTCCAGCCCGGCCCGCAGGGCGTCGACGAAGCTGTCGGCTTCCTCACGAAGCTCGGCCTCGGTGATGCCCGCGCCCAGAACCGATCGTTCCAGTTGGAGCTGCACCCATCGGTCGGCCACCTTCTCTCCCCGCTCGCGCAGCGTCGCGCTGATGCTGAGCCGGGCCTCGGATTCACTGGCGTTCATTACATCCACCTTAGCAATTGTTGTCGCATGGCAAACGTTAGTCGAGGCTACCGATCACCGAAAGTCCTGCCCCCGGTGAGCTGACGTCAACTCACTTCTTCTCCACAAGGACAACAAGGCTGAAGCGTGCGGGGCGCGGGTTTCCGCCGGTGCGCGCGGTGGGGCGCGATGGCGGGGCGGGCGGGCCGGCGAGCGGGCCGATGGAGGGGCGGGACGGCGGTCAGGCGGTCTCCACCGTGTCATCGGCGGGGGGCCGGTTCGCCGCCGAGGTCTCTCCCACGGCCGAATCCGCAGCCGTCCCCACGGCCGTACGGAATCCCCTCAGGCCCTGCTCAAGCGCCGCCCGGTCTGTCCGGGTCATGCCGGAAATGACCTCCAGCAGGGCACTTTCACGACGTGCCCGCAATTCTTTGAGGTAGCTTTCTCCCTGGCCCGACAGGCGAAGCTCCAACTCGCGTCGGCTGGCCGAACTGAGAGAGCGCTCGATGAAGCCCAACGCGTGAAGACGGTCACACATCCGGCTCACCGACGAAGGTGCGGACCCGAGCACCTCACCGAGAGTGCGGAGGTTGATCCCTCGGGCGCCGTCGAGGACGTACAGCACCCGTAGCTGCGACGAGGACACCGGCGCCGTCGTGGTGATGTCACGGCCCTTGTTCCACAGGACCTCGAGCAGTTCGATGACGTCCCGGACCGCATGCGTGGCAGCGTCGTGATCGCCGTTGCCGGACGGGGCGGGATTCATGCCCTCAACTGTGACACTTCGCAATGGCCTTGTCAGTCGCTGAGACATGCGGGGCCACTCGCTCCTTCTCGTTACGTCAATTCCGGATAGGTGGTTACCCGTAGGTGGACAGATTCAGGGTGGTGGAGCGTGCGCTGCGCGGGGCCGCGCCGCATGCTCTCCTCGAAGCGGTGCGCAACACGCTCACCGCCCATTACGACGCGGTCTCCGTCGACCTCCTGATGGCGGACTACGCGATGACCATACTCCAGCCCGTCGACGCGCTCCCCTACACCGCCGACCCCATCTCTGTCCACACCAGCGCGCCCGGCCGGGCCTTCGGCGCCCAGGAACCCCACGTGGAGACGGACGAGGCGACGGGCCAGGTGAGCGTGCATCTGCCCGTCAGCGTGCGCGGCGACCGCATCGGCATCCTCACCGTCCGACTCCTGGCCGAGGCCTACGACGCCTCCACCGCCACCGAGCTGGAGGACGTCGCGGAAGTCCTCGGACACGAGATCGTCGTCGCGGAGCGGGACACCGACCTCTACCTCCAGGCCCGGCGCGCCGACCGGCTCACCCTCGCCGCCGAGATGCAGTGGCAGCTGCTGCCCGGCCGCTCCTGCTCGCGCCCCGAGTACGAGATCGGCGCCCAGCTCGAACCGGCGTACGCGATCTACGGCGACAACTTCGACTGGTCCACCTCGGCGGAGCACCTCACGCTCACGGTCACCAACGGCATGGGCGAGGGCATCGAGGCCGCGCTGCTGACCAACCTCGCGATCAACGCGCTGCGCAACGCGCGCCGGGCCGGTCTCTCGCTGCCCGACCAGGCGTGCCTGGCCGACCAGGCGCTCTACGGGCACTACCGCGGCGACGCCCATCTCTCCATGCTGCTGCTCCGCTTCGACCTGGCGACGGGGGAGGCGGAGGTCATCGACGCGGGGTCGCCCAAGATGTGGCGGATGCGACACGGCAAGGCCGAGCCCATCGAACTGGAAGCCCAGCTCCCGCTCGGCATGTTCGAGGACACCCTGTACGCGTCCCAGCGCTTTCGCGTAGAGCCCGGGGACCGGCTGCTGTTCGTCAGCGACGGCGTCTACAACGTGGCCTCCCCGGCGGGTGAGCGCTACAGCGAACGAGCGCTCACCCGCGCCATGACCAATACGCGGCTGCTGCCTCCCTCGCAGGTGCCGCGCGCCATGCTCCACGAGCTGGCGGGCCATCGGGGATCCGGTGTCGCCGAGGACGACGCCATGATCGTCTGCCTGGACTGGCACGGCCGGAGCTGATCTCCGCGGTCCGGCCTCAGCCGGCGGCCGGGAGCATTCCCTCGCGCAGGGTCGCCAGGGTGCGCGACAGGAGACGGGACACCTGCATCTGGGAGACGCCGAGGCGCTCGCCGATCTGCGACTGCGTCAGCTCCTCCACGAAGCGCAGGTGCAGGATCTGCCGGTCGCGCTCGGGGAGGCCGGCGACGAGCGGGGCGAGCGCGTGGAAGTCCTCCACGAGCTCCAGGGCGGGGTCCACCTCGCCGATGAAGTCGGCCAGCGGGGTCTCGTCGTTCGCGTCGCCGTGCAGGACGGCGTCGAGGGAGGCGGAGTTGTATCCGTTGGAGGCGAGCCGGGCCTCGATGACCTCGTCCGGGGAGAGGTTCATCAGCGCGGCGAGCTCGTCCACCGTCGGGGCGCGGCCCAGCCGGCTGCTCAGCTCCTCGGTGGCCTTGGCGAGCTCCACCCGGGCCTCCTGGAGACGGCGGGGGACATGCACCGCCCAGGACGTGTCACGGAAGAACCGCTTGATCTCCCCGACGATGTAGGGGACGGCGAAAGTGGCGAACTGCACTTCACGGGAGAGCTCGAACCGGTCGATGGCCTTGATCAGACCGATCATGCCGACCTGGACGATGTCCTCCATGTCGTCACCGCGATTGCGGAACCGCCCGGCCGCGTACCGGACCAGCGACATGTTCAGCTCGATCAGGGTGTTGCGCACGTACTGGTACTGGGCCGTGCCCTCCTCGAGCACCGCGAGCTGATCGAAGAACAGCTGGGACAAGGCGCGGGAGTCCTTCGGCGTGACCGCCTGCGGATCCACCACTTCCGGCAGCTCTCTCAGGCCGGTGTCCGTCTGGGTCGCTGTAGCCATCGTCATCTCTTCCTCCCTCTCCACCAGCCCCCTTGTCCCCTGTGGGCTGGTGGACGAGCGAATACCCGCCTCTTGCCGCTTCATGTCACCCAAATCGTGAAGAGGTGACGTGATGCCGACCACACGGATCGATCTTCGTGCGCCGGGTGCGGCCACCGACGGCCGGCGTGCGGGCCGCGCCGGGAGGGGAGAGGGCGTTAAGAAGTCGGCTTCGGGGGCAAGAGACCCATTCGTACAGTCCACCCCTGATCGAGGAGGGGCGTATGAGGACGGACCATTGGCGGCACCCGAGTAAACCGTTGGATCGGGCGGTGTTCGAAAAGCGGCCCGAAGCCGTGGCGCAGGCGCGGGACTTCGCCCGCGCCTTCCTGGCCGGACTCCGTCCGACGATGGACGAGCAGGCCGCGGGCAGCGTGGAGCTCACCGTCTCCGAACTCGTCACCAACTCGGTACGGCACGCGAGCGGTGACGCCTGCTCGCTGCGCCTCGTGGCACGCCGGGACGCGATCACGGTCGCCGTCACCGACGCCGACCCCCGGCCGCCGCGCGAGCGGACGCCCGACCTGGCGGGAGGGACCGGCGGCTTCGGCTGGCCCATGGTCAAGACCCTGGCCGTGACGGTCGACGTGAGCACGGGTCCGCAGGGCAAGACCATTCGGGCGGACCTGCCCCGCGGCTGACCCCAACTCCCTTGAGGGGCGGCAGAAGTGAGCGCCTCCACCGCACCGGGCCGGAAAAACAGCGGTGAGGGCGGGGGGCGCACAGGATAATTTCCCGAGGCCCCCCTTGTCGCGGAGAACCATGCACGCATACGGTGTCCATACGCGAGGTTCTCCCGTGGAAGGTGGGACATGACGGAAATTCTTGTGCAGGCGGGTACGGAGGGTGCGGTTCCTTCCGCTGAAGGGCGAGTGGTGGACCACCCGGCGTGGCCGGTGCTCAAGGACGCCGTGGAAGAGATCAGGCCCTGGCAGTCGAAGGACGGCTCCATCGACTTCGCTGCGGAGGGCGCCCCGGCCCAGGCCGCCGCGGAACTCGCCGTGGAGCGGGTGATCTCCGCCGTGGAGCAGCTCAGCCCGCTGCTGCCGCACGACATCGCCTACCACCGCGCGCTCGTGGCAGACCTGCGGCGCTGGGCCGAGAGCGGCTTCCAGGTGCCGGACTTCCTGGACTCGCTGCTCGCCTTCCAGCCCGCGGCGAACCGCCGGGACGGCCTCCAGCACTTGGTGGTCTTCCCGATGTACACGCAGAACGGCAACCCCGACCGCAATCTGGAGGCGGTCGTGCTGCGCATGGTCTGGCCCCAGTGGCTGGCCGAGCTGGAGCGCACGCGCTACGACAATCCGCTGTTCTGCGGCATCACCTTCGAGGACTTCACCGCCGGGTACGACACCAACTCGGCCGTGCTCTTCCCCGAGACGATCGCCGTGCGCGAGGCCCCGGAGCGCTTCTCCTGGGGCGGCATCTTCTGTGACCGCGAGGCGGCCCGCTTCCGCCGCGTCACCGACGCCGCCGTCGACATCCTCGGGCTCGAACTGCCCGCGGACATCCGCGACATGGTCGGCGACCAGGACCGCTGCCAGCAGGCGTTCGTGCTGTGGGACATGGTCCACGACCGCACGCACAGCCACGGCGACCTGCCCTTCGACCCGTTCATGATCAAGCAGCGCCAGCCGTTCTGGATGTACGGCCTCGAAGAGCTGCGCTGCGACCTCACCGCCTTCAAGGAGGCCGTGAAGCTGGAGGCCGACGGCTTCCCGCAGGGCCGCGACGTGCAGTACGCGGTGCTCTTCGACCGCATGTTCCGCTTCCCGGTCACCGGCGAGCGCGTGCGCAACTACGACGGGCTCGGCGGCCAGCTCCTCTTCGCCTACCTCCACAAGCACGACGTGATCCGCTGGACGGACAACAAGCTCACCATCGACTGGGAGCGCGCGCCGCGGGTCACCAACCAGCTGTGCGCCGAGATCGAGGACCTCTACCGCGCGGGCATCGACCGCCCGAAGCTGGTCCATTGGTTCGCCGCCTACGAGCTGGTCTCCACCTACCTCGCCCCGCACCCGGGATCGCGCTGGGCCAAGGGCCCCGAGGCCCTGGACACATCGCTGCCGCCGCGCAAACTGGTCGACGAGGTGCTTCCCGACGAATTTCCGCTCAGCATGTTCTATGAGGCGCTCTCCAAGAAGCTGAAGCACGTGATCGCCTCCACCAAGGGGATCACCGCCTCGGGCGCCGAGAAGGTCGCCGCGTGAGCGGCCGCCAGGAGGAGGCGAGGACCATGTCCGCACTCGATGGAGCCGTGGTCGCGGTGGCCGGGGCCGGCGGCGCCGCGGGGCGCGCCACCCTGCTGAGGCTGGCCGAGGCGGGCGCCACGGTCGTGGCGTCGGACGCCGATCCGCTGAGCCTGCACGAGGCCGTGGACGCCGCCCGGTACGCGCACGGCGGGGCCACCGTCATCGGCGACACCGTCGACCTGCTCGATCTGGACGCCGCCCGCGAGTGGGCGACGCGTACGGAGAAGGAGTTCGGGCGGATCGACGGCCTCGTCCACCTCGTGGGCGGCTGGCGCGGCAGCAAGAGCTTCGCCGAGACGGACCTCGCCGACTGGGACTTCCTGGAGAAGCTGCTGATCCGCACCGTGCAGCACACCTCCCTCGCCTTCGAGGACGGACTGCGGCGCAGCGACCGCGGCCGCTACCTGCTGATCAGCGCGGCGGGCGCCGCCAAGCCGACGGCGGGCAACGCGGCGTACGCGGCCTCCAAGGCGGCGGCCGAGGCCTGGACGCTCGCCCTCGCCGACGCCTTCCGCAAGGCGGGGGGCGAGGACGGTCCCCGCGCGGCGGCTGCGATCCTGGTGGTCAAGGCGCTGGTGCACGACGCGATGCGCGCGGAGCGGCCGAGCGCGAAGTTCGCGGGCTTCACGGACGTCAAGGAGCTGGCCGAGGCCATCGCCGGCGTCTGGGAGCGGCCCGCCGGGGAAGTGAACGGAACCCGCCTGTGGCTGACCGAGAAGCCGTGACCGCCGCCAAGCACGCCGTGAACCCACCGAAGACCGACGCCCGCCGGCACCACGACCCGGACCTGCGCGGCTTCGCGAGCGACAACTACGCGGGCGCGCACCCCGAGGTCATGGCCGCCCTGGCCCTCGCCAACGGCGGCCACCAGATCGCGTACGGCGAGGACGACTACACGGAGAACCTCCAGCGGGTGATCCGGGGCCACTTCGGCCCGAGCGCCGAGGCCTTCCCGGTGTTCAACGGCACGGGTGCCAACGTCGTCGCGCTCCAGGCGCTCACCGACCGCTGGGGCGCGGTGATCTGCGCCGAGTCCGCGCACATCAACGTCGACGAGGGCGGCGCCCCCGAGCGCATGGCCGGCATCAAGCTGCTCACGGTGCCCACGCCCGACGGCAAGCTGACGCCGGAGCTGATCGACAAGCAGGCGTTCGGCTGGGAGGACGAGCACCGCGCGATGCCGCAGGCTGTCTCGATCGCGCAGAACACCGAACTGGGCACGCTGTACACGCCCGAGGAGATCCGCGCGATCTGCGAGCACGCGCACCAGCTCGGCATGAAGGTGCACCTCGACGGTTCGCGGATATCCAACGCGGCCGCCGCGCTCGACGTGCCCATGCGCACCTTCACGAACGCGGTCGGCGTCGACATCCTCTCGCTCGGCGGCACCAAGAACGGTGCCCTGTTCGGCGAGGCCGTCGTGGTCATCAACCAGGACGCCGTGCGCCACATGAAGCACCTGCGCAAGATGTCGATGCAGCTCGCCTCCAAGATGCGCTTCGTGTCCGTGCAGCTGGAGGCCCTGCTCGCCAAGGACCTGTGGCTGCGCAACGCCCGGCACGCCAACGAGATGGCCCGGCGCCTGGCCGAGGGCGTCCGCTCCGTGCCCGGCGTGGAGATCCTCTACCCGGTGCAGGCCAACGCCGTCTTCGCGCGCCTGCCGCACGAGGTCAGCGAGCGCCTCCAGAAGCGGTACCGCTTCTACTTCTGGGACGAGGCGGCGGGCGTGGTGCGCTGGATGTGCGCGTTCGACACCCGCGAGGAGGATGTCGAGGGGTTCCTGGCGGCGCTGAAGGAAGAGATGGCGCGCTGATCCGGACCCCACGCTGCATGACTGCATAGATATGCGACTGGCCGTAAAGGTATTGACCTGTGGTCGGTCGCATTTCTATGCTCCCGTGGCATGCAGCTGATCCAGAAGAACTCCGACCTGTCCGCGTATCTGGCGGCGGACGACGTCATCGACCACCATCATCCCCTCGTGCGGGAGAGAGCCGCACGGCTCGCCGACAAGGCCTCGGATTCATACGTATACGCCCAGGCCGCCTTCGAGTACGTCCGGGACGCCATCCCGCACTCCGCCGACAGCGGCGACCCGCGGGTCACCTGGCGCGCCTCCGACGTCCTCGCGCGGGGCACCGGCATCTGTCACGCCAAGGCGCACGCGCTGGCCGCGCTGCTGCGTGCCGAGGACATCCCGACCGCGCTCTGCTACCAGCGGCTGACGCACGACGCCGGAACCGGCCACTGCGTCCACGGACTCGTCGCCGTCCGCTTCCGCGGGGCCTGGCACCGGCAGGACTGCCGCGGCAACAAGCCGGGCGTCGACGCCCGGTTCTCGCTGAGCGGCGAGCGGCTGGCCTTCTCGCCGGACGCGAAGTCCAGTGAGGTGGACTATCCGGTACTCTATGCTGCACCGCACCCGGCGGTTCTGAGCGCCCTGAAGAACGCCCCGGACCGACGCCACCTGTGGGAGAACCTTCCCGACGCGCTCTGACGAGCCCCGACGCAGCGAGGCAGCCCATGACCGACGCGCCCCTGACCCTCACCGTCTCCGACGAGGTGCGCACCCTCGCGCCCGGCTTCACCCACGTCGCCGTCGAGGCGTACGGCCTGACCAACGGGCCCAGCACCGACGCCGGTGCGGATCTCCTGGCGGAGGCCGCACGGCGACTGGCTCTACGGCTCGACGGCCGCGCCCCGCACGAGGACCCGCACATGGCGGCCTGGCGCGCGGCCTACACCGCCTTCGGCGCGAAGCCCTCGCGCACCCGCAACTCCGCCGAGGCGCTCGCCAAGCGGGCGCTCGCCGACGGCGGACTGCCCCGGATCAACGTCCTCGTCGATCTCTACAACGCGGTCAGCGTGGCCCATCTGATCCCGGTCGGCGGCGAGGACCGGGACCGGATCAAGGGCGGGATGCGCCTGGTGCGGGCCGAGGGCACCGAGGACTTCGTGACCGCCGCGGCGGGGGAGCGCGTCATCGAGCACCCCGAGAAGGGCGAGGTCGTGTGGTGCGACGACGAGGGCGTCACCTGCCGCCGCTGGAACTGGCGGCAGGGGCCGCGCACCCGGCTCACCGAGGAGTCGGTGAACGCGATCTTCCTGCTGGAGGGCATGGGCCCGCACGCCGGCCTGGAGAGCGCGGGCGCCGAGCTGGCCGAACTCCTGGAGAAGTTCAGCCCCGGCGCGCGGATCACCGTCCACGCGCCGCGCTGAGACCGCCGGCCGCGCTGAGTCCACGCGCCGCGACCGGCCGGGCGCCGGGTCAGCCGGCCTCGGAGGCCTTCACCTCGGCGGGGGTCGGCGCCGTACCGCCGAGGTGGGCCGGCATCCACCAGGTGTCGTCCGGACCCTTGGGGCGCACGGGGTAGGCGCGCTGCGCCGCTTCCAGGAGCTCCTGGCAGCGCTCGCGCAGCCGCCGCGTGATCGCACCCGCGTACTGGTCCTTGGGCGCCTCGACCGGCTCGCCCACCCGGATCGTGATCGGCAGGTGGCTGCGCCGGAAGTTGCGCGGGTGGCCCTTGGTCCACAGCCGCTGCGTGCCCCACAGGGCCATCGGGATGAGCGGCACCCCGGCCTCCTGGGCCAGCCGCGCGGCACCCGACTTGAACGTCTTGAGGGTGAAGGACTGGGAGATCGTCGCCTCGGGGAAGACGCCGATGATCTCCCCGGAGCGCAGCGAGTCCAGCGCGTGCGCGTAGGCGGACTCACCCTGCGTGCGGTCCACCGGAATGTGCTTCATCCCGCGCATGAGCGGCCCGGAGATCTTGTGCCGGAAGACCGACTCCTTGGCCATGAAGCGCACCAGCCGCTTCTGCGGCAGGGCGGCGAGCCCGTCGAAGATGAAGTCGAGATAACTGATGTGATTGCTGACCAGGACCGCGCCGCCGGAGCGTGGGATGTTCTCCGACCCTTTGCAGTCGATCTTCAGGTCCCACGCCTTGAACAGCGTTTTCGCTGCACCGATCACGGGGCGGTAGACAAGCTCTGCCATGGGTGGAGAGGGCCCTTCGTTTCTGCCTGCGGAAGGGGGCTTCCGGCGGGAGGTTACGCAGCCGTAGGTTTTACGGCATTGCGCAGATCGTGCCCCAAGAACGGACGAGTGACCAGCCTTGGTGCCGTCAATCCGGGAGATTCTCATCACGTCGGAATCTTTCGCGGGTATCGGGACGCTGAACAGGGGAGCGATCGGATGACATGCACAGAAGCGGGAGGCGCACGTGCCAGGGGATGACGCGGAACAGCGGCTCGGCGCGGCGGACCTCGGACATGAACTGGGGGAGCGGGCGACGCTCGTGCAGTTCTCCAGCGCCTTCTGCCGGCCCTGCGGGGCGACCCGCAGAGTGCTCGCGGACGTCGCCGCGATGGTCCCCGGGGTCACCCATGTGGAGATCGACGCCGAGGAGCACCTCGACCTCGTGCGCCGGCTGCGCGTCGAGCGGACGCCGACCGTGCTCGTCCTGGACGCGCACGGCGATCCGGTGCGGCGCGCCGCCGGCCAGCCCCGCAAGGCCGACGTGATCGCCGCACTGGGCCAGGCCCTGTGACCGGTCCGGCGGCACCCGGTGACGGACTTGACGGCACGCGGTGTCAGTGGCGAGGCTTCCCCCATGCCTCGGGACCTTCTTCTGAACGAGCCGTGCGAGCCGTACGGGCGCGTCCGCGTGGACCGCGCCCGCCCCGCCGGTGCCCGCTGTCCGCACTGCTGAGCACCGACGTCTTCGCTCTCACCTCCGGCAGAAGGACAACCCCGTGACGGCATCGTCAGCCCTCGGCGCGCCCCGGCTCGCCTCCCCCGATCTGCTGCGCTCGGTCTTCCGGCGGCACGCGGCGGGGGTCGCCGTGATCACCGCGGCCCACGGCTCCACCCCCGTCGGCTTCACCGCCACCTCGCTCACCTCGGTGTCCGCCGAGCCCCCGATGATCTCCTTCGGCATCGGCACCGGCGCCTCCAGCTGGCCCGCGGTCTGTGAAACCGCGCATGTGGGCGTGCACATACTCGGCGAGCACCAGCAGGACCTGGCCGCCCTATTCGCGCGCAGCGGCGCCGACCGCTTCGGGGCGCCCACCAGCTGGCACGAGGGGCCCGAGGGCGTGCCCGTGCTCGACGGCGCGCTCGCCTGGCTGGTCTGCCGGATCGTGGCCCGCGTCCCCGCCGGCGACCACCGTCTGGTGCTCGCGGAAGTCGTCACCGGCGACGGATCGGGCGAGGGCCGGCCTTTGCTGTACCACCAGGGGCGCTTCAACGCTCTGCGCGACTGAGAGTTCCCGTTCGGGGGCGGGCGGCCCGATTACGGAGCGTTGGGAAGGTCACAGTTCAAAGCGCTTGCTCAGCGGGAATGAACTGGGTGTACTCATGAGTAATATTTCGGTCGGAGCGCGGGCCGCCCCGACCGGGATCCGCCGCTTCAGGCGCCTATGCTGCCTGCAAGAGGCAGTGGCCATGAGCCGAGGCAGCAGCCCGTAAAGACGATGCAGTAGGAGAGCCGGCGTGAGCTTGAGGATCGTTGTCTGTGTGAAGTACGTGCCCGACGCCACCGGCGACCGGCACTTCGCCGATGACCTGACCGTCGACCGCGACGACGTCGACGGCCTGCTGTCGGAGCTCGACGAGTACGCGGTCGAGCAGGCGCTGCAGATCGCCGACGGGGCGGACGACGCGGAGATCACCGTGCTGACCGTCGGCCCCGAGGACGCCAAGGACGCGCTGCGCAAGGCGCTCTCCATGGGCGCCCACAAGGCCGTCCACGTCGAGGACGACGACCTGCACGGCAGCGACGTCATGGGCACATCCCTGGTGCTCGCCAAGGCCATCGAGAAGACCGGCTACGACCTGGTCATCGCCGGTATGGCCTCGACGGACGGCACCATGGGCGTGCTGCCGGCGATCCTCGCCGAGCGCCTCGGCGTCCCGCAGGTCACCCTGCTCTCCGAGGTCTCCGTCGCGGACGGCGTCGTCAAGGGCCGCCGGGACGGCGACAGCGCCTCCGAGCAGCTGGAGGCCTCCCTGCCGGCGGTCGTGTCCGTGACGGACCAGTCGGGCGAGGCCCGCTACCCGTCCTTCAAGGGCATCATGGCCGCCAAGAAGAAGCCGGTGGAGTCGCTCGACCTGGACGACCTGGGCATCGACGCCGAAGAGGTCGGCCTGGAAGGCGCCTGGACCAAGGTCGACTCGGCCGCCGAGCGTCCGGCCCGCACGGCCGGCACGATCGTCAAGGACGAGGGCGAGGGCGGCAAGCAGCTCGCCGAGTTCCTCGCGGGCCAGAAGTTCATCTGAGCTTCAGTCACCCCCTCAACCGCCCCAACTTCTTCGCAATCGCAGGAGATTGAAGTCCCATGGCTGAAGTTCTCGTCTACGTCGACCACGTCGACGGCGCCGTCCGCAAGCCCACCCTGGAGCTGCTGACCCTGGCCCGCCGCATCGGCGAGCCCGTCGCCGTCGCCCTCGGCAACGGCGCCGAGGCCACCGCCGCCACGCTCGCCGAGCACGGCGCGGTCAAGGTGCTCACGGCCGACGCCCCCGAGCTCGCCGACTACCTCGTCGTACCGAAGGTGGACGCGCTCCAGGCCGCGTACGAGGCGCTCTCCCCGGCCGCCGTGCTGCTGCCCTCCTCCGCCGAGGCCAAGGAGATCGCGGCCCGCCTCGCGGTCCGCATCGGGTCCGGCATCATCACGGACGCCGTCGACCTGGAGGCCGGCGACGAGGGCCCGGTGGCCACGCAGTCCGCGTTCGCCGCCTCGTACACCACCAAGTCCCGCATCACCCGGGGCACCCCGGTCATCACGGTCAAGCCGAACTCGGCCGCCGTGGAGGCCGCCCCGGCCGCCGGCGCCGTCGAGGCCCTGACGGTCTCCTTCTCCGAGAAGGCCACCGGCACCAAGGTCGTCTCGCGCACCCCGCGCGAGTCGACGGGCCGCCCCGAGCTGACCGAGGCCGCGATCGTGGTCTCCGGCGGCCGCGGCGTCAACGGCGCCGAGAACTTCTCGATCATCGAGGCGCTCGCCGACTCGCTCGGTGCCGCCGTCGGCGCCTCCCGCGCCGCCGTCGACGCCGGCTGGTACCCGCACTCCAACCAGGTGGGCCAGACCGGCAAGTCGGTCTCCCCGCAGCTGTACATCGCCTCCGGCATCTCCGGCGCGATCCAGCACCGCGCGGGCATGCAGACCTCGAAGACCATCGTGGCCATCAACAAGGACGCCGAGGCCCCGATCTTCGACCTGGTCGACTACGGCGTGGTCGGCGACCTCTTCGAGGTCGTCCCGGCCCTCACCGAAGAGGTCAAGTCCCGCAAGGGCTGATCTCCTCGCTCGTACGAAGGCCCCCGCCCCGCGCCCGCGAGGTGGGGGCCTTCGCGCGTCACAGCGTCAGCGTCGCCTGCACCGGCAGGTGGTCGCTCGGGTACTGCCCGCCGAGTGCGAACGTGTTCACCGACGCCGAGTGCACCTGCGCCGTCGGCCTGGTCAGGATCCAGTCGATGCGCCCGCCGCCGACGACGGGCGGCTTGTAGCCGCCGAACGTGCCGTACGCCGGGCCGCGTTCCTTCGCGGCGTCCCAGGTGTCGACGAGGCCGGCGCCCAGCATCGTGGTGTACACGGCGCTGTCGTGCGCCGTCGCGTTGAAGTCGCCCGTCACGATGAGCGGCGTGCTCGTCTTCATCAGGGCGATGCGCTCGGCCATGAGGGTCGCCGAACGCTCGCGCGCGTTCTGGCTCACATGGTCGAGGTGCGTGTTGAGGACGTACAGCTGGGTGTTGGTGACCAGGTCGAGGAAGCGCACCCAGGTGGCCATGCGGGGCGAGTTGGCGCCCCAGGTGTTCGAGGCGATGGTGTACGGCGTGTCCGAGAGCCAGAAGTGTTCGTATTCGAGCGGGAACAAGCGGCGGTTGTCATAAAAGACGGCCATGAACTCGTCGCGGCTGCCGCCCCCGACCCCGGTGCCGACCCAGTCGTAGTCGGCGCCGAGATCGGTCTCGATGTCCTGGAGCTGGTAATAGAGGCCTTCCTGGGTGCCGATGACGTGCGGCCTGGCGCGCAGCAGCATCTCCCGTGCCGCCGGGCGGCGTTCGGGCCAGGTGTGCGGCGGTTTGTTGCTCGCGAAGCGGACGTTGTACGACATGACCTCCAGGCGGGCGTCCGGCGCCTCGGCGGCATGGGCCTGCCGGGGGGACAGCGCGGTGCCGAGCACGGGGAGCGCCACGGTCGCGGCGAGCGCGGCCCGCAGGCCCGAGCGGCGCGTGAAGGAGGAGTCGATCGGCACACAAGCTCCTTGGATTCGATCCGCGCGGCCGACGCCGGAAGCGGGGGAGGATGTGGGCCACAGACTGTCCGCATCGGCCGCCGACTGGGTCCGGGACACGCGTGATCCCGCGCGGTCGGCTACGGATGCAGGACACGGGAGGGTGTTGACCGGCGCGAGGGTCACGGATAGCTTCGCCATACGGATTGTTGATTCCGTGAAGCGGAATTGCCGGGCGCGGCACCGAGCGTGTGGAGGAAGCGGGAATGGGTCAGCAAGAGAAGGTGGCGACGAGCCTCGCCGGCGCGGTCAGCGAGGGCATCAGCGCGTCCCTCGCCCCCGTGGACGCGGAGCTGGCGCGCCGCTACCCCGGAGACCCCGGCACGCGCCAGCCCGTCCACACCGTGTACGTCCCCGGTGAGCAGTTCGGCGCCGACACCATCCGCACCTGGGGCGACAAGGCCCTCGCGATGCTCGACGAGCACGCCCCGGACGCCGCCTCCTTCGCCGCCGTCCTCGGCCTCGGCGACGACCTCGCCGAAGCCGTCTACACGCGCGTACGGAACAAACTGGAGCGCGAGCCCGTCGAGGACCTCCGCGTCGACTTCGAGGACGGCTACAAGGGCGCCGACGAGGACCAGGACGCCGCCCGCGCGGCGCGGCTCATCGCCGAGGCGTACCGCGACGGCACCGCCGCCCCGTACATGGGCATCCGCATGAAGTGCATGGAGGAGGCGGTGCGCGACCGGGGCATCCGCACCCTCGACGTCTTCCTGTCGGGCCTCATGGAGGCCGGCGGGCTGCCGGACGGACTCGTCCTGACGCTGCCCAAGGTGACCTACCCCGAGCAGGTCACCGCGATGGTCCGCCTCCTGGAGGAGTTCGAGAAGGCGCGCGGCCTGGAGCACGGCCGCATCGGCTTCGAGATCCAGATCGAGACCAGCCAGTCCATCCTCGCCACCGACGGCACCGCCGCCGTGGCCCGCATGATCCAGGCCGCCGAGGGCCGCGCCACCGGCCTGCACTACGGCACCTTCGACTACAGCGCCTGCCTCCACGTGAGCGCCGCCTACCAGGCCAGCGACCACCCGGCCGCCGACCACGCCAAGGCCGTCATGCAGGTCGCCGCCGCCGGCACCGGCGTCCGGGTCTCCGACGGCTCCACCAACGTCCTGCCCGTCGGCACCACCGAGCAGGTCCACGACGCCTGGCGGCTGCACTACGGCCTGACCCGGCGCGCGCTGGCCCGCGCCTACTACCAGGGCTGGGACATGCACCCCGGCCACATCCCCACGCGCTACGCCGCCGTCTTCGCCTTCTACCGCGAGGGCTTCGCGGCCGCCGCGAGGCGGCTGGCCGCCTACGCCGGGCACCACGAGGGCGGCGGCGTGGCCGACGAGCCCGCCACCGCCAAGGCGCTCGCCGGCTATCTGCTGCGCGGCCTGGACTGCGGCGCCCTCGACGCCGGCGAGGTCACCCGGCTCACCGGACTGACCCTGGCCCGCCTCCAGGGCTTCGCCGGCCCGCGCCGCGGCGACCTCACCGCTTCCGGCAAGTAACACCCGGCACGCCCCGTCACCGCCGCCCCTTAGTCTGTACGCCACGGAAAGTGGTTCACACGGACGGGGCAGCGGTGCATTCGGGGGATCAGGAACACACGGGCGAGGCGGGCACACTCCTCGCCGGGCGCTACCGCGTCGTGGCGCGGCTCGGCCGCGGCGGCATGGGCGTCGTCTGGCGCGCCGTCGACGAGGTGCTGCACCGCGAGGTCGCGGTGAAGGAACTGCGCACGTACACCGACGCGGGCGGCCCCGAACTGGCCGACCTGCGCCTGCGGATGCAGCGCGAGGCCCGCGCCGCCGCCCGCGTGCGCCACCCCGGAGTCGTCGCCGTGCACGACGTCGCCGAGGTCGACGGGCGGCCGCTCATCGTCATGGAGCTGATCGACGGCCCCTCCCTGGACGACGTGCTGCGCGAGCGCGGCGCCCTCGACCCCCGTACGGCGGCGGGGATCGGCGCCAAGGTCATGGACGCCCTCGCCGCCGCGCACCGCGTGGGCGTCCTGCACCGCGACGTGAAGCCCGGCAACATCCTCCTGGAGAGCGGCGGCCGCGTCGTCCTCACCGACTTCGGCATCGCCACGATGGACGACCCCGGCGACGGTTCGGCCACGCACCTCACCCGCAGCGGCGAACTGGTCGGCTCCCTCGACTACTTGGCGCCCGAGCGTGCCCAGGGCCACGACCCCGGCCCCGGCTCCGACGTCTGGGCCCTCGGCGCCACGCTGTACGCGGCGGTCGAGGGCTCCTCGCCCTTCCGCCGTACGTCGACGTGGTCCACGCTCACCGCGATCGTCACCGACCCGCTGCCCGAGCCGCACCGCGCGGGCCCGCTGACGCCCGTACTGCGCCGGCTCATGGACAAGGACCCGCAGGCGCGCCCCGACGCCGCATCGGCGCTGCGACTGCTCGACGGCGTCGCGCGGGCGGACGCGGGCACGGGCCCCGCAGCCGCGGTCGGTGCCGGGCTCGGGCCGCGCGGCACCACGGAGCGCAGCATCCCGAGCACACCCCCGCCGGGCTTCGGACCGCCGCCCTCGGTGGACCCGCCCGCACCTCACACCCCCGCGTCCTTCGGGGCCCCGGCGTCGGCGGCACAGCCCTTGGCGGCGCGGCCCGCCGCTCAGAGCCCGCCGCCCGTCGTCCTCGGCGAGACGCGCGCCACGCGACGGCCGCGCCGGGGCCGGGCGCTGCTCACCGCCGTCGCCGTGGCCGTGGTCCTCGCGGCCACCGGCGCGACCGCCGCCTTCCTGAACGGCAAGGACGACAGCGGCGGTCCGACGCGGGAGGACGCGCTGCCCGCCGGCTCGGGCCCGACCGAGGACGACGGCAGCCGCGGCTCCCTGGGCGGCGGCTCGAAGCGCCCCGGGCCGAAAGAGGGGGGTAAGGACACGTCCCACGAGCCGGACGCGAAGCGCTCCAAGGGCAGCTCCGAGGACAGCTCCAAGGACGGCACCGACGGCGCGCGGCGCGACAAGCCCAAGACGGGCGCCAAGACCAAGGACCGGGACGAGCCCGCCTCGCGCCCCGACCCCGGCTCCGAGCCGAGTGGCGCGAGCAAGCCGCGCGACGGCGGCGGCCCCGCCGAGGACCCCGTCTGCCACCCCGTCGGCGGCGGCAAGTACAACTGCTCGGTGTGGACGGCCGCGAAGTCCTACACCGTCGCCGGCACCGAAGTGGGCGTGCTGAACGCGGGCACGAACTACTTCTACTGCCAGCAGAACCTCGGCCGCCGCGAGACGCACGGCCAGTGGACGAACGTCTGGTGGGCGAAGACCGACGACGACAAGGGCAACACCGGCGTCTTCGTCAGCGACGTCTACATCAAGGGCGGCGACAACGACAAGCCGCTGCCCGGCCTGCCCACCTGCTGAAGCGCCGAGATCGGACGACGCCCCCGTGCACGACACCCCCGACGCCTCCGGCGCCCCCGCCACCGCCGGCCCGAACGGCGCCGAGGAGCTGCGGGCCCGCGTCGAGGCGGCGGCCGACGGCACGGCGTACCGCTACCGCTGGACGGAGCGGGGGTTCGACCTGATCGCGGACGTGCCGCTGCCGGGCGGGCGCCGCGTCCACACCTACCGGGTCGTGCTGCGCCCGGCCGAGCGGGCCTTCACGCTGACCGACGTGGTCCGCACCGATGAGCGAGGCGCGTTCGGCACCACGCACAGGACCGTGGAGAGCGGCCGGGCGCGGTACCGCACCTGGAGCCGTTCGCTGGACGGCTCCGAGCGGCACTCCTTCTCCTCCGCCGACGGCCACCGCCTGATCCGGGGTGTGGCGCGGGAGCTGGGCTGGCGGGAGACCCGGCCGGCCGCGGCGAAGGGCGCCCTCGTCGCCGGCGCCGTCGGGGGGCTGATCGCCCTCGGCACGCTGGTCGCTCTCGCGGTGGTCTTCTGGCCCTGATCCGGCACGCGTGCGCGGGACACGGCGTGGCGGGTGTCGCGCATTCGGAGGCATTCCTGGTGCGCCCGGCCCGACCGCACAGGAAGCTCGGTGAGGAACCGCTGTATCCGCGAAGCGAGGAATCCAGGAGCAAGCATGCGTGCGCCCACCGTTCTGACCGCCCTCGGCCTGACCGCCGCCGCCGTCCTGGCCGCCACCGTCCCGGCGGCGGCCGCCACCGCTCTCCCCGAGCGTCCCCACACCGGCGCCGCGGTGGCGCCCGCTCGTCTCACGGCCGCCCCCACACCCCCGGGCCAGGAACCGCTCGGCGGTGTCCTCGGCTCGCTCGTCGACGTCGTCACCAATCTGCTCGGAAGCCTCGTCGGACCAGCGGGGCAGGGCCTCGGCACCAAGGACCTCACGAACGGCGGGGTGACCGACGGACGCCAGGCGCCGCTGACACCGCAGCTGACTCTGCCGGGCCTCGGGACCGGCCGCTGAGCCGAGGGCCCACTTCCGACGGCGACCGCTCAGTCGGCGGGCGGTAGTTCCCCCGACCCGCGCGTGATGAGCCGCGTCGGCAGCTCGACCCGCTCCGGAGCCACGGACGCGCCGTCGAGCTGCCGGAAGAGGCGCTCCGCCGCCGTCCTGCCGAGCTGGGCCGCGTCCTGGGCGACCACGCTCACGCCGGGGTCCAGCAGGTCGGCCAGCTCGATGTCGTCGAAGCCCACCAGGGCCACCGGCCGGTCGAGGCCGGCGAGGACACGTACGACCGTGACGGTCACGCGGTTGTTCCCGGCGAAGACCGCCGTCACCGGCTCGGGCCCCGACAGCATCTCCTCGGCCGCCGCGCACACCCGCCGCGGGTCGGTGACGCCCAGCGACACCCACGCCTCGTCGACCGGGATACCCGCGTCCTCCATCGCGGCGCGGTAGCCCCGCAGCCGCTCTATGGCGGTGTGGATGCGCGGCTGGTCGCCGATGAAGCCGATGCGGCGGTGGCCGTGCGCGATGAGGTGCGCGACGCCGTCCCGCGCTCCGCCGAAGCTGTCGGAGAGCACCACGTCGGCGTCGATCCTGCCCGCGGGCCGGTCCACGAAGACGGTCGCCACCCCGGCGGCGATCTCCGGCTCCAGATAGCGGTGGTCGTCGCCGGCCGGGATGATCACGAGGCCGTCGACCCGGCGGGCGCACAGCGCGAGCACCAACTCCTGTTCCCGGTCCGGGTCCTCGGCGCTCGATCCGTTGATGAGCAGCGCGCCGTGGGCCCGGGCGACCTCCTCCACGGCTCGGCTCAGCGGACCGTAGAACGGGTCGGCGAGGTCCTCCAGGACGAGGCCGATGCTGGCGGTGCGGCCCTTGCGCAGCACGCGGGCACTGTCGTTGCGGCGGAAGCCCAGGGCCTCGATGGCCTCCTGGACGCGGCGCTCGGTGTCGGGCGTGACGCCCGGCTCGCCGTTCACCACGCGCGAGACCGTCTTCAGGCCGACTCCGGCGCGGGCGGCGACGTCCTTCATCGTCGGCCGGTTGCCGTAGCGGTTGTCGGGTCCTCGGGCGGCGGTGTCGGCCACGGTGCGCTGTCCTGTCCTGTCGTCCACGAACTTCTGCCTCCGGGGCGGGCGGCCGTCCCCGGGCGTGTGGCGTCGAGCATAGGGCCTGGACAACGTTGTCAGATGCGAGGGAGACTGACCTTCGCACTCTCCGGCCTGCCCTTACACCAGGAGACCCGACACAGATGCACATGGACCTCGTCGCCGCACTCGACATCGGCGGCACCAAGATCGCCGGCGCCCTGGTGGACGGGCGGGGGCGCATCCTGCGGCGCGCCCAGCGGCCGACCCCCGCGCGCGAGGACGGCGACACGGTGATGCGGGCGGTCGCGGAGGTCCTCGGCGAGCTGACGTCCGACGAGCTGTGGGGCTCGGTCACCGCCGTCGGCATCGGCAGCGCGGGCCCGGTGGACGCCTCGGCGGGCACGGTCAGCCCCGTCAACGTCCCCGGCTGGCGCGGCTTCCCGCTGGTGGAGCGGGTCCGCGCGGCGACCGGCGGGCTGCCCGTCCACCTCGTCGGCGACGGCGTGGCGATGACCGCCGCCGAGCACTGGCTGGGCGCGGCGCGCGGCCACGACAACGCGCTGTGCATGGTCGTCTCGACCGGTGTCGGCGGCGGCCTCGTCCTGGGCGGCAAGCTCCACCCGGGCCCCACCGGCAACGCGGGCCACATCGGGCACATCAGCGTCGACCTCGACGGCGACCCCTGCCCGTGCGGCGCGCGCGGCTGCGTGGAGCGCGTGGCGAGCGGTCCGAACATCGCCCGGCGCGCCGTGGAGGGCGGCTGGCTCCCGGGGCCCGACGGCGACACGTCCGCCGCCGCCGTGGCCGCCGCCGCGCGCGCCGGGGACCCCCTCGCGCGCGCCTCCTTCGCCCGGGCCGCGCAGGCGCTCGCCGCCGGGATCGCCGCCACCGCCACGCTCGTCGAGATCGACATCGCGGTGATCGGCGGTGGTGTGGCGAAGGCGGGCGACCTCCTCTTCACCCCGCTGCGGCGGGCGCTCGGCGACTACGCCACGCTCTCCTTCGTGCGCCGCCTCACCGTGGTGCCAGCCCTGATGGGCACCGACGCCGGCCTGGTCGGCGCGGCGGCGGCCGCGCTCGGCGCGGCACCGGGCGCGGCGGAGGGGACGCGCTCGACGGTGGGCGGCTGAGCCCGGCCGGCCCTCGCCGGGCCGCGAGCCCGGCAAGGTCCGGAAGAGGCCCTAGCCCAGTTCGACGGCCCGCGGGTGTTCGGCCCGTTTGCCGTGGGCCGTCGCGCGCAGCAGCACGGTGCCGTGCGCGGGGACCGTCGCCGAGATCCGGCCCGCCGTGCGGGAGCTCTTGTGCCGCCACAGGTCGCGCAGCGTGTACGCGGGGGCGTCGGGGAGGCCGACCGCCTTCGCCGTGGTGGAGATGGTCCGCGCGGTGCCGCTCTCGTTGAAGAGGGCGACGGCGCGGCTGCCGCCCCTCAGCTCCTTGACGACGACCCAACGGCCGTTCTCGGCGGAGAGGACCCTCCCCTGTCTGCCCAGCGGGTCCTGGTCGACGGCGACGACTTCCTTGTTGCCGAGGATCTCGAAGGTCTTCGGGGCGACCTTGCGCAGGTCGGAGCCGATGAGCAGCGGCGCGGCCATGATCGACCACATCGAGAAGTGCGTGCGGTACTCGGTGTCCGTCATGCCGCCGTTGCCGACCTCCAGCATGTCCGGGTCGTTCCAGTGGCCGGGACCCGCGTACGCGTCGAGCGGCAGGTTCTGCTTCATGATCGAGACCATGGAGGCCCAGTTGTCGCTGATGTCACCGGTGGTGCGCCACAGATGGCCGACGTTCGCGGCCCACTCCCACGGCTTGTTCTCGCCCCATTCGCAGATGCTGTAGACGATGGGCCTGCCGGTCGCCCTCAGGGCGTCCCGCATCGCGATGTAGCGCTTCTTGGCGTCCACGCCCTGGTTGTTGCAGTTGTCGTACTTGAGGTAGTCGACGCCCCACTCGGCGAACTGCCGCGCGTCGCCGCGCTCGTGTCCGAGGGCGCCGGGGAAACCGGCCTCGTTGCAGGTCTTGGTGCCCGCGCTGGTGTAGATGCCGAACTTGAGGCCCCTGGCGTGGACGTAGTCGGCGACGGCCTTGATCCCGTGGGGGAAGCGCTTGGGGTCCGGCACCAGTTCGCCGTCGGCGTCGCGCTGGGGCAGCGCCCAGCAGTCGTCGATGTTGACGTACTGGTAGCCGGCGTCCCTCAGACCCTTCTCGACGAAGATGTCCGCGATGCCCTTGACCATCGCCTCGTCGAACTCGGCCCGGCAGTGGGTGGAGTTCCAGTTGTTGAAGCCCATGGGAGGTGTGGCCGCGAGGCCGTCGGGGAGCCGCGCGGAGGGCTCGGCGGCGGACGCACCGGCCGTGTCGTGCGCGAAGGCCGGGGCGGCGAGGCTCCCGGCGCACAACAGGGCGGCGGCGAGCGGGCCGACCACTCTTCGGTGGCGGGCGGCGGGGGACGGGAGCTGACGCATCGTTACGTTCCTCCGTACGTGCGGAAGACGCCGGGGACGGCGTGCTGCTGGACGCGCGGCCGCCAGAGCCGCACTCCTACTCTTCGGGGGCCTTCTCCCACCGCAAGAGTCCCCGTGCGGAACAAGCACACGAACAGGCCAAGCGGGGCCCGGCAGCACAGCGCCCCCACCCGGACCTCGGGCGGGGGCGGAACACCTGCGTCACCGCACTGGAACACGCGGTTCGATGCGGCTGCGAGTACGCCCTCACTCGTGCGGGCGTACTGCGGAACACGCCCTAGGAGTCGTCGCGCTTCAGCGAGTCCTTCATGCCCTTGGCCTTGTCGCGGGCGGAGCCCATGGCCTTCTTGGCCTCGCCCTTGGTCTGGTCCGTCCGGCCCTCGGCCGCGCGCCGGTCGTCGCCGGTGGCCTTGCCGGTCATCTCCTTGGCTTTGCCCTTCAGCTTGTCCATGCCGCCCTTGTCACCCATGGCTGCTCCTTGTGTCCTGATCCGTCGCCCGGGGGCTTACCCGGCCAACGTAAGACGAAGGGGCGCGCCGCGCTCGCTCAAGCGTCGCGCTGCGTCACCTCGCCGAGGGCGGCCAGCGCCGCGCCGACCGTCGGCGCGGGGCGCAGGAGCCCGATGAGGTGGGTGAGGCGCAGGATGCGCAAGGTCAGCGGATGGGCGCACACGACGCCGAATCGGGCGCCTCTCTCGCTCACCCGCCGGTGAACCCGCACCAGCATGGTGAGGCCGGAGCAGTCGAAGAAGTCGACCTCGCTCAGATCGACGAGCACGATCGGTTCCGGTCCCGAGGCCACCGCGTCGATCAGCGGAGCTATCCGCCGACAGCCGGCGAGGTCGATCTCGCCGTGCAACTCGACCACGATCGCGTGGTCGATCTCGTACACGCGCGGTGGGGTGTGTTCCTCGCACGCGTATTCGCTCAGTTCGTCCTGCCGCATTGATCCCCCCAGCGCCGACGCCGACCTTCGTGGGGGCGGCGCGGCGGAATGCCAGTTCTCTCGGGTGCACCGGGGACTGGGGCGCCTCGTGCTCACGCTAGCGGTCAGCGGCGCACCCTGGAGTGCGGGAACGATTCACGAAAAGCCGACATCGCGCGATCAGGTGAAACTGAGGCGAGTCGCTTGACAGATGGTTGGGCCGTGCGCACTCCTCATCTATCAGCCCTTGGTTTCCGTGACAGGGTGTCGCGGGCAAGCCACAGGGGCCAACGGAAGAGGGGGAACCGTGATCGTCTGGATCAACGGCGCGTTCGGTGCGGGCAAGTCCAGCACCGCACGGGAACTGATCGAGCTGATCCCGAACAGCACACTCTTCGACCCGGAAGTCATCGGCGGCACACTGCCCGGCCTGCTGCCGCCCAAGCGTCTCGCCGAGGTGAGCGACTATCAGGACCTGCCGATCTGGCGCCGCCTCGTGGTCGACACGGCGGCCGCGCTCCTCGCCGAGGTGGGCGGCGTCCTCGTGGTGCCGATGACACTGCTGCGCCAGGAGTACCGCGACGAGATCTTCGGCGCTCTCGCCTCCCGCAGGATTCCCGTGCGGCACATCCTGCTCGCCCCGGACGAAACGATCCTGCGCGAGCGCATATCCGGCCGCGAGGCACCGCCCCACCTGCCCGGCCGCGGCGACCCGCGCCCATGGCCGGGCGACCACATCGAGCCCTACCGCGCCGCGCTCGCCGGCTGGCTCGGCGCCGACGCGCACCGCGTCGACACCAGCGCCCTCAGCCCCCGCGAGACCGCCGCACGCCTCGCGGACGCCGTGCGCACCGGCTCCGCGCCCGCCTGCGACATCGTGCAGACACCCGAGCCCACCGCGGAGACCGTCGCCGCCGGGGTGCTGCTCTTCGACGAACAGGACCGGGTCCTGCTCGTCGACCCGACGTACAAGGCGGGCTGGGAGTTCCCCGGCGGCGTCGTCGAGCCGGGCGAGGCGCCCGCGCGCGCCGGCGTGCGCGAGGTCGCCGAGGAGACCGGCATCCACCTCCGCGACCCGCTGCGCCTGCTCGTCGCCGACTGGGAGCCGCCGAAACCGCCCGGCTACGGAGGGATGCGGTTCCTCTTCGACGGCGGCCGGCTCGACAGCGACGCCGCCCACCGCGTGCTGCTGCCCGGCCCCGAGCTGCGCGGCTGGCGCTTCGTCACCGAGGAGGAGGCCGCCGGCCTGCTGCCCGCCGTGCGCCACGAACGGCTGCGCTGGGCCCTGCGGGCACGCGAGCGCGGCGCTCCGCTCTACCTGGAGGCGGGTGTCCCCCTGGACGGAAGCCCGCCCAGGGGATAGGAGACCGCCCTCGGGGGACGGCCGTCAGCTCGCGGCGTACTTCCGCAGGAACAGCGCCTCGGCGACCGAGAGGCGCTCCAGCTCCTCGGGCGACACGCTCTCGTCGACCGCGTGGATGCGCGCCTCGGGCTCGTTCAGCCCGATCAGCAGGATCTCCGCGCTCGGGTAGAGCGACGCGAGGGTGTTGCACAGCGGGATCGAACCGCCGTGGCCCGCGTACTGCATCTCCTGGCCCGGGAAGGCCTCGCTCATCGCCTCGGCCATCGCCGCGTACGCCGGGCTCGTGGTGTCCGCCCGGAAGGGCTGGCCCTGGCCGATCTGCTCGGTGTGCACCCGGGCGCCCCACGGTGTGTGCGCCTCCAGATGGGCCTGAAGCAGCTTCGTCGCCTCGGCGGCGTCCACGCCCGGCGGCACGCGCAGGCTGATCAGCGCCCGCGCGCCCGCCTGCACGGACGGCGTCGCGCCGAGCACCGGCGGGCAGTCGATACCGAGCACGGTGACGGCCGGGCGCGCCCAGATCCGGTCGGAGACCGTGCCCTCACCGATCAGCCGGACACCGTCCAGGACGTGGGCATCGCCGCGGAAGGCCTCCTCCTCGTACTGCAGGCCCTCCCAGACCGCGTCGCTCGTCAGACCGTCGATCGTCGTCGAGCCGTCCTCGGCGCGCAGCGAGTCGAGGACCCGCACCAGCGCCGCGAGCGCGTCGGGCGCCGCGCCGCCGAACTGCCCCGAGTGCAGGTTCCCCGCCAGGGTGTCGACACTGACGCGTACGAGAGTCATGCCGCGCAGCGACACCGTCACCGTCGGCAGGCCCACCCGGAAGTTGCCCGCGTCGCCGACGACGATCGTGTCGGCCGTGAGCAGCTCGGGGTGGCTCTCCGCGTACCGCTCGAGGCCGCCCGTGCCCTGCTCCTCCGAGCCCTCCGCGATCACCTTGACGCTCACCGGCACGCCGCCGTTCGCCTTCAGGGCGCGCAGGGCGAGCAGGTGCATGATGACGCCGCCCTTGCAGTCGGCGCTGCCCCTGCCGTACCAGCGGCCGTCCCGCTCGGTCAGCTCGAACGGCGGACTGGTCCACGCGGCCTCGTCCAGCGGCGGCTGCACGTCGTAGTGCGCGTACAGAAGGACCGTCGGCGCGCCCTCGGGGCCCGGCAGGAAGCCGTACACCGACTGGGTGCCGTCCGGGGTGTCGAGCAGCGCGACGTCCTGGAAGCCCTCGGCGCGCAGCGCGTCCGCCACCCAGTTCGCGGCGGCCTCGCTCTCGCTCCTCGGGAACTGCTCGAAGTCCGCCACCGACTTGAAGGCCACCAGTTCGGTGAGCTCCGCCTTCGCCCTCGGCATGAGTGAGGCGACGGTCTCGGCGATCGGATGCGGCGACATGGGCACGCTCCTCGTGGTGCGATGTTGTGCGTGTGGGTGGAGGTGATCCTCCCACAGGAGGGGCGCGAAGGGCTCGGCCGTAGGATGCCTGGGGAAAGCGCGGCCAACAGCGGGATCAGGAGCGGTAGACCAACGTGAGCAGCGAGAACTCAGCGGACGACGCCCGGTACGTGTGGGACGTCGTCGTGGTCGGGGCCGGCCCCGCGGGGGCCTCGGCGGCCTACGCGGCAGCCGTCGCGGGACGCAGCGTGCTGCTCCTGGAGAAGGCCGAACTCCCGCGGTACAAGACGTGCGGCGGCGGCATCATCGGTCCGTCGCGCGATTCCTTGCCGCCCGGCTTCGAACTGCCGTTGCGCGACCGGGTGCACGCGGTGACGTTCTCCCTGGACGGGAAGTTCACGCGTACCCGCCGCTCCCGGCAGACGCTCTTCGGGCTCGTCAACCGGCCCGAGTTCGACCAGCGGCTCGTCGAGCACGCCCAGAAGGCGGGCGCCGAGCTGCGCACCGGCGTCACCGTCGCCCGCGTGGAGCAGCACGGGCCCGAGGTGCCCGACCGGCGGACCGTCGCCGTCGTGCTCCAGGGCGGCGAGACCGTCCTGGCCCGCGCCGTGGTCGGCGCCGACGGCAGCGCCAGCCGGATAGGCGCGCACGTGGGCGTCAAACTGGACCAGGTCGACCTCGGCCTGGAGGCCGAGATCCCGGTGCCCGCGACCGTCGCCGAGGACTGGGCGGGCCGGGTGCTCATCGACTGGGGTCCCCTGCCGGGCAGTTACGGCTGGGTCTTCCCCAAGGGCGACACCCTGACCGTCGGCGTGATCTCCGCGCGCGGCGAGGGCGCCGCCACCAAGCGCTACCTGGAGGACTTCATCGCCCGGCTCGGCCTCGCCGGCTTCGAGCCCAGCATCTCCTCCGGGCACCTGACCCGCTGCCGCAGTGACGACTCGCCGCTCTCCCGCGGCCGGGTCCTCGTGTGCGGGGACGCGGCGGGCCTCCTGGAGCCGTGGACCCGTGAGGGCATCTCCTTCGCGCTGCGCTCCGGGCGGCTCGCGGGGGAGTGGGCGGTGCGGATCGCGGAGGCGCACGACGCGGTGGACGCCCGCCGCCAGGCCTTGAACTACGCGTTCGCCGTCAAGGCCGGGCTCGGGGTGGAGATGAGCGTGGGGCGCCGCCTGCTCCAGCTCTTCGAACGCCGGCCCGGCATGTTCCACGCGGCGATCACCGGCCTGCGCCCCGCGTGGAACGCGTTCGCGAAGATCACCCGCGGCTCGACGACGCTGGCCGAACTGGTGCGGACGCATCCGCTGGCGCGGCGGGCCCTGAGCACGCTCGACCGCTAGCTCCCCGGGCGGCGCTGCCGCGGGTCAGTGGTCGTCGTGCATGGTCTGCGCCATGCGCACCAGTTCGTCGCCCTGGGCCGCGTCCACCTCGACGTCCAGGACGGTGCAGACGCGGCCCAGCAGGAAGTAGAAGCCCGCCAGGACGAGGGTCTCGACGATCTGCTCCTCGGTGTAGTGGGCCGCCACGGCCGTGTGGAGGGCCTCGTCCACGAAGGGCGCGGTGGCCGCGGCGGCGGCGAAGCCGAGGAGCGCCCGCTGGGCCGGGGTGAAGACGTCGGCGTCGTACCGCTCGGCGCGCACGGCGGAGCGCTGGGCGTCCGTGACCCCGACGGCCCGCGATATGGGCACGTGCTGCGCCCACTCGTACTCCGCCTCGTAGACGGTGCCGTAGGTGAGGATGAGCAGTTCGCGGTCGACCGCGTCGAGACTGGCGTCGGCGAAGAGCGCGGCGCCCAGCCGGGCGATCTGCGTGACCGACCGGGGGGCGTGGCCGAGCGTCCGGTAGACGTTGATGACGCGCCCCTGGGCCAGCGAACGCAGCGACTGGGGCAGGGCCTCGGTGTCGAGGCAGGGGATACGGGACATGAGAGGGCTCCTCGGGATACGGCAGGGGCACGGCAGGGGTGCGCCGACGGCGCGACAGGGGCGCGACAGGGGGCGCGGGGTGTCAGGACGCCACGTCGTCGTACCAGCGGGGCTGTGACGAGCCGCGGGGGACGAGCAGCGGGCCGCGCCAGGCGGGCGGTGTCTCGCTGAGGCTGACCGGCGGCGCCACGAGGGAGAGGTCGCCGAGCGGGGTGGCCCGGGCGATGCGCCTGGGCGAGGGCACCTGGGCCGGCACCGCGAGCCGCTCGGACTGCTCGCGCGTGAACGTGCCCAGCTCCCAGGCCCAGTTGGAGACACCGGCCAGCGAGACCTTGACCTGGTAGCTGCCGCCCTCGCGGGCGCGGCGCAGGACCGCGCTCATGACGCCGGCGGCGGCGAGATAGGCGGCCAGGTAGTCGTTGAGCATGCGGCCGGGCGGCAGTTGGGGGCGCCCGTCCTGCCGCTCGCTCCAGTTGACGCCGGTCAGGGCCTGGGCGTGCTGGTCGAAGCCGCCGCGCTCCTGCCAGGGGCCGCTGTGCCCGTAACAGCGCACCGAGACGTGGATGAGACCGGGTGAGATCTCGGCGCACTCCTCGGGGCCGAGTCCGAGCCGGGCCATCTTGCCCGGCCGGTGGTTGTGCACGAACACGTCCGCGGTGCGCAGCAGGTCCTCGAAGGCGCGCCGCCCCTCGCCGCCGGCGGCCAGGGCGAGGCGGGCCGAGCGCAGGCCGACGCCCGTCTCGTTCCAGCACAGGTCGTGGTCGAAGGCGTTCGGCTCGCAGACGTGCAGGACGTCGGCGCCCTGCTCGGCGAGGACCCGGCCGGCCGCGGTGCCCGCGAAGACGTGCGTGAACTGCAGGGAGCGCAGCCCGGACAGCGGCTGGGCGCCGGCCGGCAGCGGGCGCGGCGGGGCGTCGCCCACCCGCTCCACGGACACGAGGGGCTCGGCGAGCACGGCCCGGCCCTGGGGGTGGTCGAGGAACTCCTCCCTGCTGCGCACGATGGCCAGCGGTATCCCCTTGGCGGCCGCTTCCTCCTCCAGGTCCCAGGAGATCCGGCCCGCGATGGCCCGGCCGATGTGCTCGCGGGTGTGCGCGGTGCCGAGCAGGTCCAGGAAGGCGTCCCGGGTGTGGGGATAGCAGGCGATCGGGATGGCCCAGCGGTCGTCCGCGGTGCGGTACAGGTCCCACAGGGCGGGGGCGGGGGTGCCGCCGAGGCCGAAGACGCTGCCCATGTTGGAGCCGTAGCCGTTCAGGGTGTTGCCGCCGCCGAGGTAGGGCGTGAGCTGGTGGAGCGCCTGGCCGAGGTCGAGACCCAGCCGCTGCGGGCGGCCCGTCGCGGTACGCCAGATCTGCGCGGCGCCGACGGCGGCGGACAGCAGGGCAATCCCCATCGCCGAGCCCAGGCGCAGCGTGGAGGGCACCAGCGGGTCCCGCCCCTCCACCACCAGTTCGCTCACGGCCTCGGCACGGGACAGACCCAGCGCCTTCAGTGTCCTGTCTAATTCACCGACCAAGTCGAATTCATTTTCATCCATGTCATGGAACATAACACCGATGTGCCATGGATAAACCATCCTGCGGACGTACGTCGGCCATTGCCGCGGGCCATCAGTGGGCTATCAGGTCACTATCAGGAACGGCTGTTTCGATTTTGGTCAGCAGTCGATTCGTAGAGAGGCGGTGGCGTGGGTGTCGCAAGATTTTCCCGCCATGGAGAAGCTGAGGCTCCTGCCGGAGCACGAGCGCCGGGAGCTCGTCGAGGAGCTGGTCGTGGGGGAGTTCAGAAGCGCCCTCTTCATGACCCCGCATGAGGAGTTCCCGCTGGACACGGGCTTCCTGGACCTGGGGCTCACCTCGCTGCGGCTCAGCGAGGTGAAGCTTTCCCTGGAGCGGAAGCTGGACTGCGAGATTTCGACGGCCGCTCTCTTCGGTCACCCGACCGCCGGTCACTTGATAGACCATCTCTGTGCGTGATCAATTTCCTGACCGGAGGGAATAAATGTCGGAGGCATCGCAACCGAGCGCGGCCGAGCTGGCCGCCGTACTCGCCGAATTACGAAGCAAGGAGGAAGCGCTCGCCGCCCTCGAACGCGAGAAATACGAACCCATAGCCATCGTGGGAATGGGGCTGCGCGTTCCGGGTGGGAACAACGACGTCGACACCTTCGCGCGCTTCCTGCGCGAGGGCCGCTCGGGCGTCGGGCCGCTGCCGGCCGGCGAGCGCCGCCAGATGGCCCCGGACGGCGGCGCGGCCCACGAGGACGGCGCCGGTGCGTCCGGCGAGGCGGGGGACGGCGCGGCGGGCGGAGCCGAAGACGGTGACTGGCCGCGCGGCGGCTTCATCCACGACGTCGACCGCTTCGACGCCGCCTTCTTCTCGGTGTCCCCCAAAGAGGCCCCGTACATCGACCCGCAGCAGCGGCTGGCCCTCCAGACGGCCTGGGAGGCGCTGGAGCACGCGGGCGTCGACCCCACCTCGCTGCGGCACGGCGACACCGGCGTCTTCATGGGCGTCACCACGCTCGACTACATCTTCGAGTCCACCGACCTCGCCCCCGCCGACCTCGACGGCTACCTCGCGCCCGGACTGACGCACAGCGCGGTCTCGGGCCGGCTGTCGTTCTTCCTCGGGCTGCGCGGCCCGTGCATGACCGTCGACACCACCTGCTCCTCGTCGCTGACGGCCACGCACCTGGCCGTGCAGGCGCTGCGCGGCGGCGAGTGCGGCATCGCGCTGAGCGGCGGCGTCAACGTCATCCACAACGCGCACAACCACACCATCCTGTCCCTGGGCGGGGTGCTCGCCTCCGACGGCCAGTGCAAGACCTTCGACGAGCGCGCCGACGGCTACGCCCGCGCCGAGGGGTGCGGGGTGCTGGTCCTCAAGCGGCTGTCCGACGCGCGCCGGGACGGCGACACCGTCCACGCCGTGATCCGGGGCTCCGCGGTCGGCCAGGACGGCGAGAGCGCGGGCCTGGTGGCGCCCAACGGCGCCGCGCAGGAACAGGTCATGCGCTCCGCCCTCGCCCGCTGCCGCCTGACGCCGGGCGACATCCAGTACGTCGAGGCCCACGGCACCGGCACCGCGCTCGGCGACCCCACCGAGATGGACGCCATCAGCGACGTGTTCGCCGAGTCGCACACCAAGGCCGCGCCCATGGTGGTGGGTTCCCTGAAGACCAACATCGGCCACATGGAGGGCGCGGCCGGCGTCGGCTCGATCATCAAGGCGGTGCTCCAGCTGCGGGAGAAGACGGTCTTCCCGCACCTGAACCTCGTCACCCCCTCCCGGCGCATCGCCTGGGACGAAGCCCCCGTCACCGTCCCCACCGAGTGCCGTCCCTGGCCCGGCACAGGCACCGGGCGCGCCATGGTGAACGGCTTCGGTGTGACCGGCACGATCGCCTCCGTCGTCCTGGAGGAGGCACCGGCCGAGACCGCCGCGCCCACGCGGCAGGAGACGGCCGACGTGCGACCCAGCGCCGTCCTCACCCTGTCCGCCAAGAACCGCACCTCGCTGCGCCGGCTCGCCGAGCGCTACCTCGACCACCTGACCCGGCACCCCGACACCCCGCTCGCCGACCTGTGCCGCACCTCCAACACCGGGCGCGCGCACTTCCGTCATCGGATCGCCGAGGTGGTGGGCGACCGCGACGACACGGCCCGGGCGCTGGACAAGCGGATCGCCTCCCTGGCGGCGGGCACCACCCGCGGCGGGGGCTCGGCGGGCGTCCCGAAGGTGGCGTTCCTCTTCTCCGGGACGGGCACGCAGTACCCCGGGATGGGCGCCGCGCTCTATGCGCAGTACCCGGCCTTCCGGGCCGCGCTCGACGCGTGCGACCGCATCCTGACCCCGCTGATCGGCGTCCCCCTCGGTGAGCTGGTGCGCGGCGGGGGCGAGGCGCCCGAGCGCGTCCACGAGCCCCGCTACCTCCAGCCGGCGCTCTTCAGCCTCGAATACGCGATGGCCAGGCTCTGGCTGTCCTGGGGCGTGCGCCCCTCCGTGCTGATGGGGCACAGCCTGGGCGAGTTCGCCGCCGCCGCGGTGGCCGGGGTGTTCTCGCTGGAGGACGGGGCCCGGCTGGTGGCCGCGCGCGGACGGCTGAGCGAGGCGGTGCGGGACAAGGGCGGCATGGCCGCGGTCGGCGCACCGGCCGCCGAGGTCGCCCCGCTCCTCGAGGACTGGCCGGACCTGACGATCGGCGCGGTCAACGGCCCCGGGCAGTGCCTGCTCACCGGCGGCGACGACGCACTGGCCGAGGTGGGCCGGCGGCTCACCGAACGCGGGGTGAAGGTCACCCCGCTGCGCGGCGCCGTGCCCTACCACTCGCCGCTGATGGCCGACATCGTCGAGGAGTTCCGCGCGGTGCTGGACACCGTGGAGTTCCGCACGCCGACCATGGCCGTCGTCTCCAACGTGACCGGCCGCGTGGCGCGCGGGCGCCAGATGGCCGACCCCGAGTACTGGATCAGGCACCTGCTCGAACCGGTGCAGTTCGAGGCCGGCGTACGGGCGGTGGACCAGCGCGGGCGGCACGTCTTCGTCGAACTGGGCCCCTCCGCCGCACTCACCGCGCTGGCCAGGACCTCGGCCGGCGAGGCGGACCACGTCTGGCTGAGCAGCACCTTCCGCGACGACCACGACGGCGACATGATCCGCCGGTCCCTCGCCAAGGCGTACGAGGCGGGCGTGCAGGTCTCCTGGGCCGGCTACCACGACGGCGCTTCGCGGCGCCGGATCCCGCTGCCCTCGTACCCCTTCGACGGCAAGCGGTACTGGCTGCCCACCCCGCGGCGCAAAGCGGCCGAGGCGGCCTGGCAGGCGGAGAAGACCCCCGGCGGCGAACAGGCCGCGAGCGGCGGCCTGTTCTACGAGCAGCACTGGGTCCCCCAGCCGCTGCCCGACACCCGGCGGGAGGGGCGGCGCGTGCTGGTCGCGGGCGACCCCGCCCGGCTGCCGCGCGGGCTCGCCGAGGCGGCCGCCGCGGAGGGTGTCGCCCTCGCCGCGGCCACCGGCCCCACGGCCCTGGCCGAGGCACTGGACGGCGAGCCGCCCACCGACGTGTGCTGGCTGTGGCGCACCACCCCGGACGACCCCACGGCGGATGGGGTGAGCGCAGCAGAGCGTCTGCGCGCCGAGTGCGAGGCCAACTACCGCGACCTCCTCGCCGTACTCGACACCCTGGGCCGCAAGGGCTTCGGCCGCGGGCAACGGCTGTGGCTGGTGGGCGAGGGCGCGCAGCACCTGCCCGGCGACAAGTCCACCGAACCGGCGGCGGCGGCCACCCTGTGGGGCTTCGGCCGGGCCCTCGGCATGGAGTTCCCCGGCTACCGGGTGACCCTCGTCGACCTGCCGCCCGGCGCCGACGGCGCCCCCGCTCTCGTGGGGGAGTGGCTGGCGGCCGGGGAGAGCGAGCTGGAGATCGCCCACCGCGACGGCGGGCGCCTGGTGCGCCGGCTGCGCACGGCCGACGCCGTGCCCGCGGACTCCCGGCCGCTCGCCGTCCGCGCCGACCGCACCTACGTGGTGGCCGGCGGCACCGGCATGGTCGGCCGGGCCCTCGCGCGCCGCCTCGCCGCCCTGGGTGCCCGCCACGTGGCGCTGCTGAGCCGCACCGGCGGCCCCGCCCCCGTCCTCGGTGACGGCGTCACGGCGAGCGTCCACGCCTGCGACCTCGGTTCCGCGTCGGACGTCTCACGCGTCCTGGCCGAACTCGCTAAGGCCGCGCCCCCGGTGGGCGGCGTCGTCCACGCCGCCCAGGAGGCCGCCCAGGACCTGCCGCTCGCCCAGCAGACCTGGGAGAGCCTGGACGCCGTCTTCCGTACGAAGGTCTACGGCGCCTGGCTGCTGCACGAGGCGAGTGCCGACCTGCCCGAGCTGGACTTCTTCCTCGGCTGCTCCACGGCCGGGGCGCTGCTCGGCGCCGCCACCCAGACCGGCGCGGGCGCGGGCAACGCCTTCCTCGACCACCTGATGGCCCAGCGCGCCGGCGCGGGGCTGCCCGCCACCGCCGTCAACTGGGGGCCGTGGGCGCCCCGGGGACCCGGGCGGCAGCTCAGCTCCTCGCTGGTCCGCAGCTGGGAGGGCCAGGGCATCACGCTCCTCGACCAGGACGAGGCGACCGACGCCCTGCCCGCACTGCTGGACGCCGGGCGCCCCCAGATCCTGATGGGCCACTGTGACTGGAAGCGCTTCGTGGCCCGCAGGGCGCCGAGCGCGCTCTTCGAGGACCTCGTGCCCGGGTGCGCCGCGGCCGGCGCGGGGACCGACGTCGGGGCGCTGGCCTCGGACCCCGGGGCCGCCCGCTCGGCCGGTGTCAACGCGATCGTGCGCCACCGGCTCGCGGACGTCCTGCGCTTCGAGTCGGCCGATGACGTGGAACCCGACGCCGAACTGGCCGCCCTCGGCATGGACTCGCTCAACGCGGTCGAGATCCGCAACGCCCTGGAGGCCGCCTTCCGCATCACGCTGCCGGCGTCCGTCACCTTCGACCGGCCCAGCGTGGACCTGCTCAGCGCCTACATCGAAGAGCTGCTGTCCGGTGCCGAGGCACCGGCGCACGCGGCAGGAACAGGAGCCCACCGATGACCACCTCACCCCGCTCGCGGACGCTTCAGGAAGTGATCGCCCGGCAGGCCGGACTCCGGCCCGACCAACCGGCCGTCGTCTGCGCGGGCCGGACGCTCACCTACCGGGAACTGGACCGGGAGAGCGCGCTCACGGCCCGGGTGCTGCGCGCGTCCGGCGTCGGCCCCGGCTCCCGCGTGGGTTACCTCGGCAAGGAGGCCGTCGAGTACTGGGAGCTGGCCTTCGCCTGCGCCCGCACGGGCGCGGTCCTCGTCCCCGTCAACTGGCGGCTGACCGCGCAGGAGGTCGACCACATCCTGCGCGACTCCACCACCGAGATGCTCCTGGTCGACGCGGAGCACCTGCCGGTGGCCGCCGAGGTCCGCGAGGGCCTGCCCTCGCTGCGTACCGTGCTGTGCCTGGACGCCGGCGCACCACAGGCGCAGTCCCTGGCCGCCCGCAAGCGCTCGGTGGCCACCGGCCCGGGCCCGGAGGCCGGGGGCGAGCCGGCGGACGGCGACGAGAACAGCCCCGTCGTGCAGATCTACACCAGCGGCACCAGCGGCCTGCCCAAGGGCGTCGTCCTGCCCCACCGCAGCTTCTTCAACGTCGCCGCGGCGATGGACGACCACGGCCTCGACTGGCTCGACTGGAAGCCCGGCGACCGCAGCCTGATCGGCCTGCCCGGCTTCCACATCGGCGGCCTCTCCTACGGGATGCAGGCGTTCAACGCCGGGGCCACCGTGGTCTCCCTGCCCGCCTTCATCAGCTCCGACGCGGTACGGGTGGTCGCCGAGGAAGGGGTCACCACCGCCATCGTGGCGCCCGCCATGCTGGAGCTGATGCTCGCCGAACCGGCCGCGGGCCGGGGCGCCCTCGCCACGCTGCGCAAGGTCGTCTACGGGGGCTCCCCCATCGGCGAGGAGCTGCTGAGCCGGGCGATCGAGGTGCTGGACTGCGACTTCCTCCAGATCTACGGCAGCAGCGAGACCGGTAACTTCGCCGTCTGCCTGCCGCCCGCCGACCACGTCCCCGGCAGCCCGCGCCTGCGCGCGGCGGGCCGCCCCTACCCGGGGATCGAGGTCCGCATCGAGGACCCCGAGGGCAAGGAGCTGCCCGTCGGGGAGATCGGGGAGATCTGTGTGCGCACCCCGGCCCGGATGCTCGGCTACTGGCGGCTGCCCGAGGCGACGGAGCGCACCGTGGTCGACGGGTGGGTGCACATGGGGGACGCCGGCTGTCTCGACGAGGACGGCTTCCTCTACGTACGCGACCGGGTCAACGACATGATCATCGTGGCGGGGGAGAACGTCTACCCGGCGGAGATCGAGGACGCCCTCGCCCGGCACCCCGCCGTGGCCGGGGCCGCCGTGGTGGGCCTGCCGCACGAGCGGTGGGGCGAGTCCGTGCACGCCCGGGTCGTCCTGGAGCGGGGCCAGGAGGCGGGGGCCCGGGACCTGCTGCTGTTCCTGCGCGGACGCCTCGCGGACTTCAAGATGCCCACGTCCTACGACTTCGCCGAGGCACTGCCCCGCAACCCCAGCGGGAAGGTCCTGCGACGCGCGGTGCGCGACGAACTCGCCGCCGCCAAGGGCTGACCGGCGGCGCACGACACGGCGGTGGCCCGCCCCCTCGGTCAGGGGGCGGGCCACCGCCGTGCTGTGTGCGGGCCGGTCGAAGAGCTACCCGGCGTAGTCCCGCTCGGTGAAGACGGCCGTGCGCTCCCGGTAGGCCTCGATGCTGGACGACCAGTTGTTGACCACACGGCCGTCGCCGGTCGTGTACCAGCTCCCGCAGCCGGCGGCGAAGGCCGTGCCCGCGAGGTCCCGCCGCAGTTCCTCGTTGTAGCGCCGCTGCACCTCGGGAAGGACGTCCAGGGTGCGGTCCCGGCCGGTGTCGAGGGAGCCGAGCGCCTGGAGCACGTAGGCGATCTGGCACTCCACCATGAACAGGATCGAGTGGTGGCCGAGGTTGGTGTTCGGGCCGTACAGCATGAACATGTTCGGGAAGCCGTGCACGGCCACGCCGAGGTAGGCCTCCGGACCCTCCTTCCACGCCTCGCGCAGCGTCAGCAGATTCCGTCCGACGATCTCCACCCCGCCCGTGCGGTCGAGCGGCTGGAAGCCGGTGGCGTGCACGATCACGTCGACGTCGTACCGCCGCCCGTCCGTGGTGCGCACGCCCTCCGGTTCGATGCGGGCGATGGGCTCCGTCACCAGCTCGACGTTGTCGCGGGAGAGCGCCGGGTAGTAGTCGTCGCTGATCAGGACGCGCTTGCAGCCGAACGCGTAGTCGGGGGTGAGCCGTTCGCGCAGCTGCCCGTCGGCGACCTGGGCGGCCAGATGCTCTCCGGCGACCCGCCGGAACTCGTCCCGCACCGGGTTGCCGTCGTCGCGCAGACCGGCGGCCCAGCCGTCGCGCTCGCGGTAGAGGCCCTCGCGCAGAGCGGTGTAGCGCTCCGGTTCGGCGAGCAGCGCGGCCCGCTCCTCGTCCGGGAGCGCCCGGTCCTGGCGCGGCAGCAGATAGTTGGGGGAGCGCTGGAACACCGTCAGCCGCTCGGTGGCGTCCGCGATGGCGGGCACCAGCTGGACGGCGCTGGCCGCGCTGCCGACGCAGGCGACCCGCTTGCCCGTGACGTCCAGGTCCTCGGGCCAGCGCGCCGTGTGCACCTGGGTGCCGGCGAAGCTGTCCACGCCCTCGACGCGCGCCCAGGCCGGCCGGTCCAGCTGCCCCCACGCGGTGATCAGCACGCGGGCCCGCAGCCGCTCGCCGCGCGAGGTGCGCAGCAGCCAGCTGCCGTCGTCGTCCGACCAGGTGGCGTGGGTGACCTCCACGCCGAAGCGGATGTGCTCCGCCAGCCGGTGGCTCGCGGCGAACCGTTCGAGGTTGCGCAGGATCTCCGGCTGCCCGGCGTAGGTCCGCGTCCAGTCGGGCTGCTCCCCGAAGGAGTACCAGTACAGGTGGGACTGCACGTCGCAGGCGGCGCCCGGATACGTGTTCTCGCGCCAGGTCCCTCCGAGGGAGTCGGCCTTCTCCAGGATCGTGAACGCGTGCCGCCCGGCCTCCTTCAGCCGGGCGGCCATGCCGAGACCCGACATCCCGGCGCCGATGATGACGACCTCAAAGTCCTCGACCATAGTCATCCCTTTCGCAGTGTCTTTACCGTCGTCGTCGCTCACCTTGGCCAGCGGAGCTGATCGACGCCTGAAGGACGGCTGATAACGCGTCGAAACCATGAAAGGGCTGCGGTACGGCAACGACACGACCGGGGAATGTAGGGGGAATTGGGCATGCGAAAGCAACCCCTTTACTCGCGCGAAAAGGGGCGCGAATAGGGGTAGGGAAGGCGGCATGAAAAGCGGCAGGCAAAGAGAGGGAAATCGAGAAGCGGTCGATGTATATTCTGCCGCTCCGCGCTGACGCGTGGCTGACGCGACAGAACGAGACCGCGGCGGTACACCCTCCGGAAGAATTCGGGGGGCGTACCGCCGCGGTCTCGTCCGCGGCCCTGGCGCACCGTGCGCGTGTGAGCCGCCTACGCGGGCACGGTGGCGGCGTCCAGGGAAGGGGCCTGGTTGAGGATCTCCCGCAGCCGCTCGCGCAGCTTGAGCGAGGGCTCCACGCCCAGCTCGCTCGCCAGCCTGTGCCGCGTGCTGTTGTACGTCTCCACCGCCTCGGCCTGTCGCCCGGTCCGGTACAGGGCCAGCATGAGCAGCTCGGTCAGGCGCTCCCGCCAGGGGTGGATGGTGCGCATGCGTTTCAGCTCGCCGATGCTGTGCACGGGGTCCGCCAGCTGTATCTCCAGCCAGAGCCTGTCCTCGACGGCGCACAGCTGCTCCTCCTCCAGCGCCAGCGCCACGCTCTGCGACATCGGCCCCTGGGCGACGTCCTGGAAGGGCGCGCCGCGCCAGAGCGCCAGCGCCTCGCCGAACAGCCGGTGCGCCTCGGCGGGACTGTGCCGGACGCGGGCGCGGGCCTGGCCGGTCAGCCGGCGGAAGGCGGCCGCGTCGCTCTCCTCGCCGCCCGTCTCCAGGACGTATCCGGACGAGCGCGTGAGCAGCTCGGGCGCCCGCCCGTCCGTGCCCGCCGCCTGCTGGAGGGTGCGGCGTAACCGGTAGATGTGGGCCTGGAGCGAGTTCTCGAAGGTGGGCGGAGGGTTCTCCCCCCACAATTCGGTGTACAACTGCTCGGCGGACAGCGGCCGCCCCGCGCTCACCAGCAACGCCGCGAGCAAGGTGCGCTGCCGGTTTCCCCCGACGGAGTGGATACGGCCGCCCGCGCGCACTTCCAACGGCCCCAGAAAGGCGAAGACGGGATCGGTTCCGCAAGCGCGCGCGTCGTCGAACCGCGAATATGTGATCACTTTTTCCTCCAGTGCTGAACCAGTTCCCTCTATTTGCTCCGGGTCTCTTCATGACCGCAAGAGCCCATGAGGGGAAGCCGTCGTTTCCGCGCCAGTGCGTGCTCCCTGCAACAAAGCTGAATCCCGATGGTGATGTCGGGGCGGACCCGGACATCTCGGACAGTGAATGTGCGCGTTTTCCGTGCCTCTGCGGGGGTTGTTCGGTCCCGCTCATGGCTGATTCGGTTTCCGTATTAACAATTTTTCGATCGGGGCACCGGAAAGGGGCGGGACCGGGGCGCGCGATCAGGAACCTGTCAGGTGCGACTGCTTGGATCCCAGGGACCACTGACCATGACCCGAGAAAGAGGTGTGCGATGGGGGCTGCCCGTCAGCCGCTGCGCGTGGGGGTCCTGTTGCCGACCAGGGAACAGGCCGTCCTCGGCGAGTACGGCGTCTCGCCCCTGCTGGACTTCGCGCGGCGGGCCGAGGAACTGGGCTTCGACTCCCTGTGGACGGGTGACTCGCTCACCGCCCGCCCCCGGCTGGACCCCCTCGTCGTCCTGTCCGCCGTGGGCGCGGTGACCCGCCGGGTGCTCCTCGGCACCGCCGCCCTGACGCCGGCCCTGCGGCATCCGCTCGTGGCCGCGAGCATGGCCAGCAGCCTGGACCACGTCAGCTCCGGCCGGCTCGTCCTCGGGGTGGGATCGGGCTTCCCGGCACCGGAGACCGAGGAGGAACTTGCCGCGCTGGGCGTCCCGGTCACCGACGGCGCCGACCGGCTGGACGAGATCACCGAACTGTGGCGCACCGCCTGGAGCAGCACCCGGCCCGGCGCGCCGAACAGCTTCGCAGGACGGCGCTGGCAGGCACACGGCCTGGACCGGCTGGTGTGCCCCGCCGCCCCCGACGGGCCGCCGCTGTGGCTCGCCGCCGACGACACCGCCCCGGTACTGGAACGGGCGGCCCGCCGCTACGACGGCTGGCTGCCGTTCCTGACCTCCGCCGAGGCCTACGCCTGTGCCAGGCGCCGCCTGGAGGACCTCTGCCGGCGCGCGGGCCGCCGGGAGGGCGCGGTGACCCCGGCCCTGTACCTGACGGTCACCGTCGGCGCGGACGAGCGGGGTGCCCGGGTCGAACTCGACGACTATCTGGAGCACTGCTACGGCCGCACCCTGGAGCAGATGTCGGCCGTCCAGGCCTACGCCTGGGGCCCGAGCGAGCACTGCGCGCAACGCCTCGCCGACTATGTGCGGGCTGGCGCCCGCCACATCGTGCTCCGCATCGGATCGCTGCGGCCGGAGACCCACCTGCGGGAGATCGCGGACGTCCTCATGTCCAAGGCCCGCCAGACGGATCAGGAGAGCGCATGACCACCACCGGCAGCCCGCGACGCACCCGCTGGTTCACCACGTCCGGGGCCGACCCGAACGCCGACCACCAGGTGTTCCTGCTCCCGCACGCCGGCGGCACGGCACCGGCGTACCAGGCCTGGGCGGCCACCCTGCCCTCCACCATGGAGGTGCGCACCCTGCAACTGCCCGGCCGCCAGGAGAGGTTGGGGGAGGAGCCCTACACCGAGGTGGAGCCCCTGGTCGACGCGCTCCTGGAGGCGTTCGAGGCCGAGCTGGACGGCAGGCCCTACGTCCTGCTCGGCCACAGCTTCGGCGGCCTGCTCGCCTACCGGCTCTCCGTGGCCGCCGAGTGGAACGGCCTGCCCGCCCCCGCGCTCCTCGCGGTCTCCGCCTGGGCCCCGGGTCTCGAACCCGCCGCCGAGCTGGCCCGGGTGGCCTCCATGTCGGACGACGAACTCCTCGCCCGGGTGGCCCAGCTGGGCCTGATGCAGGAGGGCGCGACGCTCGACCCGGCCACCCTGGCCTCGATCATGCCCGCGCTGCGCGCCGACTTCCTGGCCGCAGGCAGCCTGCGCGAGGACGGCGAACCGGCGCCCTGCCCGGTCGCCGCCTACTGCGGCACGTCCGACCCCATCGCCGCTCCCGCCGGCATGGCCGCCTGGGAGGACCACTGCACCGACTTCCTCGGCGCGGCCGAGTTCCCCGGCAGCCACTTCTACTTCTTCGAGCACACCGCGGCCGTCCAGCACAGCCTGGTCCGCCATCTGCGCCGGCTGACCGCGCGGGCGTGAGCCGCCTAGGAATGAGGCCGGGCGGCCCCGCGGCCGCGGAACCGCCACAGGACGGTGGCGACGCGTACGGCGAACGCCACCGCGCCGAGCACGGGGCCCGCCACCTTCAGTACGCTCGCCACGGCGCGGGGCGGGTCGAACGCCAGCAGCGGACCGGCGGTCACCACGCCGATCACGGCGAGGGCCACGACGGCCGCGCTGATGAGCGCGTATCCGATCTCGATCGTGATCGCGTCCCGCTCGGCGGAAGTCCGCCTTCCCGTATACCCCGTGTCCGTCATGGGGGAAGTCTCACAGGCGGGCGCTCCGGCGGACAAGGGAGGCGGGCCCAGGACCTCCAGGTGCGCGCACGGCTGGCTGGCGCGCGTATCGCATGCACGTGCAATAGATGACGATGCAACAATCTGGACATCCTCTGCTACCGTGCGACACATGGCGGCCAACACAGCCGAGCAGGGGCTCGTGGAGCAATGGCGGGGCATCCTCGCGGTACACGCGCGCACACTGTGCGAACTCGACCGGGAGCTGCACCCCCACGGCCTGGGCGCGAGCGACTTCGAGGTGCTCGACGTACTGGCCGAAGGGTCCTCGGACGACGGTGGCTGCACGTTCCGTGTGCAGGAGATCTCGGCGCAGGTCCACCTGAGCCAGAGCGCCCTCTCCCGCCTCATCGGGCGCCTGGAGAAGGACGGCCTCGTGGAGCGCGGCATGTGCAGCGAGGACCGGCGCGGGGTGCGGGTCTCCCTCACGGACAAGGGCCGCGCGCTCCATCGCGAGGTACGGCCCGTGCAGCGGGCGGTCCTCGCCCGGATGCTCACCGGCTGAGCCGGGCGCGCGTGCGGGCCCGGCCAGTGTCGGCGTTCAGCACGTGTCGACGGGCGTCGGCGTTCAGCGCATGACGATGGCCGACTTCTCGCGCCACAGGGCCGCGAGCGAGCGGTCGCCCGTCACCTCCGGGAACGGCAGCCGGTTCCACAGCGCCAGATAGAGCCGCGCGGCCTGCCCCGATATCTCGCAGTCGGCAGGGGCCGTGGCGCCGCGCTCGGTGACCGGAGGTCCGTCGGACAGGCGCATGGTCCAGGTCCACTCGGCGGGCGCGTCCGTGGCGCGCACCCGCAGCACCCGGGGTTCGGCGGTGCGCACCTGGCTCTTCTCGCGCGCGTGGAGGCCGAGCAGCAGCTCCTCGATCCCGTCCACGGCGAAATCGGCGTCCACCGGCGAGGGGGTGCCGCCGCGCGCGGACTCGGCGTCGACCCGGTGGACGGTCGTCTCGTTCGCCTGCCGCCGGGCCCAGAAGGCCAGCGGCGAGGGGGCCGGCAGGAAGGCCCAGCACTCGACGTCGGCGGGGGTCGAGGTGAGCGTGTCGACGAGCGCGGCGTGCCCCTCGCGGAACCAGTCGAGGAGCGCCGTGCCGTCGAGGTCGGGCAGCTGCCCGCCGAGCCGGAACTCGGTGCGCCGCTCGGCGAGGAAGGCCGTCGCCCAGCGGTGCACCATGCCCGTGTGCCGCAGCAGGTCCCGCACCTCCCAGTCCGGGCAGGTGGGCACCTTGGCGTCGGGCCCGGCCTCCTCGGCGGCCCGGGCGAGCAACCGCCCCTCGTCGCTGACCACTTGTATGTGCCGGGAAATGTCCATGCGGGGATTGTGTCGGATGGAGCGCGCTCGAATGGGAGCCCGGGGGAGATGTCAGACCGTTTCCGCGGAGCGCTTGCGCTCCGGGCGTCCCGTGTGATCCGGTTCCGGGCGTCCGCTCCGCTCCGTGCGCCGGGTCGCGAGGCCGACGCACGCGGCGACCCCCGCGAGCACGGCGACGCTCGTCAGGGCGACCGGCAGGGAGTACCAGTCGGCCATGAACCCGATGAGGGGCGGTCCGACGAGCATGCCGCCGTATCCGAGTGTGGAAGCGGTGGCGACCCCGTCGGGTCCGGCGAGCGCGCCCGCCCGTTCGACGGCCACGGGGAAGATGTTGGCGAGGCCGAGCCCGGTGACGGCGAACCCGGCGAGGGTCAGGCCCGCGGAGGGCGCGAGCGCGCCGAGCAGCATCCCGGCGCACGCGGTGGCGCCGCCGGCGACGACCGTACGGGTCCGGCCGAGCCGCTCCAGCAAGGTGGTGCCCAGCAGACGGCCGACGGTCATCGCGAAGGCGAAGCACGAGTACCCCGCGGCGGCGATGCCCGGGTGCGCGTGCAGGTCCTGCTCCAGGTGCAGGGGACCCCAGTCCGCGATGGCGCCCTCGCCGTACGCCGTGCACAGCGCGATGAGCCCGAAGACCAGGACGAGGCCGCGGGTGCGGCGGTCCATGCGGCGCGAACCGCCCCGCTTGGACGCCGCGGCGGGGCCGTCGGGCCTGACGGGGGAGTGCGCCCGCAGGAGTTCCGCCGCGCCCGGCCGCAGCAGCGTGGGCGCCGTCACGGCCGTGACCGCGAGACCGGTCACCGTGATGCCGAGCAGATGGGGCGTGGGGGAGAGGTGCGCCGCGACGAGGCCGCCGAGCCCCGCGCCGAGCATGCCGCCCAGGCTGAACGCCGCGTGGAAGCTCGGCATCACGGGGCGCCGCAGAGCGCTCACCAGATCGACGGCGGCGCTGTTCATCGCGACGCTGATGCCCCCGTACGCGGCCCCGAAGACCAGCAGGACGAGCCCGAGCACGAGGACCGAATCCGTCAGCGGCGGCAGCGCGACGCTGAGCGGGAGCAGCACCCCGCAGGCCACGGTCACCGGCAGGCTGCCATGGCGCCGGCAGAGGCGGCCGGTCAGCGTCATCGTGACCACCGCGCCGGCGGAGACGGCGAGCAGGGCGAGCCCCAACTGGCTCGCCGAGGCGCCGGTCCGCTCCTTGATGGCGGGGACACGGACGACCCAGCCGGCGAAGACGAAGCCGTCGAGGGCGAAGAAGACGGTGAGGGCCGCGCGCAGGCGGCGCAGGGCGGGATCGGTGGGCCGCGACGCCGCGGTCCCGAGTTTGTTTAGTAGCGGCACAAAGTCAGGGTAGGGGTGCGCACCGGTCTCGTACAAGGCGATTCGGCGCTCGGGACGACCCGGGGGGGGGCGATCCCCGTACGCGGCGCCGGGGCACGGACCGGCCCGGCGTACGAAGACGCCCGCGCCCCGGCTCCTCGGCGAAGGCCCCGTCGCCCCTCGCCGGGGAACGGGCGGATGACCTGCGCACGACGACGCCGTGTACGGAGCAGGCGATGCCGTGTGCGGATCATGGGAGACTCGCCCTCATGAACGGCAAGGCTGACCCCCGTGCCGAGGGGGAAGTGACCACGCGTACCCGCCTGGAGCGGGGCCGCGGCGCGCTGGGCCCCGCGCTCGAACTGGTCCACACCGGGCGCGCCCCCACCCGTGCCGTCCTCACGGCGGAGCTGGGCGTCACCCGCGCCACGGCGGGCGCGGTCGCCGCCGAGCTGGAGGCGCTCGGCCTGATCCGGATCGATGCCAAGCCGAGCGCGGCGGCGGGCTCGCAGGGCAGGCCCTCGCACCGCCTGTCCGTCGCGGACGAGGGGCCCGTCGTGCTGGCGGCGCAGGTGCACGCGGACGGTTTCCGTGCCGCGCTGGTCGGCCTCGGCGGCCGCGCCGTCGCGACCGCTCCCGGCTGTGAGACCGTCGACGCCGACCCGGCCCAGGTGCTTCGCTCTGTGGTCGACGCGGGCGCGCGGCTGCTGCGCGAGACCGGCCGGCGCTGCGTGGGCGCCGGCCTCGCCGTGCCGTCCGCGGTGGCCGAGCCGGAGGGCACCGCGCTCAATCCGCTGCACCTCGCCTGGCCCGCGGGCGCGCAGGTGCGCGAGATCTTCACCGAGTGCGTGCGGGCCGCGGGCATCGAGGGACCGGCCTTCGCGGGCAACGACGTGAATCTCGCCGCCCTCGCCGAGCACCGCCACGGCGCGGGCCGCGGTGCCCGGGACCTGCTGTGCGTGGCGACGGGCCACCGGGGCGTGGGCGGCGCCCTCGTCCTCGACGGCCGTCTGCACACCGGGAGTTCGGGCCTCGCCCTGGAGGTCGGACACCTCACCGTGCACCCCGAGGGGCGGCCCTGCTACTGCGGGAGCCGGGGCTGCCTGGACGTGGAGACGGACCCCCTCGCCTTCTTGACGCAGGCCGGCCGCGAGCCGGGCCCCGAGGGGCTGCTCGTCCAGGCCCGGACCCTGCTGCGCGACGCGTACGGCGACCCGGCGGTGCGCGCCGCCGCCGAGGCGCTGATCGACCGGCTCGGCCTCGGTCTCGCGGGCCTCGTCAACATCCTCAACCCGGACCGGATCATCCTGGGCGGGCTGCACCGCGCCCTGTTGGAGGCCGACCCGGAGCGGCTGCGCGCCGTGGTGGCGGACCGGAGCCTGTGGGGGCGCAGCGGCAGCGTGCCGATCCTCGCCTGCACCCTGGACCACAACAGCCTGGTGGGGGCCGCGGAGCTGGCCTGGCAGCCGGTGCTCGACGACCCCCTGGGGGCGCTGGGATAGGGAACGGCCGGGTTGGCGGCCGCGGGCGTCGCGGCGACGGCCGCCGGAGCCGGACGGGTGCTACACCCTCTCGGGCACGTCCAGGCCGGGGGCCACGGGGCGGGAGGCCTCGATCGGTGCCGCCGCGCTCGCCCTCGCCCCGGCCCGGCGGCGCAGCACGTCCGGCACCAGCGTGCCGAGCCCGAGCGCGGCGAGTCCCGCGCCGATCCACAGGGGTGCCCGCAGCCCGAAGGCGTCGATGGCGGGGCCGCCGACGGACGTGGCGATGATGATGCCGAGGGTGATGAACGAAGAGTGGACGGTGTTCACCAGGGGCCGCGCGTTGCCGGCCCGCTGGACCCGGGTCGCCAGGGCCGGGTTCATGGTGACCCCGACCAGCCCGATGCCCATCGTCAACGCCACGGCGGGCAAGGTCAGTTGGGCGAAGAGTGCGAACCCCGCCAGGAAGGCGACGTTCAGCGTGAGCCCCACGCCGAGGACGGCGACGGCGCGGCGGTCGGCGAGCCGCCCCACGATCGTGTTGCCGACGACGGTGGCGGCGCCGTACGCGATGAGCAGCAGGGGGACGGTCCCGGTGGCGAAGCCGGTGACCTCGGTGAGGATCGGGTTGAGGTAGCTGAAGGCGGAGAAGGTGGCGCCGATGACGAAGGTGCTGGTGGTGAGGGTCAGCCACAGGCGCCGACTGCGGAAGGCGCCCAGCTCCGCGCGGAGACCGCCGCTCTCCTCAACACCGCCGTCCGCGTCCGGCACGCCGGCGAGCGTGGCGAGCGCCGCGAGCACGGTCAGGGCGGTGATGGCCCAGAACGCGGCGCGCCAGCCCAGGTGTTCGCCGATGACGGTCGACAGCGGCAGGCCGAGCAGGGTGCCGAGCATCAGCCCGTTGAGGGCCACGGCGATGGCGCGTCCGCGCATGTCGGGCCGGGTGAGGCGGGAGGCCAGGGAGATGGAGACGCCGAAGAAGGCCTGGGACGCGATGCCGGTGAGCACCCGGGCCACCAGCATCGTGCGGTAGTCGGGCGCGAGGGCGGCGAGCACGTTGCCGACGAGGAAGATGCCGAACAGCAGCATGAGCGAGGTCTTCTGACGCGATCTCAGCAGAGCCACGGTGAGGCAGGGCCCGCCGAGGGCCATCGCGGCGGCGAAGGCGGTGATGAGGTAGCCGATCTCGGGAATCGTGGCGTGCAGTCCCTCGGCCATCCGCGGCATCAGGCCTGCGACCACGAACTCGCTGGTCACCATGGCGAAGATGCCGAGGGCCAGGACGTATACGGCACGGGGCATGGCGGTGTGCTCCTGTCGGGCGCGGCGGGCGAACGTTTTGGATAGGTCAGTACAAAATGAGGACATGCGAAGGCGACGAGGGTGCGAGCCGGGCCCGTGCGGTCGACTCCGGGGCGGTCAGCGAACCGCCAACGCGTCGAGGGCGGTCTCGGCGATGGCCTCCAGGGCGGCGCGGTCGACACCGCCCTGCGCGGAGATCCGCATCCCGCCGATGACGGCGTTGACATAGCGGGCGAGGGTGTCCGCGTCCCGCTTCCGCGTGATGTCGCCGTCCCGCTGCCCGGAGCGGATCGCGGCCCGCAGCGCCGTGAGCCGGATCGCGAGGTCCCGCTCCAGCATCGCGGCCGACTCCGGGTCGCGCGCGGCGAGTTCGACGGTCGTGTTGACGGTGAGGCAGCCGATGCTGCGCCCGTCCTCGCGGTGCTCGAACTCGCCGTCGATGATGCGGGCGAGCAGCGCGCGGACGCGCTCCGTCGCCGACCGCTCCCCGTCCTCGAGGATCTCGATCTGCCCGGCGTTCATGCGCTGCATGTAGCGGGCCAGGGCGCGCCGGAACAGGTCGTGCTTGCTGGTGAACGTGTTGTAGATGCTGCTGCGGCCCAGGCCGGTGGCCTCGCACAGGTCCTGGGTCGAGGTGGCCTCGTAGCCGTTCACCCAGAACGCGCGCATGGCCGCGTCCAGGGCCCGTTCCTCGTCGAAAGTCCTCGGGCGGGCCATGGGGAGACCGTACCGGTTTTGGAACGGACGGTGCAATACGTTCCTACGCCCACTCCACCCCGAACGCCCGTCCCGCGTTGGCCGTCAACATCAGCTCCACCGGCTCCGCGCCGACGGCGGCCTCGAGCCGGGCCCGCACTCCCCGCAGCAGATGGGGCATCCCCGGCCCGCCCCGCACCGACCTCGCCCCCGCCGTGGTCGTGTCGCCGCCCAGCAGCAGGCGGTCGGCGTACCCCGCCTCCACCAGGGCGCGCACCGCTTCCGGCATGCGCCAGTCCGTGGCGTGATGGGCGCGGGAGGGGCCGTCGAAGGCCAGGAAAGCACCTGCCTCGGCGGCCCGGCGGTGGACGGCTAGGTCGGGGGAGCGGTTGAGGTGCCCGAGGACCACCCGGTGCGGGGCGACCGCCAACTCCCCGCACAGCAGGTCGAGTACGTCCAGTGCGGCGGTGCCCAGCTCTAGGTGGACGGCGATCGGCGCGCCCGTCGCGTGGTGCGCCTCGGCCGCCGCGCCCATCGTCCAGCGCGCGTGGGCGTCCAGCCCGTGGAAACCGCCCGCGACCTTGATCAGCCCGGCGCGTACACCAAAGTCCCCGATGCCCTCCGTGAGTTCGCGGACGAACAGCTCCGCGAGCCCCTCGGCGCGCAGGCGCGTCGGCAGCTCCGCCGGGTAGTGCACGGCTTGGTGCAGGCCCGTCGCGGCGACGATCCGTACGCCGGCCGCCCGGGACAGCTCCGGCAGTCGGGCCGCGTGCCGCCCCATCCCGTACGGCGTCCACTGCACGACGCCGCGCCCGCCCACCGCGTGGAACGCGGCCAGCTCGTCCGCCGCCGCTTCCGCCGAATCCAGCTCCTGGCCCGGCAGTTGCGGGCTGCGCAGGAAGAGGTGGTCATGGGCGTCGCAGACGCCGAGGTCGGCCGGGGCGATGTCCCCGAGGACGGTACGCACCGTGGGGGCGGCGCCCGCATCCGGCGGGGTCACCACTGCCGTCCCGTCGCCGGCTTCTCGCGTTCGGGCGCCGACAGGTGCAGCACCTGGAAGACCTCTCCGGGGCCCTCGGGCGCCGCACCCTCCCAGAGCGAGAAGTGCACCGCTTCCCAGGTGCGGGGGTCGATCGCGGTCAGCGCGCTCATCGCGCCGTCGTGCCGCACCGACCGCCGTGCCTCGTCGGCGAGTTGCTCCGCCAGCTCGGGCAGGCGTGACGTCGCGGGGATCGGTTGGCGGTGGCGTACCGCCGTCCGCGGTGTCACGGCGGGCGCACCCGTGTCCTCGTACGCGAGGACCGGCCAGTGCTGCACCACCGGCCGCCCGAAATCGTCGGCGAGCTGCTGGAAACCGGGCCCCCACAGGAAGGAGTTCATGCCCGCGGCGGTGTTCCAGCAGTAGAACGGCGCGTACTGGTTGACGGGCGAGCCGTCCGTGCCGCGCTCGCGCATCAGGTACGCCTTGAAGCCGAGCCCGGCGAACGCGTCGAGGAGGTGGCCCTTCGAGGCGACGCGGTGGCGGATGATCCCCATGTCGTAGTCGGCGGGCAGTGTGATCTCGTACTGCATGGCACGCATCGTGTACTTCCTTGGTGGCGGGCTCAGTTGGGGCAGGCGCCGGCGTCGACCAGGGCGCCCCAGTCGGCGGTCGTCCCGTCCTCGGCCGCCTCTACCACGGCCAGATGCGTCATGAACGTGCGCGGCCCCGCGCCGTGCCAGTGCGCCTGGCCGGGCTCGATCCACACCGTGTCACCCGCCCGGATGGTCTCCACCGGGCCTCCCTCGCGCTGCACGAGGCCCTCGCCCTCGGTGACGTGGAGGACCTGACCGTGCGGGTGGCGGTGCCAGGCGGTCCGGGCGCCGGGCGCGAAGTGGACACTGAACATCCGCAGGCGTGAAGGGGGTGGAGGCGCGGCTATCTCGTCGAGCCAGACCGTTCCGGTGAAGTGCTCGGCCGGGCCCGGCCGGCTGTCGGGCCGATGACGGGTGATGTGCAACGGATGTTCCCTGCTTACTCGTTGGTGTCGGCGTGGGAGGCGATGGCAGTGGTGGCGTGCGGGGCCGCGCAGCCCCTGAGCAGCGCGAGCAGGCCGCGTACCGCCGCGTCGAAGGCGGCCGGTGAACCGGCGGAGCGGGCCAGCACGTAACCGCCCTGGACCGTCGCGACGACCGTCGAGGCGATCTCCCGCGCGTCGAGCGCGGACGTGAACTCGCCGCGCTCGCGGCCCTCTTCGAGGATTCCCGCGAGCCGGTCGCGCAGCCAGTCGAGGGTCGCGGTGACCGGGGCGCGCAGTTCGTCGCTCGCGATGACGTCCGGGTCCATCGTGAGCCGCCCGACCGGGCATCCCCGCAACACGTCCCGCTCGCGCAGCAGATACGCCTCGATCCGCCCGTACGCGGATCCCGGGGCGCCCAGCACGGCCTCGGCGGCGGCCCGCATCTCCTCGGCCGTCCGCCGGATCGCGGCCAGCGCGAGATCGGACTTGCCCGCGAAGTGGTGGTACATGCTGCCCTGCCCCGCGCCCGCGTGCTGCTGGATCGCCTTGGGGCTGGTGCCGATGTAACCCCGCTCCCACAGCAGCGCGCGGGTGGACTCGATCAGACGCTCCGGAGTGCTCATGCGGACACTGTACATACTAGTAGGTACAGAGGTCTATGAGGGGCGCGCCTCTCGCCGTTCGGTTACACCTGCCGGGGGAGCGTCGGGGGGCCCGCGCCCCGTTCGGCGGGCGGCACGTCCCGATGTGCCGCCGGCCGTCTTCACCGGGTGCGGGCGGGAAGGAGGGTCACCGCCCGGTCAGCCGGCAATGGCCGACCGGGCGGGAGTCTTCGCGGCCGACCCGTACACGGGATACGCGGGCACGGTCGCCAAGGGGGAGGGCGCGGGCAGCGTGAACCACACGGTCTTGCCCGTGTCGCCCCGCGGACTCACGCCCCAGCTCTCGCTGACCGCCGCGACCATCGCGAGGCCTCGGCCGCAGGTGGCGAAGGGTTCGGCGTCGTGGACCTCGGGAAGCCGAGGGTCGTTGTCGTGGACGGAGACCGTGAGGCGGTCGAGCAGCAGCTCGATCTCCACGGTGCAGCCCTTGTCCGGTTCGGCGTGCCGGTGGACGTTGCTGAGCAACTCGGTCACGCCGAGCGCGGCCTGGTCTATCAAGGGATCGAGATGCCAGTAGCGCAACTGCGCAGAGATGATTCTGCGGACCTGGCGGATCCGCGACGGCAGAGCCTGGAGCTCCACCGTGCAATGCCTGCTTGGTTGGCTGATCACGGCTGCGACTCCCCGAATTGAGGTCCGGAAGAAGACGACGTTCGGATCGAGCAGGGGGCCGCGTGGTCTGCCGCCTGCTGCGTGGCCGGCGGCGGGCTGGTTCTTCAGCGTCATCGCCGGTAAACCCAGAGTGATGTGAGACCAGAGTGACCCAGGGGGTGCGGGCGTGCAACCGCGCGCGCCGCCGTGGCTCCGCCGCCGGGCGGCGCCGCCTCTCCCTTTCGCCCCGGCCCACGACACCGGACGGCCTCCCGCCCGGCCCCGCCCACGGCGCCGAGGCCCCGCGCGTCCGGCTGCCACCCACAGCCTTCCGCCCCGACCCAACCCACGGCACCGGACGGCCTTCCGTCCGGCCCCGCCCGTAGTAGCGAGGCCCTGCGCGTCCGGCTGCCGCCCACAGCGGCCGACAGCCTTTTGCCCGACCCCGCCCACGGCGCCGAACAGCTTTCCGCCCGGCCCCGCCCACGGCAGCGAGGACTTGCGTCTCCCGCTCCCGCCCACGGCGCCGGACAGCCTTCCGCCCGCTCCCGCGCCCGCCCGTAGGCACCGGGGGACCGGCGCGTCGGACCCCCGCCCGCCGTCGAGGACCCGCTCACGGCGGCGGGGGACGCTTCCGGTCAGAGCCGTCGGCGTCGCTCGCCGGCCCGGCGGACGGCTTCGATGAATCTGCGCACGGTCGGCGGGCCGCCCTGCCCCGGGCCCGGTTCCCGCTCGCCGAGCGTGAGGGTGTAACGCCTGCCGTTCACGTCGGCCAGCGCCTGGTCCTGGGCCGCGAACCACGGCTTGCCCGTGCGCACCGCCTGCACCGGCGCGCTGTCGATCTCCTTGCCGTAACTGGTGAGCAACTCCAGTCTGCCGTCGGCGATACGGACCTGCCCGGCCCGGGTGAGGGAACGCAGGCGCCGGCCGATCCGCACGCCCGTGGCCGTGAACTCCGGCTCCGCCATGAGGCTCCGCCCCCTTGTATTTCTCGGTGAACCGCTCCTGTCGGGACACGTGCCCCTGCGGTGCAGTCTGCACGCCACCGGCGCCGAGCACCAGTGTGCGTGGAGACGTCCCGACACGCGGCACACGGCCCGGGCCGCCCCCGCGCCACCGGCCGCCCGACGGCGGGGGCCAGCGGTGGCTTTGGGCTGCCCAAAGGTGTGTTTATGCAGGTGAGAGGCGTGTGAGGGGTGTCTATGATCGGAGGGTACGGCCGCGTCGAATCGCGTCCGGCACGACGCGAAGGAGCCCCGCGGTGAGCACCCCACAGCCGGATCGAGCCGTCGGTCCGATGCCCACGCTCGACGTCGACCACAGTGACGAGGAGTACCGCGCCTGGCTCAAAGAAGCCGTCCGCAAGGTCCAGGCCGACGCCAACCGGTCGGCCGACACCCACTTGCTGCGCTTCCCGCTGCCCGAGCACTGGGGCATCGACCTGTACCTGAAGGACGAGTCGACGCACCCGACCGGCAGCCTCAAGCACCGCCTCGCCCGCTCGCTCTTCCTCTACGGCCTGTGCAACGGCTGGATCAGGCCGGGCCGCCCGGTCATCGAGGCCTCCAGCGGCTCCACGGCCGTCTCCGAGGCGTACTTCGCGAAACTGGTCGGCGTGCCCTTCGTCGCGGTGATGCCGCGCACGACCAGCGCCGAGAAGATCCGGCTGATCGAATTCCACGGCGGTCAGTGCCATTTCGTGGACGACCCGCGCACGATGTACGCCGAGTCGGCCGCCCTCGCCGTCGAGACCGGCGGCCACTACATGGACCAGTTCACGTACGCGGAACGCGCCACCGACTGGCGCGGCAACAACAACATCGCCGAGTCGATCTACCAGCAGCTCCGCCTGGAGCGCTACCCCGAGCCGGCGTGGATCGTCGCCACGGCCGGCACCGGCGGCACCTCGGCGACCATCGCCCGCTACGTGCACTACATGCAGCACGACACCCGCATCTGCGTGGCCGACCCGGAGAACTCCTGTTTCTTCGACGGCTGGACCAAGAGCGACCCCGACGCGAGCAGTGACTGCGGCTCCCGCATCGAGGGCATCGGCCGCCCCCGCATGGAACCGAGCTTCGTGCCCGGCGCGATCGACCGCATGATGAAGGTGCCCGACGCGGCGTCCGTCGCCGCCGTGCGCGCCCTGGAGCAGGCCATCGGCCGCAAGGCCGGCGGCTCCACCGGCACGGGCCTGTGGAGCGCCCTGAAGATCGTCGCCGAGATGGTGGCCGCGGGCCGCACGGGCAGCGTCGTCACCCTGATCTGCGACCCGGGCGACCGCTACCTGGACAAGTACTACTCCGACACCTGGCTCGCCGAACAGGGCCTGGACATCACGCCGTACGCCCGCGCGATCGACACGCTGCTCACGACGGGAGCGTGGCCCGAGTAGGCCGACGGCCCGTCAGGCGCCCGCCGCGTCCTCGGCGTCCGTGGGGGCCCCGGCGTCCGACGCCTCGCCGGCGCCGGCGGTCGGTGCCGTGCCCCCGCCGCCCTCGCCCGCCACCAGCAGCCGGTTCAGCCGCTCGGAGATCTCCGCGCGCGCCTGGGCCGGCAGCCCCGCGTCGGTCACCAGCGTGTCCACCTGCGAGAGCGTGGCGAACGAACTCAGCCCCACCGTGCCCCACTTGGTGTGATCCGCGACCACCACCACCCGCCGCGCCGACCCCACCAGCCGCCGGTTCGTCTCCGCCTCGGCCAGATTGGGCGTCGACAGGCCGGCCTGCGGCGATATGCCGTGCACCCCGAGGAAGAGCACGTCGAAGTGGAGCGAGGCGATCGCCTGGTCCGCGACCGGCCCGACCAGCGAGTCCGAGGGCGTGCGCACCCCGCCGGTCAGTACCACCGTGGCCCCGCCCTGCCGCTGCCCCGAGCCGCGCTGGGCGCTGTGGAACACCTCCGCGACCCGCACCGAATTGGTCACCACCGTCAGATCCGGCACGTCGAGGAGGTGGTGCGCCAGCGCGTACGTCGTCGTGCCGCCGGACAGCGCGATCGCCGAGCCCGGCGCCACCAGGGACGCGGCGGCGCGGGCGATGTCCTCCTTGGCGGTCGGCTCCAGGCCGGACTTCGCCTCGAACCCGGGCTCGTGCGTGCTCGCCTCGACCACCGGCACCGCGCCGCCGTGCACCTTCTCCAGGACCCCCTGGCGCGAGAGCGCGTCGAGATCACGGCGGACCGTCATGTCGGACACGCCCAGCTTCCGGGTCAGTTCGTTGACCCGGACCCCGCCCCGCCGGCGCACCTCGTCGAGGATCAGGGCACGGCGCTGCTCGGCGAGAAGGTTCTGGTTCTCACTCACACCCGGCCCGGCCCCTCTGCCTCGTCACACCCACCGCGCCCGACCGGCGCACGACCTCATCCTCGCATGTGCCACCGACAGCCGGACGATCACCCGCGCGCGGGTTCACGGCCACCCGGGACGGGGAGATTACGTGACGAGGGGTGCGCCGTCGGCAGTGAGCCGGGATCCTTGTTCCCCACCACGCACACCTCGGGGGAAGCGGAACAGTGGAGCGTGCGACACAGGACGAGACGGCCCTGGAACTCCTGGTCCATGGAGTCGGGGGCACCACACCGGACCAGATGCTGGGCGACCCGCGCACCGTGCGGATCGCCGGCGACGACACGGCGGCGCTCTTCCGCCGCGCCGAGGACGCCGACGCGGAAGCGCGCCCCGACGACTACCGCGGCAAACCGGTCCCCGAGGCCTACGTCTGGTGCAACCTCACCTCCGGCAACGGCTCCCGCGCCCTGTGGCTCCTGCTGCTGCCCTTCATGGTCGTCAACCTCGCCCACTGGATGCGCCCCACCTCCCGCCACCGCCGACGCCTCGCGCGCGCCTACGGCCTCCTGGTGCGGCTGACCGGGCTCACCCTCACCGTGCTGCTCGTCGCCGCCGCCTGCGAGGTCGCGCTCGACCTCACGGCCTGGCAGTGCGCGGGCACCCCCCGGTGCTCCGCCGACCGCGCCTGGCTCGGCTTCCTCGCCACCGACGGCGCGGGCCACGGCGGCTGGTGGGCACAGCCCGGCCGCCGCCTGGCCCTCGCCGCCCTGCTGCCCGCCGCCCTCACCGGCCTGCTCTGGTACCTCTCCCACCGCACCTGGAGCGCGTACGAATCCCAGCAGCCGCTGCCCCACCAGCCCGACCCGGAGGAGGAGACCAGCCGCACCGCGCTCGGCAGGCCCGGCTTCTGGTACGGCCGCAGGCTCGTCGCCCGGCTGCGCGCCGCCCACACCGCCGCGGGCCTGCTCACCGTCGCCGCTGCCGTCGGCGCCGCGGCCGCGCGCCACGACCGGCGCCCCGGCGGACCCGCCCTCCTCGACGTCCTCGGCTGGACCCTCGTCACGGCGTTCGTCCTCGGCATCGGAGTCGTCGTGTGGGTGGTGTGCCGCAGGGGGCGCACCGAGAACCGGCTCGACCGCGAACTGGACCGGGCCCTCGTGCGCGGGCTCCCCCTGGCCACGCTCGCCCTGCTCGCGCTGACCCTGCTGTACGCGGGCTGGTCGCGCCCCTCCTGGCAGTCCGCGGGCCGACTGCCCGGCGACGCCACGTTCGGCGGCATCGCCCTCGTCCAGGGCCTGTTGATCGTCGCCCTCGCCGGGTGCGCCCACTTCTTGTACCGCACCGCGCCCAACGCCCGTACCGCCATCCGCGGCCTCGGCGGCCCCGCCGTCGCGATGCTGGCCTGCTCCCTCGGCGGGGTGATGTCCGGCGGCGGCGCACAGCGGGTGGCCGACTGGCTGGACGGCGCACACGGCTCCATCGCCGGCCCGCCCGTGCTCCTGACCTGGCAGGCGTCCGTGATCCCGGCGCTCCTGGTCGTCGTCGCCCTGCTCTGCGCCTACTTCGGCGTGCGCACCCTCCAGCGCAAGCGCCGCGAGATGGCCGCGGTGGCGGCCGAGTACGCCGGCGAGCCCCAGGACACCACCCGCACCCGCCGCATCGCGGGCACCCGCGCACGGGCCGCCCTGACCGACCGCGCCCCGCTGCTCGTCGGCATCATCTCCGCCGTCACCCTGCTGCTCGGCGCGGGAGCCCTCGCCGGTGCCTGGCTGACGAAGCAGGTCCCCGCCAAGGCCGCGCAAGGCACCCCCGCCGTCGTGGAGGGCGTCGCCGAGACCTGCCAGGCGCTCGGCTCCTGGCTGATCGGCTTCGGCTTCATACTGTTCGTCACCTGGGGGCGCCGCGCCTACAAGGACGCCTCGGCCCGCCGCACCATCGGCATCCTGTGGGACGTCGGCACGTTCTGGCCGCGCGCCGCCCACCCCTTCGCCCCGCCCTGCTACGCCGAGCGGGCCGTGCCCGACCTGACCTGGCGCATGGCCGCCTGGACCCGGGCCACCAGCGCCACGGGCGGCCGCCTCGTCCTGTCCGGTCACTCCCAGGGCAGCGTCCTCGCCGCGGCGGCCGCCTGGCAGCTGCGCCCCTCGGTGCGCAGGCGCGTCGCCCTGCTCACCTACGGCTCACCCCTGGAGCGCCTCTACGGCCGCTGGTTCCCCGCCCACTTCGGCCCGGCGGCGCTCACCTCGCTGCACCGCGAGGTCGACTGCTGGCGCAACCTGCACCGCCCCACCGACCCCATCGGCGGCCCCATCGGCCTGCGCGGCGACTGCGGCCCACAGGTCGACCGCGCCCCCCTCAAGGACCCCCTCGCCTACGGCCGTACGGAGGAACACCCGCTCCCGGCACCGATCCGCGGCCACGGCGACTACCAGTCCGACCCCGCGTTCGCCGAGGAACGCGCGCGGCTCCTCGCCCGCCTCAAGGCGGTCGTGCCCGCCCCGAGGCCCGCGGCGACGCCACCGCTCACACCGGCTCCGGCAGATCCTCCGGATACAGCAGGGTGAGGTCGTCCTTGCTCGGCTCGGGCAGCTGGGCCACGCGGCCCGCGTGCCGCTCCACCATCGCCTCGAAGGTCTGGCGCGCGGTGCGGCCGTTGCCGAACGCCGGGCCCTTGGGGAGAGCCGTGAAGTACTTCAGGAGCGCCTCGCCCGCGCCCGCGCCGAGCCGGTACTCGTGCTCCTCGGCCTGCTGCTCCACGATCCGCAGCAACTCCTCGGGGGCGTAGTCGCTGAAGGTGATGGTCCGCGAGAACCGGGACGCGACGCCGGGGTTGACGGAGAGGAAGCGCCGCATCTCCGCCGTGTAGCCGGCGACGATCACCACGACGGCGTCGCGGTGGTCCTCCATCAGCTTCACGAGCGTGTCGATGGCCTCCCGGCCGAAGTCGCGCCCGGAGTCCTCGGGCGACAGGGCGTACGCCTCGTCGATGAACAGCACCCCGCCGCGCGCCCGGTCGAAGGCCTCCTGGGTGCGGATCGCCGTCGAACCGATGTGCTCGCCGACCAGGTCGACCCGCGAGACCTCGACGAGGTGGCCGCTCTCCAGGACGCCGAGCGAGGCGAGGATCTCGCCGTAGAGCCGGGCGACCGTCGTCTTGCCCGTGCCCGGCGAGCCGGTGAAGACCAGGTGGCGGCGGGCGGAGGCGGCCTTGAGCCCGGCCAGCTGCCTGCGGCGGCCCACCTCGATCATGTCGGTGAGGGCGCGCACCTCCCGCTTGACGCTGTCCAGGCCGACCAGCGCGTCGAGTTCGCCCAGCACCTCCCTGGAGGCGCGGACGGACGGCACGGGAACCGGCGCCGCCTGCTGGGCGGGGACCGGGGCGAGCAGCCCCACGGTCTGCGTGGCGGTCCGCACGGCCGGCGCCTCCTGCGGCGCCGCACCGGGAGCGCGCGGCCCGCCGCTCTCGTCGCTCGCGCAGTCCTCGACCAGCGGACCCTCCTCCGCGAACTCGAAGCCGCCGCGCGCACACCGCTCCGTGCGGCACTTCTTGAGCGTCGTACGGCAGCCGTCGATGACATGGAAGCCGTACCCGCCGCTGCCGCTGACCCGGCAGCCGTGGAAGCCGCCCCGGCCGCCCGCGGAGACGTAGAAACCCGCCTCGGCGGGCGAGGTGACCGTGCAGCGCTCGATGGTGGGGTCCGCGCCCTTGGTGACGATCACGCCGGTCTGCACGTCGTCGATCGTGCAGCCGGAGAGGGTGCCACCGCTGCCGTGGTCGCGGAACCACGCGCCCGTCGCCGCCTCCCGGATGCGGCAGTCGTCCAGCTGCGCCGTCGCGCCGTCGCTCACGGACACCGCCGTGTTGCGCACCTGGGTCAGATCGCTGTCCACGACGTCGGCGCGCGAGCCCCGGTCCAGGACGAACAGCGCGTCCGGCACGTCCCGCACCCGGCAGGACTCCAGGACGGCCGTCGCGCCGTCGCTGACCCAGACCGCCGGGTAGTCGCCCGTGCTGTCGTGGATCTCGCACTGGTTGGCGTCCACGCGCGTGCCCGGGTCCCACACCGACAGGCCGTTGCGGCCGAACCGGCAGACCGTGGAACGCGTCAGCGTGAGCACGGAGCGCGAACGCAGATCGATCGCGTTCTCCGGGATGTCGTGGATGCGGCAGTCCGCCAGCGTCAGCACGGCGTCCGTGTCGAGCGTGACGCCGTCCGAGGTGGTGCGGTGCACGTCGCAGTCGGTCAGCTGGGCCGACGCCCGCCCCGTGACGTGCACGCCCGAGCCCTTGACCTCGTACACCTCGCAGCCGATGGCCTCCAGGCCGGTGTGCTCGCCGGTCACCGAGAACCCGGCGCCCGACGCGTGGTGCACCCGGCAGCGTTCCAGGCGCGGGTGCGCGCCGCCACGTACCGCCACGCCGGACTGGCCCGCCGCGACCACCTCGCACTCCTCGAAGACTCCGCCGCCGCCGTCGAGCACCGCGATGCCGATGCCGCCGGGGTTGTCGACGGTGCAGCGGCGCACCGTGGGGCGGGCGCCGCCCCGCACCTCTATGCCGGCCGCCGAGCGGGTCACGACCCGGATGTCCGTCAGCTCGGGGGCGCCGTCCTCGATCAGCAGTGCGGGCGCGGCGGAGTCCTGGCCCTCGATGTGCAGGTCCCGCACGATCGCGGAGGCGCGCACCGTGAGCGGCACGCCATCGGACGGCGCGATGCGCACGGAGCCTCCGGGGCCGTCCGGGCCGCGCAGCGTCACCGCGCGCCGGACCACGAGGTTCTCGCGGTAGGTGCCCGGGGCGACGGTCAGTATGTCGCCGTCGGCCGCGGCCTCCAAGGCGGCGGCGAGGGATGCGTACTCGCCGGTGCGGCGCCGCCACCGCGACGTGCCGGTGTGCGTCACCTGGACCGTGCCCTGTGCCATGGAGTTGCTCTGCCCCCACCTCGTCGTACGCGGGATCCTGCGCCGGTGTGCGCGATGTGCCGCACCGCCGCGCGAGGAGCCGAAGACTTCGGCCGGTCCACCGTAGCGCGCGGGAGCAGGGCCAGTTGACCCGATCGCCGGGCTGCTGCCCGCGCGGTCGGGTCCGGGGCGGCTCAGGAACCGGTGCCGGTCCTGCCCCAGTCCGGGCCCGCCTCGGCCCAGGCCTGGTCCAGCCGGCGGTGGCGGCCCCGCACGATCCGCCACAGGACGAGCCTGCGGGTGCCCTCGATGACGGCGACGCCCGCCGTGGCCGCGCCGAGTCCGGCGAGGGCCGCGTGCGTGGTCGCCGTCGCGGTGTCCAGCGGCCGGCCGACGACCCGGCCGCGCTCATCGGTCCACAGCCGGAAGCGATCCCCCGCCTTCGGGGTGTCGAGCGCCGCCACGACGACCCCCGCGCGACGGGTGCCGTCCGGCGCCGTCCAGCGCGCGAGCACCCGGCTGTGGGCGTCGCGCGCCGACGAGGTCTCCGGGTCGGGGTCGAGCGGGGGAGCGGGGACCCGCCGCAGGACCGCGGCGACGACCGCGTGGCGGGTCTCGCGCTGCTCGCGCACCGAACCGAGCAGGGCGCCGCGCGAGACACCGGCGGCGAGCGTGCCGACGAGGGGGGCGGCGACCACGATCAGCACGAGCGCGGCGAGCGCCAGCCAGGCCTCGGCCAGGTCGGTCCGGCGGCGCAGCGGATTGTGCCGCCACCGCCAGAGTCCGGCGACCGCTCGCACAGCCCCGCCCCCCCTTCCGCGTCCGTCATGGCCGGGACTGGATGGGCACGGCCCGCGCGGGTGGCCGAGAAGGGGGAGCGGCATCGTCCCGCGAAGCCGCCCTCCCGCACGAGACCTTCACGGCCGCGCTCGTCCCTCTCGCGTCCACCACCCTCAACGTCCCTGTCCCGCCTTCGAGTTCCCCGCCGAGGCGCCGGTCATTCGAGGATCGTGACGGCGTCACCGACGCGGATCGTACCGGTGTGTTCGGGCACCAGATTCTGCCCGAAGGCGAGTTGGTCGCCGAAGCGGCGGTGGCGGGCCAGCGTGCGCAGCGGTTCCTTGCCGCGCTCCGCGGTGTTCTGGTCGGTGGTCGTCACGACGCAGCGCCCGCACTTCTTGACGACGCGGAACGTGACCTCGCCTATGGACAGGCGCTTCCAGTCGTCCTCGGCCCAGGGCGGGGTGCCGTCCACGACGACGTTGGGCCGGAAGCGGTTCATCGGAAGAGGGCCCTCGTCGGCGTGGTCCCCCTGGGCGATCAGGGAGTTCAGGGCGTCGAGCGAGGAGAGGGTGGTGAGCAGCAGCGGAAAGCCGTCCGCCAGGCTGACCGTCTCGCCCTCCTCGGCGTACCCGGGGTCGAGGGGGCGGCGCTTGGCGGGGTCGTCGAGGTGCACGAGCCGCACGCTCGCGTCGAGGTGGGCGCTGAACCAGGCGTGCGCCTCGGCGCTCGCCGGCACCGCCTCGATCCTGTCCCCCCAGATCTCCACCGGCACCGTCGCCACCGGCTCGGGCACGGCGATCGTGAGGGGCCTGCGGCCGGGAGCGGACACACGGATGCCGCCGCCGGGCAGAAGCCCGGCGGCGGCCAACGCCATGCGCGGATGCGGCCGTTGCGAGACGAACCGGCCCTCGTCGTCCACCAGCATCCACCGTCGGTCACCCGCGAGCCCCCAGGGCTCCACGACGGCCTCGCGCGGGGCATGTCCCTGGGCCGCCTTGAGCGGGTGGACGTGGATCGACCGAAGGGCTGATTTCGACATGGGGACATCCTGCCAGCAGTCACTGACAGCGACGCCCCAGGGCGATCAGTACCCGCGATAGGGGCGGTTGTACGGATCCTCGTACGGCGCGGGAGCGGGGCGGGGCGCCGCCGGGCGCATCGCCTCGTACCCCGTGCCGGCGGCCGGCCGCTGGGGCTGGGCGCCCGGATACCCGCGCGGAGCGGCGGCCTGCTGTGGGATGTAGGGCGCGGGAGCGGCCTGGTGCAGCGGGGCCGGCTGCTGGGCCTGCGGGTAGCCGTATCCCGGATTGTGCTGGGCGGGGGCGGCCGGCAGCGCGGGCAGCGCGGACTGGAGGGCGGGCAGGTGGCTGTGGCTACCCGTGTCGTACGCGGAGGGGACCCGAATCGGGGCGATCTGGGGAGTGCCCCGCTCTGCGACGAGGGAGTCGTAGATCGGAGTGTCCGTGAAGGACGGCGCGGAGTAGTAACCGCCGCCATAGGTGGAGCGGGGGGAGGTCATACCCCATAAGTTAAGCCCTTGATGTGCTGGTTGGGGAGACCGATAAGAGGGTTGTTTTACGTGTCGGCAGTGGCGATGGACCCCCAATGCGAGCGAACTTGGGAAAATCGGTCGCCGAACGGCGTACGAATCGTGTAAAGACCGTGATCCTGGCGGGTTACCCGCGGTCGGCCGCGGCGCGGCCGCGAGGCCCGCGGGACGCGGTCATGGGCCCGCCTGTGACGCGGGTAATAGGTTGGCGGCGAACGGAATCGGCGGCCCTGCCGGACGCGGTGACTCACGATTGGGTGCGGACATGACCATGTCTAAAGGATCGAACGTTCCCCTGCCGGCATCCGCCGTGCGGGTGGAGCTGGGGTGGGCCTCGGGCGCCGGAGTGCCCGACGCCGACGCGTCCGCCCTGCTGCTCACCGCTTCCGGGAAGGTGCGCTCGGACGCGGACTTCGTCTTCTACAACCAGCCCGCCCACTCCTCCGGGGCGGTGCGCCACGAGGGCAAGCGGCACGCCGAGGGCGGTGTCAGCGACGTGCTGACCGTCGACCTCGCGCGCGTGGAGCCCGCGATCGAGACCGTGGTGCTCGCGGCCTCGGCCGACAGCGGCACCTTCGGGCAGGTCCCCGGCCTCTACATCCGGGTGCTCGACGCGGCCGACGGCGCCGAACTCGCCCGCTACGACAGCGCGGACGCGACCGTGGAGCGGGCCTTCGTGCTCGGCGAGCTCTACCGGCGCCAGGGCGCGTGGAAGTTCCGCGCCGTGGGCCAGGGATACGGCAGCGGCCTGGAGGGGCTCGCGACGGACTACGGGATCACGGTGGACCAGCCGGCCAGGACACCGCCTCCCGCCGCCGCACCCGCGCCGGCACCCGAACCCGCACCGGCACCCACCGCCGCCCCCGCACCCGCGTCTCCCCCCGCACCCGAACCGGCCCCCACCCCCACCCCCACCCCCACCCCCGCGCCCGTGCGCCTGAGCAAGGTCACCTTGACGAAGGACGCCCCGTCCGTCTCGCTGACCAAGCAGGGCGGCACCTCGGGCGCCATGCGCGTGAACCTCAACTGGCAGACGCGCAAGCAGTTCAAGGGCTGGGGCGCCAAGCTCGGCAGGGCCGTCGCCCTGCACGCCGACCTCGATCTGGACCTCTGCGCGCTCTACGAACTCGCCGACGGCCGCAAGGGAGTCGTCCAGGCCCTCGGCAACGCCTTCGGGGCGCTGCACCAACCGCCATACATGCTGCTCGACGGCGACGACCGCACCGGCGCGGTCGCCAGTGGGGAGAACCTCACCATCAACCTCGACCACATCAAGGACTTCCGCCGGGTCGTCATCTTCGTGACCATCTACGAGGGCGCCCGCAGCTTCGCCGACCTCAACGCCACCGTCACCCTCCAGCCGCAGCACGGCGCCGCGGTCGACTTCTCGCTCGACGAGTGCACGGTCCCCTCGACGGTGTGCGCGCTGGCCCTGCTCACCAACACCGGCGGCGACCTCGTCGTCCAGCGCGAGGCCCGCTACCTCGTCCCCGAGCGCGGGGTGAGCCCGCAGCGCACCATCGACCAGGCCTACGGATGGGGCATGAACTGGACCCCGGGCAGGAAGTGACCGCTCAGCGCCGCTCGACGGCGGGCCCGGCCGCGGCGTCCGGACGCGCGTACGTACGCCCCTTCCAGGCCGCGCCCCGCCCCTTGTAGTGCCGCACCGCCGAGTCCACCGTCATCAGGAGGTACAGGAAGGCGGTGGCGGGCAGGAGGGGAGCGAGCCACCAGGGCTGCCCGTAGTACCGCAGCATCGGCAGATACGTGCCGGCCATCACCAGCCACGCCAGGCCCCCCAGCGCGGCGGCCGGCACCTCGCCCGTGGCCAGGCCCACGACCAGGGCGCACGGCGGGGCGAGGTAGACCACCCCGAGCCCGACGACCGTGCCGGCGAGCACGAGCGGGTTGTGCCTCAGTTGGGCGTACGCGCTGCGCGCCACCATCTGCCACAGATCCGCCAGGCGGGGATAGGGGCGCACGCTGTCGACGCCCTCGGCGAGCCCGAGCCAGAGGTGGCCGCCCGAGCGCCGCACCGCGCGCGCCAGCGCCACGTCGTCGATCACCGCGTGCCGGATGGAGTCGGGAACCCCCGCCCGCTCCGCGGTGTCGGCGCGCAGCAGGACGCAGCCGCCCGCCGCGGCCGTCGTGCGCGCCCCCTTCCGCCCGATCCGGCGGAAGGGATAGAGCTGGGCGAAGAAGTAGACGAAGGCCGGCACCACCAGGCGCTCCCACAGGCTCCGCACGCGCAGCCGGGCCATCTGCGACACCAGGTCGAAACCGCCCGCGTGGGCGGCGGCCACGAGCTGCCGCAGGCTGTCCGGCGCGTGAGCGATGTCCGCGTCGGTGAGCAGCAGGTACTCCGGGTCCCGGGCGCGGGCCAGAGCGATCCCGTGCCGCACCGCCCAGAGCTTGCCGGTCCACCCCGCGGGCGGCTCACCGGGCGAGCCGACGGTCAACGGCAGGCCCCCGTGCCGCTCGGCCAGCTCGCGCGCCAGCTCGCCCGTACCGTCCGAGCTGCCGTCGTCGACCAGGAAGACCTCGGCCCGGCCCGGATAGTCCTGCGCGAGCAGGGACGGCAGGCTCACGGGCAGCATGTCCGCCTCGTCCCTGGCGGGCACGACCACACCGACCGACGGCCAGCGCCCGGGGTCCTCCCGCGGCGGAAGGCGCACATCCGTACGCCAGAAGAAACCCTGCCCCCACAGCAGCCACAGCCACGCGGCAAGCGATCCGGCGGCGATCCACGCAACGGCGCTCATCCGTCGAAGTCTGCCCCACGGACCCGGGCCCGCGGGGGCCATCGACTATGGTGACCGGGTGAAGATCGCGCTCATGGACTCCGGTATCGGACTGCTCGCCGCGGCGGCCGCGGTGCGCCGCCTGCGGCCCGACGCCGATCTGGTGCTCGCCTCCGACCCCGACGGGATGCCGTGGGGGCCGCGCACCCCGCAGGACCTCACCAGGCGCGCCCTCGCGGTCGCCGAGGCCGCCGCAGCGCACCGGCCCGACGCCTTGATCGTGGCCTGCAACACCGCGTCCGTGCACACGCTGCCCGCCATGAGGGCCCGCCTGGAGCCCGGCATCCCGGTGATCGGGACCGTGCCGGCCATCAAGCCCGCCGCCTCCGGTGGCGGCCCCGTCGCCATCTGGGCCACGCCCGCCACCACCGGCAGCCCCTACCAGCGCGGCCTCATCGAGCAGTTCGCGAGCGGCGTCGCCGTCACCGAGGTGCCCTGCCCCGGCCTCGCCGACGCCGTGCAGTACGCGGACGAGCAGGCCATCGACGAGACGATCGCCGCCGCCGCTGCCCTGACCCCGCCCGATGTCAGGGCCGTCGTCCTGGGCTGCACCCATTACGAACTGGTCGCGGAGCGGATCCGCGCCGCCGTGCAGCAGCCCCAGCTGCCGCCGCTCGCGCTGTACGGCTCGGCCGGCGCCGTCGCCGCCCAGGCGCTGCGCCGGGTCGGCCGGTCCGCCGACGCCGGGTCCAGCCCCGCGACGCCCGGTCTCACGGTGCTGCTGAGCGGGCGCGAGGAGCGGCTGCCGGCGGCGGCACTCGCGTACGCCGAAGGGCGCGTGCTCGCGGCGGTCAGCCCCGCGCTCTGACTCACCCGGCGTGCCCCTGCTCCCGTGCTGGTCACTCTGAGCGACGGCATGCCTTCGCGGCGGAACCTGAGTAGTCTCGAAGCCATGAAGGACCGAGCCCATGAGGAGCACGGCGAGCGAGCCGTGACCGACGGCCAGCCCGAGGTCTGGACCGGCCGCGCGACCAACCGCGTGCAGTGGCTGCTGGCCTGCGCGGGCGCGGCCTGCCTGGCCCTCGGCATCGCGCTCGCGGTCGGCTCCGTGTGGACCTCGGGCATCGCGCCCCTGCTCATGTCCGTCGTGGGCTGCATCGCCGCCGGCCTGTTGATGCTCTTCGGGACGCTCGCCTTCGTCCATGTGGCCGTGAGGGTCGACAAGGACTCCCTGGAGGTGCGCTGCGGCCATCTGGGCCTGCCGCGCCGCCACATCCCGCTCTCCCACGTCGTCGGCGCGGACTTCGCCCCCACGGTCACCCCCCGGCACTGGGGCGGCTGGGGCTACCGGTGGCGGCCCGAGAAGGGCACGGCCGTCGTGGTCCGGCGCGGCGAGGGCATGGTGATCCGGCTGGGCGACGGCCACACGTTCACGGTGACCGTGGACGACGCCGAATCCGCCGTCCGCGCGATCCGGGCCCGGCTGAAGCTCCGGGGCACATCGCCCTGACCCCGGCCGACGGCGTCCTCCGCGCCGGAACGGAGTGCCGTCGGGCGCTCCGACCGCGCTGTCGGCGCTCAGCTCAGGCGCCGTACACTCCCCGGGTGACCGCCACCACCACTCCCGTGGACGAGCCGGACCAGCTCGATCCGCGGCCCGCGCCGGCCCCCCGCCCCACGCGCGCCCTGCGACGGCTCGTGCCCGCCACCGCGGCGGCCCTCTCCGGAGTGCTGCTCTACGTCAGCTTCCCGCCCCGCACGCTGTGGTGGCTCGCCCTGCCCGCCTTCGCCGTCCTCGCCGGGACCCTGCGCGGCCGCACCTGGAAGGCCGGTCTGGGCCTCGGCTACCTCTTCGGCCTCGGTTTCCTGCTGCCGCTCCTGGTGTGGACCGGCGTCGAGGTCGGCCCGGGCCCGTGGCTGGCGCTCGCCGCCGTCGAGGCCGTCCTTATCGCCCTGGTCGGCGCGGGCATCGCGGCGGTCTCCCGCCTGCCCGGGTTCCCGCTGTGGGCCGCCGCCCTGTGGACCGCGGGCGAGGCGGCACGCGCGCGTGCGCCCTTCGGCGGCTTCCCCTGGGGCAAGATCGCCTTCGGCCAGGCGGACGGCGTCTTCCTGCCGCTCGCCGCGCTCGGCGGCACCCCCGTGCTCGGCTTCGCGGTCGTCCTGTGCGGTTTCGGCCTGTACGAGGTCGCGCGCCGGGCCCGGGACGCGCGCGCCGAGGGCGGACTGCGGCGCGGGGCGGTGGCCGTCGCCGGGCTCAGTGTGCTCGTACCCCTCCTCGGCGCCTTCGCCGCGCGGCCGCTCGTCGGCGACGACGCGCAGGACGGCACCGCGACCGTCGCCGCGATCCAGGGCAACGTCCCGCGCGCGGGGCTCGGCTTCAACGCGCAGCGCCGCGCGGTCCTCGACCACCACGTGCGCGAGACCGAGCGCCTGGCCGCCGAGGTGAGGGCCGGCCGGATCAAGCGCCCCGACCTCGTGCTGTGGCCGGAGAACTCCTCCGACATCGACCCGTTCACCAACTCCGACGCGCGCCAGGAGATCGAGGACGCCGTCGCGGCGATCGGGGTCCCGCTGTCGGTGGGCGGCGTCGTCGAGAAGCCGGACGGCAGGCTCTACAACGAGCAGATCCTGTGGGACCCGGAGAAGGGCCCCACGAACACCTACGACAAGCGGCAGATCCAGCCCTTCGGCGAGTACATCCCGCTGCGCGGCCTCATCGGGGTCTTCAGCAGCGACGTCGACATGGTCCGCCAGGACTTCAGCCGGGGGTCAAAGCCCGGCGTCTTCACCATGGCCGGCACCAAGGTGGGCATCGCGACCTGCTACGAGGCCGCCTTCGACTGGGCCGTGCGGGACACCGTGACGGGCGGCGCCCAGATCATCTCCGTACCCAGCAACAACGCCACGTTCGACCGCAGCGAGATGACGTACCAGCAGCTCGCGATGTCCCGGGTGCGCGCGGTCGAGCACAGCCGCGCCGTCGTCGTCCCGGTGACCAGCGGCGTCAGCGCGGTCATCATGCCGGACGGCGCGGTACGGGCGAAGACGAAGTGGTTCACCGCCGACTCGCTCGTGGAGGAGGTCCCGCTGCGCTCGTCGCGGACCCCGGCCACCCGCCTCGGCGCGCTGCCCGAGGGCGTCCTGGTGCTGCTCGCCGCGGGCGGCCTCGGCTGGGCCGCGGCGTCGGCGCGGACCCGACGGACCACCGCCGGGTGACCCCGGCCGGTGTCGGCGGGAGCGGCCACGAGGCGCGGCTAGGGTCGGAGCATGGCAACTCCTGATTTCATCCGCACGATCCGCGCCGACGCGGGCCAGCAACTCCTGTGGCTCCCCGGGGTCACCGCCATCGTCTTCGACGACGCGGGCAGGGTCCTGCTCGGACGGCGCTCCGACAACGGCCGGTGGTCGGTGATCGGCGGGATCCCGGAACCGGGGGAGCAGCCCGCACAGTGCGCGGTGCGCGAGGTGTACGAGGAGACGGCGGTGCGCTGCGTGCCCGAACGCATCGTGCTGGTGCAGGCGCTCGAACCGGTCACCTACCCCAACGGCGACACCTGCCAGTACATGGACATCACGCTGCGCTGCCGTGCCGTCGGCGGCGAGGCGCGCGTCAACGACGACGAGTCGCTGGAGGTGGCGTGGTTCGACGTGGACGCGCTGCCGGACCTGCACGAGTTCTCGCTCTTCCGCGTCAAGCAGGCGCTGGCGGAGGGCCCCACGTGGTTCGAGCCGTCCGCGGAGCGCTGAGCGCCGGCCGTTCCCTGCCGCCCGCCGTGTCTCACCGGGCCCCGCCGTGGCCGGTGGGACCTCCGTTAGCCTGAGGGCACGATGAACCGTTTGAGCACGTCATGGGGCGCGTACGACCTCACCCGCTTTCCGCAGGACCCCCGCGATCAGCTGCGCGCCTGGTCGGCGGCCGACGCCTATCTGCTGCGGCACCTCGCCGGCGAGGAAGGGGCGCCGGCCCCCGACCTGAGCGGCACCGTGGCCGTCGTGGGCGACCGGTGGGGGGCGCTGACGACCGTACTCGCCGGGCACGCGCGCGTGACGGTGCAGATCACCGACTCCTTCCTCGCCCAGCAGGCCACCCGGGCCAATCTGGCGCGGGCGGGCCTGGCGCCGGACGCGGCACGGCTCCTGACGACCGGGGACACGCCGCCCGCGCGGATCGACGTCCTTCTGGTCCGCGTACCGAAGAGCCTCGCGCTCCTGGAGGACCAGCTCCACCGGCTTGCCCCCGCACTGCACGAGGGCACCGTCGTCGTCGGCACCGGCATGGTCACCGAGATCCACACGTCGACGCTGGAGCTGTTCGAGCGGCTCGTCGGGCCGACCAAGACGTCCCTGGCCCGGCAGAAGGCTCGGCTCGTCTTCAGCACCCCGGACCCCGCGCGCACCCCCGGACCGAGCCCCTGGCCGACCACGTACACGCTGGCCGACGACGCCGGGGCCGGCGCCGGCCTGACGGTCGTCAACCACGCCGGCATCTTCTGCGCCGACCGGCTCGACATCGGCACCCGCTTCTTCCTGAAGCACCTGCCGCGCGCCCGCGCCGGCGCGCACGTCGTGGACCTGGGCTGCGGCAACGGCGTGCTCGGCACCGCCGTGTCCGTCGCCGAGCCCGACGCCGCCGTCACCTTCATCGACGAGTCGTTCCCGGCCGTCGCCTCCGCCGAGGCCACCTTCCGGGCCAATGCCGCCGAGGGCGCGAAGGCGCACTTCGTGGCCGGTGACGCGCTGGCCGCCGTGCCGCCCGGTTCGGTGGACCTCGTCCTGAACAATCCGCCGTTCCACAGCCACCAGGCCACGACCGGCGCGACCGCCCGGCGCATGTTCGGCGGCGCGCCGGCCGCGCTGCGCCCCGGCGGGGAGCTGTGGGTCATCGGCAACCGCCACCTCGGCTACCACGTGAAGCTCCGCAAGCTCTTCGGCAACGCGGAAGTCGTGGCGAGCGACCCGAAGTTCGTCGTGCTGCGGGCGGTCAAGGGCGGCCACTGAGCCACGGCCGCCCGGCGCCGCGCCCAGGTGTGCCGGCCGCCGCCGCGGGGCGCCCGTGCACCTCGGCGGGGCCGAACGGCCCTGGCCGGGTTCGCGGCGGCGCCCGGGCAGTGGCAGCGTCGGAGGGAGGAATGCCGGGGCCGGTCCCCTCCGGTTCCGGCGGTCCGTTCCGGATCGGCCCGGACCGAACCGGCGTCGCGACGAGTGACCCGGCGTTCTCGTGGAACCCGCGCCCCGACCACGTATCCCCGTATCCGCCGCACACCCCGACCCTCGCGAGGAGACCTCATGGCGCCCATGGCGAAGGAGGACCTGGCGGCACTCGACGCACACTGGCGTGCCGCCAATTACCTGGCCGTCGGCCAGATCTACCTGATGAGCAACCCGCTCCTGACCGAGCCGCTGCGCCCCGAACACATCAAGCCGCGCCTGCTGGGCCACTGGGGCACCTCACCGGGACTCAACCTCGTCCACACCCACCTCAACCGCGTCATCAAGGAACGCGACCTGGAGGCGCTGTGCGTGTGGGGGCCCGGCCACGGCGGCCCGGCCGTGCTCGCCAACTCCTGGCTGGAGGGCAGCTACACCCAGACGTACCCGGCGGTGACGCGGGACGAGGAGGGCATGGCGCGGTTGTTCCGCCAGTTCTCCTTCCCCGGCGGGGTGCCGAGCCACGTCGCGCCCGAGACGCCCGGCTCGATCCACGAGGGCGGTGAGCTCGGCTACTCCCTCGCGCACGCCTACGGCGCGGCCTTCGACAACCCCGACCTGGTCGTGGCCTGCGTCATCGGCGACGGCGAGGCCGAGACCGGGCCGCTGGCCGGATCCTGGCACTCGAACAAGTTCCTCGACCCCGTGCACGACGGCGCCGTCCTGCCGATCCTCCACCTCAACGGCTACAAGATCGCCAACCCGACGCTGCTCGCCCGCCTGCCCGACGCGGAGCTGGACGCGTTGCTCAAGGGCTACGGCCACGAGCCGCTGTACGTGGCGGGTGACGACCCGCTCACCGTCCACCAGACGATGGCCGACGCCATGGACGAGGCGCTGGACCGCATCGCCGCCCTCCAGCGCGCCGCCCGCGGCGGCGGCGCGCACAGCCGCCACCGCTGGCCCGTGATCGTGCTGCGCACCCCCAAGGGCTGGACCGGCCCGGCGACCGTGGACGGCGAGCCGGTCGAGAACACCTGGCGCGCCCACCAGGTGCCGCTCTCCGAGGTCCGGGAGAACCCGGCCCATCTGCGCCAGTTGGAGCAGTGGCTGCGCTCCTACCGCCCCGAGGACCTCTTCGACGCGCACGGCACGCCCGTCCCCGAGGTCCTGGCGTGGGTGCCGGAGGGCGAGCGCCGGCTGGGCGCGACGCCGCACGCCAACGGCGGCCTGCTCAGCAGTCCGCTGCCGCTGCCGCCGCTGGAGGACTTCGCCGTCCCCGTCGAGCGCCCCGGCGCCACCCTGCACGAACCGACCCGGGTGACGGGCGACCTGCTCGCCCGCGTCATGGCCGACACCGCGCGGCGCCGGGACTTCCGCGTCGTGGGGCCGGACGAGACCGAGTCCAACCGCCTGGGGGCGCTCTACGGGGTCACCGGCAAGGCCTGGCAGGAGCGCGTCCTCGACACCGACGAGCACCTCGCCCAGGACGGCCGCGTCATGGAGGTCCTGTCCGAGCACCTGTGCCAGGGGTGGCTGGAGGGCTACACCCTCACCGGCCGGCACGGCCTGTTCTCCTGTTACGAGGCGTTCGTCCACATCGTCGACTCGATGGTCAACCAGCACATCAAGTGGCTGAAGACCTCGCGTTCCCTGCCCTGGCGCGCGCCCGTCCCCTCGCTCAACTACCTGCTCACCTCGCACGTGTGGCGCCAGGACCACAACGGCTTCTCGCACCAGGACCCGGGGTTCGTGGACCACGTCCTCAACAAGAGCCCCGACGTCGTACGCGTCTACCTGCCGCCGGACGCCAACACCCTGCTGTCGGTGACCGAGCACGTCCTGGCCAGCCGCGACTACGTCAACGTGGTGGTCGCGGGCAAGCAGCCCTGCTTCGACTGGCTCTCCCTCGACGCGGCCAGGGCGCACTGCGCGCGCGGCGCCGGCGTGTGGGAGTGGGCGGGCACGGACGACGGCTCGCGCGAACCCGACGTGGTCCTGGCCTGCGCGGGCGACGTGCCGACGCAGGAGGTCCTCGCTGCGGCGAGCCTGCTGCGGGAGCTGCTGCCCGAGCTGGCCGTCCGGGTGGTCAACGTCGTGGACATCGCCCGCCTCATGCCCCGCGAGGAGCACCCGCACGGCATGCCGGACGACGAGTACGACGCCCTCTTCACCGCCGACCGGCCGGTGATCTTCGCCTACCACGGCTACCCCTGGCTGATCCACCGCCTGGCCTACCGCCGCACCGGGCACGCCCACCTCCACGTGCGCGGATACAAGGAGGCGGGCACGACCACCACCCCCTTCGACATGGTCGTCCGCAACGACCTCGACCGGTACCGGCTGGTCATGGACGTCATCGACCGCGTCCCCGGCCTCGCCGCGCGGGCCACGCAGGCGCGCCGGGCGATGGCCGACGCCCGTACCCGCCACCACGCGTGGATCCGCGAGCACGGCACCGACCTGCCGGAGGTCGCCGACTGGAAGTGGCCGGGCGCCAGTGCCGGATGAGCTGTTCGGTCCCGGACTGTTCCCCCGGGACCGCGCCGAGATCGGCCCGGGGGCCGTGCACCTGCCCGACTGGCTGCCGGCGGCGGCGCAGCTTCGCCTGGTGGAGGCGTGCCGGCGGTGGGCGAAGCCGCCGGCCGGGCTGCGGCTGGTCAGCACGCCCGGCGGCGGGACCATGACGGCCCGGCAGTTCGGCCTGGGGTGGCACTGGTATCCGTACGGGTACGCGCGCACCGCCGTCGACGGGGACGGCGCGCCGGTGAAGCCGATGCCGCCGTGGCTCGCCGAACTGGGCCGCGCGGCGGCCGAGGCGGCCGGGTACGGGAGCGAGGAGCAGGGCGGGGAGGCGTACGACATCGCGCTGGTCAACTTCTACGAGGCCGACGCCCGCATGGGCATGCACCGCGACAGCGACGAGAAGTCCCCGGCCCCGGTGGTGTCGCTGAGCCTCGGCGACACCTGCGTCTTCCGCTTCGGCAACACCCGCACGCGCACGAAGCCCTATACCGACATCGAGCTGCGCAGCGGTCACCTCGTGGTCTTCGGGGGGCCGTCCCGTCTCGCGTACCACGGGGTGCCCCGGGTGCTGCCCGGCACGGCGCCGCCGGCGCTCGGGCTGGCCGGGCGGCTGAACATCACGCTGCGGGTGAGCGGACTGCGGGACGAGGGGCCGTGACCCCCGGGGCGCTCAGGCCTCCAGGTCCAGCAGCTGCCGCTTGCGTTCGAGGCCGCCCGCGTACCCGGTGAGGGAGCCGTCGGCGCCGATCACCCGGTGGCAGGGGCGCACGACGAGCACGGGGTTGCGGCCGATGGCCGTGCCGAGGGCGCGGACCGCCGCCCGGGACAGGCCCAGCTGCTCGGCGAGCCGCCCGTAGGTGGTCGTGGTGCCGTAGGGGACCGTGTCCAGGGCCTGCCAGACCTTGCGCTGGAACGCCGTGCCCGTTCCCTCGGCGTACTCGACGTCGAAGTGGGTCAGGCTTCCGGCGAAGTAGGAGCGAAGCTGCGCGGCGATCGCCTCGAACGCCGCGTCGTCACGGACCCAGCCCTCGCGCACGACCGCCGCGCCCTTCTGGCCCGGCACGGAGAGCGAGGCCAGCGCCGTGCCGCCCTTGGCGGTGGCCGACGGTTCGCCCACCAGCAGCAGCTCGCCGAGCGGGCTGTCGATCGTGGTGTGGACGGTCATCGCAAACTCTCCTCGCGTTCTGTGACTGGCCTCCAGTCTGCGCCCCGCACGCGGCTGCGGCTGGCGGGATTCGGACAGGACGTTCAGGTGGGGGCGCCGGTGGCCCCGGTGTGCCGGGAGGCGTGCGCCGTGAGATGCCGCTCACGCTTTATGCAACTAGTTGCACAAGCTTCCCGGGGTCGTCTACAACTGTCGGGTAGACACCGCGTACGGAGGCGCCGCATGAGCCGTTACCCGAACCTGCTGAACCCGCTCGACCTGGGCTTCACCACCCTGCCCAACCGGGTCCTGATGGGCTCCATGCACGTCGGCCTGGAAGAGGCGCCGAACGGGTTCGAGCGCATGGCGGAGTTCTACGCGACCCGCGCGCGCGGCGGCGTCGGCCTCATCGTCACCGGCGGCATCGCCCCCAACGACGAGGGACGCCCCTACGAGGGCGGCGCCAAGATGACCACCGAGGCCGAGGCCGAGGAGCACGCCCGCGTCACCGCCGCCGTGCACGCCGAGGGCGGCCGCATCGCGATGCAGATCCTGCACTTCGGGCGGTACGCCTACCACGACAAGCTGGTGGCCCCGAGCGCGCTCCAGGCCCCCATCAGCCCCTTCGTGCCCCGCGAACTCACCGACGAGGACGTCGAGCGGACCATCGAGGACTTCGTCCGCGCCGCCGAACTGGCCAAGCTCGCCGGCTACGACGGCGTCGAGATCATGGGCTCCGAGGGCTACCTGATCAACGAGTTCATCGCGGCCCCCACCAACCGGCGCACCGACCGCTGGGGCGGCGCCTACGAGAACCGCGTGCGCTTCCCCGTGGAGATCGTCCGCCGCACCCGCGAGCGCGTCGGCACCGACTTCATCCTCATCTACCGGCTGTCCATGCTGGACCTGGTCCCCGGCGGCTCCACCCTGGAGGAGGTCGTCCACCTCGCCAAGGCGATCGAGGCCGCCGGCGCGACGATCATCAACACCGGCATCGGCTGGCACGAGGCGCGCATCCCCACCATCGCCACCTCGGTGCCGCGCGGCGCCTACACCTTCGTGACCAAGAAGGTGATGGGCGAGGTCTCCGTCCCGCTCGTCACCACCAACCGCATCAACACCCCCGAGATCGCCGAGCGACTGCTCGCCGACGGCGCCGCCGACATGGTCTCCCTGGCCCGCCCGCTCCTCGCCGACCCCGACTTCGTCGCCAAGGCCGCGGCCGAGCGGTCCGAGGCGATCAACACCTGCATCGGCTGCAACCAGGCGTGCCTGGACCACACGTTCAACCTCCAGATCACCTCCTGCCTGGTCAACCCGCGCGCCTGCCACGAGACCGAGCTGGTGCTCTCGCCGACCCGCACCAGGAAGAGGATCGCCGTCGTCGGCGCCGGGCCCGCCGGACTCGCCTTCGCCGTCTCGGCGGCCGAGCGCGGCCACGACGTGACGCTCTTCGACGCCGCCCCCGAGATCGGCGGGCAGCTCAACGTCGCCCGCAAGGTCCCCGGCAAGGAGGAGTTCGACGAGACCCTGCGCTACTTCCGCACCCAGCTCGCCCTGCGCGGCGTGCATGTCCGGCTGAACACCGTCGTCACCGCCGACGAACTGGCCGGGGCGGCTTACGACGAAGTGGTCGTCGCCACTGGCGTGACCCCCCGCACCCCCGAGATCCCCGGCATCGACCACCCCAGCGTCGTCGGCTACCTCGACGTGCTCCGCGACGGCGCGCCCGTGGGGGAGCGGGTCGCGATCATCGGCGCGGGCGGCATCGGCTTCGACGTGGCGGAGTACCTCACCGACGGCGGCGAGAAGGCGAGCCTGGACCCGGTGACGTACTTCCGCCAGTGGGGCGTCGACATGGACTACCGCGAGCGCGGCGGCCTGACGAAACCCGAGCGGCCCACCCCGCCGCGCACCGTCCACCTGCTCCAGCGCAAGGCGACCAAGGTCGGCCAGGGCCTCGGCAAGACGACGGGCTGGATCCACCGCACCGAACTGCGCCACCGCGGCGTCACGATGGTGGCGGGCGTCAGCTATGACCTGATCGACGACGCGGGGCTGCACATCACCGTCGACGGCGTCTCCTCCGTCCTGCCCGTCGACACCGTCGTCCTGTGCGCGGGCCAGGAACCGCGCCGCGGCCTCTACGACGAGCTGCGCGCCGCCGGGCGCAGCGTGCACCTCATCGGGGGCGCCGACGTCGCCGCCGAGCTGGACGCCAAGCGCGCCATCAAGCAGGGCACGGAGCTGGCCGCGGCCCTGTGAGCCCCTCCCTAGGATGACCCCATGTCACTCCCGCACGCGATCCTCACCGCCCTCATGGAGAAGCCGTCGTCGGGGCTCGAACTGACCCGCAGGTTCGACAAGTCGATCGGCTACTTCTGGTCGGCCACGCACCAGCAGATCTACCGCGAGCTGGGCAGGCTGGAGCGCGAGGGGGCGATCCGCGCGCTGCCGCGGGAAGGGGCGACGCGCGGGCAGAAGAAGGAGTACGAGGTCCTGCCCGCGGGCCGCGCCGAACTGGCCCGCTGGACCGCGGCGAGCCAGGACCCGAAGCCGATGCGGGACACCCTGCTGCTGCGGCTGCGCGCCGCCGCGGTCGTCGGCACCGAGGGAATCCAGGCGGATCTGCACCGCCATCTGGATCTGCACCGGCGGCAGTTGGCCCAGTACGAGGAGATCGAGCGCCGGGACTTCCCGCCGGAGAAGGACGCCATGGAGGACCGGCTGCGGCATGTGGTGCTGCGCGCGGGCATCGACCTGGAGACGTTCTGGACGCAGTGGCTCACCCGGACGATCGAGGAACTCCAGGCGCCGCAGCCCGGCGGGCACCCGCCGGACGGACACGCGGCGGCTGCCGCCCGCCCGACGTGCTGACGGGAGGGCGGCAGCCGATGATGCCGCTGTGTCGCGTGTCCGGTCACATCCGGTGACCCGCGCCGCGTCGGCGCAGGTACCAGACGCCGCCGCTCGCGGCCACGAGGGACACCAGCGCCCCGCCGGTGACGAGCGTGAGCGTGCCCCGGTCCTTCGAACCGCCCCCGAGTCCACCGCGTACGCCGCGCGAGGGCGCGGTCGTCGAGGAGGCCGTCGGCGCCGCGCCGACGGTGACGGTCTGAGGCCCGGCCTGCGAGCCGTCCTGACACGTGACCAGGACCGTGTAGGAGCCGGCACTGACATTCCGCCAGATGGCGCTGCCGTTCGACAGCGGCATCTGTTGGCCTCCCGCGAAGCTCGCGTTGCGGTTGCCCATCAGTGAGGCCGTTCCGCCGGTGGGACACGCGGCGGTGGTGACCTGCACGGTGGAGCCGGTGGCGGTGACAGTGATGCCACCGCCCGCGAAGGCGGACGGGGTGGCCAGCGCCAGCGGCAGCGCGGCGGAGGCTACGGTCAGGCCGGCACGGACACATATCTGAGTAGTACGCATGAGTCTGCCCTCCGGTGGCACGGGAGGCGGTACAACCCATGCGCCGCCGCGAATCGGGGAACGCCCGTGCTACCTGACGACGAGCCAACTCGCCCCTGGCCGAAACCGCATGCGGGCCGCCTCCGGGCAGGTGACGGAATCCATCGTCCGGCCCAGAGCCGACCGGCTCAGAGCCGACCCTAGCCGGGAGGGATCAGACCGTCCGCGACGAGGCCCTCGTGCACGGCCTGCCCGAGCGCCCGCACCGCGGACTGCGGGCGCACCATCACGGTGAACTCCTTGATCCTGCCGTCCGCGTCGAAGTGCAGCAGGTCGATGCCGTGGATCTCCTTGCCGTTCACCACCGTGCGGAACAGCAGGACCGCCGACTCGGCCTCGCTCCCGTCGGCGCTCGTGTCCGCCTGCCCGGCGTACGACCCCACATACCGGAAGACCTCGAACGTGCGCAGCAGCACACCGAAGAGTCCGAGCAGCATCGGCCTGCCCTCGAAGGGGGCGAACTTGACCGGGCTGTAGAAGCGGACGTCCGGCGTGAGCAGATCCTCCAGGGCGTCGAGATCGCGCTTCTCGACCACGGCGCGGAAACGTTCGGCGGTGGGGTGCACGGCGGTCCTCCAAAGGGTGGGAGCCAGAGCCGGAGCCATGGCCGGGGCATAGTCATCAATCTGACTAGTCAGAACGATGACTATGATGGGGGTGCGAGGCGGCGGAAGGGAAGGGGATCCGGGCGATGGCTCTGCGGCACGCGGTGCTCGCGGCACTGCTGGACGGCGAGTACAGCGGCTATCAGCTGGCCAAGGGCTTCGACATCGGCGTGGCCAACTTCTGGCACGCGCTGCCCCAGCAGCTCTACGCCGAGCTGGCCAAACTGGAGGCGGACGGCCTGGTCCACGGCCGGGAGGTCGTCCAGGAGGGCCGCCCCAACAAGCGGCTGTTCCGCGTCACCGACGAGGGCCTCGCCGAGATGGAGCGCTTCGCCGCGCGCGCCGCCAAGCCGTCCTTCATCCGCGACGACCTGCTCGTCAAGGTGCAGGCCGTCGACGGCATCGCCGCGGCGCCGGTGATCGGGCAGCTCATCGAGCGGGCCCAGGTGGCCGACGCCAAGATCGAGGTGCTCGAAAAGCTCCTGGTGAGGCTGCGCGGCGGCCTCGACGAGGACGAGTTCCTGCGCACCGGCGACCGCGTCGGCCCCTATCTGACCTGCCTGCGCGGCCTCGCCTTCGAGCGCGAGTCCCGCGACTGGTGCCGGCGCGCGGCGGCCCTGCTGGGCGCACGGGCGGCCGCCGCGCGAGCGGGAAGCTGAGCGCCGGGGTCAGCCCGTGGTGACGGTCCGCTCGGGCGAGTAGGCGCCCCACGTCCCGTCCGGCAGCTTGGGGCGGACCTGTATCCGGTGCCGCTCCCCGGCCTTCCTGCCGATGTAGAAGCTGTGGTCGGCCTTGTCCGTGGGCGCGGTGCCGCCGAAGACGAGCGAGGTGGCGGTGCGCCCGTCCAGCCGGATCTGGTACTCCGTCACGGCCCCGCCGGTACGCGGCGGCCGCCAGGACAGGTCGATGTAGTACGCCCCGTCGGCGCGGTGCGTCGCGGCGCGGAACGCCGTGGGCGCCGTGCCGCGCCCCGAGTCCTTGCCCGCGGCGGTCGTGAGGCGGAGCTTCGGTCCGGCGTCGGAGAAGTTGTCGGCGGCGTCGCGTGCCTTGACCGTGAAGGTGTAGTGGGTGCCGGGTCGCAGCCCCGTGACGAGCGTCGCAGTCTGCCCGCCGCCCACGCTGTGGATCTTCGAGGCGCCCTGATAGATCTCGTACGAGGCCACGCCCCGGTCGTCCGACGACTTGTCCCAGGTCAGCATTGCCGACCGGCTCCCCTCGGCCCGGCCGCGGAGCCGGGCGGGCGGGGTCGGCGGCTTGTGGTCGGCGGCGGCCGCGGCGGGCGTGGTGACGGACAGTCTCCTGCTGTCCGGGCTGACGTTCCCGTCGGCGTCGCGGGCGCGCACGGTGAAGGCGTACGTCGTCGCGGGCCGCAGGCCCACGATGTCCACCATGTGCTTGCCGCTCGGCACTTCCTTGACCTTCTTGGCGTCGCGGTACACCTCGTAGCCGGTGACGCCGGTGTCGTCGGTGGCCTGGTTCCACATGACGTGGGCGGTGGTGGCGCTGCCCGCCTGCACGGTGAGACCCCGGGGCGCGGCGGGGGGCGTGGTGTCGTGCCGCTCGTCCTGACCGCCCCGGGCGCAGCCGCCGAGGGCGGCACCCGCGACGACGGTCAGCAGCGCCAGGGAACCGGCCAACCGGGGGGTGCGGGGCATGGCGCTGCCTTCCACTCGACGGCACGGTCCGGACCGACCGCGGTGCCGGACGGGCCGCGTTGCTCCGGACCGACTGCATTGGTCCGGACCTATTTGACACAGGTGGTCGGGGGCACATCAAGAGGTGCGGCGCACGTATCTGACGCACACTTCGGCTCTCACGCACACTTCGGCCGCTCTCAAGGGCACGCCCGGTCGTGGGCGGCTCACACCTTGCGGTAGGCGTACGCCTCGGTGGCCGCCGCCTCGACCGCCGCGAGGTCGGCGCCCGCCGACGCGGTCACCACGGCCGCCACCGCGCCCTCCACGAAGGGGGCGTCCACCAGGCGTGCGCCGACGGGCAGCGCGTCGCCCTCCGCGAGCAGGGCCTTCACGGTGAGGACGGCGCTGCCGAGGTCGGCGAGGATCGCGATCCCCGCGCCGCGATCGACCCGCGCGGCGGCCGCGGAGACCGACTCCGCGCTCGTCCCGAGGCCGCCGTCCGGGGCCCCTCCCGCGGCGGCCACCGAAGCGGTGGCGCCGCCCTGGGCGAGGCCCGTGGCGAGAGCGGCGACCGCCTCCGCGACGGGGCCGCTGTGCGACACGAGGACGATGCCGACGAGCGCGCCGTCAGGCACGGCCCGCTCCCGCCGTGCCCTGCGCGGTCTGCGCCAGCGCCTCGAAGAGCAGCGCCGAGGACGTCGCGCCCGGGTCCTGGTGCCCGACGCTGCGCTCGCCCAGATAGCTGGCCCTGCCCTTGCGCGCCCGCAACGGCACCGTCGCGACCGCGCCCTGACGGGCCGCCGCCAGCGCCGCGTCGAAGGAGGTGCCGAGCGCGTCCACCCCGGGGACGAGGGCGTCCAGCATCGTCTTGTCGCCGGGCGCGGCACCGCCGAGCGCGGCGACGGCGTCGACGCCGGTGCGCAGGGCCGCGGCGAAGGCGGCCTCGTCGACCTCGACGGCGTCGCCGAGGGCCTTGCCGGTGTGGCGCAGCAGCGTGCCGTACAGCGGCCCCGACGCGCCGCCCACGGCCGAGATCAGCTCCCGTCCCGCCAGCGTGAGGACACCGCCCACCGTGGCGGGCGACTCCTTCTCCAGGGCCGCCACGACGGCGGACAGGCCGCGCCGCAGATTGCCGCCGTGGTCGGCGTCACCGATGGGCGAGTCCAGCTCGGTGAGCCGGGCCGCCTCACGGTCGACGGCCGCGGCGGCGTTCGTCAGCCAGCGGCGGAAGAAGTCGACGTCGAGCACGGGTTCTCCTCTGCTTGAGCGGCGATACGGCTGCCCGACCGGGTGGAGCGGCACGGCTGCTCGATCAGGCCTGGTCCCAGGGTGCACGGCCGGGCGGGCGGGCGCACGGGCACGGGTGGGCCGCGGCCCTCGGAGGGTCAGACGCCCCACCGCAGCGCGGCCGTGCGCGCCGGCGCGTCCCACAGCCGCAGCAGCTCCTCGTCCACCTGGCACAGCGTCACGGACGCCCCGGACATGTCCAGCGAGGTCACGTAGTTGCCGACGAGCGTGCGCGCCACCGCCACGCCCCGCTCCACGAGCACGCGCTGCACCTCGGCGTTGAAGCCGTACAGCTCCAGGAGCGGAGTGGCCCCCATGCCGTTGACCAGCACGAGTACGGGATTGCGCGGGCGCAGATCGTCCAGTACGGCGTGCACGGCGAAGTCGGCGATCTCGCGGGAGGTCATCATCGGACGCCGCTCGCGCCCCGGCTCCCCGTGGATCCCGATGCCCAGTTCCAGCTCCCCGGCGGGCAGGTCGAAGGTGGGGCCGCCCTTGGCCGGCGTGGTGCACGCGCTGAGGGCGACCCCGAAGCTGCGCGCGTTCTCGTTCACCCGCCGGGCGATCGCCTCGACCCGCTCCAGCGGCATGCCCGCGTCGGCCGCGGCGCCCGCCAGCTTCTCCACGAAGAGGGTGGCGCCGGTGCCGCGGCGCCCCGCGGTGTGGAGACTGTCGGTGACGGCCACGTCGTCGTCGACGAGCACCTTCGCCACCTGCACGCCCTCGTCCTCGGCCAACTCGGCGGCCATGTCGAAGTTGAGCACGTCGCCCGTGTAGTTCTTCACCACGAACAGCACGCCCGCGCCGCTGTCCACGGCGGCCGCGGCCCGCACCATCTGGTCCGGCACCGGCGAGGTGTAGACCTCCCCGGGGCAGGCGGCCGACAGCATCCCCGGTCCCACGAACCCCCCGTGCAACGGCTCGTGCCCCGAGCCGCCGCCCGAGACGAGGGCGACCTTCCCTTCGACGGGGGCGTCCCTGCGGACGATCACGCGGTTCTCGACGTCGACCGTCAGCTCCGGGTGCGCCGCGGCCATGCCGCGCAGCGCGTCGGCGACGACTGTCTCGGGAACATTGATCAGCATCTGCATGAGGGACCTCCTGATGAGACGGCGACTGCCTCGAACGGTATACGCGGGTCGGCCGAAAGCAGCAGGCGCTCACCGGCGCACACCCGCGTCGCGCCCTTCCCCGCGACCGCCCCTCGTGCTCCCGCCCGACGCGCCGGGCCATGGACCGGGCCGCCCTCCGCGCGGAGGGTTGACGGTGCGTCACTTACGGCACCTTCGACCCGGGAGACGCCCGTGATCCACATCAGTGAGTCCCTCGTACTGCAGAGCGTCGAGGGCTTCCTCACCCGCGAGGAGCTGGCGTCCCTGAGCAAGATCATGGACGCCGATCCGCACCTCGCGGACTGGAGCCCGCGCTCCCGGGCGGAGGTCGTGGCGGTGCCGCCGCAGGCCGAGGAGATCCTCCGGCACGCCACCGCCAGGGCGATGCCGGCCCTGCGCCGCGCCATTCCGTCCCTCCGCTCCGCCGCCCCCTGGGGCTACACCGAGCTGACGGCCGGCCGCTGCGTGCCCACGCACGTCGACGGCATCCCGGACCCGGAGGCCGAGCACTGCCGCCTCGGCAGGATCGGCGTCCTACTGGAGGAGGCCGACAGCGGGGGCGAGTTCTACGTCGAGACCACGGCCGACGACAGCGTCTGGAGCGGACAGGTGGTGGGCGAGAAGGAGAACTTCCTGCCGGGAACCCCGCTGACCAGGAGCATGCCGCACGCCTCCGGGCCCGCGAGCGGCCCGCACCACGGCGTGCCCGGATGGCTGGCCGACGCGGATCGCACCCGGTGGGTGACGGACGTCGGAGCGGGCGTCGCCCTCGCCTACGGCGCCCAGGTCATCCACGGGGTGCGGCCGGTGCGCGGCGGCCGGCTGCGGAAGTTCGTCACGGACCTGCTGACCTGACCGGGCTCCGGCACGGGCCTCACCGGGGCCGCCCTCCGCGCCGGGTGACTGCCGGGTGACTGCGGGGGCCCTCAGGCCGGTCGGACGGCGGTCACCAGCAGGGCCGCACTGAGCAGGCGTACGGCGCCGTCGCGTTCGTAGAGGCGCAGGATCTCGGTGAGCCGGTGCCGGGCGCGCTCCCGCGTCCGCGGCGGTACCTGGCCCATCAGATGGCGTCCCGGGCCGCTGTCCAGGAGGAAGCCCGCGGCGTCGGCGGCGTCCCGCCCCCAGGTGCCGTACGCCTCCACGCGCGTCGCCGCGATCTCCGCGAACCCAGCGGCGGACAGTAGCCCGCGTGTCCTGTCCACGTCCGCCAGGGAGAACATGCCCGGCCCGCCCGGCTTGCCGAAACCGCCGACGGGGAGCAGGTCGCCCAACCCGGCGAAGGCCCGCAGCCATTCGTTGTCCTCGGCGTACGCGCCGCAGACGAACGCCGCGCGCCCGCCGGGGCGCAACGCGCACCCGATGTTGGCGAAGGCGGCCACCGGGTCGGCGAAGAACAGCACGCCGTAGCGGCTGATCGGCGTACGGAAGGTGCCCGCCCGGAAGACCCGGATGGCCTGGAGGTCCGGGAGGGGTCGGCGAGGGTGTGGCAGGCGTCGGCGTGCCCGCCCGTTCGGGTCACCAGAACGCGCCGTCACCCGCCGCCCCGGCCTTCAATGGACGGGTGACCGCGCCTCCCGACGACTGCCTCGCGCGCAACGAATGGATCTGCGGCGAGTATCTGAGCACCCGCCGCCAGATCATCGTCGACGCGGTCGTCCAGCATCTCCAGCTGACCGCGCTCTCCGTCGCGCTCGCGCTGGTCGTCGCCGTGCCGCTCGCCGTCCTCGCCCGCCGCTGGTCGTGGGCGGCGGGCCCGGTCCTCGCGCTCACCACGGTCCTCTACACCATCCCCTCGCTCGCGATGTTCTCGCTGCTGCTGCCGGTGTACGGCCTCTCCGCGTCGCTCGTCGTCGCGGGACTCGTCCTGTATTCGCTCACCCTGCTCGTCCGCAACATCCTCGCCGGGCTGCGAGCCGTCCCCGAGGACACCCGGCAGGCCGCACGCGGCATGGGGTACGGCCCGATCCGGCTCCTGCTCACCGTCGAGATGCCCCTCGCGCTGCCCGCCGCCATGGCCGGGGTGCGCATCGCCATGGTCTCCGCCGTCTCCCTGGTCACCGTGGGCGCCATCGTCGGCTTCGGCGGGCTCGGCAACCTCATCTACGCGGGCATGAACACCTACTTCAAGGCCCAGGTGCTCACCGCCTCCGTGCTCTGCGTCGTCATCGCCGTAGCCGCCGATCTGCTGCTCCTCGGCGTGCAGCGCCTCCTCACCCCCTGGGAGAGAGCCGCCCGGACGGCCCGCCCATGAACACCCTCGGCGACGCCTGGGCGTGGCTCACCGACCCGGCGCACTGGGCCGGCGACGACGGCATCTGGCACCGGCTCACCCAGCACCTCGTCCTCACCCTCGCCTGCCTGCTGATCAGCTGCCTCATCGCCCTGCCGGTCGCGCTCGTCCTCGGCCACCTCGGCAAGGGCGGCGCGCTCGCCGTGAACCTCTCCAACGTCGGCCGCGCCGTGCCCACCTTCGCCGTGCTCGTCCTGCTCCTGCTGACCCCGCTCGGCAAGTGGGGCGACGGCCCGACCGTCGTCGCCCTCGTGCTCTTCGCCGTGCCCCCGCTGCTCACCAACGCCTACGTCGGGATGCGCGGTGTGGACCGGGGTGTCGTGCAGGCGGCGCGCGGCATGGGGATGACGGGACGCCAGATGCTGTGGCGCGTCGAACTGCCGCTCGCACTGCCCCTGGTGCTGAGCGGCGTCCGCATCGCCGCCGTCCAGCTCGTCGCGACCGCCACCATCGCCGCGCTCGCGGGCGGCGGCGGCCTCGGCCGGATCATCACCGCCGGGTTCAACCTCGCGAGCACCCCGCAGGTGGTGGCGGGCGCCGTGCTCGTCGCCGTGTTCGCGCTGCTCGTCGAGGGGGTCTTCGAGGTGGCCGAGCGGATCGCGCCCGGGTGGACGCGGGGTCGCGGGAGCGCCGGGTGAGACGGGTGAGACGGGCGCGTCGGATGCTGCGGGCGCACGCGATGCCACCGGCGCACGGGATGCCACAGGCGCACCGGGTGCCACAGGCGCTCCAGGTGCCACCGGCGCTTCGGGTGCCGCGGGGGTACTGGATGCGGCTGGGGCACCGGATGTGGCGGGGGCGCCCCCGAGCGCGGCGGGCGTGGTCCGTGCGGCCCGGAGCCGCCGTGGGGGCCGCCCTGCTCGTGCTGGTGGCGGGCTGCGCGTCCGGGCCCTCGCTGGAGAACCGGGGCGAGGTGACGGCACCGCCCGGCGACAGCAAGAACCTCGTCGTCGGCTCGGCGGGCTTCACCGAGTCCGACCTGCTCGCCCAGATGTACGCGCTGCTGCTGCACAAGGCCGGCTACGGCACACGGATCCTCTCCGTCGCCAACCGGGAGCTCTACGAACCCGCCCTGGAGTCCGGCCAGATCGACGTCGTCCCCGAGTACGCGGCCACGTTCGCGGACTGGCTGAACGCCAAGAAGAACGGCGCCGGCGCGCCGCCCGTCGGCTCACCCGACCTCGCCACCACGATGAAGGCCCTGCGCCGGCTCGCCGCGCCGCGCGGCCTGACCGTCCTGGACCCCGGCAAGGCGGTGGACCAGAACGCCTTCGCCGTCGCCGCCCCGTACGCCGCCCGGCACCGCCTGAAGACGCTCGGCGACCTCGGCAGGTCCGGCCTGAAGGTGCGCCTGGCCGCGGGCGACGAATGCGTCCAGCGCCCCTACTGCGCCCCCGGCCTCAAGAAGGTCTACGGCATCGACCTCACCGGCGTCGACCCCAAGGGCGTCGGCACGACCCAGGCCAAGAAGGCCGTCCAGAGCGGACAGGACCAGATGGTGCTCACCACGTCCACGGACGCCACCCTCGACGACTTCGGCCTCGTGCTCCTGGAGGACGACAAGCACCTGCAGAACGCCGACTACATCGTGCCCGTGGTCAACCGCTCCCAGGCGGGCAGCGAGGGCGTCGCGGCCGCGCTGGGACGGCTCAACTCCGTCCTCACGACCGCCGACCTCGCTGCCATGAACGAACAGGTCGACAGCTGGCGGCGGCTGCCCCAGGACGTGGCACGGGCCTACTTGGAGGACAAGAGGCTGCTGTAGCGCCCGGAGAGGTGCGAGGAACCGCGCGACCAGCCGCAGGCGGCCAGTGGCGGCGCGAGACCGGCCGACCGGCGGCATGCCTACGCGTCGGCGACCGAGTCGAACTCCACCTCGTCGCGTGCCACGCCCTGCGCGTCCGCGTCCACCGAACGGCGCAGCGCCTCGTGCAGCTTCGCCGGGGTCAGTACGCCGAGGAAGCGCGCCCCGTCGAGAACCGCGACCCAGCCCGCGTCGTGCTGCAGCATCACCCCGAACGCCTGCTTGAGCGGGGCACCGACCGGCACCCAGGAGTTCATGCGGTGCGCCAGATCGCCCACCGTGCCCCCGGTACCGGCCAGCGCGACCTCGTCGACGCCCACCCAGCCGTGCAGATCACCGCCCGCGTCCAGGACGACCGCCCAGCGGGCCTCCTCCTCGCGCAGCCGCGCCGCCGCCTGCGCGGCCGGCTCGTCCAGGCGGGCGATCGGCGGCGCCTCCAGGTCGTCCGTCTGGATCTCGGTGACCGACAGCCGCTTCAATCCACGGTCGGCGCCCACGAACTCCGCGACATACGGCGTCCTCGGCGTCCCCAGCACCGCTCCCGGCGTATCGAACTGCTCGATGCGCCCCTTGCCGTACACCGCGATGCGGTCACCGAGCCGGACGGCCTCCTCGATGTCGTGCGTGACGAGCAGCACCGTCTTGCGCACGGCCGCCTGCATCCGCAGGAACTCGTCCTGCAACTGCTCCCGCACCACCGGGTCGACCGCCCCGAACGGCTCGTCCATCAGCAGCACCGGAGGATCGGCGGCCAGCGCCCGTGCCACCCCGACCCGCTGGCGCTGACCGCCCGAGAGCTGCTCGGGATAGCGGGAGCCGAAGGTCTTCGGGTCCAGGCCCACCAGGTCGAGCAGCTCCGCCGCGCGGGCCCGCGCGCGGGACTTCTTCCAGCCGATGAGCGCGGGGACGGTCGCCGTGTTGTCGAGGACCGTGCGGTGCGGGAACAGGCCGACCTGCTGGATGACGTAGCCGATGCGGCGGCGCAGGTGGACCGGGTCCACCTCGGCGATGTTCTCACCGTTGACGAAGATGCGGCCCGAGGTGGGCTCGATGAGGCGGTTCACCATCATCATCGTCGTGGTCTTGCCGCAGCCGGACGGCCCCACCAGCGTGACCAGTTCACCCTCGGCGACCTCGAAGGAGAGGTCGTCCACGGCCGTCGTGCCGTCCGGATAGCGCTTGGTCACCTGCTCGAACCGGATCATGTCCTCACGCTAGCCGCGCCCGTCACTCACCGCTCACCAACACCACCTCCAGGGTGCGCGGCCCGTGCACTCCCTCGACCCGGTCCAGCTCGATGTCGCTGGTCGCGGAGGGCCCCGAGATCCAGGTGAGCGGCCGGGCCGGGGCCAGCCGTTCGAGGGCCTGCGGCACGGACGAGACGACCTGGTCCGGCACGCGGACGACGCAGATGTGGTGGTCGGGGACGAGGGTGATGCGGCGTCGCCCCTGGTCCGGGGAGCCGTCCAGGACGAGCGTGCCGGTCTCGGCGACGGCGACCGCGCAACCGGTGACGACGCTGTCCACCCGGTCCAGTTCCCGCGCGGTGCTCGCCGCCCGATCGCCGACGAGGGTGACGTCTCCGGCCTCCAGCCAGTACGGAGGGAGGCCCGGCGGCACGAGGACGGTCCGCGAGCCGCGCCCCGCGAGCAGGCGCGCCAGCAGTGGGGGCAACTGGGCGTCGGCGCACCGGTGAACGAGCGCGCGGTAGTCCGCCAGATTCTCCGCGAGCAGGTCGACGGTCTGCGCGACAGTGCGCCCGCCGTGCTCCCGCAGATACGAGCGCTCCACCGCCCGCTCGTACGGGGTGTCGTCGGCCGGCACATCGGCCAGTGCCCGCCGCACCCGGCCCAGGATCCGGTCCCTGCTGCTCACCCGGCGTTCCCCTCGGTCGTGCCTTCACTCGTGCCGCCCCGCGTGCGCTGCCACCAGTCGCGGAACGGCTCCGGGGGAACCTTCGGCAGCTCCCGCGTGGCGCTCCAGGCCCGCCCGGGGCCCGGCAGCGTACGCGGATGGAACCGGCGGGTGCGGGAGGCGAGGCGCTGGCCGAGCCGGAGCACCCCCGGGCGGGCGAAGGCCAGACCTGCCGCGCGCATCGCGGCCCGCTCCGCCGCGTGCCCCTTCGCCGGCTTCAGCGTCACCTTCACCCCGCGCCGGGTGACCTCACCGCCCTGCACGACGCGCTCCCTCAGATGCACGAGGACCTCGGGGATGTCGATGGCGACGGGACAGACCTCGTAGCAGGCGCCGCAGAGCGAGGAGGCGTAGGGCAGGGAGGCGTCGATCTCGCTGCCGGTGCCCCGCAGCTGGGGGCTGAGGATGGCGCCGATGGGCCCCGGGTAGACCGAGCCGTACGCGTGACCGCCCGCCCGCTCGTACACCGGGCAGACGTTCAGGCACGCCGAGCAGCGGATGCAGCGCAGTGCCTGGCGCCCGACCTGGTCGGCGAGGGTGTCGGTGCGGCCGTTGTCGAGCAGGACCAGGTGGAAGGTGCGCGGGCCGTCCTGGTCGGTGGTGCCGGTCCACATCGAGGTGTAGGGGTTCATGCGCTCGGCCGTGGCGGAGCGGGGGAGGGTCTGGAGGAAGACCTCCAGGTCGCGCCAGGTGGGGATGGTCTTCTCGATGCCGACGACGGAGATCAGCGTCTCGGGGAGGGTGAGGCACATGCGGCCGTTGCCCTCGGACTCCACGACGACCAGGGCGCCGGTCTCGGCGACCATGAAGTTCGCCCCGGAGATGCCGACCTTGGCGCGCAGGAACTTCTCCCGCAGATGCAGGCGGGCGGCCTCGGCCAGTTCGGCGGGGGTGTCGGTCAGTCCCTGTGGGGCGGGCCGGCCCCAGTCGGCCATCCTCTCGCGGAAGATGTCACGGATCTCGCCGCGGTTGCGGTGGATCGCGGGGACGAGGATGTGCGAGGGGCGGTCCTCGCCGAGCTGGACGATGAGCTCGGCGAGGTCCGTCTCGTAGGCGCGGATGCCCTGGGCCTCCAGCGCTTCGTTGAGCCCGATCTCCTGCGTCGCCATCGACTTGACCTTGACGACCTCCCGCTCGCCGGTCGCCACGACGAGGTCCGCCACGATCCGGTTCGCCTCGTCGGCGTCGGCCGCCCAGTGCACGGTGCCGCCGGCCCGGGTGACGGACTCCTCCAGCTGCACCAGATAGCGGTCGAGACGGCGCAGTGTGTGGTCCTTGATGCGCCGGCCCGCTTCGCGCAGCTCGGCCCAGTCCGCCAGCTCGGCCACGGCCTTGGCGCGCTTGTCGCGGATGGTGTGCGTCGCGTGCCGCAGGTTGGCGCGCAGGGTCTTGTCCCTCACCGCCTCGCGGGCCGCCTCGGGGAAGGCGGGCATGCCGACGAATGTGCCGCCGCTCATGACAGGGGCTCCTCTTCCGTGCTCGCCAGGATCTCCGCGATGTGGACGGGGCGCACCCCGCTCCTGAGCCGGGCCGTGGTGCCGCCGATGTGCATCAGGCAGGAGTTGTCGGCCGCGCACAGCACCTCGGCCCCGGTCGACTCGGCGTGCCGCACCTTGTCCGCGCCCATGGCCGCCGAGACGTCGGGGTTCTTCACGGCGAAGGTGCCGCCGAAGCCGCAGCACTCCTCGGCGCCGGGCAGCTCGACCAGTTCGAGTCCCTTCACCGCCTGGAGCAGCCGGGCGGGCCGCTCGTGCAGTCCAAGGCTCCGCAGGCCGTGACAGGTGGGGTGGTACGTCACCTTGTGCGGGTAATACGCCCCGACGTCCACGACACCGAGGACGTCGACCAGGAACTCGGTCAGCTCGAAGGTCTTGGGCACCACCGGCGCCAGCCGCCGCGCCAGAGCGTCACCCCGGCCCTCCGCGCGCGCCCGCTCGCCCATGCGGGGATACAGCTCGCGCACCATCGCCCCGCACGAACCGGACGGCGTCACGATCGCGTCATAGGCGTCCGAGCCGAAGACCTCGGAGAAGTGCCGGGCGAGCGGCTCCGCCTGATGGCGGTAGCCCGTGTTGTAGTGCGCCTGCCCGCAACAGGTCTGCGCCATCGGGAAGTCGACGTCGACTCCCAGCCTGGTCAGCAGCTTCACCACGGCACGGCCCGTGTCCGGATAGAGCGTGTCGTTGACACAGGTCAGGAACAGAGCGACTCGCATCGCGAGGTCCCCCTCCTTGGTCATCGGATGGATGCAGCGTACGCGGGGCGGAAATGGGGTGGGAGTCACCGGCGGTCAGTCGGCGCAGCCGGTGCGCGGTACGAAGGACCCCGACGGCCGCCTTATCCCCGCCCCGGAGCCCGGGAAGACCCGGTAGGTACCGGCAGCGGGAGGGGGCATGGGACCGTGCCGCACTCGGGGCAGGGGCCCGGCCGGCTCCCTGATGTGCTGGACTGGGGCACAAGACCAGCCTCGCAACCCCAGTGTCCAGTCCAGGAGCAGCCTTGACCGTCTCGTACCGCCAGCCGGGAGTCGTTCTCACCGACCGCCGCTTCAGTGTTCCGCTCGACCACGACGATCCGGCGGGGGAGCGGATAGAGCTCTACGCGCGCGAGGTGGTGCCCGCGGCGCGCGGTGGCGCGGAGCTGCCCTGGCTGGTGTATCTCCAGGGCGGCCCGGGGTTCGGGGCCACCCGCTTCCACGGCAGGGAGTCCTGGCTGGACCGCGCCCTGCGCGACTTCCGCGTCCTCCTCCTGGACCAGCGCGGCACCGGCAGCTCCACGCCCGCCAACCGCCAGACGCTGCCCCTGCGCGGCGGGCCGCGCGAACAGGCCGACTATCTCGCCCACTTCCGCGCCGACTCCATCGTCCGCGACTGCGAGGCGATCCGCCCCGAGGTGACGGGCGGCGCCCCCTGGACCGTCCTCGGGCAGAGCTTCGGCGGTTTCTGCGCCACGCACTACCTGTCGGTGGCGCCCGAAGGCCTGGTCGGCGCGCTCATCACCGGTGGGCTGCCGACCCTCGACGGCGACGCGGACGCCGTGTACCGCGCGGCCTACCCGCGGATGGCGCGCAAGAGCGCGGCGCATTACGCCCGTTACCCTCAGGACGTCGAGCGCGCCCGCCGCATCGCCGCGTATCTCGCCGAACACGAGCCGGTCCTGGCCGGCGGCTACAAGCTGACCGTTCCCGCCTTCCAGTCCCTCGGCATCCTGCTCGGCACGGGCGACGGCAGCCACCGCCTGCACTACCTCATGGAGGACGCCTTCGTGCGGACGCCTTCGGGGACCGCATTGAGCGACGCGTTCCAGGAGAACGTGCAGGCCCTCCTCTCGTACGCGGGCAACCCGCTCTACGCCGTGCTGCACGAGGCGATCTACGCCCAGGGGGAGCGGCCCACGGCCTGGGCGGCCGAGCGGGTGCGCGCCGAATTCCCGCGGTTCGACGCGGGCAAGACCCTCGCGGGCGACGAACCGCTGCTGTTCACCGGCGAGGCCGTGCAGCGCTGGATGTTCGACAGCGACCCGGCGCTGCGCCCGCTGCGCGAGAGCGCCGAGCTGATCGCCGCGCGGAGCGACTGGCCGCGCCTGTACGACGTGGACCGCCTCGCGGCGAACGAGGTGCCGGTCGCCGCCGCGATCTACCACGACGACCTGTACGTGGACACGGAGCACTCACTGAGCACCGCGCGCGCCGTGCGGGGGCTGCGCACCTGGGTCACGGACGAGTTCGAGCACGACGGCCTGCGGGTCGGCGGCCCGAGGGTCCTCGACCGCCTCCTGGCCCTCCTGCGCGGACAGGCGTGAGGAGCGGGACAGGGCGCTGACGGGCGCTGGGGGGACGGTCGTTGTCAGTGGTCTTGGCTAGGCTGCGATCATGACCGAGTCGCAGACCGCAGCCGAGGCCGCAGCGCCCGTCCAGCTCACCCCCATGCCCGAGGACTGGCAGCGCGCGCTCGCCGTCGTCGCGCACCCCGACGACCTGGAGTACGGCTGCGCGGCCGCCATCGCCGGCTGGACGGACGCGGGCCGCGACGTCGCCTACGTCCTGGCGACCCGCGGCGAGGCGGGCATCGACACGATCGACCCCGCCACCTGCGGCCCGCTGCGCGAGCGGGAGCAGCGGGCGAGCGCGGCCGTCGTCGGCGTCGAGACGGTGGAGTTCCTCGACCACAGGGACGGCGTCATCGAGTACGGCACGGCGCTGCGCCGTGACATCGCCGCCGCGATCCGCAGACACCGGCCCGAACTGGTCATCACGCTCAACCACCGCGACACCTGGGGCGGCGTCGCCTGGAACACCCCCGACCACGTCGCGGTGGGCCGCGCCACGCTCGACGCCGCGTCGGACGCGGGCAACCGCTGGATCTTCCCCGAGCTGATCGCGGAGCAGGGCCTGGAGCCCTGGAACGGCGTGCGGTGGGTCGCCGTCGCCGGTTCGGCGACACCCACGCACGCGGCGGACGCCTCGGCCGGGCTGGACCGCTCGGTGGCCTCCCTCCTCGAACACCGCACCTACATCGAGGCGTTGACGGACGAGGACCCGGAGAAGTACTGCCGCACGTTCCTGACGGGCAACGCCCAGGCGTTGGCGCCCCGGTTCGGCGGGAGGCCGGCCGTCGGCTTCGAGGTGTTCAGTCGCTGAGCCCCCGAGCCGGTAAGTCCCTTCAGGAGCCGAAGCCCACGCCGAAGCCGAAGCCCACGCCGAAGCCGAAGCCGAAGTCGAAGCCCACGCCGGAGCCGCCCCACCACCGCTACCGCGCCAGCCCATGTTCGCGGCCGCGCGCGACCACACGCGCCGCCGTCGCCTCCATCCCCGGCGAGAAGACGCCCGCCCGGCGCCGGGCCGCCCGCGCCTCGACGTCCGCCATGACCAGCTCGGCGTTGATCGTGACGCCGGCGCGGTAGCCGGCGGACGCCGCGTTGACCACCTGCTCCATGGGTCCCGCGGCGTTGCCCACCGCCCAGACGCCGGGGACGGTGGTGCGGCCCGTCTCGTCCACGGCCGGGTAGGGGCCGACCGGGGTCGGTCGCGTCTCGGTGCCGAGCGCGCTGAGCAGGCCGTCGCGCGGCACCGGCCGCGCGGCGACGAACAGGACGGAGCGGGGCACCACCCGGCCATCGGCCAGCCGCACGCCCGTCAGCCGGTCGTCCTCGACCTCCACGCCCGCGACCTCGCCCTCGACCACCGAGACGCCGGCCGCCGCGAGGCGCTCCCACTCCGCGTCCGGCAGCTCCCGCACGGCGTGCAGGAAGAGGGTCACGTCCTTGGACCACTGGGTGACGAGCAGCGCCTGGTGGCTGTTGAACGGCTCGGCGGCCAGCACGCCGAAGGCCTGGTCCCGCACCTCCCAGCCGTGGCAGTACGGGCAGTGCAGCACGTCACGGCCCCAGCGCCCGGCGACGCCCGGTACGGCGGGCGGCTCGTCCACCAGACCGGTGGCCAGCACGATCCGGCGCGCGTGCACGGCCCCGCCGTCCGCGAGCCGCACCCCGAACTCGCCCCGCCCGTCCGGCAGCACCTCGGCCACCCGGCCCCGCACCACCTCGACCCCGTACCGCGCCAGCTCCCGGCGCCCCTCGGCGAGGAACTCGGCGGGGGGCATGCCGTCCCGCGAGAGGTAACCCTGCATGTGCGCGGCGGGCGCGTTGCGCGGTGCGCCCGCGTCGACTACCAGGACCCGGCGGCGGGAGCGGCCGAGCACGAGCGCCGCGCTCAGCCCCGCCGCGCCACCTCCGACCACGACCACCTCGTACGCCTCGTTCCCCATCGCCCTGCTCCACGTGTTCATCCCGTCCTCCTTGAGCCTGTGCCTGCCTGCTGTCGCGGTGACTCAGACCATCGCTCGCAAGGCACGGAAATGACAAGGAGCATTGCTGTTTCGGCAAGCTGGGCGCCATGATGGAGGCATGAGTGAAGAGAGCGAAGTGCCGCAGGAGATGGTTCAGGTCCTCACCGAGGTCGGGCCCCGGCTGCGCCGCATCCGCAAGGAGCGCGGCGCCACGCTCGCGGGGCTCTCCGCCGTCACGGGCATCTCGGTCAGCACCCTGTCCCGCCTGGAGTCCGGCAACCGCAGGCCCAGTCTCGAACTGCTGCTGCCCATCGCCCGCGCCCACCAGGTCCCCCTGGACGAGCTGGTGGGCGCCCCACCGGTGGGGGACCCGCGCGTACGCGCCAAGCCGATCGTCCGGCACGGCCGCACGATGCTGCCGCTCACCCGCCAGCCCGGCGGCCTCCAGGCGTACAAGGTGATCGAACCCGCCCGCACGTCCCCGGCCCCCGACCCCCAGACCCACGAGGGGTACGAGTGGCTGTACGTCCTGTCCGGCAAGCTGCGGCTGATCCTCGGTGACCACGACGTACTGCTCGGCCCCGGCGAGGCGGCGGAGTTCGACACGCGCGTCCCGCACTGGTTCGGGGCCACGGGTGAAGGAGGCGCGGAGTTCCTCAGCCTCTTCGGGCCGCAGGGGGAGCGCATGCACGTACGGGCGCGCCCCTCGCGGAAGGGCACCGGCGATCAGGCACGCCCCTCGCGGAAGGACAAGGGCGACCAGCGGTTCCCCTCACGGCAAGCGACCGCTTAGTATGCGCACGAGCCAGGTCTACGACACCCCCCGTGGAGGCCCCGCATGCAGGCATGGCAAGTGCACGAGAACGGCGAGCCGGGCGAGGTGATGCGCCTCGCGGAGACGGACCGCCCGACGCCCGGCGAGGGGCAGGTGCTCCTGAAGGTCCGCGCCGCGAACATCAACTTCCCGGACGCCCTGCTCTGCCGCGGCCACTACCAGGTCAGGCCCCCGCTGCCCTTCACGCCGGGCGTGGAGATCTGCGGCGAGACCGAGGACGGGCGGCGCGTGCTCGCCAACCCCGCCCTGCCGTACGGCGGTTTCGCGGAGTACGCCGTCGCGGACGCCGCCGCCCTGCTGCCCGCGCCGGACGCGCTGGACGACGCCGAGGCCGCCGCCCTGCACATCGGCTACCAGACGGGCTGGTTCGGCCTGCACCGGCGCGCCCGCCTGGAGGAGGGCGAGACCCTCCTCGTGCACGCGGCGGCGGGCGGCGTCGGCAGCGCCGCCGTGCAGCTCGGCAAGGCGGCGGGCGCCAAGGTCATCGGCGTGGTCGGCGGCGCGGACAAGGCGCGGGTCGCGCGCGACCTCGGCTGCGACGTCGTGCTCGACCGGCGTACGGACGACATCGTCGCCGGCGTCAAGGAGGCCACCGGCGGCCGCGGTGCCGACGTGATCTACGACCCCGTGGGCGGTGACGCGTACACCAAGTCCGCCAAGTGCGTGGCCTTCGAGGGCCGGATCGTCGTCGTCGGCTTCGCGAGCGGCACCATCCCCTCGCCCGCGCTCAACCACGCCCTGGTGAAGAACTACGCGATCATGGGCCTGCACTGGGGCCTGTACAACACCAAGGACCCGCGCTCGATCGCGCGCTGCCACCAGGAGCTGACCGAACTCGCCGCCAAGGGCGCCATCAAGCCCCTGGTGAGCGAGCGCGTGCCGATGTCCGGCGCGGCCGCCGCCGTGCAGCGCGTGGCCGACGGCCTCACCACCGGACGCGTGACCGTCCTGCCGCACGGGGGTGCCGCATGACCGACGCCGCCGAACTGCGCACCCGTACCCGCGAGTTCCTCGCCGCGCACCCGCCCGCAACCACCGACCGCGCCGACTTCCTCAAGGCCCGCTTCGACGCCGGGCTCGCCTGGGTGCACTACCCCGAGGGCCTCGGCGGCCTCGGCGTGGCGCGCTCCCTGCAAGCCGTCGTGGACGCCGAGCTGGAGGACGCGGGCGCGCCCGACAACGACCCGCGCCGGATCGGCATCGGCCTCGGCATGGCCGCGCCGACCGTCCTCGGCTTCGGCACGGAGGAGCAAAGGCGCCGCTTCCTGCGGCCGTTGTGGACCGGTGAGGAGGTGTGGTGCCAGCTCTTCAGCGAGCCGGGCGCCGGCTCCGACCTCGCCGCGCTCGGCACCCGCGCCGTCCGTGACGAGGCGAGCGGCGACTGGATCGTCAACGGACAGAAGGTGTGGACCTCCAGCGCCCACACCGCCCGCTGGGCGATCCTCATCGCCCGCACCGACCCGGACGCGCCCAAGCACCGCGGCATCACGTACTTCGTGTGCGACATGAGCGACCCGGGCGTGGAGGTGCGGCCGCTGCGCCAGATCACCGGCGAGGCCGAGTTCAACGAGGTGTTCCTGACCGACGTGCGCATCCCCGACGCCCACCGCCTCGGCGCGGTCGGCGAGGGCTGGAAGGTCGCCCAGACCACGCTCATGAACGAGCGCGTCTCCATCGGCGGCATGCGCATCCCGCGCGAGGGCGGCATGATCGGCCCCGTCGCCAAGGCCTGGCGCGAGCGCCCCGAGCTGCGCACCCACGACCTCCACCAGCGCCTGCTGAAGCTCTGGGTCGACGCCGAGGTCGCCCGGCTCACCGGCGAGCGGCTGCGCCAGCAGCTCGTCGCCGGACAGCCCGGGCCCGAGGGCTCCGGCATGAAACTCGGCTTCGCCCGCCTCAACCAGGAGATCAGCGGCCTGGAAGTGGAACTCCTCGGCGAGGAGGGGCTGTTGTACGAGGACTGGACGATGCGCCGGCCCGAGCTGGTCGACTTCACCGGCCGCGACGCGGGCTACCGCTACCTGCGGTCCAAGGGCAACAGCATTGAGGGCGGGACCAGCGAGGTCCTGCTGAACATCGTCGCCGAACGCGTCCTCGGCCTGCCCTCCGAGCCGCGCACCGACAAGGACGTCGCCTGGAAGGACCTCGCGCGATGACTGATCTGCTGTACTCCGAAGAGGAAGAGGCACTGCGCTCCGCGGTGCGCGACCTGCTCGCCGACCACTGCGACGCCGCGTCCGTGCTGGCCCGCGCCGAGACCGCCGAGCCGCACGGCCGCGCGCTGTGGAAGGCCCTCGTCGACGGCATGGGCCTGGCCGGCCTGCTGGTCCCCGAGGAGCTGGGCGGCCAGGGAGCCACGCACCGCGAGGCGGCCGTGGTCCTGGAGGAGCTGGGCCGGGCCGTCGCCCCGGTGCCGTACCTGACCAGCGCGGTCGTGGCGACCGAGGCGCTGCTCGCCTGCGAGGGCGAGGCGGCGCGCGAACTGCTCGGCGCGCTCGCCTCCGGCCGCAGGATCGGCGTGCTCGCCATGCACCTGTCGCACGCTCACGGGGATACCCTGTTCCCGGTACGGGAGACGAGGGGCGCCCTGCACGGCCGGGTGACCGGCGTGGCGGACGCCGTCGTCGCCGACGTGCTCCTGGTGCCCACCGAGAGCGGGCTGCACGCGGTCGACACCGCCGACAGCGGCGTGGACGTCGTCCCCCAGACCTCGCTCGACCTGACGCGCCCCCTCGCGGCCGTCACCTTCGACGGGGCACGCGCGCGGCTCCTCGCCCCCGACGCCCGCTTCCCCGTCGGGCAAGGGCTGCGGGCCGGGGCGGGGCTCCTCGCCTCGGAGCAGCTCGGTGTCGCCGAGTGGTGCCTGACCGAGACCGTGCGGTACGTGAAGGAACGGCACCAGTTCAACCGGCCCGTCGGCTCCTTCCAGGCGCTCAAGCACCGCCTCGCCCAGCTCTGGCTGGAGGTCGTGAACACCCGCGCCGCCGCCCGCCACGCGGCGGACGCGCTGGCCACGGGCAGCGACGAACCCCACCTCGCGACGGCGGTGGCCCAGGCCTACGCGGCACCGGTGGCGGTGCGCGCCGCCGAGGAGGCGCTCCAGCTGCACGGCGGCATCGGCATGACCTGGGAGCACCCCGTCCACCTCTACCTGAAGCGGGCCAAGGCCGATTCCCTCGCCTACGGCACGGCCGGGCACCACCGCGCGGCACTGGCGGAACTGGTCGCGCTTCCGGCGCCCTGACCTGCGTATCCACTCCCGAAGAGATCGATGCAGCCCGCACGTACCGCGTGCGGGCTGCGGGTTTTCCACCCCTTTGGGTGAGGCATAATTGCGAGCCGTTCGCAATAACCGTTGATCTTCAGTAGGGGTGTGGAGCATGAGGGCCCGATCGATACGGCGCACGGCCGGCGTGGCGGCGGCCGTCGCCACGGCCGTCGCCGCCTCCGCCTGCTCGGCGCCGGGCGACCGCGCCGGGGGCGCCAAGGACTCGGCGGTGGTCGGCATCGCGTACGAGCCCGAGACCCTCAGCCCGCTCCTCGGCTACGGCAAGGACGGCAACTCGAAGATCTTCGACGGGCTGCTCACGCACGACGCCGACATGAAGCTCAGGCCCGCCCTCGCGGCCGCCCTGCCCAAGGTCACCGACGACGGCAGGACCTATACGTACAAGCTCCGCGAAGGCGTCAGGTTCAGCGACGGCAAGCCCTTCTCCGCCAAGGACGTCGTCTTCACCTACGAGACCATCCTCGACAAGAAGACGAACAACGCCTCCAAGACCGAGCTGGACGCCGTCAAGAGCGTCGAGGCCAAGGGCGACGACACTGTCGTCTTCCACCTCAAGTACCCCTACGCGCCGTTCGCCGAGCGCACCGTCCTGCCCATCGCGCCCCGGCACATCGCGGCGAAGCAGGACGTGAACACCGGCGCCTTCACCACCAAGCCCGTCGGCACCGGCCCCTACGAGCTGGTCAAGTGGTCCAAGGGCGAGAAGCTGACCTTCAAGGCCAACCCCCACTACTGGGGCGGCGCGCCGAAGATCAAGAACTTCACGATGGCGATCATCAAGGACGACGACATCCGCGCCACCCGGCTCGACGCCGGAGAGCTGGACGGAGCCATCCTGCCGCCCAACCTCGCCCAGAAGTACCGGGGCGACAGCGCCAAGCACACCTACGCCGCCAAGACCTTCGACTACCGCGTGGTGACGCTGCCCACTGGCAACAAGGTCGCCGGCGACACCGCGATCCGCCGCGCCCTGGACATCGGCGTCGACCGCAAGGCCATGGTCGACTCGATCCTGGACGGCGCCGGCAAGGAGGCCTACGGGCCCGTCCCGACCGACAGCCCGTGGTTCACCAAGGGCACCGAGCGGAAGTTCGACGCCGGCAGGGCGAAGAAGATCCTCGACGCCGCCGGATGGAAGCCGGGCAAGGACGGCGTCCGCGAGAAGGACGGCGTCCCGGCCTCGTTCCCGCTCTGGTACCTCTCCGGGGACAAGCTCCGCCAGGAACACGCTCTCGCCTACGCCTCCGACGCCAAGAAGCTCGGCATCAAGGTCGAGGTGCGGTCCGGCACCTGGGAGGTCATCGAGCCGCGCATGCCGAAGGACGCCGTCCTCGCCGGCGGCGGCTCCCCGGCCGACCCCGACTTCGACCAGTACACCCTCCTGAAGTCCTCCCTCGCCGGCGACGGCTTCAACAACATGGCGCACTACGACAACAAGAAGGTCGACCAGGCCCTCGAGGACGCCCGCAAGAGCGGCGACCACGCCGAGCGCAAGGCCGCCTACGACACCATCCAGCGCGAACTGGTGAAGAACCCCGGCTACACCTTCCTCACCCACATCGACCACCTGTACGTCGTCGACAAGCGCTTCGGGAACCTCACCACCCAGGTCGAGCCGCACGACCACGGCCTCGCCTCCGGCCCCTGGTGGAACGTCGAGGACTGGCAGCCGAAGAAGTGACCACCGCGCTGCGCGAGACCCCGGGGAAGGCCACACGCCGGCGCCTTCCCTGGGGGCCGATGGCCCGCCTCGCCGGCCGCCGCGCGCTGTTCGCCGTGCCCGTGCTGCTCGTCGTCACCTTCGGCGTCTTCGCCGTCGCCGCCGCCTCGCCGTTCGACCCCGTCAAGGCGTACGCGGGCACGGCCGGGCTCACCGCCTCGCAGGACAACCTCGACCAGCTGCGCGCCAACCTCGGCGTCGACCGGCCCACCGCCGCCCGCTGGTGGGACTGGCTGACCTCCGCCCTCACCGGCGACCTCGGCGACTCCAGCACGCTGCGCCAGCCCGTCGCCGACATCATCGGCGAACGCGTCGGCTGGTCCGTGCTGCTCGCCGCCACCGCGTTCCTCGTCGCGATCCTCCTCGGCACGGCGCTCGGCGTCCTCGCCGCGCGCCGCCCCGGCGGCCCGGTCGACCGCGCCGTGACCTCCCTCGCCTACCTCCTCGAAGCGGCACCGCCGTTCTGGCTGGGCCTCCTCGCCGTCTGGCTGTTCGCGCTGACACTCGGCGTGCTGCCCTCCGGCGGCCTGACCGACACGGCCGGCTCCACCGTGACCGCCGGCCAGGTCGCGAGCCACCTGGTGCTGCCCGCCGGAGTACTCGCCGTCTCCCAACTGCCCTGGTTCGTCCTGTACGTACGTCAAGGTGTCGGCGACGCGCTCGGCGACGACCCCGTACGCGGGGCACGCGCGCGTGGCCTCGCCGAACGGACCGTCCTCCTCCACCACGCCCTGCGCTCGGGCATGCTCCCGGTGCTCACGCTCATCGGCTCGCGCGTGCCCGAACTGATCACCGGGGCGCTCCTGGTGGAGACCGTCTTCAGCTGGCCCGGCATCGCCGCGGCCACCGTGCAGGCCGCGACCTCCGTGGACTTCCCGCTGCTCGCCGCGCTGACCGCGCTCGCCACGGCCGCGGTGCTGCTCGGCAACCTCGTGGCCGACCTCCTCTACGGCCTCGCCGACCCGAGGGTGGGCTTCGATGGCTGACCTCGCATGGCGCGCCCGAGGCGGCGTACGCCGCTCCACGCGCGCGTGGCGTGTCCGCACCTGTGCGGTGATCATCGCCGCGGTCGTCCTCGCCGTCCTCGTCGTACCGCCCCTCGCCGACCTCGACCAGCAGGCCGTCGACCTGGCCGCGAAGCTGCGGCCGCCGTCACCCGCGCACCCCTTCGGCACCGACGACGTGGGCCGCGACCTACTGCTGCGCTGTGTCTACGGCCTGCGCGTCTCCCTGCTCGTCGGCGTCGTGGCAGCCGTCGTCGCCACCGTCATCGGCACCGCGGTCGGTGCCCTCGCCGCCGCCTCCGGGGGCTGGGTGGACCGCATCGTCATGCGGCTCGTCGACGTCTTCTCGTCCGTGCCCCACCTGCTGCTCGGCATCTTCATCGTCGCGATGTTCCGCCCCGGCGTGTGGCCGGTCGTGGTGTCGGTGGCGCTCACGCACTGGCTCTCCACCGCCCGCATCGTGCGCGCCGAGGTGCTCTCCCTGCGCTCGCGGCCCTACATCGACGCGGCGATATCCGGCGGCGCCTCCCGGCTGCGCGTCGCCGTGCGGCACCTGCTGCCCGCCGTCCTGCCGCAGGCCGGGCTCGCCGCCGTCCTGATGGTGCCGCACGCCATCTGGCACGAGTCCGCGCTGTCCTTCCTCGGCCTCGGCCTGCCCACCCACCAGGCCAGCCTCGGCACCCTCGTGCAGAGCGCGCGCGGCTCGCTCCTCGCGGGCCACTGGTGGCCGACGCTCTTCCCCGGCCTGTTCATCATCGTGCCCACCCTGGCCATCGCCGGCCTCGCGGGCGCCTGGCGGGAACGCATCAACCCCCGGCGCCGATCGGAGCTCATGCTGTGACGGTCCCCGTCCTGTCCGTCCAGGGCCTGTCCGTACGTTTCCGCATGCGCGGCGGCGGCCATGTCTCCGCCGTCACCGACGCCACCTTCGACCTCGCGGCGGGGGAGTGCCTCGCCCTGGTCGGCGAGAGCGGCTGCGGCAAGTCCGTGCTCGCCTCCGCGCTGCTCGGCCTGCTCCCCGAGAACGCGCAGACCGCCGGTGCCGCCCTGCTCGGCGACATCGATCTGCTCACCGCCGACGAGCGCACCCTGGCCCGCACCGTGCGCGGGCGGCGCGTCGGCCTCGTACCGCAGAGCCCCGCCGCCCACCTCACACCGGTGCGGACCGTGCGCTCCCAGCTGGAGGAGACCCTGCGCCAACTCGCCGGCGTGCCCAGGGCGAAGCTGCGGGCCGCCGGTGAAGCGGCCGCCGAACGCGCCGCGTTCCCCGCCGGGCACCTCGACCGCTACCCCCACGAGCTGTCCGGCGGCCTCGCCCAGCGCGCCGCCACCGCGCTCGCCCTCATCGGCGACGCGCCGCTGCTGCTCGCCGACGAGCCCACCACCGGCCTCGACCGCGACCTCGTGGACCGCACTGTCGACGAACTGCGCCGCCATGTCGGCGACGACCGCGCGCTGCTCCTGATCACCCACGACCTGGCCGCCGCCGCGCGCATCGCCGACCGCGTCGCCGTGATGTACGCGAGCCGCGTCGTCGAGATCGCCGACTCCGCCGACTTCTTCGGCGCGCGCGGACCCCGGCACCCCTACGCCCGGGGACTCCTGAACGCCCTGCCCGAGCGGGAGTTCACCCCCGTCCCCGGCATGCCGCCCGAGCTGACCGCGCTGCCCGAGGGCTGCGCGTTCGCGCCGCGCTGCGAGCGTGCCGACCCGGCGTGCGCCGCCGTGCCCGCGCTGATCGGCGGCAGCGCCTGCCACCACCCCCACGCGGATGTGCCGGAGGTGCCCCGTGCTTGAACTGCGCTCCATCACCGCCGGATACGACCGGCGCGCCCCCGTCGTCCGCTCCGTGGACCTCGCCATCGCCCCCGGCGAGTCCGTCGGGCTGCTCGGACCGAGCGGCTGCGGCAAGTCGACGCTCGCGCGGGTCGCCGCGCTGCTGCACCGGCCCGACGCGGGGCAGGTCGTCATCGACGGCACGGCCGCGGGCGGCTGGCGCCACCGTGCCCCGCGCGAGCAGCGCACCGCCTTCGGCGTCGTCTTCCAGCAGCCGAGGCTGTCCGCCGACCCCCGGCTGGCTCTGCGGGACCTGGTCGCGGAACCACTGCGCGCGGTGGGCCGCTCCGCCGAGGCCGCGGCACTGGTCCCGGAACTCACGGCCCGCGTCGGCCTCGGCAAGGACCTCCTGGGGCGCCGCCCGCACGAGGTCAGTGACGGGCAGCTGCAACGGGCCTGCCTGGCACGCGCGCTGGTGCTGCGCCCGCGCTGGCTGATCTGCGACGAGATGACGGCGATGCTGGACGCGTCGACGACCGCGGCGCTCGTGCACGTCGTGGAGGAGTACCGGGCCGAACGCGGCGCCGGCTTGCTGGCCGTCGGCCACGACCGCGTACTCCTCGAACGGTGGTGCGACCGCACCGCCCACTGGGACGAACTGAGGACGCCGGCGCCTCTAGGCACGTAGGCCGCAGCGGCAGGCGGCAGGCGGCAGGCGGCAGGTGGCAGGCACGGGCCGTGCTTGGGTGAGGGGGGAGTCACGCCCCCGCAGCGCCCGGCGAACCGGAGTGAACAGCCGGCGTCGCCCGTGCCAACTCGCGTGCGCGCGGGGTGTTCTGGCGCGGGCCGAGCCTCATACTCACCTGAGGTTCCGCCCGTCGTCCCCGTGGCGCACCCCGCGCCGCGGCCACTCCTGCCGGGAGGCAGACATGCCCCTCACCACCCGTCGCAGTGCGCTGACCACCCTCGGCGCCGCCCTCGTCGGCGGCGCCGCGCTGCCCGCCCCCGCGCGGGCCGACGAACGCGGCCGCCCCCCGCGCCCCCGCCCGCTGCTCCACGCCCACGCGCACAACGACTACGCGCACCCCAGGCCGCTCCTCGACGCCCTCGACCACCGCTTCAACAGCGTCGAGGCCGACATCTACCTCGTGGACGGCCAACTTCTCGTCGCCCACGACCCGGTGGACCTCGACCCCGCCCGCACCCTCGAATCCCTCTACCTGGAACCTCTGGCCGCCCGCATACGCGCCCACCACGGCGCCGTCCACCGCGGCCACCACCGCACCCCCTTCCAGCTCCTGATCGACATCAAGACCGAGGGCGCTGCGACCTACGCCGAGCTGCACCGCCGGCTGCGCCCCTACCGGCACCTGTTCACGACGTACGCGCGAGGAAAGGTGCGCCGCTCGGCGGTCACCGCCGTCGTCTCCGGCGACCGCGCGGCCCGCGCCCCGATGCGGGCGCAGCAGGTCCGGCACGCCTTCTACGACGGCCGCCTCGCCGATCTCGGTTCCGAGGCGCCCGCCTCCTTCATCCCGCTGATCAGCGACAACTGGTCGCTCAACTTCAGCTGGCAGGGCGCGGGTGCGATCCCCGCCGCCGAGCGCGACAAGCTGCGCGGCATCGTCGCCACCGCCCACGCGCGCGGGCAGCGCGTCCGCTTCTGGGCGACGCCCGACGTGCCGGGCCCGCAGCGCGAGGCGGTCTGGGGCGAACTGCTCGCGGCAGGCGTCGACCACCTCAACACCGACGACCTCGCGGGCCTCGAAGCGTTCCTCGACGCACGCGGCGGCTGACCCGGCAGGCACCCGGGGGGCGATCCGCGCCCCTCAACCCTGCCGCAAGTAGAACCCGTTCGGAGCACAGGTCAGACGCCCGGACGCCCCCTGCGCTGCGCCAGACTGGCGGCCGGAAGCCGCGGTTCCCGCGTGGCGGAGGAGGTTCTTCCCATGGCTGTTTCGATCTCTGTCGTGTTGCTGCTCGTGATCCTCGCGGTGGTCTTTCTGCGCAATGGAGCGCTGAAGCTCTCGCACGCCATCGTCTGCCTGCTGCTGGGTTTCTACCTGGCCAGCACGAGCATGGCGCCGACCATTCACAACGGCCTGACGGCCACCGCCGACATCGTCAGCGGAATCCGGCCGTGACCGGTCTGGGCGCCGCCCTTCTTGCGGGTTCATGAACAACTGACGCTCTCTCATGGACACTTCAAGAGGCCCGTTCTAGCTTCGGCGCATGCCCAGCAGACTGCGCCGCCTCGCCCCCGCCGGTGTCCTGGCCCTCGCCGTGTCGCTCACCGGCCCCGCGCACGCCGACGACATCCCCGACGCGCCCGGGCACCGGCTGGTCGAGAGCTACGAGGGCGCGCCCGCCGCCGCCCACCCGCTGCCCGGCACCCCGCCGCCCCAGCACCCCTACCTCGCCGCCAACGGCCGCAGCGGCATGCACGCCGACGCGGCGGGCAGCGGCACGTACCCCTGGAACGGCCCGCTCGGCAAGGCGCCGACCGTCGACAGCGAGAAGATGGCGGCGCTCGGCGGCGAGTGCGCGACCGTCACCTTCGACCGCGACGGCCGCATCGTCACCGTGTGCGGCACCTTCACCGGCTTCCTCGTCAAACTGCTCGACCCGAAGACACTCGCCACCCTCGCCGAGTACAAGCTGCCCCAGCGACCCTCCACGATCGAGGCCATCACGCGGCTGGACTTCTCCAAGATCTTCAAGGACACCTCGGGCGGGGCCTACTCCTACCTCGACCACGAGGACCGTCTCGTCCTCGCCGACTCCCGCCAGCACATCGTCAGACTCGCCCACGAGCGGACGGCCGACGGCGGCTGGCGCTTCGTCGTCGACAAGGACTGGGACCTGACCTCGCACGTCCCGCACGACTGCGTCTCGTGGACCAACCTCCACCCGAGCGGCACCTGCGACCCGGTCACCTCGGTGATGCCCGACTGGGACGGCCGGATCTGGTGGGTGACACGGCAGGGCCGCGTCGGCACCGTCGACCCCGGGTCCGGCGCCGTCCGTTCCGTGCGGCTCGACGGCGAGGAGATCCAGAACTCCTTCTCCGTCGCCGAGGACGGCGTCTCCATCGTCTCCGACCACGCCCTCTACAGCTTCCGGGCCGCGCCGGACGGGACCCCCGAGGTCCGGTGGCGCGAGACGTACGACCGCGGCACCGGCACCAAACCCGGTTCGGTGAACCAGGGGTCCGGCACCACACCCGACCTCTTCGGCGCCCGCGAACGCTACGTGGCCATCACCGACAACGCCGACGACCGCATGAACGTCCTCGTCTACCGACGCGACACCGACGTGCCGGCGGACCGGCGACTCGTCTGCAAGGTCCCCGTCTTCGGTTCCGGCGCGTCCACCACCGACAACTCGCTGATCACCTGGGGCAACAGCCTGATCGTCGAGAACAACTACGGCTACGAGAACATCACCTCGCTCACCCTCGGCCGCAGCGTCGTCGGCGGCGTCAGCAGGATCGACGTCCGTGCGGACGGCAGCGGCTGCGACACGGTCTGGGAGAGCGCCGAGCGCGTCCCCTCCACCGTCCCCAAACTCTCCACCGCCAACGGCCTGCTGTACCTCTACACCAAGGAACCCAACCGCCTGGGAGTCGACGCCTGGTACCTCACCGCGGTCGACTTCCGTACCGGCGCGACCAGGTGGAAGCGGCTCGCCGGCACGGGCATCGCGTACGACAACAACTGGGCGCCCGTGACGCTGGGCCCCGACGGGACGGCCTACGTGGGTGTCTTCAACGGCCTGGTGGCGGTGCGGGACACGCCGTGATCCGGGCGGGGCGGGGCCGTCACGTCCGCGAGAACACGCCGATGCCGTTGGGCACCGGCCGCTCCACGCCGCCGCTCGGGTGGTTGCGCACGGTCACCGCCTCGGCCCCCGGGGCCCGCGCGACCAGCGTGGACGTGGACGACACCAGGGTGGAGGAACCGCCGCCGTCCAGACTGAAACCGTCCCGCGCCCCCAACTCCCGCAACGTTTGCGCCATCTCGGAGATCGTCAGGCCGGTACGGAACTCGGGGGCGCCGTCGAGCGAGAGCAGCAGCAGCCGTCGGCCGCCGTCGGCGATCCCGGCCGCGGTCCGCACCGCGGAGGTGGTGTTGTCGAGCCCCGGCAGCGGCACGCCGTCGCGCAGCACGGGGCAACCGCCGAGCGCGAAGCGGAACGGGGTGCGGGAACCGGCCGCCACCAGGCGGTGCCTGACCTGCACCCGGTCGCCCACCGACAGCTTCCGCAGCTGCTGCGCGCCCGCCTCACGGCCCACCAGCACCGTGCTGCCAGGGGCGATCTGACCGCTCCCCGGCGTGTCGGCCGACTCCACGACGCGCCCGTCGCGGACCGTCACCTCATGCGTGTCGGCGCTGCAGGGCGCGCCGCGGCTCGTGTCCGTCCCGCAGGTGGCACGCACCCGCGAGACGGCGCCCCAGTCGCCGGTGAACGCGCCGACGGAGCCCACCGGCAGCGCGTACTGGTTGAGCCCGCCCAGCGTCAGCCGCGCGTTCTTGGTGCGCACGGCCCCGTCCAGGGAGAGGTCGTCCATGCGGGCCCGGCGGTCGACGCCCACGCCGAGGACCGCCTTCGTGGTGACGCCCGGAGGCATCGCAGGGCCGAATCGCTGCCCGTCGGGCACGGCGGCCTTGAGCGCCCGCCCACCCGTGACCGCCGGGCCCACCGGCGCGCCGGTCGCCTCGACGCCCGGATGCTGCGTCTCGCTGATGTTGAAGAAGTCGCCGTTGATCCCGCCGACGGCACCGGCCCCGTCCGCGAGCGCGGAGACCGGGGAGCGCGCGGCGACCTTGCCCGGGTACAGCAGGCCCACGGCGGTGCGCCGATCGCGCAGGTCGACGTCGAGCAGATGGGCGCGGGCGGTGCCGTGCGAGGCCGGTACGTCGAAGTACCGGTAGGCGACACCCGGTGCGATCTCCACCGCCGCCCGCCGCTCGTCCCCAACGGAACCGCTGGCCGGCGCCGCTCCCGTGAGCGCCGCACCGGCCAGCGCGCCGAGCGTGGAGAGGAGGGCGAGGGCCGTCCTGAACCGTCCGCCGTGCTGCGTCTGCCGTGTCACAGATTCCCCCCTGGGGTCGGCCGGGCCACCAACTGTCCCAGTGGCACGCGGAGTTCACCAGACGGCGGTGGCTATGACCCGGCCATCCGGGAACGGATCAGGAAACGTACGCCTTCCGGGGCCTCCAGCGAGAAGCCGCTGCCCCGCCCCGGCACGACGTCCACGATCAGCCGGGTGTGGCTCCAGAGGTCGTACTGGCTCTTGGACATCCAAAAGGGTATGGGCTCGGCCACGCCCTCGACGGTCAGCGACGCGAGCCGGATGTCGGAGTCACCGGTACGGAACTCGCCGGCGGGGAAGCACATGGGCGCGCTGCCGTCGCAGCAGCCGCCGGACTGATGGAACATCAGCGGTCCGTGCAGGGCGCGCAGTCGCCGCAGGAGTTCGGCGGCGGCGGGGGTCAGCCGTACGCGGGGCGCGTCGTCCTTGCTCTCATGGCTCTCATGGCGGTCCATGGCAGGACTCTTCCCCTCGGCACGTTGCAACAGGGTTGCACGCCCGGCACATGGCCCAATCGTGGGATCGTCATGTCGTGTCGCCGGGCCGGCGGCCGGGCAGCGGCCAAGCTGGGGCGATGCGCTGGGTCCTCTCGTCGATCGCCGCCCTCACTCTGGCCGTTCCCCTCCCGGCCGCCTCCGCTCCGCTCGCCGCGGCCGCCGGGCCGAAGGGCGTCCTCGCGCCCGAACCGCCGTGCCTCGCCGAAACGGCCCCCTACCAGCGCGAGCTGGAGCGTGAGCTGGGCCTGCCGGTCGACGGACGGCAGTCACCGGCCGACTGCGCGGCCATCCGGGCACTCCAACAACGCCTCGGCATCCGCCCGGCGGACGGGGCCGCGTCCCTGCGCACCTACCGCTTCGTCGTCGCGGACCGCGCCCGGCGCGACCCCGCGCAGCGGCGCGCGTGCCCCACCAGGTCCCACCGCGTGACGTGCGTGGACCTCACCCGGCAGATCCTGTGGAGCCAGAGCGGCGGCAGGCTGGTCTTCGACCCCGTGCCGATCCGCAGCGGGCGCGACGGACTGGAGACCCGGCGCGGCTGGCAGCGCATCTACTGGAAGAGCCGCGACCACTACTCCACGCTCTACGACGTCCCCATGCCGTTCGCGCAGTTCTTCAACGGCGGCCAGGCCCTGCACGGCACCCACGCGGACCTGTTCTCCTCCGGCTCGGGCGGCTGCGTGAACCTCGCCCTGCGCGACGCGGAACGACTGTACGGGCTCCTGAAGGAGGACGACATGCTGTACATCTGGGGAACGAAACCGGGCACGGGCGGCTGACGCCACCCGTGCCCGGGCCGTGGCGGGGGCCGGCCTCACCGGCCCCCGCCACCGCTCACTTGCCCTTCTTCCCGCCGCCGCGCTCGTTGGTGAGCGTCACCGTGACACCCTTGGCGGCATTGCCGGCGGTGACTTCATGCGGGCCGCTCACCGTCTTCCCGGGCAGCACATAGCCGTCGGGGACCGCGGTCTCCCTCAGGTAGTACGAGCCGAGGTCGAGGCCCCGGAACTCGCACCGGCCCCGACCGTCCGTCGCGCAGCCCCCGTCGACGAGCCGGTCCCGGCGCGTCCCGGTCGTCTGGAGCCCCGGCGTGCCGTTGGTCTCGCGCCACAGCTGGAAGACGGCGCCGGCCAGCGGCCTGCCGCTCTTCCGGTCCTTCTTGACGACGGTGACGCCGCCCTTCTCGACGGCGTCGTCCTCCTTGTCGTTCGTGGCCGTGACCGTCACGCCGTCGGAGGCGTTCGCCCCGGTCAGCTCGACGGGCCCGAAGATGTTCCGCGAGGGCAGTTCGTAGCCGCTGGGGGCCTTGGTCTCGCGCCAGTAGTACGTGCCGGTGGGCACCGTCCGTACGCACTCACCGGAGGCCGGCGTGACGCAGGCGTCGCCGACCTCGGTGTCCGGGTCGTCGCCGCGGGTCTGCAATCCCTCGACGCCGTTGGACTCGCGCCACAGTTCGAACTCGGCGCCCGCGAGCGGTGTCCCGTCGTCCTCGTCCGTCTTGACGATCGAGATCCGGCCGCTGGTGTCGCCGCCGCCGCAGTCGGGCAGGTCCCCGTCGAAGGGGTAGTTGTGGATCTCCTGGCCGCCGCCGCCCGTCGCCGCGCTGGTGTGGGTGAGGGAACCGGTGGTGAAGAAGCGGCCGTTCATGCCCGGCACGCTGACCGTGGTCGTCGACCGCTGATCGCCGATCAGGACGCTGCCCTGGAACTGGCCGGTGCCCTTGAACTCGACGGAGGTGGCGTCGGGGAAGTTCCACAGCAGGCGGCCGCGCAGCTTGTTGAACGGGCTGCTGTCGTCGATCGTGCCGCTGTACGTATTGATGGTGCGCCGGGTGCCGAGCACGTTCACCAGCACGGTGGCACCCTCGGGGATGGCCGCGAAGCGGATGCCCTCCTGTCCGCCGCCACCGCTCATCAGGTCGAAGTCGACGTTGAAGACCTGGAGCGCGGAGACGCCGTCACCGGTGAACAGCGTCTCACCGCCCGCGTGCACGGCCCGGCCGGTGGGCGTGCGCGTGCCGCCCTCGGGGTGCGCGTAGCACTGGCTGGCTTCCGTCAGTTCGTCCCGCAGCCCCCGGTAGGGCGCGGCGGCTTCCGGGTCCTGGCGCAGGGTGGCGAGGATCCTCCCCGACGCGTCACCCGCGTGGCGCACGACGCCGCCCTCGGCGAGCAGCCGCTGCCCGGCGGCGACCGTGACGTCCCCTCCGGTGGTGAGCCAGTCCGCACCCATTGGAGGCGCGACCCGGGAGCCGACACCGGCCTCGCCGACGTTGTAGACGGCGCTGGCGCCGGCCGCCTTGCGCTGGTCGAAGTCCCCGAGGACGACGACGCGCCCCTCGGCCTCCGCCGCCCGCTCGCGGACGTGGAAGTCCTCGCCCACGTAGACGTTGATGCCGTTGTCGCGCCACCGGATCGAGCCGTTGTGGACGGGCGGGTAGCCGTCGGGCGGGCAGGTGCCGGGGACGCACGGCCCGAGCCCGCCGGGCAGGGGCTTCGCGGCGGCGAAGACGGTTCTTTGCGGGGGCGGCACCGGGACGGGACCGGCCTGCCCGGCCTGCGCGGCGGGCACCGCCGCCAGAGTGCTCCCGGCCACGAGACCGAGGAGACAGAGGTACCTCGTCCCGGACCGGACGAGGGAGGATGAGATCACGGGCACATCAGCTCCTCAGGGGGGCGGATCGACGTGGAGGAGGCTCGCATGATCAACAGCTTGTGCCGTCCGGCCGATCCGCGCGACCCGACGAAGAGCACCGCACCGGGGGACGTGTCCCACGCGGATGGCCGGAAGCGAGAAGGCGGCGATCGCGTACAACCCTTATGGGCCATGCCGTGTCGAACAGGACGCCGGACAAGGAACGGGCCCTTTCCGGACGCCCCCGCGCCAGCCCGGCCACCTTCCTTCACAGGAGCCGCTCGTGCGCAAGAACCGTTCGGCCGCCCTCGCCGCGGCATCGTTCCTTCTGCTGACCGGGGCCGGTATCGCCGCCGCCCCTTCCGCCTTCGCCGGCACCCCTGGGGGTACGCACGCCGACGACCGCAACAGCGACTTCAACGGCGACGGATACGAGGACGTGCTGGTCGGGGCCCCGGGCGCCACGGTCAGCGGTGACAAGGGCGCAGGCCTGGTCACCGTCCAGTACGGCTCGACCAGGGGCATCGGCACCAGCAACGTCGCCCGGTTCAGCCAGTCGACGGACGGGGTCGCGGGCGCCGCGGAGGCCGGCGACGGCTTCGGCAAGGCCGTCGCCACCGGAGACCTGGACGGCGACGGCTACGACGACGCCATCATCGGCATCCCCGGCGAGGACATCGGCACCACGGCCGATGCCGGCGGCGTCGCGATCCTGTGGGGCTCCAAGACCGGGCTCAGCGGGACCGCCAGCGACTGGCTCCAGGCCCAGGAGCCAGCCGCGGGCAAGCAGTTCGGCCTCGGCCTCGCCGCCGCGCACCTCACCGGCGACACGCCGGGCGACGTGCTCGCCGTACTCGACCGCGACGACCTGAACCTGTACGTCTACGAAGCCGCGCCGCAGCCCGGCGAGCCCCCGCTGCGCCGCCAGGACACCCGGCGGCTCGGCGCGGCCGCCGAGGAGCGTGACATCCTGCCCAAGTCCCTCACCACCGGGGACTACGACGACAACGGCTACGCGGACCTCGTCGTCTCCGGGGTGACCGTGGGCGACGAGCCGGGGCACGGCTGGTCCAAGCACTTCGCGGGAAGCGCGGAGGGGCTCACCTACAAGGGCGACCTGCGCGGGGGCCCGGCAGCCGCGTCCGGTGACATCGACCACGACGGTTACGACGACCTGGTGACCGGCGAGCCGGCGTCGCCCGACGACGGCGGCGAGACCATGACCGGCGGTCTGGTCGGCGTGCGCTACGGCACCGCGGAGGGCCTCGGCGAGGAGGCCAAGTGGTGGACGCAGGGCTCCGCCGGCGTACCCGGCACCCCCGAGCCCGGTGACCGCTGGGGCGCCGACCTGTCCGTCGCGGACACCGACGGCGACGGCTACGCGGACGTGGCGATCGGCGCGCCCGGCGAGGACATCGGCACCGTCGCCGACGCGGGCGCGGTATGGGTGCTGCGCGGCTCGCGGAACGGGATGACGGCGACCGGCGCCAAGTCCTGGGACCAGGACTCCGCGGACATCCCGGGCGTGCCCGAGAAGGGCGACAAGTGGGGCGCCCAGGTGCGGCTCTCGGACCCGAACAACGACGGCCGCTTCGGCCTCCTCGCGTCGGCACCCGGTGAGAACGCCGGGGACGGCGTGGTCTGGGTCCTGTCGGCGGGCTCGGGCGGCATCACCGCCGCCGGGTCCTGGACGTACGGCGGGGCGTCGCTGGGCGCGCCGGGCACCGGGGCGGCGTTCGGCGCGGCGATCGACGAGTGAACACCGCCTGAGCGGCCGGCCGGGTTCGGGCCATCCGGGCGCGGTCGTGAGCGGGCCCTCTCCGTATGATCACGGAAGAGATCGCACCCCGCGCTCACGACCGCGTTCGGAGGCTGAACAGGCATGACGGAGAGCCGAGTTGTCATCGTCACCGGCGGCGGAACCGGCATCGGAGCGGCCACCGCCCGCCGGCTGCGGGCCGACGGGCATCGGGTGGTCGTCTCCGGCCGCCGTCCCGAGCCGCTGCACCGGGTCGCCGAGGAGACCGGGGCGCTGGCCCACCCCGCCGACGCGGCCGACCCCGAGGCGGTCGCCGGCCTGGTCGAGGCGACCGTGGCGGCGTACGGCCGGATCGACGGGGTCGTGCTCAACGCCGGCGTCGGGCGCAGCGGCGCCGTCGGGGAGCTCTCCGACGAGGACTGGGACCTGGTGATGCGCACCAACGTCACCGGTCCCTTCCTGCTGCTGCGGGCCGCACTGCCGCACCTGTTGGCGGCGCGCGGCGCGGTCGTCGCGGTCGCGTCGGTCGCCGCCCTGCGCAACGGCGTGGCGAACGCGGCGTACGCGACGTCGAAGGCGGCGCTCCTCCAGCTGTGCCGCTCGCTCGCCGTGGACTACGGCAAGGACGGGCTGCGCGCCAACACGGTGTGCCCGAGCTGGGTGCGCACCGAGATGGCCGACCGCCGCATGGCCCGCTTCGCCGACGAGGCGGAACTGGGGGAGCGGGGGGCCGACGCGGCGTACGAGGAGGCGACGCGGCTGGTCCCGGCCGGCCGTCCGGGGCGGCCGGCGGAGGTCGCCGAGGCGATCACCTGGCTGCTCTCGCCCGCGGCGTCCTTCGTCAACGGCGCGACGCTGACGGTGGACGGCGGGGTGACGGCCATCGACCCGGGTACGGTCGCCTTCGACTTCGGGATCGTGCCGCGCCACTGACGTCCCCCGGCGGCGGCTTACCGCCCCGGCGTCAGCCGAGACGCTCCGCACGACATCAACTGGGTTCCTGAACAGGGCAGTTGAAGGCAAAAATACCGCCCCGGCCTGATGTGAAGCGTGCGTGAACCGGGGGCGAATATCGTCGTTTTCAGCGACAAGGCGCCCAAGTCAATTGTTGACAGCGGTCGTTGGTCTAGTCCATTTTGATGGTACGCAAGTTCGACGTGGGGCGGATGTGAGACGCGCCGCCCCGGCCGACCTGACGCGGCCCGCCGGCCCGGCGCGGACCTCCCGGGGGGAGCACACCCCCTGCCGCCGTGCCCGCCCCGGAACAGACCGAACCTTGGAGCCCGCCATGCCAGCCTCCGACCGCTACCTCCACCGAGCCCCCGGCGACGTCCCGTACTTCAGCGCCGACGGCGAGACCTACCTGGCGCAGACCCAGCTGCGGGACCTGACCAAGACGCGGCCGCTCAAGGTGCTCTCCGAGGAGGACTTCGCCTTCTGGCAGACGTACGGCTACGTCGTCGTGAAGCAGGCCATCCCCACGCGGGCGGCCAAGGACCTCCTGGACTTCGCCTGGGAGTTCCAGGGGCTCGACCGGGGCCGCCCCGAGACCTGGTACGAGGAGCGCGAGTTCCGCTCGGACCTGGACCGCGAGCTGCACGTCTACGGCTTCGTCGAGGCGTACCACCACCAGCTGATCTGGGACAGCCGCCAGACGCAGCGGGTCTACGACGCCTTCACCGACGTCTGGGACTGCGACGAGCTGTGGGTGACACTGGACCGGCTGAACCTCAACCCGCCCAACGTCAAGAACCGCTCCCGCTCCCTGATCGCCCCCACCGAGCGCGGCTTCGACATCAACCTCCACTGGGACGTCGACACCACCCTCGGTGTGCTGCCCCAGCGCGTGCAGGGCATCATCGCCCTGGACGACACCCGGCCCGAGCACGGCGGCTTCCAGTGCTGCCCCGAGCTGTTCCGCCGCTTCGACCGCTGGAAGGCCCTCCAACCGGACGACCGCGACCCCATCCGCCCCGCGGTCGACCAGGACGACATGCCCGTCGTCCGGCCCGAGCTGGAGGCGGGCGACCTGCTGATCTGGAACGGCCTGCTGGCGCACGGCGTCGCCCCCAACACCTCCGCGAACGGCGTGCGCGCCGTCCAGTACCTGTCGATGATGCCCGCCCTGGAGACCCACGAGGAGCTGCGCCGCTCCCGGATCGACTCCTGGCGCCACCTCACCACCCCCACCTGGAACGCCACCCTGGTCGGCGACGCCGACCGGCACGAGTCCCTGCGCTACGGCACCGCCACCCTCAACGACCTGGGCGAGAAGCTGCTGGGCCTGAAGTCCTGGACCGGGCGGGACACCGACCAGCCGATCGGGGACGCCGCATGCGCCGCATCTGCCTGACCCTGCCCACCAACCGCGCCTGCCCGCAGACCATCGCGGCGATCGGCGCGGAAGCGGCCTACGCCGCCACGCACTTCGACGTCGAGGTGCACCTGCTGATCCTGGACTCCGCCGACCCCGACACCTTCGCCGCGCACGAGCGGGCCGTGCGCGCGCTCGGTGACGTCCCGCGCGTCGTCACCCACCACCTCGGCGAGCCGGAGCAGCGCGCCTTCCTGCGCCGGGTGATCGCCGGGTCCGGGAACGCCAAACCCGAGCTGCTGCTGGAGCTGATGCTCCCCGCCCGGCTCTCGTACGGCGCCTGCACCAACCGCGCGTTCCTGCTCGCCGCCGCGCTCGGCTGCGAGTCCGTGCACCGCAGGGACTCCGACAGCGAGTACCAGAGCGTCGACGGCGCGCCCGTCTTCCCCGTCCACCACGAGCTGGCATCGCTCGGCAAACGCGCGGCCGACGCGGCGCGCGGCGCCGTGCACACCGCCCTCGACGATCGCCACGCCCACAAGCGGGTGTCGATGGTCGGCGGCTCCTTCGTGGGCGAACTGTCCGTCGACATCGGCGAGATACGCGCCCTGGACCCCGAGGTCTACTACGACGTGGTCGGCCTCTGGGCGCCCGGCCACTGGAGCGACGCACAGAAGCGGGAACTCGTCGACGACTCCTTCCGGGGCGCCGGCACCGAGCGGTTCACCCACGACCGGGCGACGCTGACCCTGGTCGACCCCATGCGCGTCGACATGTGCAACATCAGCTTCCACGGCGTGCACGAACGCGTGCCGCTGCCGCCCGCCACCGACACCATCGGCAGCGACTACTTCCTCATCCACCTCGTCCACGACGCCGCGCTGCCGGGCGTCCTGCACAACCGCGACATCGTCAACTTCTACACCCCGGAGCGCAGGACCGACGCCGGCTTCGTCGCGTACCAGACGCGCTTCGTCAAGTTCTTCCTGTCGATGCTCTACTTCAACGTCATCTACGAGCGCATGGCCGAGGCCGGGGAGACGCTCCTGGACGAGCGGGGCCAGGTCCGCGCGTCCCTGGTGGCCGACCTCGTCAGGCAGAGCACCGCACTCGACCGCGCCGAGAACGTCGAACGCCTGGAGCGCGTGGACACCGCCTACCGCAGACTCGGCGGCAGATACGAGCAGTTCGCCGACCTCCTCGCCACCCGCCGCGAGCGTCTCCTGGACGAGGCGCGCGGCGACATCGAGGACTTCGCCCTGCTGATCGAGGCCTGGGAGCCCCTGGTCCGGGCCGCCAGGGACGCCGGTCCGATCCGGGCGGCGGGACAGCCCGCATGAGCGCCACGATGACGCACGAGGCCATCCCGCTGTTCGACGCGCTCGCGGCCGCCGCCGAGGACCAGATCGTCTTCGACCTGCCGGGCATCGAGGAGCGCTACGAGACGCTGCGCCGCGAACTGCCCGGGGTCGCCGTCCGCTTCGCCATGAAGGCCTGCCCGGTGGACGAGGTGCTCACCCGCCTCGCCGGACGCGGCTGCGGCGTCGACGCGGCGAGCCCCCACGAGGTGGAACAGGCCCTGCGCGCCGGGATCCCGGCGCGCCGGATGCACTACGGCAACACCGTCAAGTCCGACCGCGACATCGCCGACGCCCACCGCCTCGGCATGCGCGACTTCGCGACCGACAGCCTGGAGGACGTGACCGCCCTCGCGCGGCACGCCCCCGGCGCCCGGGTGTTCTGCCGCCTCGCCACCACCGGCGAGGGCGCGCTCTGGGGGCTCAGCAACAAATTCGGCTGCTCGCCCGAGGACGCCGTCGCCGTGCTGAGTGCGGCCCGCGAACTGGGTCTCGTCCCCGCGGGCCTGTCCGTTCACGTCGGCTCCCAGCAGATGACGGCCGAAGCCTGGCGCGACGCCTTCGACCGGATCGCGGACGTGCTGCACGCCCTGGCCCGGTGCGGCATCCCCCTGGACCACGTCAACCTCGGCGGCGGGCTGCCCGCCCTCGGTTACCGTGACAAGCACGGCCGGGCGCTCGACCCCCCGCTGGACAAGATCTTCGCCGTGATCCGCGAGGGCATGGCGCGCCTCGGAGAGATCCCGGGCCACCGGCTCGGCTACGTCGTCGAACCCGGCCGCTACCTCATCGCCGACCACGGCGCCATCCGCGCCCACGTCTCCCGGCTGGCGGCCCGCCGCAGTCCCGACGGTGAGCGGCAGTACTGGCTGTACCTCAGCTGCGGCAAGTTCAACGGCCTGTACGAGATGGACCAGGTGCAGTACCGCCTCGTCTTCCCCTCCCACCGCGGCGCCGAGTCCGTCCCGGCCGTGGTGGCGGGCCCCACCTGCGACAGTGACGACGCCTTCTCGCACGAGGACGGCCTGGTCCCGGTGCCCAAGGCGCTGGCCTCGGGCGACCCGGTGTGGGTGCTGTCCTGCGGCGCGTACGCGACCAGCTACATGACGCGGGGCTTCAACGGCTTCCGCCCGCTGCCGTACACCTGGATAGACGGCGGGGACACGTGAACCACGACAGACGCGTGCACCACGCGCCCCTCATACGCCACATCGCCGCCGGCGACTGGCCGGACATCGCCGTCCTCGAACGCGGTGCCTACAGCCGCCTCGGCCTGTCGGAGGGCCGGGCCGCGCTGGAGGCCAAGGTGAGCGCGTCGCCGACCACCTGTTTCGCGCTGGACCTGACCGGCCGGCTGGCGGGCTACCTGCTGGCCCTGCCCTACCCCGAGTCCGCCTACCCGGACCTGCGGGGCGCCGAGGCCGGGCCCGCGCTCCCCTCGCGCAACCTGCATCTGCACGACATCGTCGTCGCGGAGGACCTGCGGCACCAGGGCCTCGCCCGGCTCCTGCTGAGCCACCTCACGGCCACGGCTCGTCACCAGGGGTACGAGCGGATCTCCCTGGTGGCCGTCGGCGGCAGCGAGACGTTCTGGTCGGCCCGCGGGTTCACCGCCGGACCCGTGACCCCGGCCGGATACGGCCCGACCGCCGTGTACATGTCCAGGGCGCTGCCGGCCGGGCCGGCGCCGCGCCGAGAATCGGAGAAGTGGGCTGATGCGGGTGCTCCGCGTGCGTGATCCTTTCCATCGGGGCCAGTTGGCGATCGCGGCCCTGTTCTGCTCGCTCGGCTTCCAGTACGCGACCTGGGCGTCGCGCATCCCCGCCCTCAAGAGCGGCCTCGGTCTGAGCGCGGCGGAGGTCGGCGTGCTGCTGATGGCGGCGGGAGTCGGCGCCGCGGTGTCCTTCCCCCTGGTGGCCGCGCTGATGCGGCGCCTCGGCTCGCAGCGCCTCGCGACGCTGTCGGCGCTCTGCCTGGCGCTGGCGCTCCCGGCACTGGCCGCGGCGCCGAACTACCCCCTCGCGCTGCTGGTCATGTGCGTCGACGGCGTCCTCGTGGGCTGCCTCAACGTCGCCATGAACGCCCAAGGGGCCGCCCTCGAAGCCGCCTTCGAACGCAACGCCATGGCCCGGCTGCACGCCACCTTCAGCGGCGGCTCCCTGCTCGCCGCGCTGCTCGCCTCCGGCATGAACGCGCTGACCACCTCCGTCACCGCGCACTTCGTGGCGGCCGCGGCGATCCTGCTCCTCCTCGTGGCGTTCGCGCGGACCGGCCTGCTGACGGACGGCCAACGCGCGGCCCCGGCAGCCGGGAAGGGGGAGAAGAAGCGCGCCGGGAAGTGGGCGCTGCCCTCCCGCGTGACGCTGTGGATGTGCGTCGCGATGGCCTTCGGCACCGTCACCGAAGGCGCCATGAACGACTGGTCGGCCCTCTACCTGAAGGACGTCGCCGGGGCCTCCGCCGAAGTGGCGCCCCTCGGCATCGCCGTCGTCTCCGGAATGATGGTCGTGGCCCGCCTCTTCGCCGACGGCTGGCGCAGCCGCTGGGGGGACGGCCGGGTCGTCCTGGTGGGCAGCGCGCTGGCGGGCGGGGGCCTGATCCTCGCCCTGGTCAGCGGGGGACTGGTGCCGGCGCTGCTCGGCTTCGCCTGCGTGGGCCTCGGCATCGCGGCCGTCACCCCGTGCGTCTACGTGGCCGCGGCGGGCCAGGGCTCAAACTCGCTGACCCTGGTCGCCGCCATGGGGACGACGGGGCTGCTCGCCGGGCCGCCGCTGATCGGCTTCATCGCCCACGCCGGCAGCCTGGTGTGGGGCTTCACCGCCGTCGCGGCCTCGGCGCTGGTCGTGTCCGCGTGCAGTACGCGCATCCGCTGGCCCGCACCGGCGCCGGCCGAGCCGGTGAGCCAGACCTAGTCACCACCTGTCGCACCTGGTGGCTACTTGAGGGTAGGCCTACCCGACCCCCTTGTTATACGGTCTGTCTAACAAGGGGGTCGTGGCGTGCCGTGCGGGGCGCCGCGGTCCCTGCCCTGACGTCTTCAGTCAAGGAGCCGCGACATGGCAGGCAGCACTGTTCGGCCGAGCGCACAGGAGCAGTCCCCGGAGGGCGACATAGCCGGGCGGCTGCTCGACTCCGCCGCCGTCCTGGCGTACGACCCGGCCACCGAGGTCGACTGGGACACGCCGCTGGACCGTGACTTCCACGGGGCGAGCCCCGAGTGGTGCACGCTCTACGGCACCGCGTACTGGCGGGAGATGACCGAGGAACAGCGCAAGGAGCTGACCCGGCAGGAAGCCGCGTCGGTGGCCAGCACCGGCATCTGGTTCGAGATGATCCTCCAGCAGATGGTGCTGCGCGACGTCTACGCGAAGGACCCCACGAGCGCCGAGGTCCAGTGGGCGCTCACCGAGATCGCCGAGGAGTGCCGCCACTCGATCATGTTCGCCCGCGGCGCCGAGAAACTCGGCGCGCCCGCCTACCGGCCGCACCGGCTCGCCGTCGAACTGGGCAGGGTCTTCAAGTCGGTCGCCTTCGGGGAGGCTGCGTACGCCGCGATCCTCGTGGCCGAAGAGGTCCTCGACGTCATGCAGCGCGACTGGATGCGGGACGAGCGGGTCGTGCCGTTCGTACGCACGATCAACAACATCCATGTCGTCGAGGAGTCGCGGCACATGAAGTTCGCCCGCGACCAGACCCGCAAGCGGCTCGCGGGCGCGGGCCGGGTGCGCCGCCGGCTCAACGCCCTGGTGATCGCCATCGCGTCGTACGTCATCGTCACCAGCATGGTGAACCCCAAGGTCTACGCGAACGCCGGACTCGACGAGAAGCGCGCCCTCGCCGAGGCGAAGGCCAACGAGCACCACAAGTCCATGATGCGGGCCAGCTGCGCGGGGCTCATGGAGTTCCTGGCCTCGTGCCACCTGCTCACCAAGCCGGCGCTGGTCTTCTACGAGCGGGCCCACCTGATCTGAGCCGTCCCGCGTCCGAGCCGATCCCGTTCCGATCCCGCTGATCCGAGCCGAGCCGAGCCCACGAACATGACCTACGCCATCACCCAGACCTGCTGCGCCGACGCCACCTGCGTGGCCGTGTGCCCGGTCAACTGCATCCATCCCACCCCGCAGGAACGGGCCTTCGGCAGCACGGAGATGCTGCACATCGACCCGGAGACCTGCATAGGCTGCGGCGCCTGCGCCGACGCCTGCCCCGTCGACGCGATCTTCCCGGTGGACCGCCTGCCCGCCGAGCAGCGGGAGTACGGCGCCATCAACGCGGCGTACTTCGAGCGGAGCGGGGTGCCCGCGCCGGACCGCGAGGGGCCGAACTTCCACTCCTGGGACGAGCCGGACTTCCCCCGGGTGCTGCCCGCGGACTTCGCGCCGCTCAAGATCGCCGTCGTCGGCACCGGACCGGCCGGCATGTACGCCGCGCAGGACCTGCTGCTGCACACGAACGCGGAGGTGACGCTGATCGACCGGCTGCCGGTGGCCGGCGGTCTCGTGCGCCACGGCGTGGCACCCGACCACCCCGCGACGAAGAAGGTCGGCGACACCTTCGCCCGCTTCCACATGCACCCGAGGGTTCGGATGCACCTGGGGCTCGACGTGGGAACCGACGTCACCCCCGAGGAGATCGCCGCCCACCACGACGCGGTGATCTACGCGGTGGGCGCGTCCGCCGACCGCCGTCTGTCGGTGCCGGGCGAGGACCTGCCCGGCAGCATCTCCGCGAGTGCCTTCGTCGCCTGGTACAACGCCCACCCCGACGCGCGCCCCGACGGCATCGACCTGTCGGCGGAGCGCGTCGTCGTGGTCGGCAACGGCAACGTCGCCCTGGACGTGGCCCGCATCCTGCTCGCCGCTCCCGAGGCCCTGGCCCGCACCGACATCGCGGACCACGCCCTCACGGCGCTGCGCGACAGCCGCGTCCGCGAGGTGGTCCTGCTCGCCCGGCGCGGGCCCGAGCACGCCGCGTACACCAGGTCCGAACTGCTCGCGCTCAAGCACCTGCCGGGGGTGGAGCTGGTGGTGGACGACCACGACCCGCGGATCGCCCTCGCCGTCGACGCGGCGGAGCCGCCGGGCAAGGCGGCCGTCCTGCGCGGTGTCGGCCGGCGCCGGGTGGACTGGACGCGGCCGCCGGATCCCGGGCGGCGCATCGTCCTGCGCTTCCACTGCGAGCCCGCCGAAGTCCTCGGCGAGGACCGGGTGGAGGCCGTGCGCGTCGTGTCCGACGAGGGGGAGTCGATCCTGCCGGCGGGCATGCTGCTGCGCGCGATCGGCTACCGGGGGACGCCGGTGGCGGGCCTGCCCTTCGACGAGAGCAGCGGCACCGTGCCGCACGAGGGCGGCCGCGTCACCGGGCGGCCGGGGACGTACGTCGTGGGCTGGATCAAGCGGGGTCCGACCGGCGGCATCGGCGCCAACCGCACCTGCGCCGCCGAGACGGTCTCCACCCTGCTGTCCGACGCCGTCGCCGGGAGCCTGCCCGAGCCCCGCCACCCCACGCGGGCCTTCCACCGCCTGGTCCGCCGCCGCAACCGCCGGGTGGTGGACGCGCGCGGTCTGGCCGCGATCGAACGGGCCGAGACCGAGCGGGGCCGGCGCGCGGGGCGCCCCCGGGTCAAACTGGCCACGGTCGACGAACTCGTCGCCGCGGCCAGGTCGAGGCGCGGGGGCCTGCCGCGCTGAGCGCGCCCCGGCGGTCAGTCCTCCAGGGCGTCCTTCACGTCGCCGAGGTCCACGAACTTGAAGTTGGTGGAGGGGCGTTCGCCGTCCCCGGGGGCGTCGTGGCCGTCCTGCACCACGAGCAGGCCGTCGGGGAAGTCGGGGCCGAGCGGCGCGGCGAGCGCGGCGGCGCCGTCGCACTCCTCGGAGCCGTCCAGGGTGGCGGAGGCCGCCGCGACGCGGAAGCCGCCCTCGTACTCGTTGGCGTCGGACACCTCGCGGTCGTAGGCGACGAAGGTGTTGTCGCCCTGGCTGGAGGCGAGGAGGTAGCCGTCGCCGTCCTGCTCGGTGAGCAGCGTCAGCCCTTCGACGTCGGCGGTGACGCGGGTGCCGCCGAAGCCGGGGTCGGCGCCCGCGACGCACTCCTCGGTCTCCTCGTCGTAGGTGCCGGGGACGCCGTACTCACGGACCTTGTCGATGAGCTTCGGCGTGCCGGTCAGATCGGCGCGCACGCGCCACACGCCGACGTCCTCCTGCCCGGCGTACAGCGTGCCGTTCGCCGGGTCCACCACCATGCCCTCGACCTGCGGCAGCTCGCCCGGCTCACCGCAGGGTGACCACGAAGTGCCGTTCGGCAGGCGGAAGTCGGTGGGCAGGTCGAGCGTGCGTATCTTGCGGTACCCGACCTTGCCGCCGGCGGCGGGGGTGAGTTCGAGCAGCGCGAGGGTGGACCGCTCCCGCCGGCTGACCAGGGCGTAGGAGCGGCCCGTGGACTTGTCGGTCCAGGTGGCGAGGCCGTACGCGGTGCGCTGCTCGTCGATCTCCTCCTGCGAGGAGGAGAACACGGGCGGGGCGGCCGGGTCCGTGACGTCGGTGAGCGGGGCGCCGGGGCGATTGCCGTCGATGCGGTGGAAGCGGAGCCGGTCGCTGCCCCGGTCGCTGGTCACGGCGAGGTCGGCGCGGCCGGTCGTCAGGCGCAGGCCGTGCACCAGGTCGACGTTGTTGAAGCGGCCGGGCGCATGGTCCGGGCCGGGCGCGGCGGGCGCCGGCACGGACTGCACCTCACGGGCGTGCAGGTCGTAGACGCGCAGACCGCCCTGCTTGGCGGTGGCGATCACCAGGCTGCGGGCGGGGTCCGCGGCGTTGCGCCAGATCGCCGGGTCGTCCGCGTCGGCGTCACCGCCCGCCTCGTCGTCGTGCAGGGCCGGGGTCTCGGCGACCGGGGTGACGGCGGGCAGGGCGGCGCGCGAGCGGCCCTGCTCCGCAGCGGCGTGCACCGGCAGTGCGGCCGCGGTGAGCGCTGCGAGCGCCGTGGCGAGGACGAGCGTCGTCGACCGGGCGGGGCGGTCCATGACCACGTGGGAACTCCTTCATCAGGCAGGTCGCGAAGTGCGACGCGGCGAGTGTGTGATCCCTGGATGAAGAGTTGCCGACAAATAACACAACGTCAATTAGTGCAGCGTATGAACAAATGGAGACGGCCGTTCGTGACCACCGTCGACCGTTCGTGACTACTTTCGGGGCGAACTGCTGCCGCATATGGCCCTTAATCAATCGAAATGATGCGGTAATCGGTCAGAAGGCGGTGATCCTTTGCCAAGCGCCACCTGATGGCCGGTGTCAACAGCCGGTCGACTTCCGGATGGATGGGGGAACGATGGCTACAGAGAACAGGGGTGTGCACGCCCCGCGCGGTTACGCCCCGGGGTGGCGGACCGGCTCCCGCACGCGGTGGCGGCGGGTGCGCTTCGACACGGTCGCCACCGCGGCCGGCGCGGTCCTGCTCGGCGCCTCCTCGGCCGGGGCGGCGGCCCGGGCGCTGCCGACGAGTGCGCCACCGCCCTCGGAACGCATGCGTGAACTGGACTTCCTGCTCGGTACGTTGCGCTGCCTGTTCGCCACGGGCTCGCTCCGCACCGCCCGGGTGCGCCCCATTCTGGGCGGCCACTACTACCAGCTGGACCTGACGCAGGTGCGGGAGCGGAAGAGCGGACGGGTCCGGGGGAGCTGGGTACTCGGGTGGGACCGGGTCGACGGCCGGTTCGTCTCCTACTACTTCGACGACGCCGGCATGCGCGGCACCTCGACCTCTCCGGGCTGGCGGCAGGGCCACTTCGTCCTCACCGGGACCTACGCGCTCGGCGAGTCGCAGCGGCCGGTGGCCATCAAGCGGGACATCACCCGCGTCGACGAGGACCGCTTCACCATTCGCGAGCACATCGAGAAGGGCGGGACGTGGCAGCTGCTCGACACCCAGGACTGCCACCGCAAGAGGTGAGGCCCGCCCCGGGAAGCAGGGGAGCAGGGGACCCGGGAAGGGCCAGGGGCCAGGGGGCAGGGGAAAAGACGAGGCCCCGGTCTCCGTCACGGAAACCGGGGCCTCTCACGAGCGCTGGGCAGGCCTTGCACCTACATCTCCCCACAGGAAGTGGGGCGCCTTTCCTTGGACCACCAACGCCGGGCCCGGAGCCGGATTTCCGGCGGCGAGCTCAAGATCGATCATAGCGCATGTTCGCGAGACGTTCCAAGCGCGGCGATCTCCGTGAGGGGCATGCCCAGTTCCTCGTGCAGGAACCGCACGACCGTCCAGTGCGGCAGCGCGTCCGCGTCGAAGGGGCCGAACGACTCGGTGTAGAGGGGGATCCACCGCAGCGCCTCCTCGGCGGCCTTCTCGCGGCCCGGGTCCGCCTGGTAGGCGTCGTACGAGATGCTGCGGTGGTGGATGAAGTGCCCGCCGGGCAGGCGCTGTTCGCACAGCTCGCGGTACTCGCGGGTCTGCAGGATCAGGTAGTGCCAGATCTCGTCGATCTCCTGCTCCACCGGGAGGAAGAGGCCGCCGAGCCGCTCTGGGTGGCGGGAGATCAGGTAGAGGTAGCGCAGGCACTCGCGGACCTGGTGGGTGACGCGGGCGGTGTCCGGGGCTCCGGGCCTCGCGGCGAAGTGGCGCACCACCTCGGCGTGCAGGTCCGCCCCGAGCAGCTCTTCGCAGGTGGGTGCCCGGCGGGGCGCTTCGGCGGTGACGGCCGCCCGGTCATCGGGGCCCTCGGTGGCGGTAGCGGTGGCGGGGGTCGTGGTGAGCCAGGCGTACTTCCCCGAGCGCCCGATGGGCACGTGGGCGCGGTGCTCCACCTCGCACGCGCGGCCGGTGAGCTTCTCCACCGCCGCGGCCAGTTCGGTCGCCTCACCCGGGGCGAGCGGTGCGCCGTCGAACGTCGTGCACCACAGCCGGCAGTGTCCCGCACCGGTCAGGCGCAGTTGGTGCAGGAACACCCGGGGGCAGACGGCGGCGACGCGGGCGTCGAGGTCGGCCTGGGCGACGGGTCCGTCGGGCGTGGCGAGCAGCTCCTTCTCGCGGCCGCAGAAGGAGACGATCCGCTCCGGGTCGTCGCTGCCGTCACGGGTGCGGACGCAGTCGCCGGAGCGGTAGCGGACCAGCGGCATGTAGGGGTTGCGGACGCTGGTGACGATCAGGCTGTGGATGCCGCTGCCGGGCTCCACCGGGATCAGCTCCACGCTCATGTCGTGCAGGTAGGGGCGGTAGCCGCCGTCGGCGTCGCTGTAGAAGAGGTAGCCCAGCTCGGTGCTGCCGAACAGGTCGACCACCGGGCAGTCGAAGTGCTCCCGCAGGGACGCGCGCACGTTCAGCGGCGTGTACTCGTACGCGTGCACGATGCCGGCGGGCCGGGGGAAGCGGTTCCACAGGTCCTCTTCGGTGACTTTGCGGATCAGATGGGCCAGGTGGTACCCGGAGCAGTCCAGGAGGTAGGCGCCCTGTGGGTGCGCGGCGGCGACCTCACGGATCTCCGCCAGCATCCGCTCGACCTCCGCGCGGTCCCAGTCGGCGGGGTCCAGGCGGCGGTTGAGGTACAGCGTGCGGTCGTCGAGCCAGCGCTCCCCGGGAGTGGCCCCGGGCTTGGCGGCGTTGACGCGGCTGACGTGCTCGGTGGCCAGGACGGTGGTCAGGGAGATCCGGCGGGCGCCGTCGTGCCAGAGGGGCCCGAGGTCGGGGTGTTCGCTCCACAGCCGGTAGTAGGAGCGCAGCAGGAAGTACGGGGGCCGGATGAGCCGCATGCGGGCGTGGTTGGTCCCGGTGGACAGCACGTACTCGGCCTCGCCCGTCTCCAGGGCGCGCGACAGCTCCGGGGTCATCCAGTTGGCGGGGAAGTCCCGGGCGATCTCCGGCTTCTCGAGGATCGGGAAGTCTCCGCGCTCGACGGACGCGCGGTAGAGGGGGATGTCCCGGACGCGGTCCAGGACTTCGGGGCTCGGCACGGGGTTCAAGGCGGCTCCGGGGCGATCTGGCGACGGCGGAAGGGGCGAGGGGGCGGGGCCGCCGCAGGGACGTGGACGGTCGCGGCGGCGGCCCCATGGGTGTTACCGGTTCAGGAGATGCAGCCGGTCTTGCCGGTGGCGCTGATGCACCCGCTCTTCGGTGCCGCGCTGATGCAGCCGTCCTTCGCGGACCGGGCGCCCGAGGCCGAGTTGGCGGCCACCCACTTCTGCCACACGGACTCTTCCGTCATCCGCTTGATGAGCTGCTCCATGGTGAACCTCCGTGAGAGATGGTTGAGTTGCTGTGTGCGGTGGTAGAGGCGGCCGACCGGAGTCGGCCGTCGGGGGGCCGGTCAGCCGTGTGCCCGGGCCTCGGCGCGCTCGGGCTCCTCGGCCGGTTCGGCGGCCGGGTCGTCGGACGCCTGCGGGAGCCTCATCCGTACGGCTTCCGTGCCGCTGTCGTTGTGCCGCAGCGCCCAGTTCTCCAGCGCGGTGCGGCAGGCGTGGTCGAGGTGGCGCACCACGGTCAGGTCGAGTTCGATGGGCCGGTCCTTGGGCAGGGCCTCCAGCGTCTCCAGGATGCGGGGCAGCCGCAGGAACGTGGCGTTCCCCGTGAGGGTCACGATCTGCCGGCCGCCGGGCAGTTCCCGTACGTCCACGTGCACATGGGAGGTCTCCCAGGCGGACTTGACGACGGCCAGGACGAGGCCGAGCACCACGCCCTCGAACATGTTGGTCACGACGATGGCGATCGCCGTGGTGGCCAGGACGAAGGCCTCGCCCCGATGGGCGCGGGCGAGCGGGACGATCTCCTTGAAGGGGATGAGCTTGCAGCCCGCGTGCACCAGCACACCCGCGAGCGCCGCCAGCGGGATGATGCCGAGCGCCGTGGGCAGCAGCACGGCGAACAGCAGCAGCCACGCGCCGTGCAGGATCCGCGAGAGCGGGGTGCGCGCCCCGGCCCGCACATTGGCGGAGCTGCGGACGATGACCGCGGTCATCGGCAGGGCCCCGAGCACGCCGCACACCGTGTTGCCGACGCCCTGGGCGACCAGCTCTTTGTCGTAGTGCGTGCGGGGGCCGTCGTGCATGCGGTCCACGGCCGCGGCGCTGAACAGCGACTCGGCGGAGGCGATCAGGGTGAACGCCAGGACGGTGCCGAGCACGGCCACGCCCCCGAGGCCGGCCAGATCGCCGAGGCCCGGCGGCTGCACGGCGTCCACCAGCCCCCGCACCGTCACGTTCGCCACGTCCAGGCCGAACCCGGCGACGACGGCGGTGGCCAGCGCGACGGCGGCCAGCGGCGCCGGCACCGTACGCGCGGCCGCGGCGGGCAGCTTCGGCCAGAGCACGAGCACGGCGATGGTGCCGAGGCCGACGGCCGCGGCGGTCAGGGACGCGGTGTCGCTCAGGACGTCCGCGAGCAGCCCGGGCAGCCCGGCGAACTTGTCGATGCCGGAACGGGGTTGCTGCGCCCCCGCCATGGTGTAGAGCTGGCCGAGGATGAGCACGAGTCCGATGCCCGCCAGCATGCCCTGGACGACGGAGACGGATATCGCGCGGAACCACCGGCCGCACCGCAGCAGACCGAGGGCTATCTGGAGGGCGCCGGTGAGCAGCACGATCGCGCCGAGCATGCCGAGGCCGAACTCCTGCACCGCCTCGAAGACGAGCACGGTCAGACCGGCGGCGGGCCCGCTCACCTGGAGGGCGCTGCCCGGCAGGCAGCCGACGACGAGTCCGCCGACTATGCCGGTGACCAGGCCCAGTTCGGCGGGGACACCGGAGGCCACGGCCACGCCGACGCACAGCGGCAGGGCCACGAGGAAGACGACGAGGGAGGCGAGTATGTCCTGGCGCAGGACGCCGGGCTCACGCAGTGCGCGGAAGGGGGAGAGGAAGGAGGACATGAGGGTGGGGGGTCCTGTCGTGGGAGCGGGCCGGACGGAAGGCTGCGGCGGTCCTCACAGGGGACCGAACGCCGGGCGGCCGTCGGACGACGGACGGTGGGCACTGACGGTGCCGGTGTGCACTTCGTAGTACCAGGCGTGCAGGGCGAGGGAGCCGTCGGCGACGCGCTCACGGACGCAGGGGTACGCGCGCAGTCTCTCCAGCTGGGCGAGTACGTGGGTCTGCACGGCCTCGGCCACATCGGGCGAGGTGGGTATGAGGGAGCGCAGGGCGTCGTCCGGAGCGACGGAGTGCTCCAGCCAGTCGCGCACGGCCGGCACGGCCGACAGGTCCTCGCCGCGCACCAGGGCACCCACCGCGCCGCAGTGCGAGTGTCCGCAGACGACGATGTCGCGGACGCCGAGCACCCGGACGGCGTACTCGATGGTGGCCGCCTCGCTCATGGGGTGGCCGGCGCGGTCGGGGTGAGCGGAAGAGGGGTAGGGCGGCACGACGTTGCCCGCCGTGCGGAGTTCGAAGAGTTCGCCCGGGCGCGCTCCGGTGATCAGGGCCGGGACGACGCGCGAGTCGGAGCACGTGACGAAGAGTGCCTCGGGGGACTGGCCGGCACCGAGCGCCTCGAAGGCGGCGGTGTTGCGGGGGTCCGCGACGTGCGTCGCGGCGAACGAGCGGGCGTTGTCGATCAGTGACTTCACGGTGGCCTGCCTCCTGCGTCTCTCCGGCGGGCGCCGGGGACGCGGTGTGGTCGGGTCGATGACGAGGTGGGGGGAGGGGGCGGCGCCCGGCCGCTGTGGCGGCGGGCACCGGGTCGCCCGGTACGCAGCCTGGTCGGGCGGCGTGACCCCCACTTTGCCATCGCATTAACCTTCGATGACAGAGCAAATTCTTGCCAAAGAATGAGTAATAACCGTCGCTGACCTGCGGATTGGTCCAGACATGAACCGTTGGGCAAGGCTTCCGCGTGGCCGTCCGGCCGGCACGGTAGGCTTGACCGGCATTCCGGGGCCGACGGCGCCCCCGCGACGATCCATCACCCGCAGGAGAGAGCGTGCGCAAGTCGATGCCGGCCGGCTCCGCCGCCTGCCCGCCGTGAAGCTCCGCCTCTGAAACGCCCGGGCCCGGCGCCCGCAGCGCGCTCGCGCCCGCACATCCCGCGCACGGTCCCGCAACCGCACGCGCGGGCCGATCCCTGAGCGGCGCGAACCCTCCCCGCCCGGCCCCCTTGCGTGCCACCCACAGACTTCTCCCGCCGTCGGCGGATCCCCTGCGGCAGGCCGCTCGGCCTTCCGCTTCCTTCCCGTTCCTCCCCGCACGCCCCTCGCCATGCCGGGCGTGCCCGAGCACGACAGGTTCCCGCCCCCTTGTCCTCTCCTGTCCCGTCCCCGTCCCTGTCTCCGTCCCCGGCCGCGCGTCTGCGCGGTCTGCGCCCCGACTGGCTCCGCGACCCCCGGGTCTGGCGCACGGAAGTCCTGGCCGGGCTCGTCGTCGCCCTCGCGCTGATCCCCGAGGCGATCTCCTTCTCGATCATCGCCGGGGTCGGTCCCGCGATCGGCCTGTTCGCGTCCTTCACCATGGCCGTCACCATCTCGATCGTCGGCGGGCGACGCGCCATGATCTCCGCCGCGACCGGCGCCGTAGCCCTGGTCATCGCCCCGCTCAACCGCGAACACGGCCTCGGCCACCTCGTCGCCGCCGTCATCCTGGCCGGCGTCTTCCAGATCGTCCTGGGCGCGCTCGGCGTCGCCAGGCTGATGCGGTTCGTGCCCCGCAGCGTGATGGTGGGCTTCGTCAACTCCCTCGCCATCCTGATCTTCATGGCGCAGGTCCCCGAGATGCACGACGTGCCCTGGGCCGTCTACCCGCTGCTCGCCGGCGGCCTCGTCCTCATGGTGTTCCTCCCGAAGGTCACCCGGGCGGTCCCGGCGCCGCTCGTGTCCATCGCCGCCCTCACCGCCGTCACGGTCGCGGCCGGCATCGCCGTGCCGACCGTGGGCGACAAGGGCGAGCTGCCCTCGTCGCTGCCCGTGCCGTCACTGCCCGACGTGCCGTTCACCATGGACACCCTGACGACCATCGCCCCGTACGCACTCGCCATGGCGCTGGTCGGCCTGATGGAGTCCCTGATGACCGCCAAGCTGGTCGACGACATCACGGACACCCACTCCTCCAAGACCCGCGAGTCGATCGGCCAGGGCATCGCCAACATCGTCACCGGCTTCCTCGGCGGCATGGGCGGCTGCGCCATGATCGGCCAGACGATGATCAACGTGAAGGTGTCCGGCGCCCGCACCCGCCTGTCCACCTTCCTCGCGGGCTCGTTCCTGATGGTGCTCTGCATCGTCTTCGGCCCGCTCGTCTCCGACATCCCCATGGCCGCCCTGGTCGCCGTCATGGTCATGGTCTGCTTCGCGACCTTCGACTGGCACTCCATCGCCCCGAGGACGCTCAGGCGCATGCCGGCCGGGGAGATCGCGGTCATGGTCATCACCGTCGCGTGCGTCGTCGGCACCCACAACCTCGCCGTCGGCGTCGTCGTCGGCTCCGTCACCGCCATGGTCATCTTCGCCCGGCGCGTCGCCCATCTCGCCCACGTCACCCCGGTCACCGCCCCGGACGGGGCCAGTGTCGTCTACACCGTCACCGGCGAACTGTTCTTCGCCTCCTCCAACGACCTCGTCGGCCAGTTCCACTACGGCACGGACCCCGACGTGGTCGTCATCGACCTCAGCGCCGCCCACATCTGGGACGCCTCGTCCGTCGCCGCCCTCGACGCGATCGAGACGAAGTACCGCCAACGCGGCAAGAGCGTCGAGATCATCGGCCTGAACCAGCCGAGCGCCCACCTCCACGAGAAGCTCAGCGGCGAACTCACCGGCCACTGAGCTGCGCCCCTGCCTCCCTGACCGCGCGGTTTCACGGCCGCGCGCCCGGGCACCCGGAGGTTCCCCCGGCCAGGTGGCCGCCCTCGGCGGCCCACACGCGGCCCGCCACGCCCAAGTGGTGGGAGCCGCCCCTGGAGCGGAGGGTGTGAAGGGACGAGCAGGAAGGCGCAGCTGATGAACGACACCCCCGGCGCACAGGGCGGACAGGACCCGACCACCCGCCACCCCCGGCCCGACTTCCCCCAGCAGGACCAGGAGCCGCCCGGCTGGACCGGGCCCATGGACCCGCCGCCCGACCACGGCGAGGAGTCGTACCGGGGCAGCGGCCTGCTGAAGGACCGCAAGGTGCTGCTGACCGGCGGCGACTCCGGCATCGGCCGCGCGGTGGCCCTGGCCTACGCACGCGAGGGCGCGGACGTCCTCTTCACCCATCTGCCGTCGGAGGCGGGCGACGCCCGGGAGACGGCGCGCCTGGTGGAGGACGCCGGACGGCAGGCGTTCGCCGTGCCGTGCGACATCCGCGAGGAGGAGCAGTGCCGCAGGCTCGTGGAGCGGGCGGTGACGGAGTTCGGCCGCATCGACATCCTCGTCAACAACGCCGCCTACCAGATGTCCCAGCCCGAAGGCATCGGTGACATCACGACCGAACAGTTCGACCAGGTCGTACGGACGAACCTGTACGGCATGTTCTGGCTCTGCAAGATGGCCGTGCCGCACATCCCCTCGGGCGGCTCGATCATCAACACCACGTCCGTGCAGGCGTACAAGCCGAGCCCGCACCTGCTGGACTACGCCATGACCAAGGGCGCCATCGTCACCTTCACCCAGGGGCTCGCCCAGATGCTGGTCGACGACGGCATCCGCGTCAACGCGGTCGCGCCGGGCCCGGTGTGGACGCCGCTGATCCCCGCGACGCTGCCCGACACCAAGGAGTTCGGCAAGCAGGCGCCCCTGGGGCGGCCCGCGCAGCCCGCCGAGATGGCGCCCGCCTACGTCTTCCTCGCCTCCGACCACGCGAGCTTCATCACCGCCGAGGTCATGAACGCCACCGGCGGCACGCCGCTGCCGTGACCGGCACAGCGCGGCCGACGGCGCCCGCAGCCAACGACGTAAGGAGGCCACCGCCATTCGGTGGAATGCACTGACCTGGGAGATCGCGGCCCTGCGGCAGTCCGTCCGCAGGGCCGTGACGACCCCGGGACCGGAACGCGACACGACCGTGCAGTCGCTGAAGGCGGCCGGCGCCGGAGTGCTCGCCTGGGCGCTGGCCGGCTGGTGGTGGAGCGCGCCGATGGCGCTCCTCGCGCCCTGGACGGCCCTCTTCCTCGTGCAGAGCACCGTCTACCGCTCCCTGCGGTCGGCGATGCAGCAGTTCGCGGTCGTCGTGGTGGGCACCCTGCTGGCGGCCGGAGCGGCGGTCCTGACCGGCAACAACTCTCTCGCCGCCATGGCCATCGTCCTGCCCGTCACCGTCCTGCTGAGCACCTACGCCCGCTTCGGCACCCAGGGGATGTACGCGCCGACCGCGGCGCTGTTCGTCCTCGCCTACGGGACGTACTCGGCCTTCGACATCCTGCACCGCCTCTTCGAGACACTGCTCGGCGCCCTCATCGGCATCGCCGTGAACGCGCTGATCCTGCCCCCGGTCCACGGCCGCGACGTGCGGCACCTGCGCGACCGGCTGCCCAAGGAGAGCGCCGAGCTGCTGCACGCCGTCGCGGACGGCATCGAGGAGGACCCCTTCGACCCGAAGAAGGCCGAGGGGTCGTACGACCGGGCGCAGCGGCTGACCGACCTCGTGACGGACCTGCGCACCGCCCGCCGCTGGACCGACGAGAGCTACCGCTTCAACCCCGGCCGCAAGCTGCGCCGCTCCGTGCCCACCCCGCCCTCGCCGGACTGGGACTTCACCTGGGACCGCATCACGGAGCACATCAGGACGACGGTGCGCACCCTCGCCGAGACGGGCGAGGACCGGCCCTCCCTCGCCGACCTGCCGAAGGAGGCGCCGGGCATCCTGGCCGAGCTGCTGCGGGCGGCCGGTGACCTCTGCGCCCTCGACGAGAGCGGCGCCGCACCCACCGGGCCGCGAGACGCCTCCGAGACGGCCCGCGAACGCCACAGCGCCCTGCGCAGGGCGAAGGAGGCGCACGAGCGACTGACCGGCCTGCTCAAGGACCCCGACACCGGGACGACCCCGGCCCTCGGCGGCCTGGCCGCCGACACGCAACGGCTGCTGAGCGAGCTGACGCCCGTCGCGGGCAGCCCACAGGAGCGGTAGCCCTCGTGTGGCGTGGCCCACGAGATTGCTGTGGGCTGGTGAACAAGGAATGTCCGGGTACCCGCCCCGCGCCGGCCTGGACCGGCCGGCACAGACGAGGAGGCTGACGTGGCCGTACGCCACCAGTTGGTCAAGAGCCCGCCCGCCAAGGTGTGGGAGGTGCTGGAGGACCCGCACCGGTACGCCGACTGGGTGGTCGGCACGCATGACTCGCGGCCGCTCGACACGGAGTGGCCCGCGGTCGGCTCGCGCCTGGAGTACACCGTCCAGGTCGGTCCCTGGAAACTCGCCGGCCACACCGTGGTGCGCCACCTGGCCAAACCGGACCGGCTGGAGCTGGAGGCGTACAGCGGCGCGCTCGGCACGGCCCGCATCGCCATCGAGGTGCGCTCCTGGGGCGCCCACACGCTGGTGATCGTCGACGAGCACCCGCTCCAGGGCCCGGGCGGCGCGCTGCACAACGCCGCGATCGACGCCCTCGTCCAGTTGCGGCACCGCAGCATGCTGAGCCGCCTGGCGGAGGTCGTCGAAGAGGGCTCTCGCCCGCACGGCGCCCGGCCGCGGACCGCCGAGGCCTGAGCCGCCTGCCCGGCGGGGCACCCGGAGACAGCGACAATAAGGGGAGTGGACATGCCGGACGCAGTGGTCATCGGCGCGGGACCCAACGGGCTCGTGGCGGCGAACGTCCTGGCCGACGCGGGCTGGAGCGTCGTCGTCCTGGAGGCCCAGGACGAGCCCGGAGGCGCCGTGCGCAGCGACCGCGGCGTGCACCCGGACTACATCAGCGACACGTTCAGCGCCTTCTATCCGCTGGCGGCCGCCTCGCCGGTGCTGGCCGCGCTGGACCTGGAACGCGACGGCCTGCGCTGGTCGCACGCCGAGCACGTGCTCGCCCATCCGCTGGCGGACGGGCGCTGCGCGGTGCTGGACCGCGACCGCGCCCTGACCCGTGACTCGTTGGAGACGTTCGCCCCGGGCGACGGCCAGGGCTGGGAGCGCCTGTACGACCTGTGGGAACGCCTGCGGGAACCGCTGGTGGACGCCCTGTTCACGCCCTTCCCGCCGGTGCGCTCCGCACTCAGCCTCGCCGCGCGGGTCAGGGCGGGCGGTGGCCTGCGGGCGGCCCGCTCCCTGGTCCTGCCGGTGCGGCGCCTGGGCGAGGAGGAGTTCGAGGGCGAGGGCGGCCGGCTGCTCCTGGCGGGCAACGCCCTGCACGCCGACCTCGCGCCCGAGGCGGCCGGCAGCGGCGGCTTCGGCTGGATCATGTCGATGCTGGGCCAGAGCTACGGCTTCCCCGTGCCGGTGGGCGGCGCGGGCGCGCTGACGGCCGCCCTCGTACGGCGCCTGGAGGGCCGCGGAGGCAGCGTGCGCTGCGGGGAACGCGTGAGCGAGGTGGTGGTGCGCGGCGGCCGTGCGGTCGGGGTGCGCACCGCGTCGGGGGAGGGGGTCGTGGCACGCAAGGCGGTCCTTGCCGACGTGGCGGCCCCCCACCTGTACGGAGGTCTGGTCGACGCCGCGCATCTGCCGCAGCGCGTGATGGACGACGTGCGCCGCTTCCAGTGGGACTTCGCCACGTTCAAGGTGGACTGGGCCCTGGCCCGGCCCATTCCCTGGGAGGCGCAGGCCGCACGCGGGGCGGGGACGGTGCATGTGGCCGACGGCGTGGACGAGCTGACGCGGTTCGCCGCCCAGATCGCGCGGAGTCTCGTACCGGACAGGCCGTTCGCCCTGGTCGGCCAGATGACCACGGCCGACCCCACGCGCTCGCCGGCCGGCACCGAGTCGGCCTGGGCCTACACCCACGTACCACAGCGGATCAAGGGCGACGCCGGGGACGACGCGCTGACGGGCCGGTGGGACGAGCGGGAGAGCGAGGCGATGGCGGACCGCGTGGAGGCGCAGATCGAGCGGCTCGCGCCCGGCTTCCGCGAGCAGATCATCGCCCGGCGCGTGCTGGCACCGCCCACGCTGGAGGCGCTGAACGCCAACCTGCACGGCGGGGCCATCAACTCCGGCACGACCAGTCTGCACCAGCAGCTCGTGTTCCGGCCGGTGCCTGGGGCGGGCCGCCCCGAGACACCGGTGCCGGGCCTGTATCTCGCCTCCGCCTCCGCGCATCCCGGCGGTGGGGTGCACGGCGCGCCGGGCGCCAACGCCGCCCGGGCCGCCCTGCGGGCGCGCTTCGGCGCGGGCGTCTTCTTCACCGCGCAGCGCGCACTCGGCCGCCGGAGCAGGACCGGACGCAAGACGGGCCGGGCCTGAGCCCTGCCGTCACCTTCCCGGCGGCGTCCGGTTCAGGCCGACGGCGGGCCGGGCTCCTTGCCGACGACCCGGAACTGCGCGCCGTCGGGGTCCCGCAGCGTCGCCGAGGGCGGCCGCGCGGACAGGTCCTGGGTGACCACGTGCCCGCCGGCCTCCGCCGTGGCGCGGACGCACGCCTCCACGTCGTCGACGGTGAAGTGGACCTGCCAGTGCGGGCGCACCGCCGGATCCGCGTCCGCCTCGACCGCGCCCGAACTGAGCCGGGCGGCGGGGCGGCCCGCGCTGTAGACCACCACCTCTTCCTGCTGGTAGCGCACCTCGCAGCACTCGGGGCGCCCGCACGCCCAGTCCAGGACCTCGCCGTAGAAGATGGCGGCGTCGAAGGCGTCACGGGTGCTCAGCCGCAGCCAGGCGGGCGCCGAGTGCAGCTCGCTGCGCCAACTGGTGAGGATCTCGCCCTCCCAGATCCCGAAGACGGCACCGTCGCGGTCGGAGAGCAGGGCCGCGCGCCCGTTGGGAAAGGGGATCGGCCCCACCGCCGTCGTGCCCCCGCGCTCCCGGACGCGGCTCACCGTCTCGTCCGCGCTCAGGACCGCGAAGTAGGGCGTCCAGGCCACCGCGATCTGGAAGGAGGAGGCGATGGCGCCGACGCCGGCGACGGGGGCGCCGTGGGCCGTGGCGACGGAGAACTGCTCGCCGAGCTTGGCCGGGCGGAACTGCCAGCCCATCACCGCGCCGTAGAAACTCTGTGCGGTGGTGAGGTCGCGTGCCGTCAGGCTGACCCAGCAGGGAGCGCCGACCGCTGACTCACTCAGCGCCGAACCGGTCCTGGCGCCCCGGGCGGCCACGCCCGAGGTCGTCGTGCCGTACGGGCCCGGAGGCATCGTGTTGTCGTGGTGCATGTGCAACCCGTCCTGGAAATCGAGGCGCCCTGAAAATCCAGTCTGGCACCTGTGCTTTCGGGTTCGGCGGGAGGCTCGGCGCCCTGCCGCCCTTCAGTGTGGGCAAGAGGGTGCGCGGCGCGCCACTCGGCGTGCGCCTCACCCGGCGGAACCCGCCGCCCCGGGGGCGCGGCCCCTGGCCGGGGACGGCCGGGAGAGCAGGAGCAGGCTGTGCGCGACCAGCGTGACCTCGCCGCCCGCCTTGTGCTCGGCCTCGTCCGACCGGCCCAGCGGGTCGGTGGTGTCGATCCGCGTCGCCCAGCGTTCCCCGTACGCGGGGCCGGGCAGACGGAAGACGACCGGCTCGCGGTGGCTGTTCAGCAGGAGCAGGAAGGAGTCGTCCACCACGGGCCTGCCGCGGGAGTCCGGCTCGGCGATCGCGTCCCCGTTGAGGAAGGCGCAGACCGCGTGGGCGTCGGCGCGCCGCCAGTCGTCCTCCGTCATCTCGCGGGCGTCGGGCCGCAGCCACACGAGGTCCGCCAGCGGCTGCCCCTCGTGCGTCGCGGTCTCGCCGCGGAAGAACCTGCGCCGGCGAAGCACGGGGTGCGCGGCGCGCAGCGCGATGGCCCGCCGGGTGAAGTCGATCAGCTCGCGCTGGTCGTCGCCGAGGTCCCAGTCGATCCAGGAGATCTCGTTGTCCTGGCAGTAGGCGTTGTTGTTGCCTCCCTGGGTGCGGCCCAGCTCGTCGCCGTGGGCGAGCATCGGGATGCCCTGCGACAGCATGAGCGTGGCGAGGAAGTTGCGCTGCTGGCGCGCGCGGAGCTCCAGGATCGCCTCGTCGGCCGTGGGGCCCTCGGCCCCGCAGTTCCAGGAGCGGTTCGTGCTCTCGCCGTCGCGGTTGTCCTCGCCGTTGGCCTCGTTGTGCTTGTCGTTGTACGAGACCAGGTCGCGCAGCGTGAAACCGTCGTGCGCGGTGACGAAGTTGACGCTGGCCCGGGGCCGGCGCCGCTCGCGCTGGTAGATGTCGGAGGAACCGGTCAGCCGGGAGGCGAACTCGGCGAGGGAGTTCTCCTCTCCGCGCCAGAAATCCCGCACCGAGTCGCGGTACTTGCCGTTCCACTCCGACCACAGCGGGGGGAAGTTGCCGACCTGGTAGCCGCCCTCGCCGACGTCCCACGGCTCGGCGATGAGCTTGACGCGGCCGACCACGGGGTCCTGCTGTACGAGGTCGAAGAACGCCGACAGCCGGTCCACGTCGTAGAACTGGCGCGCCAGCGTGGCCGCCAGGTCGAAGCGGAAGCCGTCGACGTGCATCTCGGTGACCCAGTACCGCAGCGAGTCCATGATCAGTTGCAGGACGTTGGGGTGGCGCATCAGCAGACTGTTGCCGGTGCCCGTGGTGTCGAAGTAGTGCGCCGGATCGTCCTGCGCCAGCCGGTAGTACGAGGCGTTGTCGATGCCCCGGAAGGCGAGCGTGGGGCCGTTCTCGTTGCCCTCCGCCGTGTGGTTGTAGACCACGTCCAGGATCACTTCGAGGCCCGCCGCGTGCAGCTTCTTGACCATCGACTTGAACTCGCCGACCTGCCCGCCCCTCGAACCGCGCGCCGCGTAGGCGTTGTGCGGGGCGAAGAAACCGATGGAGGTGTACCCCCAGTAGTTGGACAGGCCGCGGTCCAGCAGAAAGCCGTCCTGCACGTACTGGTGCACCGGCATCAGCTCGACGGCCGTCACCCCCAGCGAGAGGAGGTGGTCGATGACCGCCTCCGTCGCGAGGCCCGCGTAGGTGCCCCGCAGCTCCGCCGGGACCCCCGGGTGGGTGCGGGTCAGGCCGCGCACATGTGTCTCGTAGATCACGGTCTCGGCGTAGGGCCGCCGCAGCGGCCGGTCGCCCTCCCATGGGAAGGACGGGTCGGTCACCACCGAGAGCAGGGTGTGGGCGGCGCTGTCGGCGGGGTCGGGCCCCTGCGCCGCCCGCTCGTACAGCGAGGGGTGGTTGTCCACCTGCCCCTCCATCGCCTTGGCGTAGGGGTCCAGGAGCAGCTTCGCCGGATTGCACCGGTGGCCCGTGGCGGGTTCCCAGGGGCCGTGCACCCGGTAGCCGTAGCGCCGGCCGGGGCCGACGCCGGGCAGGTAGCAGTGCCAGACGGAACCGTCGACCTCGGTCAGGGGGACGTCGTGGTGCGTGCCGTCCTCGTTGATGAGGACGAGGTCGACGCGGTCGGCGATCTCGCTGAACAGGGCGAAGTTCGTTCCTTCGCCGTCATAGGTGGCGCCCAGGGGAAAGGGTCGCCCGGTCCAGGTGCGCACGCTGCTGCCTCCATACGGATGAGCGCGGTCTCGGTCTGTCCTCGGCGGCCCGGGAGTGTCGGGGGGACCGACGGGCCGCGGCGTCCCGGCGTGGTCGCCGCGGCTCGTGGCGCGCTGCCGTGCGCGTACGCGGGCTCACACGGTGGAGGCCGCCCGCCGCTCGGGAGAGGACGTGGTGGATCGCTCCCCCATCCTCGGCCATGTTCCGTCGGAGCGCTGGTCGTGGGCGGCCGGTGCGGCGCCGACGACCACCGGTTCCTCCTCGGGCGGCGCGGCGCTCGCGGCCAGGGGCACCCCGCGCGGCAGCGGGCGCGCCACCCGCAGCCCGGGTGCGGGCGGTGTCGGGGCCAGCGGGGCCCGTTCGGGGGAGCGTGCGCGGTGTGAGAACCAGATGATCTTGCCGTTGGTCGCCGGGTAGTTGCCCCAGCCGTCGCTGAGCGCGGCGATCTGCGCCAGGCAGCCCTGCGGCCCGTAGTGCGGGTCGGGCAGGTCGGGTTCGCTGTCCGACACGGCGGTGATGAGGTGCTGTCCGTTCCACCACATCTCCACCACGGCGTTCTTGTCCGTCGCGTGTTCCTCGACCGCCCGGAGCAGCACCCCGGCGCAGTGGCACACGCGTTCGGCGAGAATCCCCAGGCCCCAGTGCCGGAGATGCGCGGCCAGGATGCGCCTGACCTGATCGATCCTCTCCGGGCTGATGTCCACCTCTAGGTGGTAGTAACAGGGGATTGCTTTCTTCATCGCGCTTGGCTCCTCTCAGCGAAGCCCCGGTCTTCCCGGCCCTGTGGGGCCGAGCCCCGAGCACGAAGCGTGAGCACTGATCGCTTCTGAGTAGTCTCAGGGTGAGAGTGCTGCTCCATTCGCGCAACACGAGCAGGTCAGCCCGGTGGTTGAAGATCCAACAGGACGCTGCGTGGTCGCGCGTGCACCATGGGGTGATGCTGCTGCCCACGAAAGCTGAGGTCGCGCGGCATCTGGACCAATACCGGGCGTGGGAGCGCTTGTTGCTCGCGGACCCGGCGGACCGCGCCGTGCGGATGCACTTCGAGAACACCGCGTACACGCTGTGCGTACTGATGGGTGAGTGCACGGCACGGATCGCCGCCGACGCGGCCGAGAGCTACCTGGGCCTGCGGCCGACGCGCGCACGGCGGCCGGCGCCCGGCGTCAAGGCGCCGGCGCTGACGGGCGCTCGACTGCGCCCCGTGCGCCGGAACATGGCAGAGGAGAGAGCGATGACCGAGGCTCCGAAGGCGGGCCAGGCCCCAGCGGCGAGCGCTTCGGCGCGCCCGGCTTCGGCGCGCCCCTGGTCCTCACGGCCTTCCGCCGCGCCGACGTCCCCCGCCCCCGCGCCGGCTTCTCCTGCGCCGGCGTCCCCTTCCCGGGTGTCCACCGCGCCGGCGCATTCCGCAGGGCCGTCTGCCGCGCCGGCTTCCCCCTCCCGGGTGTCCACCGCGCCGGCGTCCTCCGCAGGGGCGTCTCCCGCGTCGGCGTCCCCCTCCCGGACCTCTCCCGCGCCGGCTGCTTCGGCGCGGCGGGGGCCGGAGTTTCCCACCGTGCCCATCGTGGACGTCGCCCCCGCGTTGGACCGCGGCCGGCGCCCCGTCAAGGCGGTCCCCGGCGAGACCTTCCAGGTCACGGCCACGCTCTTCGGCGAGGGACACGAGGCGGTCGGCGCCAATGTCGTCCTGCTCGGCCCGGACGGCCGCACCGGCCCCTGGACCCCCATGCGGGAGCTGGCGCCCGGCACCGACCGATGGGGCGCGGAGGTGACACCGGACGCCGAGGGGCGCTGGACGTACGCCGTGGAGGCGTGGACGGATCCGGTGACCGGGTGGCGCCGCGCCGCCGAGATCAAGATCCCCGCCGGCATCGACACCGGGGTGACACTGGAAGAAGGCGCGCTGCTGTACGAGCGCGCGGCGGACGGCGCACCGGACGGCACGGCACGCCGGACGCTGCGGGCCGCCGCCCAGGCGCTCCGCGACGAACTGCGTCCGCCCGAGGCCCGTCTCGCGGCGGCGCTCACCCCGGAGGCGGACGCGGTCCTCGCCCGCCATCCGCTGCGGGAACGGGTCACCCGTTCGGCCGACTTGCCCCTGGTCGTGGAGCGGCGGCGGGCGTTGTTCGGTTCCTGGTACGAGTTCTTCCCGCGTTCGGAGGGTGCCGTCGTGCGGGAGGGCGCGCCGCCGGTGTCGGGGACGTTCCGCACAGCGGCCGAGCGGCTGCCGGCGATCGCGGACATGGGTTTCGACGTGGTGTACCTGCCGCCGATCCACCCGATCGGCAGCACCTTCCGCAAGGGCCCGAACAACTCGCTGTCCTCCGGCCCGCAGGACGTGGGTGTGCCCTGGGCGATCGGTTCGCCCGAGGGCGGCCATGACGCGGTCCACCCCGACCTGGGGACCCTGGAGGACTTCGACGCGTTCGTGCGGCGCGCGGGCGAGCTGGGTCTGGAGGTCGCGCTGGACTTCGCGTTGCAGTGCTCGCCGGACCACCCGTGGGTGGACAAGCATCCGGAGTGGTTCCGGCAGCGGGCGGACGGTTCCATCGCGTACGCGGAGAACCCGCCGAAGAAGTACCAGGACATCTATCCGCTCGCCTTCGACCGGGATCTGCCGGGGCTGGTGGCGGAGACGGAGCGGCTGCTGCGGTTCTGGATGGGGCACGGGGTGCGGATCTTCCGCGTCGACAACCCCCACACCAAGCCGGTGGTGTTCTGGGAGGAGGTCATCGCCCGGATCAACGGCACCGACCCCGACGTCATCTTCCTCGCCGAGGCCTTCACCCGCCCGGCGGTCATGCGGGCGCTGGCCAGCGCCGGCTTCCAGCAGTCGTACACGTACTTCACCTGGCGCAACACCAAACGGGAGATCGTCGACTGCCTGACCGACCTCTCCGTGGAGACGGCCGCCTATCTGCGCCCGAACCTCTTCGTGAACACCCCGGACATCCTGCACGCCTACCTCCAGGAGGGCGGGCGGCCGGCCTTCGAGGTGCGGGCCGTGCTCGCCGCCACCCTCTCGCCGACCTGGGGCCTCTACAGCGGCTTCGAGCTGTGCGAGAACACCGCGGCGGCGCCGGGCAGCGAGGAGTACCTGGACTCGGAGAAGTACCAACTCCGGCCGCGCGACTGGGCGGCGGCCGAGCGGGAGGGCCGCACCATCGCCCCCCTCATCACCACGCTCAACGGAATCCGGCGACGCCACCGGGCCCTGCACCTGCTCAGGAACCTCCACTTCCACCGGTCCGACAACGACGCGCTCATCGTCTACAGCAAGCGCGACGGCGAGGACCTGGTCGTGGTGGTCGCCAACCTCGACCCCCACCACACCCAGGAGGGCACCGTCTTCCTGGACCTGGGGCGGCTGGGCCTGGATCGGCACGCGTCCGTGCCGGTGCGCGACGAACTGAGCGGCGAGACCTACCGGTGGGGCGGCGCCAACTACGTGCGTCTCGGCCCCGGCGGCGCCCACGTCCTGGTGCGGCCGCAGACGGGGGAGAACGGAGGGTCATCGTGATCGTCAATGAGCCCGTCCAGGACACCTTCGAGGACACGCCCGCCGAGGAGCGTCATCCCGACTGGTTCAAGAGGGCGGTGTTCTACGAGGTCCTCGTCCGCTCCTTCCAGGACAGCGACGGCGACGGCATCGGCGACCTGAAAGGCATCACCGCCAAGCTCGACTACCTGCAATGGCTGGGCGTCGACTGCCTGTGGCTGCCCCCCTTCTTCAAATCGCCCCTGCGCGACGGGGGTTACGACGTCTCGGACTACACGGCGGTGCTGCCCGAGTTCGGGGACCTGGCCGACTTCGTGGAGTTCGTCGACTCCGCGCACCAGCGCGGCATGCGCGTCATCATCGACTTCGTCATGAACCACACCAGCGACCAGCACCCGTGGTTCCAGGCCTCACGCACCGACCCCCAGGGCCCCTACGGCGACTACTACGTCTGGGCCGACGACGACAAGGCCTACAGCGACGCCCGCATCATCTTCGTGGACACCGAGGCCTCCAACTGGACCTTCGACCCGGTCCGCAAGCAGTACTACTGGCACCGCTTCTTCTCCCACCAGCCCGACCTCAACTACGACAACCCCGCCGTCCAGGAAGAGATCATCTCCGCCCTGCGGTTCTGGCTGGACCTGGGCATCGACGGATTCCGCCTGGACGCCGTGCCCTACCTCTACCAGGAGGAAGGCACCAACTGCGAGAACCTGCGCGCCACCCACCACTTCCTCAAACGCGTGCGCACCGAGATCGACGCCCACTACCCCGACACCGTCCTGCTCGCCGAGGCCAACCAGTGGCCCGAGGACGTCGTGGACTACTTCGGCGACTACACCAAGGGCGGCGACGAATGCCACATGGCATTCCACTTCCCCGTCATGCCCCGCATCTTCATGGCCGTACGCCGCGAATCGCGCTACCCCGTCTCCGAGATCCTCGCCAAGACCCCCGCCATCCCCTCCGGCTGCCAGTGGGGCATCTTCCTGCGCAACCACGACGAGCTGACCCTGGAAATGGTCACCGACGAAGAGCGCGACTACATGTACGCGGAGTACGCCAAGGACCCGCGCATGCGCGCCAACATCGGCATCCGCCGCCGCCTGGCCCCCCTGCTGGACAACGACCGCAACCAGATCGAACTCTTCACCGCCCTGCTGCTGTCCCTGCCCGGCTCCCCGATCCTCTACTACGGCGACGAGATCGGCATGGGCGACAACATCTGGCTCGGCGACCGCGACGCCGTGCGCACCCCCATGCAGTGGACCCCCGACCGCAACGCCGGCTTCTCCTCCTGCGACCCCGGCCGCCTCTACCTCCCCACGATCATGGACCCCGTCTACGGCTACCAGGTCACCAACGTCGAGGCGTCCATGTCCTCCCCCTCCTCCCTCCTGCACTGGACCCGCAGGATGATCGAGATCCGCAAACAGAACCCCGCCTTCGGCCTGGGCACCTACACCGAACTCCCCTCCTCCAACCCCGCCGTCCTCGCCTTCCTGCGCGAACACGGGGACGACCTGGCCCTGTGCGTGCACAACTTCTCCCGCTTCGCCCAACCGACGGAGCTGAACCTGCGCGCCTATGACGGACGTCATCCGGTGGAGCTGATCGGCGGGGTCCGCTTCCCGGCCATCGGCGAGCTGCCGTACCTGCTCACGCTGGCGGGCCACGGCTTCTACTGGTTCCGGCTGATCGAACAGCCACGACGTCCGGCCGCACCCGCGGTGCACTTTTGAAGGGACGTGTCGCATGCTGAAGACCGCATCGCAGTCGCCCGGCAGCCTCAGCCCTCCCCAGCTGCTGACCTCGTTGGCCGGGATGCTCCGCGCGTGGCTGCCCGAGCAGCGCTGGTTCGCGGGCAAGGGACGCCCCGTCACGGACCTGGCCGTGCTGTCCACGACCGAACTGCACCCGGGTTGCCTGCACCTGCTGATCCGCACCGGCCCCGCCGGCTCGCCCGAGGACTGCTACCAACTCCTGCTCGGCGTGCGCGAGCACGTGCCTCCCCGGCTCCGGCACGCCGTCGTCGGCCGCTCCGACACGGGCCCCCTCGAAGGCCTCACCGTGTACGACGCCCTCCTCGACCCCTGGTCGGCGGGGCTTCTCCTGGAGCGCCTGCGCGTCCCCGGCGAGCTGGGCCCGCTGCGGTTCGAACGGGACGCGCGGACCGTGGTGCCGACGGGGCTCCCGCCCCGGCTCTTGGGCGGGGAGCAGTCCAATACGTCGCTGGTCTACGGAGATTCCTTCATCCTGAAGCTGTTCCGCCGCGTGCAGTACGGCGTCAACCCCGACCTGGAGGTGCCCTGGGCGCTGGCCCGCGGCGGCTGCGCGCGGGTGCCCGCGCCCGTGGCCTGGTTCTGGACCACCGAGCCGCGCAAGGCGACACTCGGCGTGCTCCAGCCGTTCCTCCCCGAGGCGACGGACGGTTGGACGCTGGCGCTGCGCTCCCTCGCCGCCGGCGAGGACTTCGCCGCCGAGGCCCATGAACTGGGGCGCGCCACCGCCGAGGTGCACCTGGCGCTGGCCGAGGCCTTCGGCTCCGAGCCCCCGGACCCCTACGGCGGCAGCCCGCTGGCCGCCGCCATGATCGGGCGCCTGGAGTCCGCGGCCCGGCAGATGCCGGCGCTCGACCCCTACGTACCCCGTCTGAAGACGGCGTACGGTGCCGTCGCCGGATGCGGCCCCGGCCGCGAGGCGCAGCGCGTCCACGGGGACCTGCACCTCGGCCAGGTGCTCAGGGCCGAACAGCGCTGGTTCATCATCGACTTCGAGGGCGAACCGGCCAGGCCGCTCGACGAGCGCCGCCGGCCCCAGGCCCCCATCCGGGACGTCGCCGGCATGCTCCGCTCCTTCGACTACGCGGCCCACACCCGGCGCCCCCGCGGCCCCGAGTGGCTGCGACGGTGCCGCGAGGCGTACTGCGCCGGATACGCCGCGGGCTCCACCTGGGACCCGCGCGCGGAGGCCGAGCTGCTGCGCGCCTACGAGACGGACCGCGCGGTGTACGAAGCGCTGTACGAGGCCAGGCACCGCCCTGACTGGCTACCTGTTCCCATGGCGGCGATCGCCCGCCTCGCAGAGGAGAGCTGACCCGTGGAAACGACCGCCACCACCGCACCCCAGGCCCCCGTGCGCGCCAAGGACCCCGGCCGCCTGCCCGACGCCCCGCTCGACGCGTCGGACCGCGAGCGCCTCCTGTCCGGCACCCATCACGACCCGCACGCGCTGCTCGGCGCGCACCCCGTGCCCGACGGCGTCGCCTTCCGGGTGCTGCGCCCGTACGCCGAGGCGGTGACGGTCGTCACCGAGGAGGGGACCCATCGGCTGAACGACACGGGCGACGGCCTGTTCTGCGGGGTCCTGCCGCTCACCGCGATCCCCCCGTACACCCTGCGCGTGACCTACGACGGGCAGGACGTCGCGTACGAGGACCCCTACCGTTTCCTGCCCGCCCTCGGCGAACTGGACCTGCACCTCATCGGTGAGGGCAGGCACGAGGAGCTGTGGCAGGCGCTCGGCGCGCACCCCATGACCCACCAGGGCGTGAGCGGCACCCGCTTCACCGTGTGGGCGCCCAACGCGCGGGGCGTGCGGGTCTGCGGGGACTTCTGCCATTGGGACGGGTCGGCCCACCCGATGCGCTCGCTCGGCTCCACCGGCGTGTGGGAGCTGTTCGTCCCCGGACTGGACGAAGGCACCCTCTACAAATTCGACGTCGCCCGCCCCGACGGCAGCCACACCCTGCGCGCGGACCCGATGGCCCGGCGCGCCGAGGTGCCCCCCGCCACGGCCTCCGTCGTCACGCGGTCCTCGTACGTGTGGGGGGACGACGAGTGGATGGCCCACCGCGCGGACCGCCCCGTCGACCGGGCGCCCTTCTCCGTCTACGAGATCCATTTGGCCTCCTGGCGCCCGGGGTTGACCTACCGTCAGCTCGCCGAGCAGCTCACGGCGTACGTCACGGAGGCGGGCTTCACGCACGTGGAGTTCATGCCGGTGGCGGAGCACCCCTTCAGCGGGTCGTGGGGCTACCAGGTCACCGGTTTCTACGCCCCGACGTCCCGCATGGGGACCCCGGACGACTTCCGCCACCTGGTCGACACACTGCACCGGGCGGGCATCGGCGTACTCCTGGACTGGGTGCCCGCGCACTTCCCCAAGGACGACTGGGCGCTCGCGGCGTTCGACGGGGAGCACCTGTACGAACCGCAGGACTGGCGGCGCGCCGAGCACCCCGACTGGGGCACCCTGGAGTTCGACTACGGCCGCAAGGAGGTGCGCAACTTCCTGGTGGCGAACGCCACGTACTGGTGCGAGGAGTTCCACATCGACGGGCTGCGCGTCGACGCCGTCGCCTCGATGCTCTACCTCGACTACTCCCGCGAGGAAGGGCAGTGGGCGGCCAACGAATCGGGGGGCAGGGAGAACCTGGACGCGGTCGCCTTCCTCCAGGAGATGAACGCCACCGTCTACCGCCGCAACCCCGGCGTCGTCACCATCGCCGAAGAATCCACGGCGTGGAACGGGGTGACGCGGCCCACCCACCACACCGGACCGGACGGCTTCGGCGGCCTCGGCTTCGGGCTGAAGTGGAACATGGGCTGGTCGCACGACTCGCTGGAGTACATCAGCCGCGACCCGGTCCACCGCGAATACCACCACAATGAGATGACGTTCTCGATGGTGTACGCCTACAGCGAGAACTACGTCCTGCCGCTCTCGCACGACGAAGTGGTGCACGGCAAGCAGTCGTTGGTCTCCAAGATGCCCGGCGACTGGTGGCAGCGCCGCGCCAACCACCGCGCCTACCTGGGCTTCATGTGGGCCCACCCCGGCAAGCAACTCCTGTTCATGGGACAGGAGTTCGCCCAGGGCGCCGAATGGTCGCAGGAGAGCGGCCTGGACTGGGGCCTGCTTGACCCGTCCTACCCGGCGCGCCCCGACCACGAGGGCGTACGGCTCCTTGTGCGGGACCTCAACCACCAGTACCGGGCGGCTCCCGCCCTGTGGGAGCAGGACACCGAACCGGCCGGGTTCTCCTGGATCGTGACGGACGCGGCCCAGGACAACGTCCTGGCGTTCCTGCGGTACGCCGCGGACGGCACCCCGCTCCTGGCGGTCTGCAACTTCTCGCCGGTGCTCCGCGAGGACTATGTGCTCGGCGTCCCGGAGGAGCCGCACGCGTGGGTGGAGACCCTCAACACCGACGCGGCCCGCTACGGCGGCGGGGAGGTGCGCAACCCGCACCCGCTGAAGCCCGAGCCCGAGCCCGCCCACGGCAGGCCGGCCCGCCTGCGCGTCACGCTCCCGCCGCTGGCCACGGTCTGGCTGCGCCCGGAGTGACGGCAGGCGGCCGCCGTCCTGACCCGCTCGCGTCAGCGGATGGTGACCTGGACGGTGTTGGAGACGGCGCCGCCGCCCACGACCCGGATCTTGTTCAGGCCCTTGATGCCGAGCTTGACGCGCAGGTTGTACGTGTTGTTGCGGGCGGTGTTCATCTGGGCCGGCAGGGACACCCACCGCTTGCCCTGCATCTGCTGGAGCGTCACGCGCGTCCCGGCGCGCATGTTCTTGGCGGCGCCGTGGACCCGGAACTGGTGCCAGGCCGGGATGGCGCGCACCGTCGCCTGCGCGGTGAGCGTCGGGCGCGGCGCGGACTTGCGGGCCGCGCCCGGGTCGTCGTCGGCGGAGGTGGCGAAGGCGTGCGCCGCCGTGAGGGGGGCGGCGCACAGCAGCAGACCGGCGCTGAAAGTGACGGCACGCGTCAGGACAGGGTTCATGCGATCTCCAGGGAGCCCGAGGGAGGGGGACCGCAGTAATTTAAGACAAATCATCACAATTTATGGGTAATGACATGCCGGGGTGACATCGACGCTGGTGACAGGCGGGGTCACCGGGCGCCCGGGGGGCGCCATTCGAGCAGCAGGAGCGTCGCGTCGTCCCGCAGCCGGTTGTGCTGCCGGTCGAGGATGGAGTGGATGAGCTGGCGCAGCGCCTCCGGGGCCGACTCGCCCGCGGCGGTGGCCCGGATGATGCTGTCGGTGAACCGCTCCAGGCCGAACTCCGTGTCGCCCCCGGTCCGCAGCTCGGTGACGCCGTCGGTGTACATGAGCACCCGGTCGCCGGGCTGCAGCGCCTCCTCGTGCACCTCCCACTTGGCGCGGGCGAGCAGCGCGGGCGTCCCCAGGGGCGGCTGCGGCGGACGTTCCAGGGCGCGGTCGAGTACCCGGTGGCCGCGGATGAGCAGGGGCGGCGGATGGCCGCAGTTGCACCAGCGCAGCACGCCGCCCGCCAGATCCAGCTGGGCGAGGATCCCCGTGCAGAACTGCTCGGGCAGCCACTGGGCGAGCGCGTCCTGGACGGTGTCGACCAGCTCGGGCAGCTCCACCTTGGCCCGGCGGGCGTTGCGGCAGCCGGCCATGGCCACGGCGGTCGTCAGGCCGGAGGCGAGGTTGTGGCCCATGGCGTCGAGGATCGTCACGTGCAGGGTGGAGTGCGTCAGGGAGTGGTCGAAGACGTCGCCCCCGATGTCGTACGCCGGTTCGAGCACGGCGGTCGAGATGACGTCGGCGTTGCCGATGGTCCTCGGCGGCAGAAAGGCCCGGAGCATCTCGGCGGGCAGCTCCATGGGCTGCGACCGGGTCCGACGCGCGAAGGTGTCGCTGGAGGCGCGCTTCGAGGTGATCACCATGGCCAGGATCGAGGCCAGCGTGCGGCAGCGGCGCAGCAGCAGGCCGTCGATCACCGAGGCCGTGGCGCCGATGACCCCCAGCCGCTCCACTCCGTCGATCAGCGGCAGCCACGTCGTGATCCGCCCGTGGGCCAGCTCCTCCACGCGCAGCTCATGGGCCCGGTAGGCCGAACCGGCCACGGAGCTGTCCACGCCGAGGGCGGTCGACCCCTCGGCCAGCGGCACCAGGTGGCGCTGCTGGAGATCCACCAGGTACACGTCGACGCGGTCGAGCCCCGCGGCGTCGGCGAAGCGCTGCACCAGGCCGGGCAGGTCCACCGGGGTCGCCGCGTGCGCCGCGGCGAGCAGCTGTTCCAGCAGCTGCTCGCCGGGACCGGGCACCCAGGGCTGGCTCGACATCTGTGATCACCACCTCACAGGCAGTCTCACATCAGGCCCCCGATCCCGCCCGTGTGGAGAGGGCCGAACGGCACGGCCGGCCCTCGGGCGATCGAGGCCCTTGGTCCCCGAGGTGAGGGAGGAAGGTCCCGGTACACGGCCTTCCGCTTGTGGAATCACACCGCAGACCGCAGCGCAGCACGCGAAGGAGCCTCCATTCATGGACCTCGGGGCCTGAGCCGGACCGGACCCGAGCGAGTACGCCACGACACGGGAAGACAGAAGATGTTCGTTCGAGCCACCGACGTGGAACAGGCCGTAGATCCGACCGAAGGGATGCAGGGAGAGACCGGCAACCGGGCGGAGAACGCCCCTCTCCCGTTGATCGAGGAGGCCCACCGGGTCGCGCCGCAGGACGCGCGGGAGCTGTCGAAGCTGTTCTTCGAGCGGCTCGGGACCCTGGAAGAGGGGTCGGCCGACCACACGTACGCGCGCACCACCCTGATCGAGATGAACCTCTCCCTGGTGCACTACGTGGCGGGCCGGTTCCGCAACCGCGGCAACGGCCAGCTGGAGGACATCGTCCAGGTGGGCACCGTCGGCCTGATCAAGGCGATCGACCGGTTCGACGCGAGCCGGGGGTTCGAGTTCGTCTCGTTCGCGGTGCCCTGCATCCTCGGCGAGATCAAGCGCCACTTCCGCGACACGAGCTGGGCCGTGCACGTGCCGCGCAGGCTCCAGGAGCTGCGCCACCGGATCTCCGCCTCCCAGGAGCGGCTCTCCTCGGTGCTCGGCCGCGAGCCCACGGTGAAGGAGCTGGCGGCCGATCTGGAGGTGAGCGAGGAACAGGCGCTGGAGGCGATCATGGCCGCCAACGGATACGCGGCCGGGTCCATCGACACCCCGCACGGCTCGTGCGACGACGGCGAGACGCACAAGGGGGGCCGCTCGCTCGCCGACGTCATGGGCGCCCCGGACCCGGCCATCGAGACCTTCGAGCACCTGCACGCCCTCGCCCCGCTGCTTGCCGGACTCGGCGAGCGGGAGCGCCGCATCATCGAGATGCGCTTCGGCCAGGAGCTGACCCAGGCCGAGATCGGCGCCGCCCTCGGCCTCTCGCAGATGCACGTCTCACGTCTGCTGTCCCGCACCCTGGCTCAACTGCGGAGGGGCCTGCTCACCCACGGGTGACGGTGGGCACGGCCGGCGGCCGGTCCCTCGTCCGGTCAGCTCGTGGCGCGCACCGCGTCCCGGATCAGCTCGGCGACCTCCCGGGGCCGGGACACCGCGACGGCATGCGAGGCGCCCGCCAGCTCCACGGTCGTCGCGCCGGCCCGCTGCGCGCCGAAACGCTCGACGTCGGGGTTGATCGCCTGGTCCGCCGCCGCGACGAGCGCCCATGAAGGCGTGGTCTTCCACGCGGCGACCGCGGCCGGCTCCGTGAACGCGGAGGCGGCGAGCGGACGTTGGGACACCGCGAGGACCTTGGTGACCTCCGCCGGCACGTCGGCGGCGAAGATCTCCGGGAACGCCTCGGCGCGGATGGTCACCTCGACGGCCGGCTCGCCGTCCCGCACCGGGTACGTCGCCTGGGTGAGGTTGCTGACGAGGGAGGACAGGGGAAAGCGGTCCTGCAACTCACCGAGGCTCTCGCCCTGTTCGGGGACGTAGGCCGCGATGTAGACGAGCCCGACGACGTTCTCCGCGGCTCCGGCCACGGTGATCAGCGCACCCCCGTAGGAGTGGCCGACCAGCACCACGGGCCCGTCGATCCGGGCGACCACGGAGGAGATGTACGCGGCGTCGGCGACCAGGCCGCGCAGCGGATTGGGCGGCGCGATCACCGGGATGCCGTGACCCTGGAGTTCGGCGACGACGCCGCGCCAGCTCGCGGCGTCCGCGAACGCGCCGTGCACCAGGACGGCGGTGGGCAGGGAAGTGTTGTCGGTCATGACAAGTGGCTCTTCTCGTTGTGGGTCTCGGGAGGTGGTTCGGCTGCGGCCGGGGGGTCAGCCCGCGTGGAGCGCCGTGCGCAGCGTGCCGACGGCCAGGGTGATGGCGGCCTCGGCGGCATGCGTCCCGCGAAGGGCGTCGAGCATGACGAAGTCGTGGATGACGCCCTGGAAGCGGACGGCGGTCACCGCCACCCCGGCCGCGCGCAGCTTGTTGGCGTAGGCCTCGCCCTCGTCACGCAGCACGTCGGCCTCGCCGGTGACGACGAGCGCCGGCGGCAGCCCGGCGAGCTGCTCGGTGGTGGCCCGCAGCGGGGAGGCGGTGATCTGGGCGCGCTCGGCCTCGTCGGTCGTGTACTGGTCCCAGAACCACTGCATGCCGTCGCGCCGCAGGAAGTAGCCGGTGGCGAACTGGTGGTAGGAGCCGGTGTCGAAGGCCGCGTCCGTGACCGGGTAGAACAGCACCTGCTGGACCAGCGGCACGTCACCGCGCGCCTTCGCCATCAGGGTGAGCGCGGCGCTCATGTTGCCGCCCACCGAGTCGCCCGCCACGGCCAGCCGGGAGCCGTCCAGGTCCTTGGCGGCGCCTTCTCGGACGATCCATTGGGCGACCGCGTAGTTCTGCTCGATGGCGACGGGGTAGCGGGCCTCGGGGGAGAGGTCGTACTCCGGGAAGACCACGGCGGCGTGCGCGCCGACGGCCAGCTCGCGCACCAGGCGGTCATGGGTGTGGGCGTTGCCGAACACCCAGCCGGCGCCGTGGATGTAGAGGATCACCGGCAGCGGGCCGGTGCTGCCCCGGGGCCTGACGACGCGTGCCCGGACGCTGCCCGTCGGGCCGCCCTGGACGGTCACCCACTCCTCGTCGATCTCCGGCTTCGCGATCTCGCCGGACTGCACCTCGTCGACGGCCTTGCGTCCCTCGGCGGGCGGCAGCTCGAAGAGGTAGGGCGGCTGGGCGGTCGCCTCGGCGAAAGCGGCGGCGGCCGGTTCCAGGACCGGACGAATGACTTCGGCGGCGTCGGGCATGAAGGACTCCCTGATCTCGGGTGACCGGATGAACCGGTGCGTGTCGAATCCGGGCCGCGACACATGGCGTCGGCACCGATGAATCCCACGCTAGGAGCCGCACGACGGCGACGGTTGCCCTCCAGCGCACCGGTGCTGGTCCCACAGCGCATCGGAACCGGGGCAGTGCGCTGTCGGGACGCATGCGGTGCGCTGAGGCGCCGCTCGGCCGCCGTGAACCGCAATAGCGTCAGGACGGAGGAGCAAGTGCAGCGGGATCAGCGATAATTGTTGAAGTTGCAATCACAAGGGGAGGGGAGCGAGCGATGGCCGAGCGGACAACGCGGGCCCACGTGCTGACGGCGAGGGACGTCCCGTTGGGCGGTCCGAGGGCGATGACCGTACGGCGCACGCTGCCGCAGCGCGCCCGCACGCTGATCGGCGCCTGGTGTTTCATCGATCACTACGGACCCGACGTCGTCGCCGACACGGGTGGCATGGACGTGGCGCCCCACCCGCACACCGGCCTGCAGACGGTGAGCTGGCTCTTCGCCGGGGAGATCGAGCACCGGGACAGCCTCGGCAACCACGCACTGGTGCGGCCCGGCGAGCTGAACCTCATGACGGGCGGCCACGGCATCAGCCACTCCGAGGTCTCCACGGCGGGCACCACCGTCCTGCACGGCGTCCAACTGTGGGTCGCGCTCCCCGGCGAACACCGCCACACGCCGGCCGACTTCCGTCACCACGCGCCGGACACGGTCCGGGTAGCAGGCGCCGAGATCAGGGTGTTCCTCGGCTCACTCGCGGGCGACACCTCCCCGGTGGCCACCTTCACACCGCTGCTGGGCGCCGAACTCCTCCTCGCACCCCGCGCGGTGGTCACCCTGGACATCGCCCCGGACTTCGAACACGGCCTGCTCGTCGACCAGGGAGAGGTCCGCATGTCCGGAACGCCGCTGCGCCCGACGGAACTGGGGTACCTCGGCCCCGGACACGGAACGCTGACCCTGACGAACGAAACCGACGCACCCGCCCGGACCGTCCTGCTCGGCGGCACGCCGTTCGAGGAGCGGATCGTCATGTGGTGGAACTTCATCGGCCGCACGCAGGCGGACATCGCACGGGCCCGTGACGACTGGATGACCGGCGACCGCTTCGGCGTCGTGAAGGGATACGACGGGGACCCACTCCCCGCCCCCGAACTGCCGAACGTGCCGCTGAAACCACGGGGGAGGGTGCGCTGAACTGGGGTTTTGCGTCCGGGACAGGCGAGCGGGAGGCCTCTCGGGAGAGGTCGTGCTCGCTCGCGGCGGGCGTACCGGAAGGGCTGGGCCGGTCTCAGATGTGATCGGCCCGACCGCGGGTCCCGGCTTGCGCGTGTCGGCACGTGTGACCAGGTTTAATCGGACTCATGCTGACCCTTTGCTGACTCTACTGACGAGTAATCATATCGGCGGTCCCTTGACTGTGTGCTGGTGGGAGAGCTGGCACGCGAGCTGGAGTCGATGACCCTGCTCGACATGTACGGGGCAGTGGAACCCGGCCCGCTGTTCGCAATGCACCGCACCACCCCGGACCAGGGATGCGTGGGGGGCCACGGCATCCAGCTGGCGATGCGGAGCGTCTACGAGGGCATCGAGGAGACCCTGAGGCACGAGCTGGCCCGCGTCACGCTCGCGAACGTACTCCGGGACGTACTCGCGTCACCTCGCTGGCCTCCCCGTTACGCCCTAACGTCACCAAGACCCTCCCATCCATGCCCAGGCCGGCGAACAGCCTGGCAGCCAGTCACGCCGAAGACCGTTGCGGTATCAGACCGTGTCTTACGAGCTCGTCACTTGATCTTGTTGTAGTGCCCTGGTCCGGCATGACCGATGTGACGATGACGCCGTTCGGGAGGATGTGAGCACCGGGCCGTGGATCGTGGACGACGACTTGTGGGCGCTGATCGAGCCGCTGCTGCCGCCCTGGCCAGAGAAGCCGCCGGGCCCACGGCCGGTACCGGACCGGCTGTGTCTGCAAGGGCATCCCGTACGTCCTCTACAACGACTAGCCTGGCAACTCCTGCCGCTGAAGCCGGGATTCGGTTCGGGGCAGACCTGCTGGCGGCGTCCGGACCGCTGGCAGCAGGCCGGAGACTTCGGCCAACTGCACCGCATCCTGCTCGCCGAGCTGAACGACCTGATCCGCGAGAGACGCGGCACCCCGCTCAAGGTCATCACCGCCGCGGTAAACGTCAGCGACGTCACCCGAACCCTCGCCCCGGTCGATGGCATCCCGCCCGTAGCCGGACGGCCCGGGCGGCCACGCCGCCGCCCCGCTTCGCTCCTATCGGTGGCAAGGGCTACGCCTTCTCTCGTTGGCCCAGCCTCATCTGCTGGAGACGCCTCAAGAAGGCCAACCCATGATCGTGTTACGAGCTCTTAGGCACGGACGGCTGCGGTCTGCCCCGCCTTCGACCGTCCTGAACGTGCGAAGGGCACGGGACGAGTGCTGTCTTCCGACTGCTCGTGTTGCGCCTCGTGCAGCACCGTGGTGGCGAGGTGGCGCAGGGCGTCCGCGTGTTCCGTGAGGATGCTGAGCGTGTGGGAGTCGTCGGGGTCAGTGAGCAGCAAACGTGCTGCGGTGTTGACGGCTCGCAATCGTGGCTTTTGAGTTTCCCGGTAATAAGCGGGCAGGCAGCGCCAAGCAGTGTTGGCGATCGTGACGAGCCGCCAGATGGGCGACGATGAGGGTTCCGCTTCGTAGAAGCGCAGAGCATAACGGCTGACCAGCCAGTACGACAGTGCCAGTGAGGCGCCTGTGACGGCGTCGAACACCAACCAGAGGTATGGAAGTCGGCGATGCCCGGTCAATTCGTCAGTCAGCCATGCGAGGCTGGCTCCGCCCGCGCCGAAGAGAGTCAAAGCGGCCAGGGCGAAGAGAAGCACGGCCGGAAAGAGGCCAATGCAATTATCGCTTTCCAGGCGGGTGAGTCCTTTCCAGTGCGGAGCGAGGTACCTGGCGTACCGCACAGGACTAGGAGCGGGTTCGATGACGGCGATGCGTTTCGCCCAGCTTACGGTCATAGCGATTCCTTTTCGTGGGATAGCCTGCGCGTATGGGACATTGAAGGAAACGATGCCAGTGCGTATGAGACTCTACCCAATGAATGGAGTATCGTTTTTGCGTAGAATTTTACACCGAATAGCGGGATGCGGCGAAGCGTTTGATATATAAGCAGTATGCGCTCAGAATGTCTGTAAATACCGCTGACAGGTTCACTTCTGGAACGTGACGTCGTTGCGGAGTCCGCCGGTCAGTGACACCGCGAGTGGGGTGCCCTGGCCGTTGTGGATGAGGAGGAGATCCAGCACCGGGCACGGGCGCTGCGCGAGGCCCTGGAGAAACTTGGGCCCTTCTACATCAAGGTCGGCCAGATCCTCTCGACCCGCCCCGACATCGTCCCCCCAGCCGTGGCCGCCGAACTGGCAAAATTACATGACCGGGTGTCCGAGGAGCCGTTCGCCGTCTTCGAGCCAGTCCTTGCGCAGGACCTCGGCCCCTGCTGGGCCAAGAACTTCCGCGACATCGACACCGACCGGCCACTGGGCGCCGCTTCACTGGCGCAGGTCTACCGGGCCACTCTGGCCGACGGCACTCCCGTGGCGCTGAAGATCCAGCGCCCCGGCGTCAGGCCCGTCATCGAAGCCGACATCAAGCTGTTCAACAGGGCAACCAGGATCCTGGGTCGCCAGGCCCCGCGCTTTAACGCCGTTATCGATACCCATGCCATGCTCGGTGTCATCTCCGACGTGATGAGACCCGAACTCGACTTCGTCCTGGAGGCCCGCAACATGCGTGAGGCCCGCGAACAGGTCGCTGGCTACAAGCACTTGCGGGTGCCTGCCGTTCTGTCCGCCACCCCTCGCACACTCGTTCAGACGCTCGCGCCAGGATGCTCCATTGCGGATGCCCGTCGTGCGGACTTCACCCAGCGGGAACGAGAGGGCATCTGCCGTGACCTACTGAGCTTCATGTACCGCTCGTACTTCCTCACCCGCACCTTCCACGCCGACCCCCACCCCGGCAACGTCCTGGTCCACCCCGGCGAACCCGCCCACCTCATCGACTGGGGCGTGGTCGGCCGCATCGACCGCCCCCTGAGCACCAGCATCCTGCTCGTCGTGCTCAGCCTCGCCCAGAACGGCGGCGCAGCCACTGCCAAGGCTTGGATAGAAATGGGGCATGCCACCCCTTGGGCCGAGATTACCGGCTTCATCGAGGACATGGCCGCCCTCGTGCCCCAGGTCGTCACGGCCACACTGGAGGAACCTAACTTCGGTGTGACGCTCACCTCGGTCCTGCAACACTCCACCCGCCGCGGCATCAAAACCAGTCCGATGATCTCCGTACTGGGCGGCTGGCCGGGTTCCCGCTCGGGCAGTGGACCGCCGACGCCCGCCGCTTCCACGCCCGCGGCGACATGGACGAGGACCGCATCACTCAGCTGGACACGCTCGGCATGATCTGGAGCCACTTCGACATCGCCCGGGAAGAAGGGCTGTCCGCCGCCCGCGGGTGGGCCGCCGAACACGGCCACCTCCTGGCCCCGCTGGACGCCACCTACCAGGGATACCGGGTGGGTATCTGGCTCAAGAACGCCCGTGCCGCCGCCCGCAAGGCCGCCCAGAACGAGCAGCGGCGTGCGGAGGGGCTGCCGGTCCAGTCGGCGGCCGGGGTGTTGTCGGACGAGCGGCGCGAGCAGCTGGAAGACATCGACCCCTCATGGTGCCCGAACTGGCCGGTCACCTGGCAGCGGTCCTTCCACCTGGTCCGCATGCACCTGGACGCCGGTGAGGCGCTGCCCACCGAGGCGGGTGACGTCGTGCGCCAGGGCGAGGATCTCGGGCGGTGGGTACAGTCCGTGCGATACGGGTGGGACCAGCTCACCACCGTGCAGCAATGGATGTGCGAACACATCCTCAGGATCACACCCGCCAGCGAGAATGAGAAGCCGCCACCGCGCCGTACACAAGCCGACAAGTGGGCCATGAACTACCAGGCCGCCAAACAGTACTACCAGCGCGAAGGCCACCTTCAGGTCCCCAGGAAGCACGTCGAACGGATCGTCAGCGGCAAAGGCCAGGAGGAACGGGAACACAAGCTGGGCGCCGGGATCGGGAACCAGCGGAGCAGGGCGTCGACCCTGACGCCCGAGCGGATCGAGCTGCTCTCCGCCATCAGCATGCGATGGACATAGCCGACATCGTTGTTGCAGCCGCCCCGCTCACCACCGACTACCTACCCGGTCGACTGCGCCCGAGGCAGCGGGCGAGCAACTAGGGATCTCCGAGAGCACCGCCCCGCACGGATCCGAGCAGCGTTTCGAGGACGGCTGGCACGCCGGAGTCCGCGATGTGATTGGCGCGGAGTGGGCCGTGGTGGAGGACGAGTGCCGCTGCGGCCGGCGAGACGGTTGGCGATGTCGAAGATGGTTGTGTCGCCGCCGGTGGCGGGCAGTGACTCGGCGCCGAGGACGATGCCCAGTCTGGACATGCTGTGATCGACGAGCTACGGCGCCTGCGTGCGTGTTCAGAGTTCCTGCCGGTGTGTGGGGTGAGGGAAGATGCGGTGGCCCTGTGCGTCGAAGAGCAGCAGTGCCCGGATGTCGACGAGGAGGAGGACGCGGTCACCACGCCGGTAGTTGGCTTCTTGCCGGGCGCGCAGGATGAGTTCGCCGGCCCCGTAGTGCTCGGGCAGGGAAGGTGCGGTGCGGGAGGTGGGCGCGGGCCTGTGCGGGAGGGTGCCGCGGAGTCGTCTGATCGTGCTGCGGAGCGCTGTGGCAAAGGAGTTATCGGTGGCCTGAGGCTCCTCACGGGCATCCTCTGCGCGGGGCACATCTGCCGGTTGGGCTCCGACTGTGACGTGGAGCAGGTCTTCGTGGCCCTGGTATTCGACGTGGTTCACAACGGCGGTCAGGGGGCGTTCGTAGGGGGTGGGGGTGGTGTTGATGCGCAGCGCCTCGGGGCGCAGGCCGACGAGGAGTGGCTGGCCTTGGACGACGCGTAGAAGCTGGTGGGTGTGTGCCAGCTCCTGGGGGAGCACGAGTTTTTGTGGTCCGATGCTGAGGGTCATGGCTCCTTCGGTGGGCGCGTACAAGGTGCCATGGATGAGGTTGATGCGAGGGGTGCCCACAAAGGAGGCGACGAAGGCGTTGGCGGGCAGTTCGTAGAGTTCGTTCGGGGTGCCGATCTGCTGCAGGGCGCCGTCGCGCAGGACGGCGACGCGGTCGCCGAGGGCCATGGCTTCGGCCTGGTCGTGGGTGACGTAAACGGTGGTGGCGCCGGTGCGGCGCACTACCAGGAGGATCTCGGTGCGCAGTCGTACGCGCAGGCGTGCGTCGAGGCTGGAGAGCGGTTCGTCCATGAGGAAGACGGAGGGGCGGCGGATGACGGCGCGGCCCATGGCGACGCGCTGGCGTTCTCCGCCGGACATCTGGGCGGGTGTGCGGGTGAGCAGGGAACGGATGCCGAGCAGGTCGGCGACGGCGTTCACGGCCTGCGCGGTGGTGTGCCGGCCCTCACCGCGGGCGGTGAGGGGGAAGGCGATGTTTTCGGCGGCGGTCATGGTGGGATAGAGGGCGAAGTTCTGGAAGACCATGGCCACGTCGCGTTCACTGGCCGACAGGTCCTCGGCCGGTTGCTGACCGAGGAGGAGTTGGCCGCTGGTGATGCTCTCGAGTCCGGCGATCATGCGAAGCAGGGTGGACTTCCCGCAGCCGGAGGGGCCGAGGAGGACGAGGAACTCGCCGGCGTCCAGATGCAGGGAGACGTCGCGGACGGCCTGGTGGCCGCCGGGGTAGGTCTTGCTGAGGTGGTGCAGGGTGATGGCGCTGCCCACGGTTGTTCTCCTGAGGTTCCGTGCAGTGGCTGCGGTTGGGTCAGGTCCTTCAGCGGCCGAGTTCGTCCGCGGTGACGGTAAGGCAGGCGGCGACCAGGACCAGGTTTTTCAATACGTACTGGCCCTCCAAGGTGGGGGCCGCGTGGTGCCACATGACCTCCGGCAGCAGAAACAGCGAGGTGAAGACGCCAGCCATATGCGCATAGAAGAGAGTCAAGGCGGGCCGCAGCAGCAACCCGGTGACGAGGGCGAGCCCGATGAGGGTCTCCGCACCGCCCAAGACGGTCAGGGAGATCTGCGCGGGAATCAGGCCGCACGTCATCTTCGCCATGGCGGCCGCTGCCACCTGTTCGGCCGGGCTGGCGGCAGGAATGAGTTTCAGGAAGCCGAACCAGCAGAAGATCGCACCGACGCTGATGCGCAGGACCGTGATGCTGTGGGGCCGGTAGAACACGGCTGCGCGATGCAGGATCGTCCAGCGGGCCGATGGGCAACGAACGGACGGAGCGGGCCGGGTGGGCGGCTGACGGCGGCTGAGCAGTGGGGAACGCATGCGGGGCATCCGGCGCCTCCGGGCAATTGCTGGGTCAGCGGCGGCTGATGGCCGCCGGATCGTGCGGAGTAGGTGGGGCCCCGCGAGAGAGTGCTACGCCTCTCGCGGGGCCAGGTGCGTGCTCGCTCAGCTTGCTGTGGCGAAGGTCAGCCGAAGTTGACGTCGCTGCACAGGAAGTATTTCTGGTCCATGTGCGACGCCTTCCAGACGGTCACCACGACGTGGCGTCCGCTGTACCCGGACGTGCTGACGTCCGTGGTGTAGTGCGGCTGGTAGGGGTAGCGACCGGTCTTCTTCACCAGCTCCAGGTCGTCCCACCCGATCAGCTGGTACTCCGGGTTGAAGCCCTGCTTGGTGACATAGACCTCGAGCCAGTCCGCGCCGTGTCGCGCCTCGTCGTAGAGGTCGACGGTGAAGTCGGAACCGATGCTGGTCATCTTCCAGGGGCCAGGGCGGTCGAGCGGCCGGTAGTTCGTCTCGCCCTGACCGCCGGCGCTGCAGATCTGGCCGTTGGGGATGACCTGCTTGTAGTTGTCTCCGGTGTTGTTGGCGTAGACGGCCTTCCACGCGCCGATGGCGTTCGGGTTCTCGTGGTAGGTGCGGTAGCACATGGGGTCCTGGGACTCGTCGGGCTCGGTGTAGCCCCAGCGCTGCAAGCAGCCGTAGTTGCGGGTCTCGGGGGTGATGACCGTGCCGTGTGCGGAGGCTGTCGGAGCCTGAGCGAGCAGGCCCAACAGGCAGGTGGCCAATGTTGCGGCGCCCAGCGCGGTACGGCGGGATCGTGAGACGGGGGTGCGGTTCATGCGGTCTTCCTCCGGGTGGGTTGGCGCTCACCGGCCGAAATCGACCGGCTCGCTATTTGCTTGTACATGACACTCTGATAGGTGTCGTTTCACGTGCGGTTGTGGTCGCTCATTTCCCGCGCGGGCTGCTGGAGGCGCGTGGCGAAGGTCAGCAGCTCTTTCAGGGACCATCGGCCGGGGCCGAGTGCGGCGATGAGCAGGAACGCCCAGCAGAACAGGGCGGCCGGCTCACCGCCGTTCTCCAGGGGGAGCAGCCCGTTCGGCTGGTGTTGGACGAAGTAGGCGTAGGCCATGGACCCCGAGCACAGGATCGCCGCCGGGCGGGTGCCCAGGCCGAGCAGGACCAGAGCGCCGCCGCCCAGCTGGATCACCGCTGCCCACCATCCCGGCCACTGGCCCAGGTTGGGGGGTTGCCCGTGTGCTCCGCCCAGAACGTCGAAGAGCGTTGCCGCTCCGTGGCAGGCGAACAGGAGGCCGAGCACGATCCGGAACAGACCCAAAACGGGACCTTGGTATCTGGATGTCTCCACGGCGATGCCCTTTCTCGGTGGGGCTGCGGGACGGCGGCACGGGTTGCCGCACGGTACGGGCGTGGGTGACCACCGGCTCGTGCAGGGCGCATGGGCAGCCATCGGGGCGGTCAGGGGGTGAGGGTCCACTTCTGGCTGGACCAGCCGCCGCAGTCCCACAGGTGCAGACGGGCGCCGTCGGAAGTGCTCTTTTCCTCCACGTCCAGACAGCGGCCGGATTTGGTGTTCTTCAGGGTGCCCGCGGAGGTGAAGACCCACTTCTGGCTGTCCCAGCCGCCGCAGTCCCACAAGTGCGCTTTGGTGCCGTTGGCGGTGCCCGCGTACTCCAGGTCCAGGCACTTGCCGCCGGACTTCAGTTGCTGCCCATCGAGCGTCCAGGTCATGGAGGGGGCGTTGGCGCAGGTCCGCTGCTGGACGGCGGTGCCGTTGGCGGTGCCGTCACCGGCACGGTCGATGCACTTGGAACTCGTGCCGTTGACGATGGTGCCGCGCGTGGCCGGGTCGGGGTTGTTGCCACCTGGGCCCCAGGCGTTCCAGTTGTCCCAGTTCTCGGCGTCGAAGCCGAGCCGGCCGAGCTTGTCTGCGCCCCAGTTGGCGCCGGACTTCTGGATGACGGTGCCGCCGACGGTGTAGTTCTCCAGTTTCAGGCCGCGGCTGTCGCGGGTCTCGTTGCCGAGGCTCACTTTCTGCCCGGCACCGTTGCTGTGCCGTTTGAGCAGGCTGACCTGGGAGGCGGCGTCCAGCTGGTTCCATGCTTCGACCTTGAGGTTCTTGACGTGGATGTTCTCGGTGCTGGACAGGGCGAAGACGCGGATCGCGCAGTTCGTCATGCCTTCCACGGTGATGTTCTCGAAGGTCATGTTCTTCACCCACGCGCCCGGGTCGGCTTTGGTGGTCGAGGCCATGTCCTCCCAGTGCGAGGAGGAATTGAGGATGCAGGTGTTGTACTTGACGTCCTTCCAGTACATGCGGTTGTGGATGATGTGCGTGTTGCTCACGCGCACGTTGTCGATGTTGCGTGGGGTCCAGCCCCACTGGATGACGGGGCCGTTCTCGTTCTTCCAGATGACGGTGTTATCGATGTCGACGTCGCTGTGGTACATCTTCAGCACGTCGTCGTTGGCGTTGAAGAACGTGTTCTTCATGGTGCTGCCGCGGTAGAGCTCGATGCCGTCGGTCTGCCAGTACCAGGAGCCGACCTGCTTGTAGTTGTCGACCCGCATGGCGAAGGTCTGTTCGTCGCCGTAGACCACGAAGGAGTGGTACGGCGGCTCGTTGATGGTCACGCCCTGCAGGTCCAGGTGTTGCTGGCGCCCCTGCGCGGAGGCGAACTGCAGCATCTTCACGCAGCTGGAGTGGCAGTTCGAGGCGCCGCTGAGGTGGTCGTAGTTGTTGTTGGTGTCCGCCTCATAGACGTACCTCTCCCCGGAGAGCACGCCGTAGCCGGTCACCTTGTACAGGCCCTGACTGTCGTCGGGGAAGCGGATGGCGCCCTTGACGTACGCGCCGGGGGCCAGGTAGACCCACTTGACCTGCTTGGGCAGCAGGGCGTGGTACTTGGAGGTCATGTCGTAGGTGCCGGGGCGGAAGTACACGATCTCCTCTTTGATCGTGTTCAGGTCCGTGACCTTGCCCTGCTGGGGGTAGTGGATGCTGCCCGAGTCGGCCGTCGGGATCAGCCGTTCCTTCTCGGCACCGCTCGGAGCCGGCTCGGCGAAGATCATCATGGAGTTGCGGGGCTCGGTGTGGATGGCCCGGTTCCCGCCGCCCTGGTCGGTGAGTCTGCCGGCGTCGTTCGAGGGACCGGACATGTCGTTGTAGGCCGTGTACAGCTGCGGGTCGAACTCGACGGAGAAGCGGTACCCCTTGGCGTCGTAGGGCACCTTGACGCGGACGGTCTTGCTGTCGACCAGTTCCTTGGCGAAGTTGAGGCTGCTGGGCTTGATCTTGACCTGGTCGGCCGAGGAGATCGTCTGGCCATCGCGCAGCGAGACATCGACCCATACATCGGCGGAGTACTGGAAGGACGACCAGCTCATGGTGAGGTTCGCCGACGAGGAGAACTCCGCGCCGTCCTCCTTGGTGTAGCCGATCTTGCCTTTGCCGCTGCGCGGGATGCTCATGTACGCGAAGGAGTCGTACCTGTCGCTCGGGGCGGCCGTGGTGGCCACCTTCACGTCGTAGAACGACGAGCGCCGCACCTTGTCGGCCGCCACCGGGCTGGAGGTGTTGAACTCGTAGTTGTCGTGCCACCACGTTTTCAGCGCGTCACTGTCCGCCGTCGTCGGCTCAGCCGTGGAGGCGGCGCGGGCGTCGGCCGCGGGGCGGGCCGGTGGGGTCGTGGCGACGGCTGTGGCGGTGGGCGCGATGACCCCGGCCAGGGCCAGCGCCAGGCCGACGGCGATCGCCGCCAGTCGTCTTAGTGTTGCTGCGGGCATGCTGATGTCCTTCTCCTTGAGGGATGGCGGTTCCGTGGGCGGTCGGTTCGATGACCGCGCGGGCCGTCGGGACCAAGCGCAGGTGGGGCGGACGGGACCGCCCTGACCGCGAGACGGCGCGTGTGTTGCGGTGTCGGGCCACTGACCCTTGTCCCGCACGGCGCGTCGGCGTTGACGGTCAGAGCCGCTGGTCCGTGGGGCCGGCAGGCCATCAGCCCCGTTCGGGGGCAGCGACCGCCGTGCGTGGAATCTCCCTTCACATGGGCGAGGGCTGTGCGCGTGCGCCCGGGTTCGCCCGTGGACCGAGGCGCTCGGCGGTCACCGTCTCGCACGGGCCAAGGGCACAGCGCACACTCCGCGGAGGGTGGGACTGCGGCGCGGCCAATGAATCACCGGTGTACGCCACTGGGAGGGTCGGTTGGGGACGCAGCCCTCTGCGGTCGCCGCATAACGTCCCGCTATTTCTTCCCCGTGTCAACGAAATGAACAGAACTCCGTGCCATACAAGCCACATCACGGCCCGCCATGGGGGACAAAAGGGTGAGAAACGCCTCTGAAGCAGCGAGGGAGGCGACGATCACGGTTGCGTAACACGCTGTTTTCTTTCTTGACGCACGAAAAACAGGGGGACAGACTCCCGTCATACCCAGTCGACCGGCGCCACCGGGTCGGCGCCGGAAAGGGTGCGGGGCGGCCTCGACTCCCGTGGCCGGCGCAGGTTTCGGCGTCATGCAGGAGGGCGCCGCCCGCATCGGGTTCGATGGTGAGGGGGCGGCTCGTCTCGGCCCCGGACCAACCACTGCTTTGGAGGCACGCGTGATGAGCCCGTCCAAGATCCGTTTCTCGGAGCTTGTCGGTGAGCAGACCCGGGCGGAGATCTTCGCCACCGTTCTCACCGCGGGCCCCATCTCGCGCACCCAGCTCGCCCAACGGCTGGGCCTGGTGCCCTCGAGCGTGACCCGGATGCTGCCCCCGCTCCTGGAACACGACTACCTGCGTGAAGCGGACACCGCGCCGCAAGGGCGAGGCCGACCGCAGAAGATGCTCCACGTCAATCCGGACAAGCACATCGTGGTCGGCATGAAGATCGGCCCCGCACAGGTGTCCGGGGTGGTCACCGACATGGCGGCCAACGTGCTGGCCCGCGCGGAGGAGCCGATCGGCGACTGCACCCCCGAAACTGCCCTGTCCGCCGCGGCAGCCCTGACCAGCAAGCTCCTCTCCGAGGCGCCCGAAGCGGCAGACAGGGTGCTTGGTCTGGGCGTCGGGGTCAGCGGTCACGTCGACTCCGGAGCCGGGATCTGCCGCTATTCGGCCCTGCTCGACTGGGACAAGGTCGACGTGGCCGGCCCGCTCAGCGAGGCGACCGGCCTGCCGGTAGTCGTCAACAACGACGTCAACACCCTGGTGGTCGCCGAGCGCTGGTTCGGGCAGGGACGTGACGTCGACTCCTTCGCCGTTGTCACGGTCGGCCCCGGCATCGGCTGCGGCCTCCTGCTCGACGGAGCCCTCTTCTCGGGGGCCACCGGCCTGGCCGGAGAACTCGGCCACCTGCCCCTGGACCCCGCGGGCCCGATGTGCAGCTGCGGGCGCCGCGGCTGCCTGGAGGCACTCGCCGGGGACCGGGCCGTCCTGCGCCACCTGCACGACGCCGGCGTCCCCTGCCTCACGATCTCCGAAGCGATCGACCTCGCCCGCTCGACGGGCGGCTCAGCCCAGCTGGTCGCCCGCTCAGCGTTCGCCGAGGCGGGTACCGCCCTGGGGCGGGGACTGGCCGGCATGTGCAACCTGCTGAACCTGCAGAAGATCATCGTCGCCGGTGAAGGAGCAGTGGCCTACGACCTCTTCGGCCCGGCGATGAACCAGGCCCTGCAAGATCACGCCTTCTCCACCGCGGCCCGCGACTGCGACGTCCGCGTCGACCCCGTCCGCCACGACCTGTGGGCCCGCGGCGCAGCGTGCCTCGTTATCCGCGACACCGTGGGCGCTGCCCTCTCCTGAACAACCGTCCCACTCCCCCTTCAAGCCTCGGCCCCGCGGGCCGACGCACGCGGCCCACCTTCACCCCAGTAGCCGAGTACACACGATGAGGTTTGACGTGCCCGAACACGTGTCCAGTCCCGCCGGCCCCGCCGACTCCTGGTGGAGCAACGCGGTGGTCTACCAGATCTACCCGCGCTCCTTCGCCGACTCCAACGCGGACGGCATAGGCGACCTGCAAGGCATCACCGAGCGCCTGGACTATCTCAGCGAACTCGGCGTCGACGTGCTCTGGCTCTCCCCGGTCTACCCTTCCCCGCACGACGACAACGGCTACGACATCAGCGACTACCAGAACATCGACCCGCTCTTTGGCACGCTGGCCGACTTCGACCGGCTTCTGGGCGCCGTGCACGAGCGCGGCATGAAACTGGTGATGGACCTGGTCGTCAATCACACCAGCGACGAGCACGCCTGGTTCGCCGCCTCCCGCGACGGCGGCCCGGACGGGCCGCAGCGGGACTGGTACATCTGGCGCCCGCCGCGTCCGGGCATGGAACCCGGCACCCCGGGTGCGGAGCCCAACAACTGGGAGTCATGGTTCTCCGGCCCCGCCTGGACCTTCGATGAGAGTTCCGGCGAGTACTACCTGCACACGTTCTCGCGCAAGCAGCCGGACCTGAACTGGGACAACCCCGAGGTCCGCCAGGCCATCCACCGCATGATGCGCTGGTGGCTTGCGCGCGGTGTGGACGGCTTCCGCATGGACGTCATCAACCTGATCTCCAAGGACCCGGACCTGCCTGACGGCATCGTCCCCGAGGGCGCCCGTTACGGGCTGGGCCACCCGTACTACGTGTGCGGCCCCCGGGTCCACGACTACATCGCCGAGATGCACCGCGAAGTCTTCGCCGGCCACCCGCGCCGCCTGCTGACCGTGGGGGAAATGCCCGGCGTCACCGTGCAGCAGGCGAAGCTCTTCACCGACCCTGCCCGCGGCGAACTGGACATGGTCTTCCAGTTCGAGCACGTCGGCCTCGACCAAGGCCCCGGCGGCAAGTTCGACGTCCGCCCGCTCAAGCTGACCGATCTCAAGGCCAGCCTGGGCCGCTGGCAGACCGGCCTGGGCGAGACCGGCTGGAACAGCCTGTACTTCAACAACCATGACCAGCCCCGGGCCGTCTCCCGTTTCGGCGACGACAGCCCTGCCCACCGGGACCGCTCGGCCAAGCTACTGGCCACCGTCCTGCACCTGCACCGCGGCACACCCTTCGTCTACCAGGGCGAGGAACTGGGCATGGCCAATGCCCCCTTCACCTCGATCGACGGCTTCCGGGACATCGAGTCCCTCAACCACCACCGCGAACAGACCGCGTTGGGCACCGATCCCACGGTGATCCTGCAAGGGCTTCGGCACCGCAGCCGGGACAACGCCCGCACCCCGATGCAGTGGGACACCACCGAGCACGCAGGCTTCACCACCGGCATCCCGTGGATCCCGGTCAACCCCGACCACCAGGATGTCAACGCCAAGGCACAGCTCGCCGAACCCAACTCGGTCTTCCACTACTACCGGCGCCTGATCGCCCTGCGACACACCGAACCGGCCCTGACCCACGGCGACTTCACCCTGCTCCACCCGGATCACGAACAGCTCTACGCCTTCACCCGCCACGACGCGGCCAGCGGCACCGAACTGCTCGTGCTCGCGAACTTCAGCGCAGGCGACCTCGTCGTCGACCTGCCGGTCGGCTGGGAACACAGCGAGACCCTCATCGCCAACATCCCCGCCACCGCCCCGCTCACGACACCGCACACCCTGCGTCCGTGGGAAGCCCGCGTCCACCGCCGCCGCACCTCCTCATGACACCGCCCGCCCCACTCGCAGCGACGCACCCCAAGGAATCCACCATGAACCACCTGCCATTCTCCTTCGCCCTGCGCGGAAGGCCGCTGCTGCTGGCGGCCGCGGCCCTGGCTCTGCTGGCGCCGCTCACCGCCTGCGGCGGTTCCGGCAGCGCCGAGGGCGACGGCAAGACCCTGCGCCTGTGGCACTACGAGCAAGAAGACGGCGCCCTGAGCAAGGCGTGGGACGCGGCCATCGCCGAGTTCAAGAAGACCCATCCCGACGTGTTGGTCACCTTCGAGCGCAAGACCTTCGAGCAGATCCAGCAGAACGCCGGCATGATCCTCAACTCCGACAAGGCGCCTGACGTCATGGAGTACAACAAGGGCAACGCCACCATTGGCCTGCTCGCCAAGCAAGGTTTGCTCACCGACCTCACCGCGGTCGCCAAAGAACGCGGCTGGGACAAGAAGATCAGCAACGGCGCCTCCGTCACGGCCCGCTACGACGCCCAAGGTGAGATGGACGGCGACAAGTGGTACGGCGTACCCAACTACGGCGAGTTCGTCCTCACCTACTACAACGACGACTTGTTCAAGAAGCACCACGTCGCCAAGCCGAGCGACTTCAAGAGCTTCGAGGCCGCGCTCGCCAAGTTCAAAAAGGCAGGCATCACCCCGCTCGCCAATGCCGGCAACGACCACCCGGCCGGCCACTGGCTCTACCTGCTCGCTCTGTCCAAGGCCAGTGACACCTGGGTGGACGACTACCAGCTGTACAAGGGCAAGGTCGACTTCCACGGCCCGGAGATGACCTACGCCGTCAACAAGTACAAGGAGTGGCTCGACAAGGGCTACTTCGACAAGAAGGACGTCGGGCTCAAGGGCAGCGACATGACCGAGCAGTTCGTCTCACAGAAGCGGCCCATCCTGGTCGGCGGCAACTGGTGGTTCGGGAGCCTGACCAACGACATCACGGACTTCGACTGGTCCACCGCCCCCTACCCGGGCAGCGAGAAGACCCTGGGCTCCGGCGGCAACAACTGGGTCATCCCGACCAAGGCGAAGAACAAGAAGCTCGCCCAGGACTTCATCGACATCACCATGTCCGACAAGATCCAGAAGCTGATCGGGGAGAAGGGCAACATCCCCCTCGCGGCGAAGGCGGACAGCGTCAAGAACCCCAAGTCCCGCGAGCTCATCGCCGCCTTCAACACCCACCAGTCCAGCAAGGGGCTGGCCTTCTACCCGGACTGGCCCGTCACCGGGTACTACGACACCTGGGTCGCCGCAACCCAGAACCTGATGAACGGCGGCAAGCCCGACACCGTCCTCAGCGAACTCGCCGCCCCTTACGAAAAGTACGCCGCGTCCAGGCGCTGACTCGACCACTCGCAACCTCCGGCCGGAGGCCACGTCGTTCCGGGGACGGCGCCCTGCCCCTTAGGGGCCGCCGTCCCGCTCACCTAGGAGCAACCGTGAAAACCACACGTCACCCGCGGGGCAAGGGGTACGCCCTCTTCCTCGCACCGGGCCTGCTGCTGAGCCTGCTCTTCCTCGTCGTCCCGCTGGTGATGACCGCCTACTACAGCCTCACCACCTGGCAGGGCATCGGCGACCCCGTCTTCACCGGCCTGGACAACTACACCCGCCTCTTGCAAGACGCCGACTTCTGGGCGTCCTTCCGCAACATCGCCTTCGTCATCGTCGGCATCGCCGTCGTCCCCACCCTGCTGGGCCTGTTCCTCGCCGCCCTGCTGTTCGACTACATCGGCAAGAAGCACGGCGACGGGATCGTCAGCGTCTTCCGCTCCGGTCTCTACCTGCCGCAGGTGATCCCCGTCGCCGTCACCGGCCTGATGTGGGGGTGGATCCTCGCCCCCGAAGGCGCCGTCAACAGCATCCTCGACACCGTCGGCCTGCCGTCGCTCGCCCAGAACTGGCTCGGCGACCCCGACCTCGCCCTCTGGGTCGTCCTCGGTGTCCTGGTCTGGATGCAGCTCGGCTATCCCCTGGTCCTGTTCATGTCCGGCCTGCAGCGCATCGATCCGGAACTGTACGAAGCCGCCGCCCTCGACGGCGCAACCTGGTGGCAGCGCTTCACCCGGATCACCGTGCCGATCCTGCGGCCCGAGGTCTACGTCGTCCTCGTCACCACCACCATCGCCGGCCTGAAAGTCTTCGCCCAGATCTTCGTCCTCACCGGCGGAGGCCCCGGCAACTCCACCCTCGTCCCCGCCTACTTCGCCTACCAGAACTTCTTCGAACGCGCCGACGTCGGCTACGGATCGGCCATCTCCACCACGATCACCCTGCTCGTGCTGGCCATCGCCGGAACGATGCTCGCCCGCCAGGCCCGCGAGGACGGATGACCATGACCACCGACACCACCCCCGCACCTGCCGTCAGCAAAAGCGCACCACCCGGCCACGCCGCCCCGAAAAGCCGAGGGAAGAGAACACCCGGCGGCCGAGGTCCAGGCTCCTACGCCGTCGTGGCCGCCGTCACCGTCTTCGTCCTGGCCTTCCTTGCTCCCTTCGGGATCATTCTCCTCAACTCCTTCAAGACCAGTGCCGACTACCGGGCCAACGGCTCACTGTCCTGGCCCGAGCACTGGAACTGGGACATCATCAGCGATGTCTGGGAACGCGTCGACTTCACCCAGAAGCTCATCAACAGCGTCCAGATCAGCCTCGGCGTCGTCCTCATCGCCGTCGTCCTGGCACTCTTCAACGCCTACGCCATCGGTATCGGCCGCGTCCGCTGGCGCACCGCATTCCTCGTCTTCTTCCTCGGCGTCAACGTCCTGCCGCAGGAAGGCCTCGTCTACCCCATCTATTACCTGTTCAAGGAGATGGGCCTGTACGACGGGAAGCTCGGCTACACCATCCTGGTCGGCATCACTTACAGCGCCTTCGGCACCTACCTGCTCTCCTCCGTCTTCGCCAGCTTCCCCAAGGAACTCATCGAAGCCGCCTCCCTCGACGGCGCGGGCCGCTGGACCATCCTCTGGCGCATCGTCCTGCCGATGAGCTGGCCCACCCTGTCGGTGATGTGCGTGTTCTTCTTCGTCTGGAGCTGGAACGAGTTCCTCTACCCACTCGTCCTGCTCATCTCCAACGACAACCAGACCGTCCCACTCGGCCTGTCCGTCATGCAGGGCCAGTACACCAGCGACCCCACCGCCCTGAGCGCGGCCGCACTCCTCGGCGTCATCCCCATGATCGTCTTCTTCGTCCTCTTCCAGCGCTCCCTCACCCGCGGCCTGACCGCGGGAGCCGTGAAGTAGCCGCGTACAAAGGACGCAAAAGCCGCCCCGGATCCGGAACATCAGCCGCCCCGCGACCGGATCCGGGGCACACCCTTCAGCGCGAACCGCGGAGAGGCGCTTCCGCTTCAGCGCAACAGACCCTCGCAGTGGCGGAGCGCCCCTCAACGATGGACGGCACTGCGACTCCTTCGTGGATGGGCTGGCCTGACCAGCGGAACGGGTGGTGCGTGGGGGTCAGGATCACCGGGCTTGGGTGTTCCGCCGACCGTAGGAGTACTCAGAAAGACAGCAGCCGTGCAGGACTCGCGCGCTGTCAGTCGGTGGTCAGGCCGGTACGCAGCTTGGCGATGATCCGGGTGATGAGCCGGGAGACGTGCATCTGCGAGCAGCCGAGGATCTCGCCGATCTGCGCCTGCGTCCTCTCCTCGACGAAGCGCATGTGGATGACCTGGCGGTCGCGTTCGTCCAGCTCGGCGATGAGCGGTGCCAGGGTGTGGAAGTTGTCGACCAGCTCGAAGCGCTCTTCCTCCACGCCGACGAAGTCGGCCAGGGCCGTGTCGGACTCGTCGTCCTTGCCGATGGCCGCGTCCAGCGAGACGGACGTGTAGCCGTTGGAGGCCCGCTGCGCCTCGGCGACCTCGGCGCGGGTGAGCTGCATCAGCTCGGCCAGCTCCGCCGTGGAAGGAGTGCGGCCCAGGCGGGTGCGCAGCTCCTCGGTCGCCTTGGACAGCTCGATGCGCGCTTCCTGGAGGCGGCGCGGCACGTGCACGGCCCAGCTCGTGTCGCGGAAGAACCGCTTGATCTCACCGGTGATGTACGGCACGGCGAAGGAGGTGAACTCGACCTCGCGGGTCAGCTCGAACCGGTCGATCGCCTTGATCAGGCCGATGGTGCCGACCTGGACGATGTCCTCCATCTCCTGCGGGCCGCGGTGCTTGAAACGCGAGGCCGCGTACTGCACCAGGGAGAGGTTCATCTCGATCAGGCAGTTGCGCACGTACTGGTACTCGTGCGTGCCCTCCTCCAGCTCACCCAGCCGGTCGAAGAAGCGCCGGGAGATCGCCCGCGCGTCCTTCGGCGCCACCGACGACGGATCCGCGTACGCACGCTCGGCGGCCTTCTCCGCTCGGTGCGCCAGCGTCTGCTCTCCGACCGCCACAGTGACCATGCGTCCCGTCCCCTTTGTGCTGGCTACTACCGTGCTTCCGGGGCATCATCTGCCCGGCATTCCGCGCTTCACACGAAAGATGTACGCAATTTCTTCACTTCTTCTGCATCGGGCTCGAAGCTCTCGTCGGACGACGGCGGACGCACGCTGTCGGGGAACCAGTGGTGGGGCCGCCGGACAGTCGTGGCTGGCAGTGCGAGGTCGAGGAGCTGGCCGCATAGGAGGGCCGAGCAGGGAGGTAAGGGCGCGGTCGCGGATGCCTGCGCTGGTCGGCGCGGGGGGCCAGGCGGGAGAACGCCTCCCCGGATGTCGTCATCGCCAGAGGAGGAAGGCGTGCACGGTCTTGCCCACGTCTTCGGGCAGGGTGATGGTCTGCTCGGCGATGGCGTTGATCAGGTGCCATCCAATGCCGCCCCGACCGGTGAGATCGGACGGCCGGGGCTCGGGCTTTGCGGGGCTGGTATCCGTCAGAGCGACCTCGAGGGTGTCGGCCACTGCGCAAAGACGGAGGCTGAAGGGGCCTGGCGCATACGTGAAGGCATTGGAGGCCAGCTCGGTGACCACCAAAAGTACATCATCGTAGGCCTCCGGTGAGGCCGGTGGCTTCACCAGCACCAGAGCGCGAAGAAAGACCGCTGCCCTCTGGCGTGCCTGGGTCACATCGCTCAGTTCTCCCGCGAAATTCCAGGTCCGTTCGATGGCCAAGGCGTTCAGGTCGGCTTCGTCTTGCAGGTGTTTGCGTTCGGCGTCCATGGCACTCCGTCTCGCTCTCGGGGCTCCGAAGGGCTGTTCCTACGGGTCTCCGATCTTCGGGCGGGCATGTCTGTCTTCTGGATGTTCATGCGCACAGACGGCCTGCCGAGGCCCGCCGGCAAGACCTGAGCAGAGCGAGTTGCAGCGACAGGCACAGGCACGGAAAGGGCTTGACCTGTGCCCGTACGGCAGCCGGCGAAGCCGTCCCGATCAGGGCACCAGGGCTTCTCGTGCTGCGGGGAGCCAGGTCAGGCATGCCCTGGCTGCGCAAGGCTGAAAAGCGCCGGGCTCGCTGTTCGATAGGGTTCCAGGGTTGCTGACCGTCTGGTCGGCGCCTCCCGGGGGATGACGAAACGAGGAACATGCCGGAACAAGCGAGTCCGTCTGCCATAACACCGAACGCTCCTCTGGCCGTGTCGGCCGTGTCGGCCGAGGCGGCGCGGATGGCGGCGGTGCGCCGGTACGACATTCTCGACACTCCTCCAGACGGCGCCTATGACCGGGTCGCGGCGCTGGCCGCGCGGCTGTTCCAGGTGCCGGTGGCGACGGTGACGATCGTGGACGAGGACCGGATCTGGTTCAAAGCCACACACGGCTTGGAAGGCGTCACCGAGATCGGCCGCGATCCGGGCCTGTGTGCATCAGCCGTACTCACCGATGACACCACCGTCATCCCCGACACCCTGCTCGACCCGGTCGCCTGTTCCAACCCGCTGGTGGCCGGCCCCATGGGGGTGCGGTTCTACGCCGCCGCTCCGATCATCACCGCCGACGGGTACCGGCTGGGCACGGTCAACGTCCTGGACACCAGCCCCCGCGAGATCAGCGAGGCGGATTCGGCCACGCTCGCGGACCTGGCGGCGGTGGTGCGTGACCAGCTTGAGCTGCGGCTGTCGGCGCTGCACGTGGTGCGCGCCGAGCAGGAGCGCCGCAAGGTCGAGCAGGACAAACGCCAGGCGGAGGAAGAGGCCCGGCAGCGCGCGGAGCGGGACAAGGCGGCCATCGCCGCGTTCGCCTCCACTTTGCAGCGCACCTTGGTGCCTCCCGCGTTGCCCGCGGTACCGGGACTGGAGCTGGCCTGCCACTACAAGACCGCCTCCCCCCAGGAAGTGGGCGGCGACTTCTACGACGTCTTCCCCGTCGGCGGAGGCCGGTGGGCGTTCTTCCTGGGCGATGTGTGCGGCAAGGGCGCCGAAGCCGCCTCTGTCACCTCATTGACCCGCTACACGCTGCGGGCCGCAGCTCTCGTCGACGCGGACCCCACGGCCGCGCTGAAGGCGTTGAACACCGCGCTGCTGCTGGACGCGGCGGTCGGCACCCGCTTTTGCACCGCCGTCTTCGGCCTGCTTGATCCTGACCAAGACGGCGGTTTCACGGTCACGCTGGCCACCGGTGGCCACCCGCCCGCCTACCATCTCAGCCCCGCCGAGAGCGGCGGCGTACAGGTGAAGGCGGTCCGCGCCAAGGGCGGCATGCTGGTCGGCGCGTTCGCCGAAGCCGCCTTCGCCTCACGCACCCTGCACCTGGTACCCGGCGAGGGACTACTGCTGTACACCGACGGGCTGACCGAGGCCCGCACCGCCGACGGCCACATGCTCGCCGACACGGGCCTGACCGACTTCCTCGCTCAGCGGCCGGCGCCGGTCAGCGCCGGCACCCTGATCGAGGACACCGTCGCTCTCCTGGACACCCTCCCCGACACCGAACGCGACGACATCGCCCTGCTGGCCCTCTCCGTACCCACCGCAGATGCCGCTCCGGCGGGCATCACCACCACCGCTCACAGCGCCGCCGCCCCGATCGCCGACGTCTTTGTCGGACAGGAGAACCGACGCCCATGACCGCTCCCTTCCACATTGATGTTCCGCACTCCGACGGCGCCCTGGCCGTGATCGCGCTGTCAGGCGAATTCGACATCGCCGCCGCACCCGCCGTACGGACCCGCGCCCTAGAACTCATCGCCGACGGACACCCCCACCTGATTGCCGACCTGGCAGGCGTCACCTTCTGCGACTCCTCCGGCCTCGGCGCCCTCATCGGCATCTGGCGCTGCGCCAAAGACGCCGACGGCTCCCTCACCCTGGCAGCCATCCCCGACCGATTGAGCCGCCTGCTCAACGTCACCGGCATGGACACCATCCTGCCGGCCCACCCCAGCACCGAAGCCGCGCTCAGCACACGTCAGGACAACCGCACCACCGCCTGAACCAGCCGCCAACCGCTGCCGGAGACGAGCAGGCCGAAGAACTGTCCCTCACGCCCCACTTCCCCGCCCGACGATGGACGCGGATACGTTCCGGCCGCCAGCCCGTGATGTCGAGCAGCAGGCCGTCCAGCGGGCCGCCGATCAGCGCGGCGTACATCTGGTGCGGCAGCGGGCCGGGGTGGGGGTCGTCGTGGTCGCAGCCGCTCACACCCGGTCGCGCAGCAGCTGCCCGTCATCGGTGCTCATCCGGCCAAGCCTCGCACCCGCCACCGACAGCGCGGGTGGGACGGCGACGGGCTACGGCCGCCAGCTCGCCTCGGTGATGGCGTGACGCTGCCGGCCTGTGGGCACGGATGATTCCTCTCTGTCCGACCACGTCGAAACGTGCGATGCCCGGGTCAACGGTCCCGACGATCCGGAGTTCTGCACCACACCAGCAGAGTTCGAGATCCTCCGGCTTCTCGACACGTGCTGATCTCGTGCCCCGGTCACCTCGGGCTGCTGCTCCTGGGCGCTCACAACGTCCTGTGGCCACCGCAGGTCCAGCTGCTGGATGCCACGCGGCATCCTGAGAAGCAGCAACCGGGGCTTGCGCAGCAGGGCGCGGGCGATCGCGACGCGCTGGCGCTCGCCGCCGGACAGCTTCGAGCCGCGGTGCCCGACCAGGGTGTCCAGGCCGTGCGGGAGACGCTCGACGAGGGTGTCGAGCCTGGTCCGGGCGAGGACGGCACTGATCTCGTCGTCCGGCGCACCGGGCGCGCTGAAGACCAGGTTCTCCCGCAGCGTGCCGGCCAGAACCGGAGCGTCCTGCTCGACGTATCCGATGGCGGACCGCAGTTCGGACAGCGGCCACTGCCCTATGTCCCGGCCGTCGACCAGGATGCGTCCGCCGGTCGTCTCGTAGAACCGCTCGATGAGCGAGAAGACCGTCGACTTGCCCGCGCCCGAAGGGCCGACGAAGGCCGTCACCCCGGCGCCCGGCACCTCGAAGTTCGCCCGCTGGTGGATGTACGGCAGCCCGGGACCGTAGCGGAAGGACACGTCCGGGGATGTCCGCGGACGCCACCCGCGCCCCGCCGACCGCGAGCACCGCGAGGAACGCCAGCTCGACGGCGAGGTTGTCCGCCGTTCCCAGCAGGGCCTCCCACTTCGCGTCGCGCACGCCATGCCGCCACGCCCGTCGGGCCGACGCCTCGACGCGGGCGGTCTCCCGCTCCTCGGCGCCGGACGCCCTCACCGTGCGGAACGCGCCGAAGACCCGTTCCAGGCCGGTGGACATCTCCCCGACCGCGGCCTGGGAGCGCTCGGCGGCCTGCCCGATCTTCGGCAGCACCAGGGCAGCGCCCCCGCCGACGACCGCGACCACACCGAGCGTGACGCCGAGCAGGACGGCGTCCAGGAAGGCCATCACCACGACCGCCGCGACCAGCGTCAGCGCCCCGGTCGCCGCGTTGACCACCGCCTGCGTACTCACGGCCCGCAGCAGCGTGGTGTCGGAAGTGACCCGCGACATCAGGTCGCCCGGCTGCGTCCGGTCCACCGCCGTCAGCCGCAGCCGCAGCAGCCGGCCGATCAGGCTGCGGCGCGCGGCCAGCACGACCGACTCGGCGGTCCGCTCCAGTGCATAGGCGCCGAACGCCTCGGCCACCGTGCTCAGCAGCACCAGCACGGTCAGCGCCAGCAGGACGGTGGCGAGCGTGCCACCGGACGAGAGCCGGTCGACGAGCGCCTTCGTGGCCAGCGGCTGCAGCAGCTCGCCGACCGCCCCCACCAGCGCCAACAGCAGACCGAGTGCGACGGTCCACCGGTGCGGGCGGACGTACCCGTACAGCGCCTTGAGCGTCTCGCTGACGCGCAGGGACTCGGCACCCGTCGTCTCCAGAGCGGATGCGGTATTCACAAAGATTCCTTTCGTACGTGGTCTCCCGCGCAGTGCGTCAGCAGCGGCGGGCATCGGTCGAATCGAACTGTGGCGCTCGACTCGGGGCGCCAGCTCGACGGCCGTCACGGCGATCGTGTGCACAAGGGCAGCGCGCAGGTGTTTCTCGGCATGGCGCTCGCGGCGAGTGGTCTCCGCCTGGCTGCCCTCGGCCCTGGTGCCACCAGCCTGGAAGCCCATGCCTTCCGTCGGCCATCCGACGATCGGCGGATGCACCCCCGCCAAGTGGCTGGAACCCCCAGCGCACGCTGTCATCGCTGGTGTCCCAAGCTCGCAGCGTCCACGGCGTGCGACACCGTGTCCCGGTCCGTTTATGAGCCGGGCGAAATCCTCGCCGCGCGGGGTACTAGGAAAAGCCACCCAGGAAGATTGGAACCGCGTCATCGGCGGCATCCTCGGCCTCGACCCCACCGACCTGATGCGGCGCGCCCTGGCCAACCTGCGCCCCGAGCCCCTGATCGTCGAGGCGGCGAAGCGAGCACGCGCAGCCGGCATCAAGGTGGCCATGCTCAGCAACTCGTTCGGGATCGAGCCCTACAACCCGTACGAGGACAAGGGCATGTGGACGGACTCCTTCGACGCGGTGATCCTGTCCGAGCTGGAGGGCGTACGGAAGCCGTCCTCACTCATTTACCAACGGGCACTCGACGCCCTGGGGCTGACCGGCCCCGAGTGCGTGTTCGTTGACGACCACGCGGAAAACCTGCCCCCCGCCGAAGCCCTCGGCATTCGCACCGTGCACCACACCACGGACCCCGCCGCCACCGCGGCCATCCTGGACTCGCTCCTCCTCGACCCGGCATCAGCCTGACGCGGACAACATCCGAGGGGTGCGCCCCCCGGGACGCTGCTACCTCCGTACTCGTCGGGCGGACCCGGTTGCACGGTCTCTCCGCGCGGGCCTGCGCGACCGCTGCCCGGGCGGGCCCGCCGTGCCGCGAAATACGGACGAACGGGAGCGCCGGCACCCTGACGGGAGTCGTGGATATAAGTCTGCGAAGTCCTCGCAGTGGGCGGGGCACCCGCTACAGTTGGTGGCCTGATCGGGAGGGTCCGTCATGGAGATGCCGCATACCGAGCCCGAGGCCATCAAGCCCCGGCCGGACTATCCCCCCAAGACACCGCCGCCGCCGAAGCGGCCATCGAGCCCTCCGCCGCCGGACGCTCTCCGCAGTGACCTCCTTCGAGGCCTGCCCGTTCCACAGCGCTCCGGCCGTGCGGGTGTCCCGGTCATGAAGAACCGGCGTGGCTCCTCGTGGACTCTGGACGCTGAACCATGGATCCCCGCGAAGGCGGCTGCGCATGTCGCCGAGAAGCTCACAGCGTGGGGTTGCAAAACCCCCGCGCCGCTCGAAGACGTGGTGTCCTTCCTGGTGACCGCCGTCATCACCGACGGCAGTCGCCGCATCAGCGTGCACGTGTCCGAGCAGAACCACCACGTACTCATCCTCGCGCTCAGCCACCAGGCACCGGACGCGGCTGTGGACGAGGACGTGCTGCCCACGCTCCGCGACTTGGGCGCCGTGAGCTGCGGCACCGAGAACTCCAGCGAGGGACGACAGGTCTGGGCACTGCTCGGCCTCACCTCCTAGTTTCCTGCTGATCACCAGCCCGTCCCGCTGACTGCTCAGGTACTCGTACGCGCGGGGCCGACGACAAGCGCAAGGGGGATTGTCGTTCGCTCGTGGCGGCGTGACCGACAGGCGAAAAGTGCCCTTCCTTCCACGCCAGTTGGGCTGCACGAAATCGGGACAGGGCTGGCGCCATCCCAGAGGGGTGCAAATGGGGAGCTGCTCTCTCCCAGCGAACTAGGCTGTTGACGTGCACGAACGCCCCGTCGCCTCTCCGCCCCCGAACTGCCGAACGTGCCGCTGAAACCGCGGGGACGGGTGCGCTGAACTGGGGTCGCGTATCCGGGGCGGGCGAGCGGGAGGCCTCTCGGGAGAGGTCGTGGTCGCTCGCGGCGGCGTACCGGAAGGGCCGGGGCGGAGGCGTCCGTCCTCCAAACCCACGGCAACAGCGAGAACAGCGACACTGCCGACGTCCACGGCGCCCATCGGACGGCGAACGCCACCACCGGCAGCGGTGTCCTGTCCGGCCCGCGCTCATACTTCCCCGTAGCACCATCCGGGCCGCAGTCCGGCAGACGTGCCCGCCGTATCGTTGTCTGTTCGCTGTCATTTCCCCGTCAACGTCCAGCGCCACGATGTGCCGGTGTCACCGTTACCCCCCTGTCCCTCCGGTCGTTTCCTTCTCAAGGGCGGATGCGGGACGCGGAAAGGGGTGCGAGGTGGCGGTCGGTATCTCGCCTGTACGGGCATGGTGTGCGGTGGTGCTTTCAGCGTGGCTGTGCGCTACAGCGGCCGTTCCCGCGGGCGCCACAGAGGGGACGACACGAGGGGAACTCGGCTGCCACGGACCGGTGGTGGGCTGTGTGGCCGAGGCACAGGAGACGCTGCGGCAGGTGCGGGACGAACTGGGGTGCGACCACCGGGCGCCGTTCCCGGCGATCTACGTCCACCTTGAGCAGTCCCTCAAGGACGCGGTACGCAACCCGCACGCGTTCGACGAACCGTCCTGGCTGGCAGGCGACCTCAACACCGGGTTCGTCAACCTCTACCTGTCCGCCCGGCAGGCCGACCAGAACGGCCGCACCGTTCCCGCCGCCTGGCGCATCGCCTTCGCGGCGGCCCGCGCCGACGGCGTCAACGCCGGACAGGACGTACTGCTCGGTGCCAACGCCCACATCCAGCGCGACATGCCCTACGTGCTCGCCCGCCTCGGACTGCGCCGCCCCGACGGCTCCTCACGCAAGGCGGACTACGACCGCTTCCAGACCGTTCTCGACCGCGCCTATGGCCCCGCGGTACGCGACGTCGCCGCCCGCTACGACCAGATCGTGGCACTCGGCGACGACCGGTGGAACCCCATCGCCGGCCTCACCGCCTCCCAGCTCTTCCGCTCCTGGCGCGAGACCGCCTGGACCCACGCCCGGCAACTGCGCGACGCCCCTGACGAGAGTGCCCGCCGCTCCGTGGTGCGCTCCATCGAGGCGAACGCCGAACGCTGGGCCGCCCGGTTGGCCGCACCCCGCATCCCCGACTACCGCCGCATCCGCGACCGTTACTGCGCCGCTCACAATCCCTCGTGATCGCTGGGGCCCGCCACCGGGTCACCCGGCCTCGGCGGGCCGCCGGAGTCGCACCACAAATGTTGGTCTAATGCTGTGAACTGCTGAATGGCAAACGGTATTCGGCGCAAGAAGCCGGAAGGCGTAGACCTGACAGACGCAATTGGGTCACCCGTGTGTGGAAGGCCGCGGCACTCATCAAATGGTCCGCGATGGAGACGACCTCGCGGTTCTCGGGACGGGCGAGGTCGGTGCCCGCGGTCCAGCCGTTGAAAGCACCCATCGCAGGTCCGCACCAGATCTGCCAGTCGCCCCGACGCTCCTCGGCGCCGGAGATCGCCCAGCGACTGGCCATGGCGAGGTACCAACGGAAAACCATGGCCATGCGGAACTTGGGATCCTGCTCCGCCCGGCGGTGCCATTCTGGGTGATGGGCGAGCAGGTAGTCGGCGGTTTCCTGCCAGGCTGCGGTCAGCGTGCGTTTCAAAATCCGTTCCTCTACGTCACGACGTTCTCCGGCTGGGAGTTCCTCCAAGGACGTATGTTCCCGGTAGAGGCGATACAACCGCGCGGCGGCCCCGGCGAACAGCGTTCCCCGGCTGAGGACCTGCACGGTGCCGCCCTGTTCGAACAGGTCGGCGGCTGGAGCCATGGTGTAGTCGGTGAGCCCCGCCTGGGCCAACAGTTGCTTGGCGCCGCTTGAAGTGCCCGCCTCCTTGGCGCTTTGGTTGACCGAACCGGTGACGACGTAGCAGGCGCCCAGGGCGAAGGCGGCGGTGATCGCTTCGGGAGTCGCGATGCCGCCTGCCGCGCCGATCCCGACCCGCCCGGCCGGGGGGTGCTCCTGAGCGATACGGTTACGGAGCCGCAGGATGGCGGGGAGGGTGACGACCAGTGGACGGCGGTCGGTATGGCCGCCGGAGTCGGCCTCGACGGTGATGTCGTCCGCCATCGGGAAACGACGTGCGAGTTCGGCCTGCGCCCGCGTCACCTGCCCCCGGGCCACCAAGTCCGCCACAAGCTCTTCCGGAGCCGGTCGCATGAACATTTCCGCGATCTCCTGACGGGAGATCTTCGCGACGACCCGGTGTGTGGCGCGCACTTCACCGGCGGAGCCGCTCTGCAGACCCGTCACCCGGTAGCGGACCAGGTCGGTGGTGAGCCGGACGAACGCAGAAGCCTCCACACAGGGAACGCGGTGGCGTAGGCACGCGTCGACACAGGCGCGTTCCTGCTCCGGAGCGACGGGGTTGTGGATCAGGTTGCACGCATACGCCGTTCCGCTGGCACCGAGTGAGCGTGCCAGCCGTGTCAGCGCCTGGTCCACGCGTTGCTCCGGCAGACCGGCGGCGCCGAAGGATGCGAGGTAGCCGGCTTTGGCCAGGCTCAGCACCAGTTCCTCGGAGGAGATACCCCCGGCCATCGCGCCGGCCATGTAGGCGTACCGCACTCCGTGCCGACGCCTGAAGTGCGATGAACCCAGACGCTCGGTCGGCTGCGCGGGCACAGCTGTCAGGAGAGTATTCCCGCTGTCCGGTCCTGGTGGGCGGGACATCACACCGACACGGCCTCCACCCCCGACGACGTAGCACGGGTGGTCGAGATCAGCCAGGACGCGGTACACGTCGTCGGGCGCGTAACGGGCTTCGGAGGAGCCGTCTTTCTGCCGCACTGTCTCCGACGCGGTCATCGGGTCTCCTTGGTCGGCTGCGTTGATCCGGCCGACGGGATGTCGACTTCGGTGGGTCCGAGCACGGGTGAGGCAGCGGCCGTCAAGGGCGGCACCACCGCGCCCGCAGCGGCAGGGGGACCACTCGGTGGTGTGCCGGGGCCCTGGCTTCGCCGTGTGCCGCACTTGGGGAGGGGAGTACTGGCTCTTTCGATCAGCCAAGCGTCAATGGCCCGGTGGGCAGTAAGGACTTCCCCGTGCGCGCGCTGCGTCTGATCGGCCAGGCGCATGGCAAGGGCGGCTGTTTCGCAGTAACGGCCGACGGTGGTTCGCAGCGCCCTCGATGCGTCCAACTCGTGGGCGGACGTCCCGGACACGACCGTTGCTCCCGTGCTTGCCGCGGAGGGCCGCGGTGCTCGTCCCGGTTCCGCGGAGGGGGCTGGGATTACGGACAGGGGAGTTCCGTTTCCGGGCCCTTGCGGCGGAACCGGGCGGACGGGCACGGCGACCGGCAGGGGAAGCGGCAGACCTTCGAAGTCCAGCTCTTCCATCATCCCTGCCCGCGTCGTTCATGGATGGGGGACGGGGGATCACGCTTTTCTCCACATTCTTGACAATGGCCTCGGGAGCTGCCCAGAGCAGCTTCACGCGCGTCCAGCGTTGGTGGACGCGGCCGTCGGGAGCTGCCGCGACGAGTGTGCACTCACCGAACAGGGGATGGGTTTGGTCATCGTGTACTTCGACCACGATGGCGAAGGGCTCATCGTCCGGCAGGGGGGTGAAAAGCTCCAGACGCTCGAATGCGACCGGTACCGGAATACGGGCGCTGTCGGGCTGCGGCACAAGGGTCACCAAGGCGGCCTGAAGCAGCAGGTCAACGCGGGACGGTAGAGCTGCCCCGCATAGGCGCCGTTGGCCAGGGCGGGCTCACGCATGCGCGCGGCCAGCACCGCATGTCCGGGTCCCTGCGTCAGCACGTTTCTCAGACCCCTCAACGTCGGGCCGTGGAAGAGTCGGCCGTCATCGTATGCGGGGTGCGGGGTAACGCCGATCTCGTACGGGGGCAGCGGAACGCGGGGTGCGACGGCCGGCTCGGCGGCCTGCCGGAAGACGCCTTCGTACCGAAGTTTTCCGTCCGGCTCAGGGTCGTGCACCGATGCGGCGATGGTGGTGGGGTCCTCCTGGGGCACCAGTGTGACACGGAAGCGCTCCTGGTGGCCCGGAGGGAGGAGGACGCCCTTGGCGATGTTGAAGTTCTCGCAGATGACCACCGGATGCGCGCCGCCCAGCGCCCGCTCGACACTGTGCACGCCCCACCCGACGGCGGCTGTCATGGGCAGGACCGGGACTCGGGCGAAGCGGTGGTCATGAAGGACTGGCTCCCGACCGAGGCCCGCCACCGGACGGTGAGCGGTCCGCCCCGCTGCTGGCAGCCGCTCGAGCCTGCGGTAGAACGGGGCGGTCGGCCCGACGACGGTGACGCCGCTCCACCTGGTACCGGAGGCCAAACGGCCAAGGAAGTGGGTGGTCCCCTGTTCCCGGGTGAGTACCGGAACTCCGGCGTCGGCGAACACCTCGTGGATACGGCCCGCCATCCCGCCTTCCCAGGGCCCCCATGCGATCGGCACCACTCGGCACTGAGGGTGTGCGGCCTGGAAGGCGCAACCGACCCTGTTCACCGCCTCGTTGGCCAGTGCGTAGTCACTCTGTCGCAGGTTGCCCCAGACCCCCACCACAGAGCTGAACAACACCAGGTGTCGCAGACGGTCGGGTTCGAGCGCGTCGAGGATGTGACACAGGCCACTGACCTTGGTCTCCACCACCGAGGCGACGGAGGAGGCGGCGGCGTCCCGCAGGGGCCGGTCGCCGAGCACTCCCGCTCCGTGGACGACGCCGGTGATCCGTGCCGCGTACGGCGCGAGGACCGATGTCACCTGGGCGCTGTCACGGACGTCTGCCGAAACGTAGTGGGCTTCGGCCCCATGGGTCCGCAGGGCCGCGAGTGCGGAGCGGATCTCCCGCTGGGTGAGCAGCAGCCGAGCGTGCCGTGTGATCTCGGCGGCGGTCGCCGGGACGGATGGATCCTCTCCCGCCGCCCGGGCGCGTTCCCCCAGCGCCTCACGGAGGTGTTCCTCGGTGTGCAGCTCAACGGCCCAGCCGGGCTCTTCCTCCAGGGGAGTACGGCCGAGGAGGAGATACCCACAGGCATGCCGGGCGGCGAGTGCCTGCACGCTCCAGGATGTGATTCCTCGTGCGCCGCCGGTGACGAGCAGGAAGTCGTCCGCGGTGAGTTCGACGTCGACGTCGCGGGCCGGCAGGACGGGATCAGGCGACCGGGACAAGCTCGGTGTCCGCCGTCCGCCGTCGGTGTCGAGTCCGACTTCGCACACGTCCGTCGCCAGGTCAGCGATCTCGGCCGCGAATGCCGTGCCGATCTGCTCGGTGGTCGACCCTGGGGCCAAGTCCACAGCCCGGCAGAAGAGGGTGGGTGCCTCGAGGGCGGCGACCTTGACCAGTCCACCGATGCCACCGGCCAGTGCCTGGAGCGCGTCACCGCCCGTGCCGGCGTGACCGAGGGCGCCGTCCAACTGGGTCACGGAGACCAGGGCGGCGCGGGTGCCGCTTTCGGCCGCCGACTGCAGACGGGGCAGCACGTGCTTGGTCATGAGGACGGCGTGACAGAGCCGTTGCGTCATCCGGCACCTGTCGTCGTCCGCGTCGCGGCTGAACGGCAGGACTCACAGATCCACGCGCGGGTCGTCGGCGAGGAGCTCTGTGAGACACGAGACAGTGCTTGCCTCGTCCCAATCGGGGAGCACGGCGTGGTCCGCGGTTGCCGGGCCGTCGTACGTCGTGACACCGGGGAGGTACAGCAGACGTGTACGCCAGCCGAGAGCCGTCAGCGTCTCTGACAACACGGTCGCCAGTTCGCCGCCGTCATCGAGCAGCAGGGCGGACGGCCGGTCCGGGTAGAGACCGACGCAGACGTCCACAGGAGGAAGAGGACGGAGCGTGACGAAAGTGGGGCCGGTGTCAGAGCTCAGTGGCGTGATGACCAGTTCCGACCGGGATTCCGTCCGGGTCAGGACGCTGCGTAGCATGTCCGTCAGTTCCCCGACCGTCCTGGCCTCGGTGAAGCGGTACAGATCATCGCGGCCGATGGCGGGATAGCGGCGCCAGATCTCCGCGCCGATCTCGACCTGCTTCAGCGAGTCGATGCCCAGCTCCTCCTGGATGTGCATCCCGGGCTCGATCATGTCGATGACGTAGCCCGTCTTCTCGGCGACGACGGCGCGGCAGACGTCCTCGAGTTCCGCCAGGTCCACTTCCTCGGTCGCCACCGCGAGCTTCGTGAGCCCGGCCCCGTCCTGGTCGGCCGCCCAGAGTTCAGCGAGAGCCGTTTTCGTGGGCGGTGGTGTCCGGTCTTCGCCGGTCCTGGGGTGTGCGGCAGGTGCGCTCGGCTGCGTGGGCAGCGCCGGCGTTGCGCCTCCCTCGACGGCGAGGGGCGCCAGGCTGTCGCCGTTGGAGCGGGGCGAGACGAGCGCTGGATTCTCACCCCCTGACTGATCCGGGACGTCTCCCGCAGAGGGAATGCGCAGCAGACGTGACACGACCTCGCTCGCCCGCTCGTGCGTGCGACACACCGCCATGCTGTGCTCGGCGACGGTGTGCACGGCTGTGGCCAGCGTCGTGTCGAGCCCTTCGCCCTGGCTGCCCCGCTGGAGCAGGTCCGTCAGCTGCTCCGCCGTCCGCAACTGGGCGTCCAGGTAACGGGTGTGCACCGCCAGATGTTCTGCTGCCGCACGAGCCAGGGGATCGTCCTGAGCCGCTGTGGCGACCACCGCAGGGTTCCCTGACGAGTTCCCTTCGCCCCACTCGGAGGGCGCGGCCACCCGTGCGGTGTCCTCGGCGAGCCGCTGCTCATGGGCCGGCCGCAGATCTTGCATCGCGAACATCGGTCCCTCCAAAGTGCGTGCGACCTTGGAGGGTTGCGCCTTGTCTTTTCGCGCGACCTGAGCACACGGGTCGACCACCGATGCCATGACTCCCAGAACGGCCAGCCTTACCGCTGCTTCCTTCAGCACGGCGGCACCGTTCGTGCCGGGACCGTGGTCGCAGGCGATCGTCTCCACCTCGCGGTCGCCCAACGTCCGCTCCACCAGCTGTGTCAGCATGCGCCGCGGCCCGAACTCGACGAAGACACGCACTCCGTCCGCGTACATTTCCTCCAGACGCGCGGCGAAGTCGACGGGTTCGAGTAGCTGTTCGACCAGCGTGCGACGGTCGGCGTTCTCATCCCCGGTGTACGCGGCGCCCCTGGTGGCGCTGTAGACCTGTAGGGACGGCGCGGTGAAGGCGGTCGCGGAACAGGATGCCGCGAACGCCTCGGCTGCGTGGCCCACGAGCGGCGTATGGAACGCAGCCGCCACATCCAGCCGCTTCGCCCGCACACCGCGGGTGGCACACAGCTCGGCGAACCGGAGGGCGGCCGCGGTCGGGCCCGCGACTGTGTACTGCCCCGGAGCGTTGTACCCGCTGACCGTCAGTCCGGGGATCTCGCCGAGCAGAGTCTCGAGTTCGGCGCAGGACGCCTGGACCGAGATCATCGTTCCCGGGTCGGTGTCCGCACCGGCCGGCAGCTCCATGGCCCGCCCGCGGGCGCGGGCCAGTTCTGTGAAGGCGCCGTCGTCCAGCACCCCGGCTGCCCACAGTGCGGTCAGCTCACCGAAGCTGTACCCGAGTACGCCCTGGGGTGTGAAACCCATCGTCCGCAAGTACCGGTACTGCCCCATGGACAGAGCTCCGATGGCTGACTGGGCATGTCCGGTCCGACGCAGCCTCTCGTGCCCGGTGTCCGGCTCCTCCGCCATTGGAGGGGGGAAGACCGCTTCGGCGAGGCTGTCGTTCGAGGGGAAGTGGACGTTGGCGTCGTCGAAGGCGGCGCGGACGGGGGGGACCGCCAGAGCCGTGCTCAGTCCCATGTTCACGTACTGGCTGCCCTGACCGGCGAACAGAGCGCCGACGCCCGTCTCGGGCGGCAGTGCCGAGGAGCGGTAGTGGATTCCGCGGGAGTGCCGCCATTGGGGCAGGCCGGTGTCGTGTCGCAACCGGTCAGCAGCGAGAGCGAGCAGCTCGTCGTACTCCTCCACGCCAGTCGCCACGAAGCCGATGCGGGCGTGCTGGGGCGGAGGCGGTTCGGTGGCCGGGGGGTTCCCCCGCTCAAGACACCGCAACAGCATCCGGTGCGTGCCACAGGGCCAGGCGAGGGACGTCGTGCAGGGGGTGCTCACGGTGGTCGCCCGAGCCTGGATACTCCTCCAGAACGGCGTGGTAGTTCACCCCGCCGAAACCGAACGACGAGACCCCGGCCCGACGTACTGGTCGGGACGGGTCGAGCACCCACGGGCGGGCATACGTATTCAGGTAAAGGGCGCTGTCCCCGCCCACCGTCTGGGCATGGGGCTGTCGCACGTTGATGGTGGGCGGCAGCAGCCGGTGGTGCAGTGCCAGCGCCGCCTTGATCATTCCTGCGGCACCCGCCGCGGCCTTGGTGTGTCCGATCTGGGACTTCACACTGCCGACCGCCGCGAAGTGATGTTCTTTCGACCCGGACAGCACCTCGCTGAGCGCCTTCAGCTCGACATCGTCACCCGCCCGGGTACCAGTGCCATGGGCCTCGATCAACTGGACCGCCTGGGGAGGGCAGTCCGCGTCGCGGTAAGCCCGTCGCAGCGCCGTGACCTGCCCGTCGATGTGCGGGGCGTAGATGCTGTCCGTTCTGCCGTCGCTGGAACTGCCCAAGCCCCGCAGAACCGCGTAGACGCGATCACCGTCACGCTCAGCATCCGCGAGGCGCTTGAGCACCAGGATGCCGATGCCCTCGCCCACCAGGGTGCCGTCGGACTTGGCATCGAACGGACGGATCTGTTCGCTCGGGGACAAGGCGGGAGTTTTGCTGAAGCACATGAACGACACGATCGCGTTGTCCGCGTCGCAGCCACCGGTGAGCATCAGGTCCGCCCGTCGGCTCTGCAGCTCATCCACGGCTGAACGCAGCGCGGCCAGGGAGCTGGCACAAGCGGCATCCACTGTGTGGTTGGCCGCTCCCAGGCCCAGCCGATTGGCGATTCGTCCAGAGACGACATTGCCGAGGACGCCGGGGAAACTGTCCTCCGTCCACTTCGGAAAGGCCGCCAGTTGGCTGCGCACGACGGCGTCGACCGTGTCCTCCGGCACGCCCTGGGCGCGCATGACCTCGGCCACTTGGGGCACGAACAGCCGGGCGGCCAGCGGCAGGAGAGTGGAGTTGGTGCCGCACACTCCGAGCACCACGCCGGTGCGTGCCGCCTCGTACCAGTCCGCTCTGCCCTGCCCCGCGTCTTCGAGGGCCTCCTTGGCCACGACAAGACTCAGAAGTTGCACCAGCCCTGTCGAGTCAAGGGTGTTCGGCGGCATTCCGAACTCCTTGGGATCGAACACCTCCGGGGTCAGGAAACCGCCGCGTCGGCAGTAGGTCTTGTCCTGGGCGAACGGGTCCGGATCGTAGTACTCGTCCGTGCGCCACCAACTGGACGGCACGACGTCGGAACAGTCGCGCGCGGACACGACATTGTTCCAAAACTCCCGAACGTCGCCTGCTTTGGGGAAGCGTCCCGCGAGCCCGACGATGGCGACGGGGTCTTTGGCAAGCCGTCGGTCAATAGTGGATGGTTCAGGGCAGTGTGTTGCACCAGGACCTCATGGTGTGGGCGTAGGAGTGGGATGACGTCAGCCGCTGCTTACTTGTTCGGAGGTCTGCACATGCAGCAATGGAGGTATTGCAGAGCCGTCGCGCGCCTGTGGAAGGATGCCATCCGCGTTATGTCAAGGGGTTTCCGCGTGGCAGAAAGTCGTGTCGAGGGGTGGACCATTCCGGGTGTCTCCCGCACGCGGGAACGTGATGCGCACAGTCGCGGGAATGCACCCGCGTACGAGGGGGACACGGTGGCCGAGGCGGTGGAACAGCCGAAAAGGACCAGAACTGTGCTGGGCTGGGACATGTGTCACGGATGTTCCTGCGGGCAACTGGGACCGCAAGTGTCCCAGGCTGCGCGGTGACAGGCTGCTGGACATGGCGGGGACACGGAATTCCCCGCACCGCAGCTTCTTGAGCCGGGACAAACCGACGAACCACCAGGGCGCGGTGTCAAAAATGGCGGTGTGGCCGGGATACCTCTGCCCGAGTGCGCGGAGCAGGCCAATGACCTGCCCGGGTTTGAAGTACATGAACAGACCCTGGGCGGTGATCAACAACGGAGCACCGCTCGGCACTTGTTCCGTCCAGTCGAGGGCGAGCACTGAACAGGGAATGTGGGTAACGCGGTCCGATGGCGGCATCAGCTCCTGTCGCAACCGAATGACATCAGGCATGTCGACACCGATCCAGCGCAGTTGACCGTTATCCACTCGCCAGAACTGTGTGTCGAGACCCTCGCCCAGATTCACGACTACGGCGTCGGAATGGCGAGACAGGAACAGCCGGATCTCGGCATCGAAGACCCTGGCACGTTGTGCGAAGTAGTGCGCCATGAGCGAAGTGCGACGTCCCATGACGGGGCCCAGCGTCTGTCGCCTGCGCTGAATCTTGAGGAGAACCTCCTGGGCCACGGTGTCGTGCAGGTGCATGGTGCGGTGATGCAACGCCCACACGGCCGTCAGAGCAACTCCGCTCAAGGGGGCGATGCGAGGTGGCTCCTGACCCATAAAAGTCTCCTTGTGACGCGCTGCGGATCGGGCTACAGCCGATATGCAAACTGTCCTCTCGGTACAGCAACACCAGTCGAGGGAGGGTACCGGTAGGAAAGGACTCGGCCCGGGCCAACTCTTTGCAACCGGCGGGAACCGGCGAGCCGTTACTGGCGTCGCCCAGAGCTTTCGTGCCAGGTGAGAGGCGGTCGTGCGGGAGGCGGTGCGCTCCTGTGAAGCGGCAGTCTTAATACCCGGACGGGTGAGGAACGTGGCATGTGAGCGACGCTGTAAAAGGGATTATGAATACGATCGACAAATTCCGGACGCCCGCTCATGCCCGGCTCCGAGCCAGCTCGCTCGCCATGGCAGGTCCGGCCACGCGGGGCGCGAAGCGCATGACCGGACCCGTGGCGCAGGACGAGGGCGTGAGGGCCGCCGAGTTGCTCTGGCTGCACGTACAAGGCGATTGCCACACGGCAACGCGCGCTCGTCCAGCACGCTCCGGGCCATCGCGCAGTCCTTGGTAGCCGCAGGAAGGCTGAGCGCGGGGACGGCGCGAAGACAGTGTCGACGGCGAAGAGGGCGTCATACGTCCCCTGGGACCGGACCCGCGCCGTCCGGGGCGGCGTCCCCGCAGACGCCGCTGCCCGGGCCGATCGTCACCGCCGTGCCCGCAGCCTCACCGGCCTTCGCCCACAGCCCGTGCGCGACCACCGCGTCCAGCCGCAGGAACGGGACGGGCACGGGCGGCAGTGCCCGGGTGGAGACGGTCAGGGGCAGGACGCCCAGGAGCCTCCCGCGCAAGATCGCCGCACGGAAGAGGACAGTGCCGGTCAGGGAGAACTCCTCGGCGACCAGGCACGAAGCTGCCTCACCGCGCCCGTGACGGATGCGGGCCCTGGACAGGTGGATCGAAGAGGCCCGGCACAGGTCCGCGGCGGGCGGACAGTAGAGGCCCGTGACGGACAGGGTGGCCGCCCGCAGCGTCGTCCCGCCGGACTCTGCGGTCCGTCTGCCCGGTGCGGCTGAGGTCAGGCAGTCGGCCAGTGCTCGCGCCGCCGTCTCACGCTGCCCTCGCCGGGGTTGAGCGGAGGGCAGGGTGCCGGGAGCACAGCCGCGGTCAGGCCCCGCTCCGTCAGGGGAAGCGGCGCCCCTCGGCCCGCCGGAGGGCGCGGCACTCTCCGGGGCGGGAGCGAAGACCTCACCGGAGGGGCCGGCCCGCCCCGCCTCGTCGGCAGTACCTACCCAGGCCGGCGTGAGGGAGGCGGTCAGGCCCGCGCCCACAGCGAGCCACAGCCGCGCACGGCCAGGGCTCACCCGCCGTCCCCCGCGGCCTGGAGGGACGCGGGTCGCCAGGCCACTGCCAGGGCTCCGCCGACCAGCGCGAGCAGCATGCCCAGGAGGAAGCCGCCCAGGTTGGCGAACGGATAGGAAAGGACACCCAGGGCGATGGCGGCAGCTCCGCTGAAGCGGGCGCGTGCCGGCGCGGTCCACAGGTGCACCGCGCAGCCGACCAGCGCGAGCGCGAGCATGACGGTGGCCGCCCCGCTCACTCCCTGCACCGGCAGCAGGCCGACCTGGGCCAGTGGAAAGTAGCCGATCTCCGCCCCGGCGGCGGCGACGCACACGATGGCCCCCCGCGGGCGGTGTCCCCGCCTCACGCGCACGGGTGCTCCCCCGCGCGGACGTCCATGGTGGCGTCGCCCAGCGTGAACAGCCCGGCGGTCAGCGACCAGGCGTCCATCCTCATGTGCCGGATCGTCAGTGAGTCCGCGTACTGACCGTACGTTCCCGGCGCTCCTCGGGCGCCGCGCAGCGTGGCGGCGTCACGCCCCATCTCCACCGCGTGGAACCGCATGTCGCCCCGGATGGACGACAGGTCCAGCGCCAGCGACGAAGCCTTCACCGCCCGGTGGTCACCGGAACGGATCCGCAGCGTCGCCGTGCCCAGCGGGGTCCGTGCCACCGCGGACTGGCACAGCCCGTACAACGCGGCCTCCTCCAGCCCGACCGCGGCGACCGCGTGCCGCCTCCCCGACGTCTGCTGACGGAACGAGGCGAACTGCGTCACCCCTTCGGCCTCCAGCCTGTGCGCCGTGACGGTGAACGGGCTGCCCGCCACGGCGAACGACACCGGGATCGCCGCCGCCGTCGTGGCCGCGACCATCGCACCGGCCAGCACCAGCGCGCCGGTCACGGCGAGCGCGAAACGCCGCCAGTCCGTCCGTCCGCCGGCGCTCCGGTGACGGCTTCCGGTGACACCTGGTACGCGTACGCCACAGCGCCTCATGAGGTTGCCTCCCGGAAGACGGTCTCTCGCCGGTTAACGAGCCGTGTCCGGCGCAGGTGTGCCGCCCATCCGGGTGATCGACGACACGGCCTACGGGCAATACCGGTGATCTGACCGTGCGCCAGGGGCCCTTGGCGCCCATGGCGCGATCCACGTGCAGGGGAACAACCGCGTGGGGGAAACTGCGCACCCGTCCATCACCTGATGCCGGCCTTTTGCTGCCCTCCCCCAGCGAACTAGGCTGTTGACGTGCACGAACGCCCCGTCGGTATGAGATGTCGTGGAACTTCATCGGCCGCAGCCGTGACGACATCGTCGAGGCCGGGCGGGCATGGCAGGACGCCTTCGACCGCTTCGGCACCGTCCCGGGCTGCGCGGGCGGACGACTGCCCGGCCCCGCCCTGATCCGTGTACGCCTCACGCCGCGCGCCGACCCACGTCCCTGAAAGGCCACCCCCATGACACGACCCGTCCCCGCCCCCGTCGTCCGCCGCGTGGACGCCCGGCACCGTTACGAGATCCTCGTCGGCGACACCACCGCCGGATTCACCGCCTACCGCGACCAGGAGGGCCGACGCGTCTTTCACCACACCGAGATCGACGAGGCCTTCGCGGGACAGGGCCTGGCCGCGACCCTCGTACGAGAGGCGCTGACTGACGTGCGCGCCGCGGGCAAGCGGATCGTGCCGGTCTGCCCCTACGTGGCGAAGTACCTCCACAAGCACGGCGACTTCGCCGACATCACCGACCCGGTGACTCCCGAGGTGCTCACCTGGCTGAGGGACAGGGCGTGGCAGCGGACCTCATGAACGACGGCGGCGGTGAGCGGACCGCCGAGGTGCTCGCCGGGCGGGACGCGCACCTCGCCGTCATCGAAGCGGCCCTGGCCGGTATCGCCGACGCGGGGGCGTCCGTACTGCTGCGGGGCGACCCCGGCATGGGCAAGACCGCGCTTCTGGCGGCCGCGGAGGCGATGGCGCGTGACGCCGGATTCCGGGTGCTGCGGATGACCGGCGCCGAGGCGGAGACGGGCCTTCCCTTCGCCGCCCTGCACCAGGTGCTCTGGCCGCTGCTCGACGGCACCCGGGCGCTCCCCGGCGAGCAGCGCGACGCCCTGGAGAGCGCGTTGGGCGTGCGCGAGGGCATGCCGCCCGAAGGGTTCACCGTGGCGGGAGCCGCGCTCGCGCTGCTCGCCCACGCCGCCGCCCGGCGCCCCGTCGTCGTACTCCTGGACGACCTCCAGTGGGCCGACCCCTCCAGTGTCGCCGTCTTCGGGTACCTGCGACGGCACCTGACGCCCCTGCCCCTCGTCCTCGTCGGTGCCACCCGGCGCGAGGGTGACGCGGGCGGCGGGGCCGGGGGTGCGCAGGAGAGCGGGGACACCGAGAGCCTGCCGGGCCGGGTCATGGACCTGGAGCCCTTGGACGCGGAGCAGTCCGAACGGCTGCTGCGCACGCTCCACCCGTGGCTGCCCGCCCCCGCGCACCGCCGCGTGCTGCGGGCGGCCGCGGGCAACCCCCTCGCCCTGCACGAACTCCCCGCGCAGGTGCGGAGGTTGGCGCCCGACCACCCCGCCCTCCTCGCGGACCCCCGCGCCGAGGACGGTGACGAGCCCTTCGACGAACTGCCGCTCGGCGCCCGGCTGGGGCGGCTCTACGAGGACGGGTTGCGCGCCCTGCCGGACGACGCCCGCCAACTGCTGCTGGTCGCGGCCGTCGGCGGCTCCTTCGCCCAACGCGTCGGCGCCCTGCGCGCCATGGCGCGCGAGGTCACGACCACGCCATGGGACCGCACGCAGCGCCACATCGAGGCGTCCGGCCTCGCCCGCGTCGACCTCATGCGCGACCGCGTACTGTTCCACCACCCCCTGGTGCGCGCCTGCCTGGCGCACATCGCCTCCCCGGCGGAGCGCCGCGCCGCACACCGGCTGCTGGCCCGGCACCTGCCCGCGAAGAGCCCGCAACGCGTCACCCACCTCGCGGCCGCCGCCGTCGGCACCGACGACGGCCTCGCGGAGCTGCTGCACGCCGAGGCCGACAACATGGCCGCGCAGGGCGGGGACGCCGAGGCCGCCGGGATGATGGCGCGCGCGGCGGGCCTGACCCCCGACCCCGCGCGGCGGGTGGCGCGCCTGGTCGCCGCCTCGGTCATGGCCGCCCGCGGCGGGCGGCTGCGCCTGGCGGCGGAACTCGTCGCCCAAGCGGAGTCCGAGGCCCGCCCGGAACGTCCCCGGCCCGCCGCCCCGCACGCCTTCGCCGTCGCCTGCACCCGGCTCCAGCTGGCGGGCGACCCCGCACCCGCCGTCGAACTGCTGCCCGGCGCACTGGACCTGCTGGCAGCACCCGAGGGCCGGGACCAACGCGCCGGGCTGCTCGAACCGATGCTGTTCCTGCTCATCGTCGTCGCCGTCCACACGGGGGACGAACGCGCGTGGGTCGCCGCCGAACGCCACGCACCTGGCGCCTCGCGAGCGGCGGCGCTGTGCCGGCGTGCCTGGGCGGGGCCACCCCCGCACACCGCGACCGGCACGCCTCGCGACACCGGACGCGCCGTCGCCGGCACCGACGACCTGGCGGGGCACCTGCGCGAGGCCGTCGCCGCGCTGCCCGAGGACCGGGAGACTCCCGCCGCCTGGCTGCTGCTGTGGGCGGCCGCCGCGCTCGACGCCGTCGGCGAGTACGAGGCGCTGTCCCGCCCCTTCGCGCGCGGCCACGCCGTCGCCATCCAGGCCTTCCTCGACGGCCTGCGCGCCCACGACGACTTCCTGCACGGCCGCTGGGACGCGGCCCTCGCGCTCGCCCGCGACGGCGCGACGACGTCCCGCTCCCACGGACACGTCTTCAACGAGCTGCTGTTCCTGCAACAAGCCGGTCAAGTCCTCGCGGCCCGGGGCGAGTGCGAGGCCCTCGCCGCCCTGGAAGCCCCGCTCGTGGGCGCGGCACGCGGGCAGCACGCGCACCGCGTCGCCGAGCGGCTGCACGGCCTGAAAGCGCTGTGCGCGCTCGGCCACGGCCGGGCCGACGAGGCATGGGACCACGCGCGCTCGCTCACCGCACCCGGCGTGCTCCCGCCGCGCTCCCCGTGGTTCCACCTCGGCCTCCTCGACTGGATCCAGGCCGCGGTCGACAGCGGCCACCGGGCGGACGCCCTGCGTCACCTGCGGGCGATCAGGGATGCCGGCACCGCGCCCACCTGTGCCCACCACGCCTTCCTGGCGGCCATCGCCGAAGCCGTCGCGGCCGACGACGACGCGGCGGACACGCGCTTCGAGGCCGTCTACGCCTTCCCGGGCGCGGCACAGTGGCCCTTCCCGCTCGCCAGGGCCCAACTGGCCCACGGCGCGGGGTTGCTGCGGCGCGGACAACACGTCACGGCGGTCACTCTGTGCCGCGCCGCACGCGACACCTTCACCCGGCTCGGCGCCACGTCCTGGGCGGCACGAGCGACGCGCGAACTCGACACGGCGGCCGCGCGCCCAAGCGGCCATCCCCTGCTCTCCGCACAGGAGTTCCGCATCGCCGAACTCGCCGCCCAAGGACTGACGAACCGGCAGATCGGGGACCGGCTCGGCCTGTCGCCGCGCACCATCGGCGCACACCTCTACAAGGTCTTCCCCAAGCTGGGCATCACGACCCGGGCCGGAGTGGCCCGCGCCCTGGCCCTGACCCCGGCCGAGCGGCCGGGCGGTCCCGCATAGGGGCGCCGGGACGGCTCAACCGCCCGGCAGCGCCCTGGCCAGTGCCGCCCGTGAGGAGATGCCCAGCTTCGGGAAGATCCGGTAGAGATGGGCCCCCACCGTGCGCGGGGACAGCCGCAACGCGGCACCGACCTCCTTGTTCGTCAACCCGGTCGCCACCAGGCGGGCGATGCGCAGCTCCTGCGCCGTGAGCCCACCGCCATCCGCCGAACCACCGCCCAAGGGGGCCTCGACGGCGCGCAGTTCGGACCGGCACCGCGCCACCCACGGCTCGGCCCCCAGGGCGCGGAAAGTACGGCAGGCGGCCCGCAGTACGCCGCTCGCCTCGGCGCCCCGCCCCCGTCGCCGCAGCCAGGAGCCGTGCGCCAGCCGCAGCCGCGCCCTCTCGAACACCCACTGACAAGAACCCCGCACGGCGTACGCGGCCGCATAGGCCGTATCGGCATCGCCGTCGTCGGCCGTCATCGCGGTCGCCGCCGCCAGCAGGAAGGCGTGGTGCGCCGAGATGCCGTCCATCCGCGCCGCCCGGCCCGCCGCCACGTGCGCCAGCGCCTCGGCGCGGCGCCCGGACCCCAGACAGGCGTCCACCAGGTCGAAGAAGGGCAGATGGAACCACGCCAGACCGCACGGCAGCTCACCGGGTGCCATCAGGCGGCGCAGCCGCGCGTACGCCTCCTCGTGCCGGCCGTTTGCCAGCAGGACCAGCGCCTCCAGCCGCTCCAAGTGGTCGGTGACCAGCCGCATCCGCGCCCTGGCGGCGGCCGGCCCGATCCGCTCGCGCACCTCGCGCAGCGCCGGCGCGTCCCCGCGACCGGCAAGGAAATGGGCGTAGTAGAACCGGAACAGCAGCGCGTTGCAGTGATACCCGGCCTCGTCCGCACGCTCGGCCGCGGCCACGGACTCCTCGGCCGCCTCCCACTCGCCCCGCAGGAACGCCTGGTGGTACCGCGCCTTGGCCACCGAGCCCTGCGTGGCGTAGGCGTGCTCCCCGCCGAAGAGCCGCCACAGGTCGGCGTCCGCCGCGTCGACGGCCGCCGCCGCCCACAGCACCAGCCAGGAGTTCCCGGCCTCCCGTCCGGCCGTCATACGTGCCGTCAGCACCCGCAGATCGGCCTGCGCGCCATGCGCCGTGCGCGGCGGGTCCGCCCAGGCGCGGTGGCACAGCCGGGCGGCGGGGGAGACATGCGCCGTGTACCGCTCCAGGGCCCGCCGGCCCCGGGCGTCGCCCGTGTACGACACGGCCAGCAGCAGCTTGAAGAACATCTGCTCCACGAGGTCGCCGCTGTCGGGAGCGCCCGGCGCGGTCAGCGCGGCCAGCGCCCCGGGCAGCAGCTCGATCGACGACGCGAAGTCGACGTGGTGGCTCTGATCGACGTACACGACCGCGTAGGCGAACAGCGGGGCCACGTCCTCGGGCACCGGCCCGCGCCGCACCTCCTCGACCAGGTTCGCCGCGTGCGCGAGCCGCCCGCCCCGCGCCGACATCACGGCCGCCCAGGTCAGCCGGCGCGCCCGGTCGCCGGGGTCGGGGCCGAGCGCCGCCGCGCGTTCGAGGAGCAGGGCGGCCTCCGCGTCGCCGCCGCGCAACGCGATGCGCTCTCCCGCCCGGTGCAGCCGCGCGGCGAGCCGCTCGTCGGGACCGTCGGCGGCCAGCGCCTCGTGCGTCAGCCGGCGCGGATCGTCCTCGCGCAACCGTGCGGCCAGCGTCCGGTGCGCGGCCTGCCGCTCGGCCCATTCCGAGGAGGCGATGACGGCGCTGCGCACCAGCGGGTGCCGGAAGACCAGCCGTCCCGTGGCGTCGAGCCGGGCAAGACCGCTCGCCTCGACGCGCTCGACAAGTTGCTCCGTGCGGCCGAGGCCGGGCTCGCGGAGCGCGCCGCCGCCCGTGGCGTCGATCCCGTCCAGCGCCGTGAGCAGCAGCAGCCTCCTCGCGTCGGCGGGCAGGGCGCGCAGGCGCCGGGCGAAGAGCGACTCGAGGCGCCGCCCCAGCGGCAGCCGGTCCGGCAGCGGCACCACGCCCCTGCGGTGCCCGTACGCCAACTGGCCGGGCAGTTCGGCCAGCGCCAGCGGATTGCCGACGGCCTCGTCCATCACCCGCTGCGCGGTGGAGGGCGCCAGGCCCGGATGCCAGTGCCGCAACAGCGCCCGCGCGTCCTCCCGGGACAGCACCCCCAAGTCCACCGTGTGCTCGTCCCGCCCCGGAGCCGCCCCGTCCTCGGCACGGCTCGCGCCGACCATGACCACGCGCAGCCCGGTGATCCGGCGGTGCAGGAAGACGAAGACGGCGACGCTGGAGGAGTCCACCCAGTGCAGGTCGTCGACGAGGATCAGCACCGGACGCCGGCGCGCCTCCTCGGCGAGCAGCGCCAGGACCGCCGCGCCGACCATGAAGCCGCTCGGCGGCAGGCCCTCCCGTAGCCCGAGGACCCTTTCCAGCGCGGCCAGTTGGGGCCCGGGCAAGGCGCGTGCGTTCGCCCACAGCGGCCGCAGCACCTGGTGCAGCGCCCCGAAGGCGACCCCGGTCTCCGGCTCGTGTCCCGCCGCGCGCAGCACGGTGAAGCCGTCGCCGTCGGCACGCGTGGCGGTCCAGTCCAGCAGCGCGCTCTTGCCGATGCCGGGATCGCCCCGCAGCACGGTCGCCGAGCCGCCCGCGCCGGTTCGCGCGTCGTCCAGCGCCCGGCCCAGCAGCGCGCGTTCGCGCCGTCGGCCGACGAACACCGTCCCGTCGCCCATCGCCGCCCCCTGTCCTCGGTCAGCCCAGGAACACCGTGACACCGCGGCGTTGCCCCAGTGTGCACGGCTCCTGCCCCTGCCCGCAGAGAGCCCCCCACGGCCCCCCACCTGGGACGGAGCGACCACAGGATGGATCCGCGCGGACCCGCGCCGAGCACCGGCGACCGCGCGCAGCACCGGACCGACGCCCAGATCAGGGGGACTGATGAACCCGATGCCCGCGCCCGCAGGCGCCGACGAGCACGCACTCGGCTTCCTGGGGGTGAGCACGCTCCGCGGCACAGCGCCCAGCGTCGTCCGCGTGCCCACCGCGGAACAGGGCGGGCCGTACCTCCTGCTGGGCTTCCACACGAGCGGCGAGGCGACGCTCGTCCGCCGGGGGAGCGCCGTGCCGTGCCGCCCCGGGGACCTCTTCGTCGTCGACGGGACGCAGCCCGCCGTCCTGCGCGAGTCCACGGCGTACGAACTGCACCTGGTCCGGATCGCGCGCCGCGCCCTGACCCTGACCGACCAGCAGGCCACCGACCTGAGCGGCCGGGCCCCGGCCGCCGACGGACCGGTGGCCTCGCTGCTCGGCACGCTCCTGCGGGAACTGGTCGCGGTGCCCGCCCAGGACGCGCCCCGGACCGCCCTGCGGCTGGCGGGCGTCGTCGCGGAGCTGGTGGACCTGCTGGCCGTGCAGGACGCCGACCCCGGGCCACGGGGCCGCGCGGAGCTGGTGGGGCGGCTGCGCGCGTACGTCGACGCCCATCTCTGGGACCGGAACCTGACGCCCGCCACGGTCGCGGCGGCCCAGCACATCTCGATCCGCTACCTCCACAAGCTCTTCGAGGGCCACGGCAGCACGGTCGGCCGGTGGATCCAGCACCGCAGGCTGGAGGAGGCCCGCCGGGAACTGGCCCGCCCCGGGCGCGACGGCATCACCGTGTCGGCGGTCGCCCGACGCTGGGGTTTCGCCAGCGCCACGCACTTCAGCCGCAGCTTCCGCGCGGCGTACGGCATGTCGCCCAGTGACTGGCGCGACGGCCGGACCGGGCCGTCAGCCGATGCCGGGCCCGCCTCCGGCTGACCGGGGCCCCGGGCCCGCTGCCGTCGCGGTCGGCGCCGCGAGGCCCGACGCCGGGGAGGCGAGCACCAGGCGGCGCCACTGCTGCGGCGGGTGACCGTGCACGGCCTTGAAGGCGCGGCTGAAGTGCGCGGCGCTGCGAAAGCCCCAGCGGGAGGCCACGACGGCGAGTGAGGGGCCGACCCGTGCGCGCCGCGCCAGCTCCCGCGCGCACTCCTCCACCCGGCGGCGCTGGACGAGCCTGCTCACCGTGGTGTCCTCACCCTCGAAGAGGCGGTGCAGATAGCGGACGGAGATGAAGTGCGCCGCGGCGATGCGCTCGGCGGACAGCTCGGGGTCGCCGAGGTTCCGGTCGATGAACCGGCGGACGGACAGGACGAGGTGGCGCGGCCCGTTCTCCGCCGCCTGCCCCGCTTCCCCGGCCGGCTCACCGACGAGGGCGGCGACCGCGTCGGTCACCACGCCCCCGAGTCGTTCCGCCACCGCTGCGGGGATCGGGGCCGCGGACTCGTCCAGATGCCTGAGTACGGGGGTCAGCAGCGCGGCCACGGCCGGCGACGGGTCGAGGACACGGGCGGTGGCGCCCCGCAGGACCGCCGCCGGAACGTGCAACGCGTGCACGGGCAATCGGAACAGAAGCGTCCGGGAGCACTCGGCCCGGCCGCCGTACCCCACCGGCCCGGCATCAAGGGCGGGCCCGCCCCCGTCGACCTGCCCACCCGTCAGGGCGACCGAGAAGGGGCGGCTCAGGTCGAGCAGCGCCAGGCGGCCGCTTTCGACGTGGGTGCCCCGGCCGTCCTGGGCTATCAGTGCGGTGCCGGTCCGGGGCACCAGCAGCGCCACCGCCTCCGGGCCCGGGGCCGGGCTCGGGCGCCGGGTGAGAGTGAGCGGCCCGGTGACGCAGGTGATCATGTCCACGTATCCGAAGTGACGCAGTGTCACGGAGCCGGCCGTCGCGGCGCCCCGGGGGACGTCTTCCTCGACGGGCGCCAGCCATCGCGACAGCGCGGCCACGACGTCGGTGGACGCGCCGCCGCCCGGTGAGATCGCCGTACCGGCTCGAGTGCTCACGTGGGTTCCCTTCAGCCGTCCCGGAAGGCCTGTGCCGGTGCGAGGGGAGGGACGGCCGCCCCCTCGCACCGGCACGAGTCTTCCGAAGGTGCCCGGGAGGGGAGTAGGTCATATGACTGCACTTCGACCGACCCGGTCCCGCCACGGGCGTCTCGCGCCGGCGCCCCGCGAACTGTGCACGCAGCGGCACGGACGCGTACCGAGACCCCGCCCGGTTCCCGGCGCCGACCGCCTAGGGTGGGTGCCGCGTGCCGGCAGAGCCGCTGTGCGGCACGGAGCGCCCGCTCGTCCGGCCGTCAGTGCGCGGCGGCGCCTTCGAACGGCCCGTGCCCCGTCCCCGCGCAGGAGTTCCCGTGCAAGAAGACGCCCCAGCCCTGGGGGAGAGACCTGCCCTCGAACGACGGACACGCGCCTTCCTGCGGGAGCACGCCTGGCCCGCCGCCCCGGACACGGACGCGGACGCGGGGGAGTCCAGGGCGCGCATGGCCGCCCTGTGGGACGGGGAGGGCCGCGACGACCCGGACGTCGACGAGGAGTGGCTGGCACTGCCGGGAGACGACGGCCACCGGATCAGGGTGCGCATCCTGCGCCCGGCCGGCAGCGACGACGCCCTGCCGGTGGTGCTGTACCTGCACGGGCTCGGCTGGATGACGACCGACGCCTACGCCCATCGACGGCTGGTGGCCGACCTCGTGCTGGGAGCGGACGCCGCGGTGGTCGTCCCGGAGTACGAGGGCCCGAACGACGCACGGCATCCCGGCGCCGTGGAGCGGGCGCACACCGTCGCCCGCTGGATCGCCCGGCACGGCGGGGAGTGGCGGCTGGACGGGGCCCGGATGGCGGTCGTCGGAGCCAGCGCGGGAGCCCAGCACGCGGCCGCCCTCACGCTCCTCGCGCAGGAGCGCGGTGGGCCGCGCCTGCGCCACCAGGTGCTGATGTGTCCGGTGACCGACGCGGCGATGGACACACCGTCCTACCGTCAGTTCGCGGACGGCTACTTCCTGAGCCGGGCCACGATGCGGCGCTACTGGCAGCAGTACGCCCCGGATCCGGCGAGCCGGACACACGGCACGGTCTCGCCGCTGCGCGCGCCCGTCCACAGCCTGCGCGGCCTGCCGCCGGCGCTCGTCCTCACGGCCGAGGCCGACGTCCTGCGCGACGAGGGGGAGGCGTACGCGGCCCGCCTGAGGGAGGCGGACGTGCCGGTGGTGTCGGTCCGCTACCACGGGACGATCCACGGCTTCGTGCTGTTCGACCCGCTGCGCGGCACGGACGCCTCCCGGGCGGCACGCATCCAGGTGACGGACACCCTGCACGCCGCCCTGCACGCGGCCTGACCGTGCCCTGGGCTCAGGCGCGCCGGCGCCGCCATTCGCCCGGCGTCATGCCGTACTCCGCCCGGAAGCGGCGGCTGAAGTGGCTCGGGCTGCTGAACCCGCATCGGGCGGCGACGGCGGCGACGGTGAGCCGGTCGTAGCGCGCGGCGGCCAGCATCTGGCGTGCCTTCGCGAGGCGTTCGCCGATCAGCCACTGCTCCAGGCTGATGCCCGCCTCGCCCAGCAGGACGTACAGGCCGCGCACCGAGATGGCGTGCTCCGCCGCGATCCGCTCCGGCGTCAGGTCCCGGTCCGCGAGGTGCCGGCGCACATACGCCCTGACCCGGGTCAACAGCGTCTCGTCCAGCACCGACCTGACCGCCGGGGCGTCCTCGGCGTGCGCGGCCGACAGGAGCAGCGCGCGGACCAGCTCCGTGGTGGCGCTCGCCAGCGCCGGCGCGCCCGCGTCGCCCTCCAGGCGCGCCGGATCACGCCACACCTCGCGCAGATGGTTCAGGACCAGGCCGTACAGCGGGCTGGCGGGCAGCCGCAGGGACGCCCTCTCGACGACGTCCGGCGGCACGCCGAGGCGGTTCGCGTCGAACATCATGGCCCGGGAGGCGCCGTCCCCGGACCAGCCGTACACGCGGGACGACAGTTCGTGGAAGACGCAGATGTCGTCCCGGCCCAGCGTCCTGCGCGTACCCCCGACCTCGGCGCGGTGCGTCCCCTCGGTCTGCAGCGAGACGGAGACGACGGGGTTGCTCCGGTGGTGACGCACGTGCCGTTCCGTGCGCCGCACCTCGAACCCGGAATTGCGGGTGGCGAAGAGGTCCAGTCCGCCCACCCGCCACGCCTCCATGCGCGCGTGGATGCCGGCCTCGGGCTCCTCGTGGACGACGTCGTTGGGCACCGACGAGTCGGTCAGGGCGTGATGGAACGCCTCCGCCCGCTCACGCGGCGCGACCTCGTTCAGATCGACGAGAAGCACACATACCCCCACACACAACCGGCCCCCGAGGGGAGCATTCTGCCTCATCAGCGCCGTGTGCCCCGGCCGGTATCGGGCACCTCCCGCGCTGGTACCGGGTCCGGGAGGGCCAGGCACAGGGCCTCCAGAGCGGCGTCGAAGGCGTGGTCGGGCGGGGTGCCGTAGCCGATGACGAGGCCGTCGCGGGGCGGCATGGCGCTGTCGGGGTGGCGGTAGGCGGCCAGGCCTTCGAGGGCGAGGCCCCGGCGGGACGCGGCGCGCACCGCCGCCGCTTCGCTGCCCGGCGGAAGGTCGAGTACGGCGTGCAGTCCCGCGGCGATACCGCCGACCCCGATGTGCGGGGCCCGCGCCCCGAGGGTGGCGAGCAGCCGGTCGCGGCGGCGCCGGTAGTTCAGTCGCATCCGGCGCACGTGCCGGTCGTAGGCACCGCAGACGATGAAGTCGGCCAGCGTGAGCTGCTCCAGGGCACCGGTCCACAGCTCGCGGGCGCCCTTGACGGCGAGGATGTCGTCGACGAGGTGGTCAGGCACCGCCATCCAGCCGATGCGCAGGGCGGGCGAGAGGCTCTTGCTGGTCGAGCCGATGTAGACGACGCGGTCGGGGTCCAGGCCCTGGACGGCGCCGACCGGCTGGCGGTCGTAGCGGAACTCCCCGTCGTAGTCGTCCTCCACCACGAGCCCGCCGCCGGCCCGCGCCCAGTCGATCACGGCGGCCCTGCGCGCGGGATGCAGCGGCCCCCCGGTCGGGAACTGGTGGGCGGGGGTGAGCAGAACCGTGCGGGCCCCCGTCCCCGGCAGCTCGTCGATCACGGCTCCCCGGGCGTCGACGGCCAGCGGGACGGTGCGCCGCCCGGCCGCCGTGAGCAGCGAGCGGTGGAAGTCCAGGCCGTACGACTCGACGGCCACGTCACCCGTCAGGACCCGCCCGAGCATCTCCAGGGCGTGGGCGAATCCGGCGCAGACGATGATCCGGTGGGGCGCGGTACGCACGCCACGGGCCCGGGCGAGGTACTCGGTGAGCGCGGTGCGCAGCTCGACGCGGCCCCGCGGATCGCCCACGCCGAAAGCGTCGTTGGGCGCCGCGTTGAGCGCGCGGCGCGAGGAGGTCAGCCAGGCCGCGCGGGGAAACATGGCGGCGTCCGGCGAGGTCGGCATCAGGTCGTGGGCGGGGCGGCGCACCGGTGGCGCCGAGCGGCGCGAGCGGTCCGGCGGCAGGGGGGTGCTGCGCCGGGCGACCCGGGTCCCCGAGCCCTGCCGCGCCGTGAGCCAGCCCTCGGCGACCAGTTCGCCGTAGGCGTCGCCGACGGTGTTGAGGGCGATCCCGAGATCCCTGGCCAGACTCCGGTACGGGGGCAGCCGGGTGCCCGGGGCCAGCCGGCCGGCGCCGATCGCCTCACGCAGGGCCCGCATCACCTGGTCGCGCAGCGCGCCCGTACCGCTGAGCTCCAGGTGGAAGTCGGTTCCGGCACTCGCGTCCGGCGGCGGGGACCCGCGCCCGCCCGAGGAATTGCCCCATTGATTCGCCACGGTAATGCACCATACCCGGGGGCTAATCGGCTCCTAGAGTTGCGGTCATGACAGCGATTCAGATTCCGCAGCGCATGAACTTCGCCACCGTCGCCCCCAAGGTCTTCAAGGCCGTCCTCGCCCTGGACGCCGCGGCCCGCGAGGGCCTGGACCCGGTGCTCCTCGAACTCGTCCAGATCCGCGCGTCGCAGATCAACCGGTGCGCGTACTGCATCGACTACCACACGGGCGACGCCCGCAGGGCGGGGGAGACCGAGGCCCGCATCCATCAGCTCAGCGGCTGGCACGAGTCCAGCCTCTACACGGCCGAGGAGCGTGCCGCGCTCGCCCTGACCGAGGCGGTCACCCTGCTGCCCGACGGGGTGCCGGACTCCGTGTACGACGAGGCGGCCCGGCACTTCGACGAGGAGCAACTGGCGCACCTCATCGCGCTCATCTTCACCGTGAACACCTGGAACCGGATGAACGTCACCACCCGCAAGACCCCCGGAACCGAGTAACCTCCGCCTCCACCCCGCGGGAGCTCTGGCGACACCTCGGTGGGTGAGAGCCACGTTGGGCTCAGCCCCAGGTCCTGCCGGCCGGTTCCTTGATGGTGCGGTTGATCCGGTTGAAGAAGTTGGTCAGCGCGATCTCCAGGTTGATCGCGCCGATCTGCTTCTCGGTGAAATGGGCGTTGACCTCTTCCCAGATCTCGTCGGTGACGCCCGGCGCACCGTCCTGGAGACGGGTGGCGGCCTCGGCAAGCGCCAGTGCCGCGCGTTCCGCGTCGGTGTAGAAGGGCGCCTCGCGCCACGCCGCGATGTTGTGCAACCGCTCGTCGGTGTCACCGGCCTTCTTCCCGCCGGCGACACCGGCGTAGACGCATGCCGAGCAGCTGTTGATCTGGCTGGCACGCAGGTGGACCAGCGCGAGCAGCTTCGGGTCGACGCCCCCGGCGGCGATCGCCTTCTGGAGGTGCTGGATCGCGGTCCACACATCGGGGTTGTTCGCGTTCTTGTTCTTGAGTCGGTTTTCCATCTGTGAGTGGTCTCCTTCACCGGGTTACGTTGCGGCGCCTGTGCGCGTCATCCCTGTGACGGAGCAGCTTCCACGGAGGTAACAACATGGCCGGCACCCATCCCACGGACCTGATCGCCGACGCCTTCGAGTCCCACCGTGACCGGCTGCGCGCCGTCGCCTACCGCCTGCTCGGATCACATGCCGACGCGGAAGACGTGGTCCAAGAGGCGTGGCTGCGTCTGTCCCGCCAGGACACCGACACCATCGACAACCTCGCCGGCTGGCTGACCACCGTGGTCGGCCGCATCAGCCTCGATGTCCTGAGGTCGGGCCGGACGCGCCCGGAAGTCTCCTTCGACGACCAGCTACCCGAATTCGCCGTGACGCTCGACGACGCTCCCGCTCCGGAAGACCTTGTGGCGCTCGGGGACTCCGTCGGCCTCGCACTGCTCACGGTCCTCGATTCGCTGCGTCCCGACGAACGACTGGCGTTCGTGCTGCACGACGTATTCGCCGTGCCCTTCGCAGTGATCGGCACCATTGTCGGCAGATCCGCTGACGCGACCAAATTGCTCGCCAGCCGCGCCCGCAGGAAAGTACAGGCCGCCCAGCAGCCGGCAAGCGCCGGACGGCGACAACGCGAGGTGGTCCAGGCCTTCCTGGCCGCGGCCCGCGACGGTCAGTTCGAGCAGTTGTTGCAGGTCCTCCACCCCGAAGTGAAGTTCACCGTCCACGCCCCGAACGGCACGTTCGTCACGCTCGGAGCCACCGAAGTCGCCACCCGCGCGCGAGTGGCCGGCAGCGCGGCACGGGGACATGCGGCGACCGTCAACGGCCGCCCCGGTGTCATCTCCTGGAGCATGGACGGAACGCCACTTTCCCTCCTCAGCTTTACCGTCGCCGTCGGCCACATCACCGAGATCACCGCCGTGGTCGACCCGGCCAAGCTTGCGCTCATGAATCTGCCGGACGCGGTGTGACTTCCTACCGGCGACGGCCGCGCGTGCTCGAAGCGGTCCACGCCCGATGTCGCGGAGACGCCGCGGTCGGCCTCTGAGAAGACCTCAGTGGGCGGAAAGATCAGGAATGGAGAAGCGCCGCGCTCGCGTCACCGCTAGCGTGACCGAGCCGCGCAGGCGGCGCGCCGCACGACACAGGGAGACACGACCGATGAGCAAGGCCCCGAGAACGGCCCCGCGGGCGTCCGCGCCGCACGCCGCCGACAGCCACGACCTGATCCGTGTGCACGGCGCGCGCGAGAACAATCTCAAGGACATCAGCATCGAGATCCCCAAGCGCCGGCTGACGGTGTTCACGGGCGTCTCCGGCTCGGGCAAGAGCTCACTGGTGTTCAACACGATCGCCGCCGAGTCGCAGCGGTTGATCAACGAGACGTACAGCGCCTTCGTGCAGGGCTTCATGCCGACCATGGCGCGGCCCGACGTCGACGTCCTCGGCGGGCTCACCACCGTCATCAGCGTCGACCAGAGCCGGATGGGCGCCGACCCGCGCTCCACGGTCGGCACCGCCACCGACGCCCACGCCATGCTGCGCATCCTCTTCAGCCGGCTCGCCGAACCGCACATCGGCCCGCCCAGCGCGTACTCCTTCAACACCGCCTCCGTCCGGGCCAGCGGCGGAATCACCGTCGAACGCGGCGCGGCGAGGACGAAGACCGTCAAGGCCACCTACCAGCGCACCGGCGGCATGTGCACGCGCTGCGAGGGCCGGGGCAAGGTCTCCGACATCGACCTCACACAGCTCTACGACGACTCCAAGTCGCTCGCCGAGGGCGCGTTCACCATCCCCGGCTGGAAGTCGGACAGCCAGTGGACCGTGCAGGTCTACGCCCAGTCCGGCTTCGTCGACCCCGACAAGCCGATCCGCCGCTACACCAAGAAGGAGCTGCAGGCCTTCCTCTACGGCGAACCGGTCAAGGTCAAGGTCAACGGCATCAACCTCACCTACGAGGGCCTGATCCCGAAGATCCAGAAGTCGTTCCTGTCCAAGGACAAGGAAGCGCTCCAGCCGCACATCCGGGCGTTCGTGGAGCGGGCGGTCACCTTCACCACCTGCCCCGAGTGCGAGGGCACCCGGCTCAGCGAAGGAGCCAGATCCTCCAGGATCAAGGGCAGGAGCATCGCCGACCTGTGCGCGATGGAGATCCGGGACCTCGCGGCCTGGGTGCGCGACCTCGACGAGCCGTCGGTGGCCCCGCTGCTCGCCTCGCTGCGCCAGACCCTCGACTCGTTCGTGGAGATCGGCCTCGGCTACCTCGCCCTCGACCGGCCCGCGGGGACCCTCTCCGGCGGCGAGGCCCAGCGCGTCAAGATGATCCGCCACCTCGGCTCCTCGCTCACCGACGTCACCTACGTCTTCGACGAGCCCACCGCGGGCCTGCACCCCCACGACATCCAGCGCATGAACGACCTGCTCCTGCGCCTGCGGGACAAGGGCAACACGGTGCTCGTCGTGGAGCACAAGCCGGAGATGATCGCGATCGCGGACCACGTCGTGGACCTCGGCCCCGGCGCCGGCCAGGCGGGCGGCACCGTCTGCTTCGAAGGCACCCTGGAGGGGCTGCGGGCCTCCGACACGATCACCGGCCGCCACCTGGACGACCGATCGGCGGTCAAGAAGAGCGTGCGCGCGGCCACGGGCGCCCTGGAGATCCGCGACGCGACGGCGAACAACCTGCGGAAGGTCGACGTCGACATCCCGCTCGGCGTCCTCACCGTCGTCACCGGCGTCGCAGGATCGGGGAAGAGCTCCCTCGTGCACGGGTCCCTGCCCGCCGACGCGGGCGTGATCTCGGTCGACCAGAGCCCGATCAAGGGCTCCCGGCGCAGCAACCCCGCCACGTACACGGGGCTGCTCGACCCGATCCGCAAGGCGTTCGCCAAGGCCAACGGCGTGAAACCGGCGCTGTTCAGCGCCAACTCCGAGGGCGCCTGCCCCACCTGCAACGGCGCGGGCGTCGTCTTCACCGACCTCGGCATGATGGCCGGCACCGCCACGACCTGCGAGGACTGCGAGGGCAGGCGGTTCGAGGCGTCGGTCCTGGAGTACCGCCTCGGCGGCCGCGACATCAGCGAGGTGCTCGCGATGTCCGTGAGCGAGGCCGAGGAGTTCTTCGACGCGGACGAGGCGCGCACCCCGGCCGCCCACAAGGTCCTGCGGCGGCTCGCCGACGTCGGGCTCGGCTACCTCACCCTCGGCCAGCCGCTCACCACCCTGTCCGGCGGCGAGCGGCAGCGCCTCAAGCTCGCCACGCACATGGGCGACAAGGGCGGCGTCTACATCCTCGACGAGCCGACCACCGGCCTTCACCTCGCCGACGTCGAACAGCTGCTCGGCCTGCTGGACCGGCTCGTGGACTCCGGCAAGTCCGTCATCGTCGTCGAGCACCACCAGGCGGTCATGGCGCACGCCGACTGGATCATCGACCTCGGCCCCGGCGCCGGCCACGACGGCGGCACCGTCGTCTTCGAGGGCACCCCCGCCGACCTCGTCGCCGCCCGCTCCACCCTCACCGGCGAGCACCTCGCGGCGTACGTCGGCGCGGCGGAGCGGCCACGGCAGTGATCGGCTTCACACGGTGAGGGGGCGGGGGAGCGCCGATTACCGGTGGGGCGCCTCCCTTGGGCAGGATGGGCTCCATGACCGAGATCCGCACCCCCCGCCTCCTCCTGCGCCCCTGGCACGACAGCGACCTCGCGCCGATGGCGGAGATCAACGCGGACCCGCGGGTCATGCGCCTGGTCGACGACGGTCGCGTGCGTGACCTGGAACAGACGGCGCAGGACATCGAGCGCTGGGAGGAGGAGTGGGACGACGAGGGCTTCGGCCTCTTCGCCGTCGAACTCCTCGCCTCGGGCGAGCTGGCCGGCTTCACCGGCCTGTTCGTGCCCGAGTTCCTGCCGGAGGCCGCGGCCGACGCGGCCATCGCCTGGCGGCTCGGCACCCAGTTCTGGGGTCAGGGGTACGCCTCCGAGGCGGCCCAGGCCACCTTGGAGTTCGCCCTCCAGGACCGCGGACTCGAAAGGGTCGTGTGCATCCACCGGGCGCAGGACCAGGCCTCGGAGAACGTGGCCCGCAAGCTCGGCATGGTCCTGGAGCGCGAGACGACGCACCCGCGGTCCGGCCATGCGCTGCGCGTCCACGGCATCGATCTGACCGAGTACCAGGCCTGAGACCGTGGCCGGAGTGCCGGCCGGGGGCGCCGCCTGCCGGGCCACCCGGGCGGCCACGACCGGCCCCGTGGCAGACCTGGTGACCCCGTGACGGCCACCGCCGCCCCTGACGCCCCGAGGCGCCCATGGACCCCCGTACCGCACCGGCACCCTGGCTGGTCCGCCGCCGCGAGCGTCCCGGGGCGCCGCTGAACCTCTACGTGTTCGCGTACGCGGGCGGCTCCAGCGACGAATACCTGCCGTGGGCCGACGAACTGACGGACGTTCAGCTGTGGGGCGTACGCCTCCCCGGGCGCTCCGCGCGCCTCGCGGAACCCGCGCACACCGCGCCGCGCCCCCTCGTCACCGCCCTGGTCCGCGAGGCGGTGTTCACCGCGCCCTACGTCCTGTTCGGCCACAGCTTCGGCGGCCTCCTGGCGTACGAGACGGCGAGGGCGCTGCGCCGCAGCCACGCGGCGTGGGCTGAAGGTTATCGACGCTGCGGCGTGCGGCGCCGTTGAGCTGCCCGCCGACATCTGCTTCTGTTGACTTCGGGCGCGCCGAACTCCCCACGCAGAACGAGTACGTCGCCGCCCTCCGGGCGCAGGCCTAGGGAGTTGGCACCAGCACCGTGTCCAGCAGCCGACTGACCGTCCTCTTCGTCGACCTCGCGCTGATCGTCGCCCTGGCCCGGCTGGCCGGCGCCGTCGCCCGGCGCTTCGGTCAGCCGGCCGTCATCGGTGAGATCGTCGCCGGCATCCTGCTCGGGCCGACCGTGCTGGACGGCGGGCTGTCCCAGTACGTCTTCCCGCTGGAGATCCGCAGCGAGCTGAGCGCCTTCGCCGACCTCGGGCTCGCCCTGTTCATGTTCAAGCTCGGCACCGAGTCCGACTGGGTCGCGGGGCGTCCGACGCGGCGGACCGCCGCGGGCATCGCGACGGCCGCGATGGTGTTCCCCTTCGCGGCGGGCACCGGGCTCGGCCTCTGGTGGAGCCCCGGCGGCCCTCCGGCACAGGGCGTCGCGCACGTGCTGTTCATGGGGGTCGCCCTGTCGGTGACCGCGTTCCCCGTCCTGGCCCGGATCGTCGAGGACCAGGGCCTCGCCCGGATGCCGCTCGGCCGGCTGGCCGTGGCCAGTGCCGCGCTCTGCGACGTCCTCGCCTGGGCCATGCTGGGCGTCGTCATGGTGCTGTGCGGCAGTGACACCCCCTGGCGCCTGCTGTGGTTCGTCCCCTATCTGCTCGTACTGACCGCTGTGGCACGACCGGTGCTGCGCACCCTCGCACGCTCCGGGCGCACATCACTCGACCTCTCCCTCACCTGCGCCGGAGTCCTCGCCTCCGCGGCCGCCACCGAGTGGATGGGGCTGCACTTCATCGTCGGTGCCTTCGTCTTCGGCGTCATCCGCACGCATGCCCTGCGCGGGCTGGACCACGAGCCGGGCGGGCCGGACGGCGAGCGGGAGAGGGCACCGGGAGCGCGGGCCGACGCCGACCTGCGCCGAAGTTTCGGCTCCCTCGACAGCCGGGTCCTGATGCCGGTGTTCTTCGTCGTCGCCGGCTGGCAGGTGGACCTGTCGGAACTGGATCCGGCCCAGCTGGTCGACCTCGTGATCCTGCTGGTCGCGGCCGGCGGCAGCAAGTTCCTCGCCGTCGCGGGCGCCGCCCGTCTGTCGAGGCTGACGCCGCGCGACTCGGCGGCGCTGGGCGCCTTGATGAACACCCGCGGACTCACCGAACTCATCGTGCTCACCACGGGCCGGGAGCTGGGGCTCCTCGACGACGTCGGCTACACGCTCCTGGTGACCATGGCGGTGCTGACCACGCTGTCCACGGGGCCGATCCTGCGGCTCCTCCTCAAGGACGGACCCCCGACCACCCCCGGACCCGCGAACGCCCCCTCTCCCCAGCACCCGTCCGACATCGCCCCTGACCGGACCGGCACCGGAGCCTGAACACCAGCCCCGTGTCCTTGGGGCAAGGGCTCAGTGCTGGACCAGGTCACCGACCGGTACGGGAGGCACATGGCCGGTCGCCGGAAGGCCCTCGGCGAGAGCGAGGCCGGCATCGACCAGCGAGTCCACGCCCAGCAACCGCTCGACCACCCCCACGCAGCCCGCCTCCTCGGCCACCTCGCGGACCACCGCGTTGAAGGGATCCTCCCCGTGCTCGAACCTGCCACCCGGCAGCGTCCAGTTCCCCGACACGTGATGGGCGAGCAACACCCGCCCGTCCTCGATACACACGGCGTACGCCGCCAGCCGAAAACTCGTCCGCGCACCCTATCCACGCGGGCAAGTCCGCCCCGCCCCGCACCGTTTCGAGCAAAAGGTCCAACCATTGCAAAGGGCAAGAAAAATAAGTTCTGGATACACCAAACTGGCCGAAAAGAAGTGCCTCCGGCGGGCCGGCCAGGAGGAGTGTGGCCCTCGTTCGTCGACAGGCGCGCGTCCGGGGTGACTGCTCGGGCGCGCCGATCCCCGAGGGGAGCCCGAGGGCGTGGGACGTGGCAGGGCGAAGGTGGATCAGGTCGCGGCCGACGCGGCCGAGCGGCTCTTCGCGGTGGGACAGATGTTGCGGCGGGCTCCGGCCACGCCCGACGACCGGGCCGTATTCAAATCGGATCAACGGGTCAACGACCAACCGTACAGGGAGCGTTGGGCACACGACAAAGTGGTGCGCTCCACGCACGGGGTGAACTGCACGGGGTCCTGCTCCTGGCAGGTGTACGTCAAGGACGGTCTGATCACCTGGGAGACCCAGGCGACCGACTACCCCTCCGCGGGACCGGACAGGCCGGACTACGAACCGCGGGGCTGTCCGCGGGGCGCGTCGTTCTCCTGGTACACGTACTCGCCGACCCGGGTGAAGTACCCGCACGCCCGAGGCGTCCTCGTGGAGATGTTCAGGGATGCAAAGCACCGCCTCGGCGGTGACCCGGTGGCGGCATGGGCCGAGATCACCGGCGATCCCGATCTGCGCCGCCGCTACCAGTCGGCCCGGGGCAAGGGCGGCCTGGTGCGCATCGGCTGGGACGAGGCACTGGAGATCGCGGCGGCCGCCCATGTGCACACCCTCAAGGAGTTCGGGCCGGACCGGATCGCGGGCTTCTCCCCGATCCCCGCTATGTCGATGGCCTCGCACGCGGCCGGCGCCCGCTTCCACGCGCTGATCGGTGCGCCGATGCTGTCGTTCTACGACTGGTACGCCGACCTGCCGATCGCCTCGCCGCAGGTCTTCGGCGACCAGACGGACGTACCCGAGTCCGGGGACTGGTGGGATGCCGCCTATCTGATGCTCTGGGGCTCCAACGTGCCGGTCACCCGCACCCCGGACGCGCACTGGATGGCCGAGGCCCGCTACCGGGGGCAGAAGGTCGTGGTGGTCTCCCCGGACTACGCCGACGCGACGAAGTTCGCCGACGAGTGGCTGCACCCCCACCCCGGCACCGACGGGGCGCTGGCCATGGCCATGGGGCACGTCATCCTGCGGGAGTGCTTCGTCGAACGGCAGGTGCCGTACTTCACCGACTACGTCAAGCGCTTCACCGACCTGCCGTTCCTCGTCGCCCTCGACGAGCACGGCACGGACGAGCACGGCACGGACGCGCACACGCCCGGCGCGTTCGTCACCGCCCGCGACCTGGATCTGGCACCGGACGCCGAAGCCGGCGCGCGGCGCTGGATGCCCGTCCTGTTCGACGCGGCCACCGGCCGGCCCCACGTCCCGAACGGCACCCTGGGGGACCGCTGGGCCAAGGAGGGCGAGGGCCGCTGGAACCTCGACCTCGGTGACATCGATCCGCTGCTCAGCTTCCACGGCCGCCCCGGCGCGACGCCGGCCACCGTCGCCCTGCCGCGCTTCGACACGCCGGGCGCCACGCTGCGGCGCGCGGTGCCGGCCCTGCGCGTCGGCGGGCGGCTGGTCACCACCGTCTTCGACCTGATGCTGGCCCAGTACGGCGTGGGCCGCGAGGACCTGCCCGGCCAGTGGCCCACCTCGTACGAGGACGCGTCCTGCCCCTGCACACCCGCCTGGCAGGAGGCCATCACCTCCGTGTCCGCAAGCGCCGTGGTGCGGGCGGCGCGCGAGTTCGCCCGCACCGCCGAGCGCACCCGGGGCCGCTGCATGATCGTGATGGGGGCAGGGACCAACCACTGGTTCCACTCCGACACGATCTACCGCTCGTTCCTGTCGCTGCTGCTGCTCACCGGCTGCCAGGGCGTGAACGGCGGCGGCTGGGCGCACTACGTGGGCCAGGAGAAGGTGCGCCCGTACGCGGGCTGGCAGCAGCTGGCCACGGCCGCCGACTGGACCCGCCCCGCACGGCAGATGGCCGGCACGCCGTACTGGTATCTGCACACCGACCAGTGGCGCTACGAGAAGTTCACCGCGGACGCCCTCGCCTCGCCCACCGCCCCCGGCGGCCTCACGGGCCTGCACACCGCGGACCTCGTCGCCCACGCCACCCGCCGCGGCTGGATGCCCTCGTACCCCACCTTCGGCGCCAACCCCCTGGAGCTGGGCGAGCGCGTCCGCGCGGCCGGCGCGGACCCGGCGCGGTGGGTGGCCGCCGAACGCGACGCGGGGCGGCTGTCCTACGCGTGCGAGGACCCCGACGACCCCGCCAACTGGCCCCGCGTGCTCACCGTGTGGCGGGCCAACCTCATCGGCTCGTCGGCCAAGGGCAACGAGTTCTTCCTGCGCCACCTGCTCGGCGCCAGTGACAACGCGAGCGCCGAGCAGGCCCTGCCCGGGTCCCGGCCCCGCGACGTGGCCTGGCGGGACGAGGCACCGCGCGGCAAGCTCGACCTGCTGCTCGCCCTCGACTTCCGGATGACGTCCACCACCCTCTTCGCCGACCTGGTGCTGCCCGCGGCGACCTGGTACGAGAAGCACGACCTGTCGAGCACCGACATGCACCCCTACGTGCACGCGTTCTCACCCGCGATCAGCCCGCCGTGGCAGGCACGCACCGACTTCGAGATCTTCCACGGCCTCGCCGCGGAGGTCTCCCGGCTCGCCCGGGGCCGCCTCGACACCGCCCACGACCTCGTCGCCACCGCCCTCCAGCACGACACCCCCGGCGAGGCCCCGCCGGAAGGGCCGACCGGGCCGCACTTCACCGTCGTGGAACGGGACTACACCACCATCGGCGACCGCATCGCCGCCCTGGGGCCGCTCGCCGAGGAACAGGGCATGACGGTCAAGGGAGTCACCGTGCGCCCCGGCCCCGAGGCCCGGTGGCTGGCCGCCCGGTGCGGGACGGCCGGCCACGGCCCGGCGCGGGGGCGGCCCCTCCTCGACACTGACGTGAAACTGTGCGAGGCCATCCTCGCCTTGTCCGGGACCACCAACGGCCGCCTCGCCGCCGAGGGGTTCGAGCGGCTCGCCGAGCGGTGCGGCGCGGACACCGGCCTGGCGGAACTGGGCGCCTCGGTGGCCGAGCGCCGGGTGGAGTTCTCCGACACCCAGGCGCGCCCCGTACAGGTGGGCGCGAGCTTCGAGTGGTCGGGCAAGGAAGGCCCCGACCGCCGCTACGCGCCGTTCACGATCAACACCGAGCACTGCAAGCCCTGGCACACCCTCACCGGACGCCAGCACTTCTACCTCGACCACGCGTGGATCGCCGAGTACGGCGAACAACTGCCCGTCTACCGGCCCCCGCTGGACCTCGCGGCGCTCGGGGAGCAGCCGGGGCAGGGCGACGGCGGCCGGTCGGTGACGGTGCGCTACCTGACCCCGCACTCGAAGTGGTCGATCCACTCCGAGTACCAGGAGAACCTGCTGATGCAGACCCTGGCCCGCGGCGGCCCCGTGATCTGGATCAGCGTGCCCGACGCCGAGGAGATCGGCGTCGCGGACAACGACTGGATCGAGGCGCACAACGCCAACGGCGTGGTCGTGGCCCGCGCCGTCGTCTCGCACCGGATGCCGCCGGGCACCGTGTTCATGTACCACGTCCAGGAGCGACTGGTGAACGTCCCGAAGTCCGAGGCCACCGGGCGGCGCGGCGGCGTCCACAACGCCCTCACCCGGCTGCTGATCAAGCCGACCCACCTCATCGGCGGCCACGCCCAGCTCTCCTTCGCCCCCAACTACTACGGCCCCACGGGCAACCAGCGCGACGCGCTCACCGTGATCCGGCGCCGTTCGCAGAACGTGGAGTACTGACATGCGCGTGATGGCACAGGTCGCGATGGTGATGAACCTCGACAAGTGCATCGGCTGCCACACCTGTTCGGTCACCTGCAAGCAGACCTGGACCAACCGGTCCGGCACCGAATACGTGTGGTTCAACAACGTCGAGACCCGCCCGGGCCAGGGCTACCCCCGCGCCTACGAGGACCAGGACAAGTGGCGGGGCGGCTGGCGGCTCAAACACGGCCGCCTGGTGCCGCGCAGCGGCGGCCGCGCCCGGCGCCTGGCCCGCCTGTTCGCCAACCCCGAACTGCCGGCCCTCGCGGACTACTACGAGCCGTGGACGTACGACTACGACAACCTCATCTCCGCGCCGCTCGGCGACGACGTGCCCACCGCGCCGCCCCGGTCCCTGATCGACGGCGAACCCACCGCGGTGACCTGGGGTCCCAACTGGGACGACGACCTCGGCGGCGGGCCCGGGCACCTCGCCGGCGACCCGATCCTCCAGCAGATGAACGAGCAGGTGCGGCTCGAGTACGAGCAGGCGTTCATGTTCTACCTGCCGCGGATCTGCGAGCACTGCCTGAACCCGTCCTGCGTCGCCGTGTGCCCCTCCGGCGCCCTGTACAAGCGCGTCGAGGACGGCATCGTCCTCGTCGACCAGGACCGCTGCCGCGGCTGGCGGATGTGCGTGACCGGCTGCCCGTACAAGAAGGTCTACTTCAATCACCAGAGCGGCAAGGCCGAGAAGTGCACGCTGTGCTACCCGCGCATCGAGGCGGGCCAGCCCACCGTCTGCTCCGAGACGTGCGTGGGGCGGCTGCGCTACCTCGGCGTCATCCTCTACGACGCGGACAAAGTGGGCGAGGCGGCGGCCACGCCCGAGGAGAAGGACCTCTACCAGGCCCAGCTCGACTGCTTCCTCGACCCCGAGGACCCCGCCGTGCGCCGCGCGGCCGAACAGGCCGGCATCCCGCACGACTGGGTGAGCGCCGCCCGGCGCTCCCCGGTGCACGCCCTGATCAGCCGCTACAAGGTGGCCCTGCCGCTGCATCCCGAGTACCGCACCATGCCCATGGTCTGGTACGTCCCGCCGCTGTCCCCGGTCGTGGAGTCCCTGACCGCCACCGGGCACGACGGGGAGGACCCGGCGAAACTCTTCGCGGCGATCGACTCCCTGCGCATCCCCGTGGAGTACCTCGCCGGGCTCTTCACCGCGGGCGACCCGGCCCCGGTGGAGGCCGCGCTGTGCCGCCTCGCCGCGATGCGCTCCCACATGCGGCGCGTCAACCTCGGCGAGGCGCAGGACCCGGCCATCGCCCGCGCCGTCGGCATGGACGCCGAGGGCATCCTCGGCATGTACCGGCTCCTCGCCCTCGCCAAGTACGACGAGCGGTACGTCATCCCCACCAGCTACACCGCCCCCCTGCCGGGCGACATCGACGCCGACGCGCCGGACGCGGGATGCGGCCTCGACGGCCCCGGCGGCCCCGGGATGTACGACGCGGACGCCTTCCACGGACCCTTCGCGGGGGACGGCGGGGGAGCGGCCGACGAGGACGGCGACCGGGCACCCGAACACGCCGGCGCCTCACTGCGCGGCCGCGTCAACCTCCTGAACTGGAACGGCAGAGGGCGCCCCGAGGGCCTCTTCCCGCACGACGAGGGCACGGCACGGTGAGCGGCCCCGCCGTCCACCAGGCCGCCGCACTGCTCCTCGGCTACCCCGACACGCGCTGGCCCGAGCGGCTGGACGCCGTGACCGCGGCCCTGGAGCCACTGCCCGGCCCCGACGTCGCCCTCCTGCTGCGGTTCTGCGCCACGGTCCGCGACACGGCGCCGCTCACGCTCGCCGCCCGGTACGTCACGACGTTCGACCGCAGCCGGCGCCGCTGCCTCTACCTGACGTACTACACCGACGGCGACACCCGCAGACGCGGCACGAACCTCGCCCGCCTGAAGAGGCTCTACCGCGACCACGGCTGGCAGCCGCCCGAGGACGAACTGCCCGACTTCCTGCCCCTGATGCTGGAGTTCGCCGCCCGCGCCCCGCAGCCCGGCACCCGCCTGCTCGCCGAACACCGGCCCGGCCTGGAACTGCTGCGCCTCGCCCTGACCGACCACCACAGCCCGTACGCCGACATCGTCGAAGCCGTCTGCCACGCACTGCCCGGCCCCGGCCCGGCCACCCGGGAGGCGGCCCTGCGCCTGGCCCGCGGCGGCCCTCCCACCGAGGCGGTCGGCCTCCTTCCCTTCCCCCAACGACCAACGGACGCCCCGCACGCGGAGGAGACCTCCCGGTGAGCCATCTGCAGACCACCCTGTGGGGCGTCCTGCCCTACCTCGCCCTCGCGGTCCTCGTCACCGGCACCGCCTGGCGCCACCACTACGACCGGTTCGGCTTCACCACCCGCTCCAGCCAGCTGCACGAGAGCCGGCTGCTGCGCGTCGGCGGGCCGCTCTTCCACTACGGAATCCTCTTCGTCGCCGCCGGGCACGCCATCGGTCTGCTCGTCCCCGAATCGCTCACCGAGCGGGTGCGCGTCCACGAGTGGCTCTACCACGCCAACGCCCTCCTCGTCGGCGGCACCGCCGGCCTCGCCACCCTCGCCGGCCTCGCGATCCTCCTCTTCCGGCGGCTGCGGGTACCCGCCGTCCGGGCCGCGACCAGCCGCAGCGACCGGGCCGTCTACCCGATCCTGATCTGTGTCGTCCTGGCCGGCCTGACGGCCACCGCCACCACGCTGCGGCCCCACCCCTACGACTACCGCCTAGGCGTCTCGGTGTGGTTCCGCTCCCTGTTCACCCTCGACCCGGACGTGCCCGCCATGGCACACGCCCCCCTCACCTACCAGGTCCACGCGCTCCTCGGCATGGCCCTGTTCGCCCTGTGGCCCTTCAGTCGCCTGGTCCACGCCTTCACCGTGCCGTTGGGTTACCTGGTGCGCCCCTACGTCGTCTACCGCTCGCGCGGAGCCCGTCACGTGCCGGCCGCCCACGGCCACGAACCCCGACCCCCGCGGCGCCAGACCGGGCGAAAGCCCCTCGTCCGCCGCTGATGCGGGAAGAACTGCTCGACCGGTGCCGGCGCCTGCCGCCCGCGTGCTTCGCCCCGGTGATGGCCACCGGCATCGTCTCCCGGGCCATGGCGCAAGCGGGAGCCCCCACCGTGTCCCGCGCGCTGTTCGGCATCGCGGTGGCGTCGTACCTGGTGCTCCTGACCGGCACCGCGCTCAAGGCCCGGTACCACCGCGCGACTCTGCGGGCCGAACTCCGCGACCCCGCGCGGCTGTTCGGGCACTTCACCCTGGTCGCGGCCAGTGGCGTCCTCGCCACGCGGTTCGACGCCGGCCCGCTCCGGTACGCGGCCCACGTTCTCCTGTTCCTCGCGGCACTGGTGTGGCTGCTGCTGGCCCGGGCCGTCGGGCGGAGCGTCGTCCGGGCCGCCCCCGGAGCCGAGGAGCGCGCCATCGCCGGGAGTGGGAGCGGGGTCGGTCCGGAGACGCCCGGCCCGCGCACGGCGGTGCGGCGGGCCGACGGCAGCTGGTTCCTGGCCACCGTGGGGCTGCAAGCGCTGGGCCTCGCCCTGACCGGCCCGCACCCCGATCGCGCCGTCCTCACCCTCGCGCTCGTGCTCTGGAGCGCCGGCTCACTTCTGTACGCGGCCACCCTCGCGCTGGTCGTCCGGCGCCTGCGCCACCAGCCGCCCCCGGCCGCGGAGTTGACCCCCGCCTACTGGGTCACCATGGGCGCCGCCGCCATCAGCACCCTGGCCGGCGCCCGACTCCTCGCGCACGGCGACCTGTTGCCCGGCGCCGCCCGTGCCTTCCTGGCCGTCGCGGTCCTCGCCCTGTGGGCCTGGGCCACCCTCCTGATCCCCCTGCTCCTGGCCGCGGGCAACTGGCGTCACCTGCGCCACCGCATCCCCCTCACCTACGAGCCCGCGCTGTGGACCATCGTCTTCCCCCTGGGCATGTACGCCACGGCGACCACCGAGATCACCGCCGTCGAAGGCGGCAAGGCCTTCCCTCTCTCACCCCACCCCCTGGCCTGGCTCGCCCTGACGGCCTGGACGGCGGTCACCGCACGCTGCCTGGGGAACCGGCTTCCCGCGCAGGGACGGAGAGTCGACGATCCAGACCCTCGTACGGGAGGAAATCTGTTCTCACGGGAGTAGACATCGTGCTGCACGCAGGTTAGTGTCTTCTTCGTAGCCAGGAAGTCGAAGAGGGCCCGGCAGGGACGAACTGCCGGGCGAGCAGGTCAAGGAAGGTCCGGTGCCTCGCCTACCCCCCAGGCGCAGGGCAGCGGAAAACGAAGGCCGGCTGAGGCAAGCCGGTGGATGATGAGGAAACTCGGGGCCCGGGTGCCAGTACGGCGCCCGGGCCCCTCGGCACGTCCCTGAAACGTCTCCCGAATGTCCTTCGAAACGTCTCCCGAAAGTTGTCCCGAAAGAAGAAGGTTCTATGGACCCAGCCAGTCTCCGTCCCGTCGACCATCTCGATGACGACGACTATCCGGCGTACACCATGGGCCGGGCCGCCGACATGCTCGGCGTCAAGCCCGCCTTCCTCCGCGCCCTCGGCGAGCACCGCCTGATCACCCCGCTGCGCTCCAAAGGCGGCCACCGCCGCTACTCCCGCTACCAGCTGCGCATCGCCGCCCGGGCCCGGGAGTTCGTCGATCAGGGCACCCCCATAGAAGCGGCCTGCCGCATCATCGTCCTCGAGGACCAGCTGGAGGAGGCCCGCCGCATCAACGAACAGCGCCACCAGCGGCACGACAGCACCGCCTGAACATGTCGGCAATCCTGGAGGCCGGTGCGGGCGTACAGGGACGGGGCGAGAATGAGACGTTGAGGAGAGTGCCCAGGAGAGGAACAGCGTGCGGGATCTGCCTGATGCGACGACGGAGCGAGACGGAAGCGCGGTCGTGCGCGTGCTCAGCTACAACGTCCGTTCCATGCGTGACGACGTCACCGCCCTCGCCCGGGTGATCCGGGCCTGCCGGCCCGACGTCGTCTGCGTCCAAGAGGCGCCACGGTTCTTCCGTTGGCGCAAGGCCGCCACCCGTCTCGCGCGAACCAGCGGGCTCGTGTACGTGGCGGGCGGTGCCACCGCCTCCGGGCCGATGATCCTCTCCTCGCTCCGTGCCCACGTGGAGCGCGCCGAAGATGTGCTGCTGCCCCGCACCCCGGGTCTGCACCAGCGTGGCTTCTCGACCGCCGTGCTGCGGTTCGGCCGGGCCCGCCTCGGCGTCCTGAGCTGCCACCTGAGCATCGACGACGACGAGCGCTACGCGCAGGGGCAGATGCTCCTGGAGCAGTTGTCCGCCCTGAAGGAGCCCCACGCCGTCGTCGGCGGCGACTTCAACGACCGGCCCGACGGCCGCACCTTCGGCCTGCTCAGTCACGCCCTCCAGGACGGCTGGGCGACGCAGCCGTGGGGGCGCGAGCACACCACCCGGCTGGGCGACCCGTTGCAGCGCATCGACGCCGTCTTCGCCACACCGGGGGTACGGGTGCTGGGGTGCGGAGTGCCGATGGGCCTTACCGGGGTCCGCGAACAGGACCTGCGCGCGGCCACGGACCACCTGCCCGTGCTGGCGGCTGTGCGCGTCCCGGTCGCATACTGATCGCTGTCCATTCCGATCATGTATTCCGATCATGTTCGGCAGAGCCACCAACCGACCAGAAGGGAAGTCATGAGTACCGAGACGCTGGAGTTTCAGGCCGAGGCGCGGCAGTTGTTGGAACTGATGGTCCACTCGATCTACTCGAACAAGGACATCTTCCTGCGCGAACTCATCTCCAACGCCTCTGACGCCCTGGACAAGCGGCGCCTGGCCGGCCTGAAGGACGACAGCCTCAAGGCGGACGACCCGCACATCGAGATCGAGGCCGACAAGGAGGCCCGCACGCTGACCGTGCGGGACAACGGCATCGGCATGACGCGCGACGAGGTCGTGGGACTGATCGGCACCATCGCCAGGTCCGGCACGGCGGAGACGCTCCGCCGGCTCCGGGAGAACAAGGAGAACAAGCAGTCGGCCGAGCTGATCGGCCAGTTCGGCGTCGGTTTCTACTCCGTGTTCATGGTCGCCGACAAGGTCACCCTGCTCACCCGCAAGGCCGGTGAACAGACGGGCGTGCGCTGGGAGTCGGACGGCGACGGCACGTACACGATCGAGACCGTCGAGGACGCCCCCGAGGGCACCTCGGTCCGCGTGCACCTGCGCCCCGCCGACGAGGAGGACGCGCTCTACGACTACACCGACGAGGCGAAGATCCGGGAGATCGTCAAGCGGTACTCGGACTTCATCTCCTTCCCCGTCCGGATGGGGGAGAGCACCCTCAATTCGATGAAGGCGCTCTGGGCCCGCCCGCGCTCCGAGGTGAGCGAGGACGAGTACCGGGAGTTCTACCGGCACATCAGCCATGACTGGACGGACCCGCTCGACATCATCCAGATGCGGGCCGAGGGCACCTTCGAGTACGAGGCCCTGCTGTTCCTGCCGTCGCGGGCCCCGCACGACCTCTACCAGCGGGACGCCCGCCACGGCCTCCAGCTGTACGTCAAGCGCGTGTTCATCCTGGACGACAGCCGCGAACTCCTGCCCGATCACCTGCGCTTCGTCAAGGGCGTCGTGGACGCCGCCGACCTGTCGCTGAACATCTCCCGCGAGATCCTCCAGCAGGACCGGCACATCCAGCTCATCCGCCGCCGCCTGGCCAAGAAGATCCTGGCGTCCATCAAGGACCTGCTGGGCAAGGACGCCGACAAGTACCGCACCTTCTGGCGCGAGTTCGGGCCCGCCGTCAAGGAGGGACTCCTGGACCGGGCGGAGGACCACAAGGCGATCCTCGACATCGCCTCCTTCGCCTCCACCGCCGGCGAGGAGCCCACCACCCTGGCCGACTACCTCGCCCGGATGCCCGAGGGCCAGGACAAGATCTACTTCATGACCGGCGAGAGCCGCGCCCAGGTCGAGAACTCCCCGCACATGGAGGCGTTCCGGGCCAAGGGGTACGAGGTCCTGCTGCTCACCGACCGGGTGGACGAGATCTGGGTCGAGGCCGTCCACGACTACGAGGGCAAGGAGTTCCAGTCCATCACCCGCGGCGAGGTGGACCTGCCCTCCGAGGAGGAGCCGTCGCCGGAGGAGGCGGGGCAGTACGAGTCCGTGCTGGCCTGGCTCAACGAGACGCTCGACGACGTCAAGCAGGTGCGCCTGACGACCCGGCTCACCAGCTCACCGGCGTGCCTGGTCAGCGACACCGACGGCCTCACGCCGGCCCTGGAGAAGATGTACAAGGCGATGGGGCAGGACCTTCCGTCCGTCAAGCGCATCCTTGAGCTGAACCCGAAGCACCCGCTGGTCAGCGCGGTCAAGGCAGCACATGACAAGCGGCCCGACGACCCGGAGCTGAAGGGGACGGCCGAGCTGCTGTACGGCACCGCGCTGCTCGCCGAGGGCGGTGACTTGGCCGACCCGGCCCGTTTCGCGGCCCTGCTGGCCGACCGCCTCAGCAAGACGGTCTGAGCGGGGTGAGCCGCGACGCCTGAGGCCGGCGGCCCGGCGCGTCAGGACGCCGATCGCCGCGAGCACGGACGTGCCCGCGGCGATCGGCCGGCCTTGCCCCCGGCCGGACCGTGGCCCCGCCTGTCAGGCGGCTCTTCCCGCCGAAACCCGCGCGACATCAGGGACCGGGACGGCGCCCGGGTCCTCGGGGGCCGCGGCCGTCGCCGGTGACCCGATCCCGAGCTTCCCGAGGAGCTTCTTCTCGATCTCGTCGGCGAGGTCGGGGTTGTCCTTCAGGAAGGTGCGGGCGTTCTCCTTGCCCTGGCCGAGCTGGTCGCCCTCGTACGTGTACCAGGCGCCGGCCTTGCGGACGAAGCCGTGCTCCACGCCCATGTCGATCAGACCGCCCTCGCGGCTGATGCCCTGGCCGTAGAGGATGTCGAACTCGGCCTGCTTGAAGGGCGGCGCGACCTTGTTCTTGACGACCTTGACGCGGGTGCGGTTGCCGATCGCGTCCGTGCCGTCCTTCAGCGTCTCGATGCGGCGGATGTCCAGACGCACGGAGGCGTAGAACTTCAGCGCCCGGCCGCCGGTCGTGGTCTCCGGGGAGCCGAACATCACGCCGATCTTCTCGCGGAGCTGGTTGATGAAGATCGCCGTCGTCCTCGTCTGGCTGAGCGCGCCGGCGATCTTCCGGAGCGCCTGGCTCATCAGACGGGCCTGCAGGCCCATGTGGGAATCGCCCATCTCGCCCTCGATCTCCGCGCGCGGCACCAGGGCCGCGACGGAGTCGATCACGATCAGCTCGATCGCGCCGGAACGGATCAGGACGTCGACGATCTCCAGCGCCTGTTCACCGTTGTCCGGCTGGGCCAGGATGAGGTTGTCGGTGTCGACGCCGAGCTTTTTGGCGTACTCCGGGTCCAGAGCGTGCTCGGCGTCGATGAAGGCCACCGTGCCGCCGGCCTTCTGCGCGTTCGCCACCGCGTGCAGTGTGAGGGTCGTCTTGCCGGAGGACTCCGGTCCGTACACCTCCACCACACGGCCCCGGGGCAGACCGCCCACACCGAGCGCCACGTCCAGCGCGGTCGATCCGGTGGGGATGACCTCGATGGCCTCGTGGGGCCGCTCGCCGAGGCGCATCACCGCGCCCCTGCCGAATTTCCGCTCGATCTGCGCGAGCGCGGTGTCCAGCGCCTTTTCGTGATCGGTTCCTGCCATGAGCTGTCACCCGGTCCGATGGTGTGGCGCGCCGCACGTCGGAGGACGTGAGCGTCTGCTGCCGACAACGGACGTCTCGAAGATCCCAGAAAGCGAACATCCGATCGATTTACGTGTCCAGTGAAAGGTACCAAACCCAGGCGGAGCGGGACGGGACGCGGCCGTCGACGGGGCGCCGCCGAGGACGTTTCGGCGGCGCCGGGCTCATGGCTTCTCCAGGGTGGTGGGGGACGAGGTGGGGGCGCTGAGGATGCCATCGAACGCGTCGATGACCGGGGTGCGCTGGTAGACGCTCTGCATCCGGATGTGGTCGGGGCCGGTCAGTTCCGCTGCCCGGGCGGGACGGAGATCGGCGACGGAGAGTCCGAGGCCGGTGTCGGCGAAGGCCGCTTCGATGCTTCCGGGCACGGCCGGCTCCAGCGGGGTGTCGTGGATGCTGAACCCGAAGGAAGCCTCTTCGTCGCGGCGCATCTCGGCCGTTCGCCCCGTGACGCTGGTCAGGCCGAGGGCGAAGTAGCTGTCCCCGAGGGCGTCGTGCAGGTGCTGCCCCATGGGGAAACCCGTGAGGTGGCCGTCGAAGACGATCGGGGTCTTCTGGATGTGGGCGTTGTGGGCCACCAGGACGACGCGGGCCGCGCGGGGGGGCCGGTCCAGGTGCCACAGGAGTGATTCGGCCATGTAAGAGTCACGGGCGGAGGTGTCGGCGGTGAGACCCTCTCCGGCGAAGAGGGCGGCCATGGCACGGAATGTGTAGTCGCCGTGGCAGGCGGCTTCCAGGCATCGCAGGGCGGTGTCGTAGCCGTGCTGGTCTCCACGGGAGAGGTACAGCGGTCTCAGGGCACGGAACCGGACGTGCAGCCGTGCGAGGAGTGCGGTGAGGGTGTCCTGCTCGGCGGTGGTCAGGCGCGCCCACGCGGGTGCTGCCGCGGCTGCGGAGTCACCGGCGAAGGAGGAGGCGATCGTGATCGCGCCCTGCACCGCGGGCAGGCTCTCCGGGTCGATCCGGCGGAGGTAGTCGGCCACGGGGTCCAGGGCGGGGAGCAACGACCCGCCGGCGGCCGGGATGTCGATCCCCGCGAAGCGGACCGGTGTCGCGGCGGAGCGGTTGTGCCGGCGGAGGAAGCGCAGGGGCTCCGGGAGCCCGATGGGGACCGACGATGCCAGCAGCGCGGAGAGGGCGTCGTCGGCTCCGTGACCTTGGACCCAGGCGTCGAGGCGGATGGCTTCGCTGAATCCGTACTCGAAGGCCAGGACGGTGAAGCCGCAGCGTTCGACGAGGAAGCGCAGGATGCGCCCGCGCAGCGCGGCGAACTCGTCGATGAAGTGGGAGTGCTCGCCCAGGGCGACCACGCGGACACCGTCGAGGACTGCCCGCAGCGGTTCCAGGTCGTCCAGGGGTGCGGCCGGGTCGAGGTGGCTGAGCGGGATGGCATGGCGGTGGAGCCAGTCGGTGAAGGGAGTTCGGTCGGTCGCAGTGGGCATGCTGGTGGCTCTTCCCGGAGAGGGGGTGGTCGGGACTGTCGGCGTACGGGTGGGTTGCCGCCGACGATGCCGTGGTCGGGGACCGCCTCGGCGCCGTCGGCCGTACCCCCCCGCATGTCGATACGGCGCGGCACGTGCCGTATCGACAGCATGCCCGAATCGGGGGAACGCCGTGCCCTGGTCGGCGAGGCCCAGACCCCCCCCCGGCGTCGCCGCCGCGCTCAAGGGGCGCTTCAACCCCTCAGCACGGCTTCTCGGCCAAAGTGGCCTCAAGCAGTTCACCGCGCACGGGAGTTGTGCGTATGTTCAGGCGGAGTGTGATCGACAAGCGGGCGAGCGGGAAGAGGCTGCATGGCAACGGCACCGGCGGCGCGTCGGCACAGGCTGGCCGTGCTCGCGGCCCTGATGCTGGCCGCGTTCACCTTCAACACCACGGAGAACCTGCCGATCGGGCTGCTCAAGCTCATCTCGGACGACGTGCAGGTGTCCCTCTCGGCCGTGGGCTACCTGGTCACCGCCTATGGACTGACCGTCGCCCTGGTCTCCCTGCCCCTCGCGCACGTCACCCGCTCCATGCCGCGCCGCCATGTGCTCACCGTGCTGCTGGCCGCGCTCGTCCTGTCCAGCCTGGTCTCGGCCCTGGGCTCCAGCTACTGGCTGCTGATGGCCGCCCGGCTGGTGACCGCGCTCGCCCAGGCGCTGTTCTGGGCGGTGATGGGGCCGGTGGCGGTCGGCCTGTTCGCCCCGGCGGTGCGGGGGCGGGTGATCGGGGTGCTGTCGGTGGCCGGTTCGCTGGCCCTGGTGCTGGGCGTCCCGCTCGGCACCTGGCTGGGCCAGCAGAGCGCCTGGCAGGTCCCGCTGGTCGTGCTGGCCGGGCTGGGGCTCGTCTCGCTCGTCACGATTGCCGTTCTCCTCCCGACGTCCCGTCCGGAGGAGGGCCACGCCGCCTACGGTTCGGCCCCCGACAAGCGGCGGTTCAAACTCGTGCTCGCGACCACCGCCCTCTCCGTCACGGGCGCCTTCGCCGGCTACACGTACCTCGTGAAGTTCCTGGGTGACGTGAGCGACTTCTCCGACACCTCCGTCAGCGCCCTGCTCATGGTCTCCGGTATCTCGGGCGTGGTCGGTGTGACGGTCGCGGGGCCGCTCCTGGACCGGTACCCGCGCGGCACGCTGGCCCTGCCGGTGGTCACCCAGGCGACCGGCATGCTGGGCCTGTACGCGGTCGGCGGCGCCCAGGCCGGAGCCGTCGCGTCCCTGGTGCTGCTGGGCGGCTCACTGGGCCCGGTGTTCATGGCCACGCAGAACCAGATGCTGCGCTTCGCGCCCGGCCGTACCGAGATCGCCCTGGCGGCCAACTCCGGTGCCTACAACCTCGGGATCGCGGGCGGGGCACTGCTCGGCGGGCTCGTCCTGCCCGCCTGGGGCGTGCGGGCCACGTTCCTGGTGGGCGGGCTGCTGACCGTCGCCTCGTTCGCGCTCCTGCTCGCCGAGCGGATGCTGCCGCCCGCGCAGGAGGGCCGTCCGACCGAATCCGGCCGGACGGTGGACAGCAGCCCCGCCGAGCACCGCTGACAGCGCGGGGCGGCGCCCCGCGTCGGGCCCACGCCCCCGCCACGGGCACACTCACCAGGCGTACGCCTCAGGGGCGGGTCCGCCGGGCCCGGGGAAAAGCGCGTCGAGTTCCTTGAGCTGGCTCTTCTCCAGGGAGATCTTCAGTGCCGCGAGGCCCTGGTCGAGCTGCTCGGCCACGCGCGGGCCAAGGATCGGCGCGGTGACGCCCGGCTGGTGCAACAGCCAGGCCAGGGCCACTTGGGCGGGTGGCAGCCCTTGGTCGGCGCACCACTTCTCGTACGCCGAGATCCGCTCGTGGTGCTGCTTGAGCCGCTTGCCCGACGCGGGCTCCGCCGCGCGACCACCGCCGGCGCCGCGGCGGACCGCCCCGCCCAGCAGACCGCCCTGCAGCGGGCTGTACGGGAGCAGGCCGATGCCGTACCCGCGGCAGGCGGGCAGCACTTCCAGCTCGACGGTGCGTTCCAGGAGGTTGTAGACGGACTGCTCGCTGACCGGGCCGGGCGTGTGGTGCTGCCGGGCGTGCTCCTGGGCCCTGGTCAGGTGCCAGCCGGCGAAGTTGGAGGTGCCGATGTAGGTGACCTTGCCCTGGGTCCTCAGCAGGTCCAGTGCCTGCCAGGTCTCCTCCCACGGTGTGGTCCGGTCGACGTGGTGCACCTGGAACAGGTCGATGTGGTCGGTCCGGAGCCGGCGCAGCGAGTCCTCGCACGCCTTCCTGACGTGGAAGGCGGACAGCCGGCCGGAGTTGGGCCTGCGGCCCATCATCCCGTAGACCTTGGTGGCCAGCACGATCCGGTCGCGGCGGGCGGGGTCCTCGGCGAGCCAGTTGCCGATGATCTGCTCCGTGATCCCCTCGCCCAGTCGCGCGCCGTAGGTGTTGGCGGTGTCGAAGAGGTTCACGCCCTTGTCGAGCGCCAGGTTCATGATGGCGTGCGCCTCGGGCTCCGGGGTGTGGGTACCGAAGTTCATGGTGCCGAGGCCCAGGCGCCCGACGACCAGCCCCGAGCGTCCCAAGTTGGCGTGCTTCATGTTGCGGGTGCCTCCACGTCGTGACGGAAGCCCGGGGACCGGGCGGATCGGGTGTGTTCTCGGTGTGTATGCGTGTATGTGCGTCTATGCCTCTGTGCGCAGGCGCGTGGCGAGCGCGGCCACGGTGGACGCTTCGAAGAGCGTCCGGACGCGGATGCCCGCGTCGAGGTCCGCCCGGATGCGCGCGATCAGCCGGGTGGCGAGCAGGGAGTGTCCGCCGAGGTCGAAGAAGCTGTCGTCGATGCTGACCCGGGACACCCCGAGCACCTGCTCGAACAGGTCGCACAGGGCCTTCTCGTCCGGCGTGCGCGGGGCCCGCCCCGCCCCGGTTCCCGCGGTGTCCGGCGCGGGCAGGGCACGGCGGTCGAGTTTGCCGTTCGCGTTCAGGGGGAGCCGGTCCAGCTCCACGAACGCGGCGGGGAGCATGTACGCGGGCAGGGTCCGTTCCAGGTGCGCGCGCAGTTCCGCCGGCGAGGGCGCGTCCCGCGTGCCGCGGCCGGGCACGTAGTACGCGACCAGCGTCTTGTCGCCCGGCCGGTCCTCCCGTACGACCACGGCCGCGTGGCCGACGCCGGGATGGCCGGTCAGCGCCGCCGCCACCTCGTCCGGTTCGACGCGGAAGCCACGGATCTTGACCTGGTCGTCCGTCCGCCCGATGAACTCCAGGCAGCCGTCCCGGTGCCGACGTACCAGATCACCGGTGCGGTACATCCGCTCGCCCGGGCCGCCGAAGGGATCGGCGACGAAGCGCTCCGCGGTCAGCACGGGGCGGCCGAGGTAGCCACGCGCCAGCCCGGCGCCCGCGATGTACAGCTCACCCACCACCCCGGGCGGGACGGGCTTGAGGTGCCCGTTCAGCACATGGAGGCGGGTGTTGTCGAGGGGGCGGCCGATGGGCGGAGCGCGGTGGCCGCAGTCCTCGCCCAGCCAGGCCGTGGCGTAGACGGTCGTCTCCGTCGGCCCGTAGACATTGGCGATCCGGGCCCCGGGAACGGCGGCCCGCACCTCCGCCACGACATGGGCGGGCAGCGCCTCGCCGCCCAGGACGACCGTCTCCGCCCGGAGGTCGACGTCGTGTTGGCCGAGGAGATGGGACACGGCCGAGGGCACACCGCTGAGCAGACTGCCCGTCCAGCGTCCCGCCGGGCGCTCCGCCACCGCGAGCACGTCGCGGACGACCTCGACGGTGCCGCCGCACAGCAGGGGGCACAGGATCTCGAAGACGGAGACGTCGAAGGTCAGCGAAGTGGCGGCCAGGACGTGGGAGAGCCCCTGGCGCCCGAAGGTGCGCCGGGCCCAGAGCGCGAGGTTCACGGCGGCGGAGTGCGGGACCGCCACGCCCTTGGGGCGGCCGGTCGTCCCGGACGTGTAGAGCACGTACGCGGTGTTGCCGGGGAGCGGCGCTCGCAGCGGCCTGTCGTGGGGGAGAGGGCCGTCGGTGAGGGCGTCGTCGGCACGCAGCACCGGAACGCCGCCGGGAAGCAGTGCCGAGGTCTCGTCGGTGGCGACCGCGCAGACGGGGGCCGCGTCGGCCATGACCAGGGCGATGCGCCCGGCCGGGTGGCGCGGGTCCAGGGGAAGGTATCCGGCGCCGGTCTTCAGGACGGCCAGTACGGCCACCACCATGTCCGCCGACCGGGGCAGGGCCAGGGCCACCAGCCGGTCGGGCCCCGCTCCGGCCGCGCTCAGCCGCCTGGCGAGCCGGTCGGCACGGGCGTCGAGCCGGGCGTAGGTGAGACGGTCGCCGCCGCAGATCACGGCCGTCGCCTCCGGGGTGCGGGCCACCTGGTCCCGGAAGAGGGCGGGCAGGGTGGTGGCGGGCCTGGGACGGTCGGTCCGGGCGTGTTCCGCCAGCAGCCTGCGGTGCTCCTCGGGGGTCAGCACGTCCAGGGCCTCGACGGGCGTGTCCGGGGCGCTCACCGCCCGGGTCAGCAGGAGGGTCAGCCGGGTGAGCAGGCCGAGGGCGGTCTCCCGGTCGAACAGGTCGGTGCTGTATTCGAGGAAGCCGGTCAACCCGTCCGGCGCGCCGTCCGCCGTCCGCCGCTCGGTGACGTTGAGCAGCAGGTCGAAGCGGGCCGCCCCCGGGTGCAGGAGTTCGCTGTCGATCTCCAGCCCGGGGGTGGTCCAGCGGGGTTCGGGGGCGTTCTGCAGCGCCAGGGAGACCTGGAAGAGCGGATGGCGGCCGATGGCACGGGCCGGGTTGAGGTCCTCGACGAGGTACTCGAAGGGCACGTCCTGGTGCGCGTAGGCGCCCAGCGCGGTGTCGCGGGTGCGGTGGAGCAGCTCCCGGAAGCTCGGGGAGCCGGAGGTGTCCGTGCGCAGCACGAGGGTGTTGACGAAGAATCCGACGGACCGGTCCAGGGCCTGGTCGGTGCGCCCGGCGACGGGGGAGCCGATGGGGATGTCGTGTCCCGCGCCCAGCCGGGTCAGCAGGGCGGCCAGGGCGGCCTGCAGCGCCATGAAGAGGCTGGTGCCGCTGCGGTGGGCCTGCTCGGCCAGCGCACGGTGCAGTTCCGCGCCCCAGGCGAGGGACACCGTCGCGCCCCGGTACGTGGGGTCCGCGGGGCGCGGGCGGTCCGTGGGGAGGTCCAGCTCCGCGGGCAGCGCGCTCAGCTCCCGCCGCCAGTAGGCGAGTTGGCGCGCCAGCCGGCCGGCCGGGTCACCGGGGTCGCCGAGCAGGTCGCGCTGCCACAGCGTGTAGTCGGCGTACTGCACGGGCGGCCCGGAACAACCGTCGGACCGGATGCCGGCCGCATGGGCGTCCTCGGTCCGCACGCCGGCGGCGCGCGCCTCGTAGGCCGCCATCAGATCCTCGGCCAAGGGCGCGAAGGACCAGCCGTCGCAGGCGATGTGGTGGATCACGAGCAGCAGCGCGTGCCGGCCCCGGCCGAGGGTGAAGAGGTGGGCGCGCAGCGGAATGTCACCCGCGAGGTCGAAGGGCCGCTCGATCGCCTCGTCGAGGGCGGCGGTCAGCGCGTCGTCGGTGACGCGCCGCACGGGCAGGGCCGCGCGGATGTCCGCCGGGTCGAGGATCCGCTGGCAGGGCTCCTCGTCCTGGTCGGGGAAGACCGTGCGCAGGACTTCGTGGCGGGCGAGCAGGTCCTGGAGGGCCGCGTGGAGCGCGCCGGTGTCCAGTTCGCCGGTCAGCCGGACCAGCCAGGGCACGTGGTAGGCGCGGCTGGGTCCTTCCAGGTGGTGCAGGAACCACAGGCGGCGCTGGGCGAAGGACAGCGGCAGCGTGCCGGGCCGGTCGGCCGGCCGCAGCGCGGGACGGGTGTCGGTGTCGAACCCGCGGTCCTGGATCCGGTCGGCCAGCTGGGCGACGGTGGGGCTGTCGAAGAGGGCGCGGACGGGCAGTTCGGTGCCCCGCGCGGCCCGTACCCGGGCCGCGAGGCGGGTGGCCAGCAGGGAGTGGCCGCCGAGCGCGAAGAAGTCGTCGTCGATGCCGATGTCCGCGACGCCGAGGATCTCGCCGAACAGGTCGCACAGCTCGCGTTCCAGCTCCGTGCGCGCGGGACGGCCGGAGCCGGCCTCGACGGCGGGGGCGGGCAGCGCCGCCCGGTCGAGCTTGCCGTTGACCGTCAGGGGCAGCCGCTCCAGGAGCACGATCGCCGCCGGCACCATGTAGTCGGGCAGCTTGTCGCGCAGGTACGCGCGCAGCTCGGCGGTCAGCCGTGTGCCGTGGCGGGCCGCCGCCGGGCGGGTGGCGTAGGCGGCCGGAGCACCCGGCTCCGCGGTGGGCTCGTACGCCTGCAACGTGCTGTCGGCGCGGGAGAAGAGGACGTCGACGGCGTCCACGTCCGTCGGCGACGGCGCGACCGCCACCCGGTAGCCGAGCCGCGCACCGAGTGCGTACAGCTCGTCGGGCTCGATTCCGTGCGGTGCGGCCGACAGGAGGTCCAGCGCCTCGGCCGGGGTCGCTCCCTCGTCCAGGGCCCGGACGGCGGCGGCCTCCCGGGTCGTCCGCCGGTTGGGGATCGCGGACATCCGCAACTGCGCGGGACGGTGCTCGCCCAGGTACGCGGTGAGGGTGGCGAGGGGGTCCTCCACGCCGGTCCAGAGCAACCGGTGGGGCGCCTCGTGCGGGTCGGGTGCGTGCGGTGCCGTCGTCTTGTGCAGCACGGCGTCATAGCGGAAGCGGGTCATCTCGTTGTGGTGGCGGCCGCGGCGCACCTGGATGTCGACCGCGCCGACCGACGGCTGGCGCCGGGCGAAGGCGTGGAAGTAGTCGGGCGCCAGGAGCAGTTCCTCCTCCAGCGCCAGGGCCCGTTCCACGGCCCGGCGCAGCCCGGCCGCGTCGCCGCCCGCGGCAAAGCGGCGCAGTTCCACGGCGGTGGTGAAGCAGCGCAGGGAGCGCGCGTCGCGGACGTCGCCGACGAACAGGGCCCCGCCCGGCGCGAGCAGCGCAAGGGCCCGCGTCAGTACGGCGTGGAGGTAGCCGGGGTCCGGGAAGTACTGCAGGACGGAGTTGAGGACGACGACGTCGAAGTGGCCGGCGGGCAGCTCGCCGATGGTGTCGGCCGCCCGGCAGCTCAGCCGGACCCGCGGGGCCAGCGCGGGCCGGGCCGCCACCTCGCGGCGCAGCAGGTCCACGGCCTGCCGGGAGACGTCCGTGCCCCAGTACTCCTGGCAGTCGGGAGCCAGTCGCGACAGGAGCAGGCCGGTGCCGACGCCTATCTCCAGGACGCGGCCGGGGCGCAGGGCGCGGATGCGGCGGACGGTCTCCTCGCGCCATTCCCGCATGTGCGGGACGGGCAGGGGCGCGCCGTCGAGGTAGCTGTCGTGCCAGCCGGAGAAGTCCTCGCCGAAGGCGGGGGCGGGGGTGTCGGCGCGGGGCGTGCGCGCGTACTGGGAGTCGAACACCTTCGCCCAGTCACCGACCTGCTCGGCGGCGGTGTCGTCGGCCGCCTCGCCGGCCCCGGGGGCGGTGACGGCGTAGGCGGTCAGGCGTGGGTCGCCGGGGCGGTCCTCGCGGACGACGACGGCCGCCTGGCTCACGGCGGGGTGGGTGGTGAGGACCGACTCGATCTCACCCGGCTCGATGCGGAAGCCGCGGATCTTGACCTGCTGGTCCGCGCGGCCGAGGAACTCCAGCGCGCCCTCGGCGTTCCGGCGCGCCAGGTCGCCGCTGCGGTACATGCGGCTGCCCGGCGGCCCGAACGGGTCGGCGACGAAGCGTCCCGCGGTGAGCCCCGGCCGGTTCAGATAGCAGCGGGCGAGGCCCGGCCCGGAGATGTACAGCTCGCCGGTGACCCCGGCCGGCACGGGGCGCAGGGCCTCGTCGAGGACGTGGGCCGACAGGTCCGCGAGCGGAGCGCCGATCCGGCCGGCGGGCCGGCCGAGGGTGTCCTCCCGGGTGAGCGCCGTGTAGGTGACGTGGACGGTCGTCTCGGTGATCCCGTACATGTTGACCAGGACCGGCGCGTCGTCGGTGTGGCGCTCGTACCAGGGGCCCAGCTTCGCGAAGTCGAGCGGCTCGCCGGCGAAGACGACCGCGCGCAGGGCGAGCCGGTCGCCTTGCGCGGGCCGGTCCCGGTCGGCCTGGATCAGGGGGTAGAAGGCAGACGGGGTCTGGCTGAGGATCGTGACGCGTTCCTCGGCGAGCAGGGTGAGGAAGCGCTCGGGCGTGCGGCTGACGTCGTACGGGACGACGACCAGCCGTCCGCCGTGCAGGAGGGCGCCCCACATCTCCCAGACCGACACGTCGAAGGCGTAGGAGTGGAAGAGGCTCCACACGTCCTGTTCGGTGAAGTGGAAGTGGGGCGCGCTGTGGGTGAAGAGGCGGACCACGTTCCGGTGGGTGACCACGACACCCTTGGGCCGGCCGGTGGACCCCGAGGTGTAGATGACGTACGCGGCCGTGTCTGGGTCCAAGGGCGCGGTGCGGTCGGCGTCCGTCGGGGGCCTCGGGTCCTGTTCCGCCAGCTCCGCGGTGGTTTCCGGGGCGGACAGCACCAGCCGGGGCGTCTCGGTGCGCAGGTCTAGGGGGTCCTGGCTGAGCAGGAGCAGCGGGAGGGCGTCCGCCAGGACGCCCTCCAGCCGTTCCGCGGGGTGGTGCAGGTCCAGCGGGAGGTAGGCGGCGCCGGACTTGAGGACCGCGAGAACGGCCACGACGAGGTCGATCGAGCGCGGCAGGGCCAGGGCGACGAGCTGTTCGGGTCCCGCGCCGCGCCGGATCAGGACGCGCGCCAGCCGGTTGGCGCGCGCGTCGAGCGCGGCGTAGTCGAGACGGTCGCCGCCGTGGCTGACGGCCGTGCGCCGGGGATGGCGCAGCGCCCGGGCCTCGAAGAGATCTGTCAGGGCCGTGCCGCCGGCCGCGGGCCGGTGGCACGCCGGTGCGCTTTCCGATCCGGTGAATGCCATTGCTCAGTACCTCACTTGTTCGGCCGGCGGATCCCGCCGCAGGGCTGTTCCGGGTCTTGGGTCCGGGGCTGTGGACCGGGTACGGCGGCCGGTGCGGTCCGGAGCGCGCGGCGGGCGGGGCCGTCGGGTCGTCAGCCGGTGACGCCGCCGGCCCCGTTGCGCGGTGCGGCCGCCGGGTGCCCGGCGGGGCGGCTGCCGGGCGCGAGGACGCGCAGCAGGTTCTCGGACAGGAGGAGTCGTCGGTCGGTGCGGGAGACCCCGGAGAAGACGGTCGGCCCGTGCAGGATCTCGTCGGTCAGGCGCTTCAGCCCGCCGCCCATGCGACCGAGCGGCCAGTCCGTACCGAAGATGATCTTGTGGTTGATGCCCGCCCGGAAGAGCCGGTTGAGATGCTCCGGCCAGTCCGGGAGGTTCGGGGAACTGGCGAACCCGCCGATGTCCAGGTACACGTTGGGCCGGTACGCCGCGAGGTAGCCGCCGGTGTCCACATGGGTCAGCCCCGCGTGCCCCAACACGAAGTCGACCCGGGGGAAGTCGCGGGCCGCCGCGTCGATTCTGATGGGGTCGGCGGGCTCGTAGTCCAGGCTCGCCGCCGTGGGCCCGGTGTGCACGAACACGGGCAGCGACAGGGCCGCGCAGATCTCGTAGTACGGATAGAGACCCGGGTCGGAGGGCGAGTAACCGCAGGGCGGATACAGCTTCACCCCGTCCAGGGCGTACTCGTCCACCATCCGCGCGAAGGCCCGCACCCCCTCGGGGCCGCGCCGCGGATCGACCCCGATGTAGACCCAGAAGCGATCCGGGTGGCGCAGCCGGATCTCGTGGTGGAGCCGGGCCGCCTCGGCGGGCGGCACGGTTCCGGGCATGCGCAGGCTGAAGTCCGGTACGAGCAGCACCGCCCGGTCGATCCCGGCGGCGTCCATCTCGGCGACGAGGCCGTCGGCCAGGTGGTCCTGATGCTGGTCGGCGTAGCCGCGGGCGATGCGGGCGACCGAGGGGGCCGGGCCCCTCGCGGCGAGCTTGCTGCGGACGTTGCCCGCGACGTCCTCGACGAACGCCCGGGGGATGAAGCGCGTGGACGCCACATGGCAGTGGCCGTCGTAGACGGTGGTCATCCGACGCAGTGCCGGACGATGCCCCGGATGGTGACGCCGTCGCTGTGGTCGAAGGTGGCGAAGTCGAAGGTCGTGTCGGTCTGCTCCTCCAGGTGGGCGATCAGACCGACCACCGCCATGGAGTCGAGCAGACCGGTGTGGCTGAGGTTGGTGTCCGCGTCGACGACGGTCTGCGTCTCCCCGGCGTTCCACTCCTCCACCCATGTGATCAGCGACTTCTCCAGTTCCGCGCTGTCTGGCTTCATGTCTGGCCACTCCTGTGCGTCGTCGCGCCGTCGTCGGGTCGTGGTGGTGTGCGGTGCGGCTCTCCGGACGTGCTTCCCGCGGGCTTCCTGCGGCCGGTCAGGCGCAGGCTGTTGCCGCCCATCAGCAGCCGCCGTTCGGCCTCCCGCAGTCCGGCGACGGCGGGGGAGCCCGGGGCGAACGCGCCGACCAGGCCGCTGAGCGACTCGGAAAGGCGGTACGAGGGCCAGCAGGTACCGAAGAGGATCTTGTGGCAGATGCCCGTGCGGAACAGCCGGTTCAGGTGCGCCTGCCAGCCGTCCGCGGCCAGGACCGAGTGGAACTGGCTGATGTCCAGGTGCACGTTGGGCCGGTGGGCGCACAGATAGGTCGCCTCGTCGACGTGGGTGACCCCGCCGTGCCCCAGGATGAAGTCGACCTGGGGGAAGTCGCGGGCCGCCCGGTCCACCAGGAGGGGACTGCCGTACGAGAAGTCCAGGGGCCCCCAGCCCGGACCCGTGTGGGTGAGGACCGGCAGGCCGTGGTGTGCGCAGATCTCGAAGTACGGATCCAGCCGCGGATCACTGGGCGAGTAGCCGCACAGCGGATACAGCTTCAGCCCGGCGAAGCCGTACTCCGTGACGCACCGTTCGAAGAGATCGACGCCGTCCTGCCCCGCTCGCGGGTCCACGCCCCAGAAGACGTGGAAGCGGCCCGGGTGGCGGCGGGCGACCCGGTCGTGCCAGGCCGCCAGTTCGGGGCGGGACAGGCGGCACCGCGCCACCTCGGAGAAGTCCGGGACGACCAGGAACGCCTGGTCGACGTCCGCCTCGTCCATCTCGGCGACCAGCTTGTCGGCCTCGTCGTCCTGGTGGAGGGCGAGTATGTGCTCCAGGGTGCGCGAGGGCCGCGTCCGATGGCCGTACGAGGTGAGCCGGTGGTGGACGTTGGCGGCCTGGTACTCCAAGAAGGCGCGCGGGATGGCCAGTTCGCTGCCGAGCTGCACCTGCGCGTCGACGACGAGGAGTCGGCCCGAGCCGCCGGCCCGCGGACCGGCGCCGACGGCCGCCACGGGCCCGCCCGGCTCGTTCACCGGCCCCCCTCGTCCACTGCCGGGTCCGCCGCCGGCGCGGCGGAGACCGTGGCGGCGAAGTGTTCCGCCGCACGCGCCCTGCTCAGCTTGAGGTTGCCGGTCATGAAGGCGGGGTCGGACCGCAGCGGCCGCTCGGAGAAGATCATCGACATCACGCGCTGGTGGGGCGGGAGCGAGCCGTTGACCTCCTCGACCCGCTTGCGGAGCTGTACGCGCAGGTCGGCGTCCGCGGGGTCGGCCGGGGTGATGATCGCGCCGAGCCTGGCCGACTGCGAGGTCGGCACCACGATGATCTCGCTGAGGCCCTCGACGGCGGCGAACGCGCCCTCGATCTCGGCGGGGTGCACCTTGCGCCCGCTGCCGAGCACGATGACGTCCTTCTTGCGGCCGATCAGGGTGAGGTACCCGTCCTCGTCCAGCCGCCCGTAGTCACCGGTCAGGATGGAGCCGTCGGGGCGGAAGCAGTCCTCGGGCGCGCCGTCCTCGGTCTCGAAGTAGCCCTGGCTCAGCGGCGCCGGACGCTTGATGACCACCTCGCCGTCCTCCAGGAAGATCACCGCTTCCGGGTCGATCAGCTTGCCGACGGAGCCGAGGCGGTAGGCGTCCTGGGTGTTCCAGGCGACCATGCCGGTCTCCGTCAGCCCGTACGCCTCCAGGAGGCACACCCCCTGCTTCCAGTACCCTTCGAGGGTTTCGCGCCGGATCGGCGCCATTCCCGTGATCAGGAAGCGGATGCGCCCGCCGAGGAAGTCGCCCAGGCCGGTGCCCGCGCCGCTCGACGCGCTGAGCTGCAGCGCGGTGTCGTAGAAGACGGGCGGGCCGATCAGGAAGGTCGGCTGCTCCTTGCGCAGGGCCTGGAAGACGCGCTGGTAGGGGGCGAGCACCAGGTCCGCCCCGAGCCACAGGCAGCAGTAGACCGACAACCGCTGCTGGTAGTTGGAGAGCGGCAGGAAGATCAGGTGCCGGTCGGCGGCGGTCATCCGGTAGCTGTCGATGAAGCGGTTGATGACGTACTCGGTGCCGCTCGCCGTGATGCGAAGTCCCTTGAGCCGGCCCGATGTGCCCGAGGAGTAGACCAGGCTGTGCACGTCCGCGTGGTCGTACACCTCGGCGCTCGGCGGCACCACGCTCTCCCCGGGGACGCCGTCCGGCCGGATCACGGTGGGTGCCGTGAGCGGTACGGAGTCGTCCGCGATGAGCAGGGCCAGGCGGTGCCGGGCGGTGAACTCCGCGGGGTCGGTCACCTCCGTGGAGTCCGGGAACGCCTTGAGCAGGGCGCCGGTGGCCAGTGCCGCGAGGTCCCAGGCCAGCCAGTCGATGCTGTTGCCCGCCTTGATCCCGATGAGGTGGCCCCGGCGTACGCCCGCGGCGGTCAACTGCCCGGCGCGCTCGGCCGCCAGGGCGTGCAGATCGCTCTGCGTCATCTCCCGGCGGGTGCCGGAGACGTCGATCTCCACCACGCGGGCGTCCTCGTGGCCTCCGTACCGGTCGGTGAGGCCGTTCAGGGTCATGCTCACTTCGGGTTCGCCTTTCGTTGCCGCTGTTGCCTTCTCGTCGTGCGGGGCGTCGGCGGGGCGGCCCGCACGGGGCCGCGCGCGGGTCACACGGTCTCCCGCACGGGACCGAGCGCGGACCGCAGCGCCGCGACGCACTCGGTCAGCGCCCGGCCGGCCAGGAAGCCGATGCGGCCGCCGAGCAGTTCCTCGTACGAGCCGCTGTCGGTGTCCCAGGTGACGCGCAGGTGCAGGACGCTGCCGCCGTCGGTGGCGGGCGTGACCCTCGCCTCACGGCAGAGGGTGCGCCACAGCCAGCCGGCCTCGGCGCTCAGCCGGACCCCCTGGGCGGTGGTCTCCGCGCGGTCGGCCCAGACCACGGTGTCCGCCCCGAGCCGTCCGGCGAACTCCGCCTCGTGCCCCGTCGACCCCGCGCCGGTGGCGGCGAAGGGATCCAGGATGCGGGGCCGGGCGTGCAGGAGCTCCAGCACCTCGTGGGCCGGGTGCGGCAGCGACACGGTGCGGGTGAGCGGGGACAGTTCGGTGCCGGAGCCGTCGGCACGCCCCTCGTCGACCGCGCGCAGATGCGCGTCGGCCTCCGCGAGCAGGGTGTCGAGGACCGTCAGGCAGTGATCGAGCTCGTCAAGGCCGATGACCATGGGGGGCTGGACCCGCAGCACCTTCGCGTTGTACAGCGAGTACGTGGACGTGATGCCCTCTTCCAGCAGTCGCCCGAGGACGAGACCGGCCAGGGCCTGGTCGTGGAATTCCAGGCCGTGCATCATGCCCACCCCGCGGTGTGCGGCGAGCACGCCGGGATGCCGCTCGGCGGCAGCGGCCAGCCGGTGTCCGATCGTCAGCGCCCTCTCCCGCACCCCGTCGAGGAAGAGGGGGTCCGAGGCGATGGCGACGCTCTCCAGGCCGACCCGGCACGACAGCGGGTTGCCGCCCAGACTCGATCCGAACGTCGAGGGCAGTTCCCGCAGGACCTTCCACACCTCCTCGGTGCCCAGCACCGCCGAGACGGGCAGCACACCGCCACCGAACGCCTTGCCCACGCACACCAGGTCGGGGACGATGCCGGACTGCTCGTAGGCGAAGAAGGTCCCGCACCGTCCGAAGGCCGTCTGCATCTCGTCCAGGACGAGGAGGGCCCCCGCCTCGGTGCACAGCCTGCGCACCTCCTGCAGGTAGCCGGGCGGCGGCACGATCACCCCGGCCTCCGCCTGCACGGGTTCGAGCAGGACCGCGCCGACCGAGTCGTCGAGCGCGGCGGCCAGCTCGGCCGTGTCACCGAAGTCCACCTGCCGGAAGTGCTCCATGAACGGGGCCAGGTGCGCGCGGTGTTCGGGGCGGTTGGAGGCGCTGAGGGTGGCGAAGGTCTTGCCGTGGAAGCAGCCGCGGGCACTGATGACACCGGGGCGGCCGGTCGCGGCCCGGGCCAGTTTCAGCGCGTTGTCGATCGTCTCCCCGCCGCCGTTGGCCAGGTACGAGTACGGCAGCCGCTGCCCGGTGAGCTGCGCGAGCCGCTCGGAGAGCCGTATCTGCACGTCCTCGAACATGATTTTGGTGCTGTTGAGCACCCCGGTGTCGAGCTGCTCCCGCACGGCCGCGACGATCCGCGGATGGGAGTAGCCGAAGGACTGGTTGCCGTACTGGTCGAACATCGCGAGGAACGACCGTCCCTCGTCGTCGCTGACGCGGCTCCCCTCGCCCCGGTCCTGGACCTTGCAGCCCATGACGAACGCCATCTTGGCGTAGGTGGGGTGGTTGTGCGCCGCCTTCAGTTCAGCCAGCCGCTGGCGTCGAGTGCGCATACACGGCCCCCTTCGGATCGGCGGGCGCGTAGCTGTCGTAGTCGCCGAAGAAGTACTGCAGCACGCGGTTGCCGCGCTGTACGTCGTCGCGCGCGGCCTGCGCGGCGGCGGCCACGTCCAGGGCCGCCACCAGGCTGAGCGGCGCGCCCTGGAAGCGTTCGTCCGTGTACGGCTCGCCGAGCGCCACGAAGCCGATGTCCCGGTAGAAGCTGCGCAGGCCGCCCGTGTCGTCGACGAAGAAGTCACCGATGATGTGCGTCGCCTCGTGCGTGCGGACGGCGTGGACCAGCGCCTGGCGCATGAGCGCCATGCCGATCTCCCGGTGCCGGAGCTCCGGCAGGGTCATCAGGTGGCCGAACTCCACCAGCCGGTTTCCCGGCCGCAGCGAGGCCAGGTCGACGGTGTCGTCGCAGGGCAGCCCCGAGGGTGTGTCCGGGACGACCTTGACGGTGCCCACCGGCGCGCCGTCGAGGTAGCCGACGATGTATTCGGCCGTCCCGTCGAAGCGGTCGAAGGTGGCCGCCGTGTCGGCCGTGTCGGCGAGCCGGCCCTGGTCCTGCACGTAAACGGCGTCACGCAGCAGGATCACATCGGCTCGTTCGGCCTCTGTCCGGGCTATTCGATAAGTGACGTCCACGACCCTCACCCCTTTTGAGATCACTTGCGGAGCAGCTTCACGAAGAAGTCGAGATATCCGGTGTGGAAGTACCGGATGCGGTCCCGGACCTCGGTGTGGAGAGCGGGCAGCCGCTCGATCGGAAGATTCGGCATCAAATGGTGTTCGACGTGGTAGTTGTTGCCGTTCGTGAACCACATGGCGAGCTGATTGGAACGTATGGTCCGGGTATTGGCGAAGGGATCCCGATTGAGGGTCTCGCACTGGTAGTGCTCGGGCAGTTCGATCACCGCGTGCACCGGAGCGGCGACGAGCAGGAGCGGCAGCAGCCACACCCAGAGGATCACGGCCTGGCCCGTCCACCAGGTCAGTGCGCCCAAGGCGGCGACGCCGGCCGCCGCGAGGAAGTGGTCCCGTCGGATCCTGCGGGACACCACGGCGTTCTCGCCGGGAATGTCCCTGCCCAGGAGCGAGCGGCCGAGATTCACGACGAAGAACACGTAGTGGTGGGCCATGGAGAAGCGAACGACCTGGTCGAGAGCGACGGCGAGTCGCGAGCGGTCCCCCCGCGCGCCGTACTGGTCGCCGTAGTCGAAGAACTCGCGGTTCATCGGGGTGCCCAGATCGCGGTGGTGGCGCATGTGGGTGGCCCGGTAGGCGGCGAAGGAGATGAGCATGGGCAGGCCGAGGACGATGCCGCTGACGGTGTTCGCCCGGCGGCTGCGAAAGGCCAGGTTGTGCAGCGTCTCGTGCTGGAGCTCCGCGGCGTGCGCGAACATGGCACCGGTCAGGATGACGCCGAGGATCCGGCACCAGAGGATCGGTTGCAGCGCCAGCGCGATGCCCGCCCCGGTGAGGGCGGCGCACAGCGCCAGCTTGAGGGAGAACACCCAGCCCCGGGGCTCGGTGCGCAGGTGTTTCAGCGTTGCCTTGAGATCAGCGGCCTCCTGATGCCGGGACGAACGAGGGACTGCCGTCTCTCCTGCGGACGCGTCCATGCTCCTGCCTCCTTTCCGATCGCGACGCAAGGTGCGCGTGTGCCGAGGGCGCGTACGGGCGGGGTGTGTTCGCGGCACACCGCCCTCGGCTCGGCTCGGCCCGGTCCGGCCCGGTCCGGCCCGGTCCGGGGCCGGCCGCGGCCGGTTCGTGGTTCGGCTCTGCTCGGGTCGCCGCGTGGTCAGCCCGTCGCCGCACCGGGCCGTGTCGCACCGGGTCGTGTCGCATGGGGCCCTGTCGCACCGGCCCCGCTGGCGCCGGGCCGCTCGGGCGCGGGGCACAGGGCGTGGAGGGGCGTGTGCGGACCGGCCTTCTCGATCGCGTCGAACATCGAGAGCAGCCTCGCCAGATGCGCCTCGGTCTCGGCGGCGCTGTACAGGTCGGGGTGGGTGTCGAGGATGAGTTCCATGGTCCCGTCGGACGCGGTCTGGATCAGGTAGAGCGTCATGTCGACGGTGAGGGGGAGCGAAACCGTGTGCTGGATCGCCGGGACTCCCGCGAAGTCCAGCTTGTGGTCGAACAGCATGACGTTGACCATCGCGGCCCACAGCCGTCCGCTGCCGCCCTGTTCGGCGATCTCCCGCGACAACTCGGCCGTGGGATAGCGCGAGTGCGACAGGAGTTCGCGCACTTCCCGCGAGACGCGTCGCGCGTGCTCGGCCAGGGACGATCCGTCGTCGTGGGGGACCCGCAGCGGCAGGATGTTCGTCGTCATGCCGACGGCGTTGCGCACCCGCGGACTCAGCCGGCCGGCTGTCGGGAGCCCGAGGAGCACCTCGGGCAGCCGGATCGTGCTGCCCACGTACGCGGCCATCGTGCTGATGGCCAGATCGGACCAGGTCACGCCCAGGCTCTCCGCGACCTCTCCCAGGCGGGCGACCCGATCGGGCGTCAGCTCGTGGCGGAGCCGTCGGCCCGCGGTGACCTGGGCCCGGCGACGGGAGGGGCCGACGGGCTCCGGGGGGCCCGCCAGTTTGCCGTGCCAGTGCCCTCGATCCGCGAGGAATCGTCTGCCCTCCCGGTAGGCGGCCTCGCTCTCCCGTAGCCGCTCGAAGGGCTGCAGCATCCCCTTCTCGTGACTCCGCCCCTCTGCCAGGGCGCTGTAGACGGCTGCCACGCGGTTGAAGATCAGTGCGAGGCTCCAGCCGTCGACGACGGCGTGGTGGACCTTCCAGTACAGCAGGAAGCGGTCGTCCGCCGTCTTGAGGAGGGCGGCGGCGCACAACCTGACCGGGTCCACCGGACGGTGGAGGTCCTCTTCCATCCAGGCCGCGGCCGCCGCGGCCGGATCGCTCCGTGCGCTCAGGTCGACCCAGCGCAGGGGAGTCGGGTCCGGGTGCACGAACTGGCGGGGCTCACCGTCCACCGTGATGATTCCCAGGCGCAGCGCGTCGGCTTCGCGCTCGACCTGTAAATGTGCCGCGCGCAGGAGATCGGGGTCCACCGCGCCGCGGATCTCCAAGTAGTCACAGATGGAGAAGACGGGATTGGTGAGGTCGCCGATCTGTGCGTTCCAGGTTCTCGACTGTGCGGGGAGCAGCGGAAAGTGCTCCCCGTGAGGTGCGTGCACCGTGCGTCCCTTCTCTGGCGTGGGACAAACCGAAAGTATTCAGGAGGGGGCGAGGCGGAATTGGCTGGATGCACTTGTTTCGGCGGGATGGGCCGAAAATGACCTTCTTCGGTCGACCTCGGCGACGCTACACGCGCAACGAGAGGGCCTCAACCGTGAATGATCAACCTACGTTGTTATCAAGACAGGCTGAGATACGATCAAATTGGATCACTTTGTGTCAGGGGAAAGGGGAGATCCGCAGGTCACGGTAATGCCGTTGTCACATATGCCAGAGGTTGGTGTGGTCCAACGTGCCTCGTGTGACCGGCGGCCGGAACGTCCCGCCTCCGCAGGGGCGGCCGGCGGCCGGGAAGAGACGGCTGGTGGCGGCGGTGGGAGCGGAACCGCCGGCGCCCTCCGGGAGGGCGTCCCCACCAGCTGACCAGTTCCGCCAAGGCCGTCTTGACAGGGGTTCGACGACGCCGTGCGAGCGGGAGTGGGCTGTGGTCAGGGGGGACGAGAAAGCGGCAAGGCGTGCGGCGCGGGCCCGCGCCCGCCGGCGCACATATGTGGTGCGCTTGGCCGGATCATCCCCCCGCCCCCGACCACGTGGTCCCGCGTGCGGGCCGGCCGCCACGCGCGTGCACTCTTCGGCGAACACACGTCCGACCACGGTGAACGCCTCTGTGTGGCGGCAGACAGAGAACCCGGGTCCCGTCGGAACTCACCCCGCGTCCGCCGCAATCCCCGTTGGCCTGAACGTCTCTGCCGAGTCGAGCCACGGCGCGACTAGACTCGGAATGAATGATCACGGGGAGGCCGCAATTGTTGCATGTCGCTTTAGTGAACATGCCATTCGCCGACTGGAATCGTCCCTCATTCGCCCTGGGGCAGTTGTCCACTCTCGTTCAGCGGGAGTTCGAGGACCGGGCGCGAGCGCACGTGTGCTATCTCAACCAGGACATGGCCGAGTTCTTCGGGACACGTCTGTACGAAGACCTCTCCGTGAGCCACGACCACGTGGACACGGGAATCGGGGACTGGCTGTTCCGGCACATCGCCTTTCCCGGCGAGGCCGACACCGCCACCGAATACTTCCAGCGCTATTACCGGGGCGCCCGATGGGCGGACTTCCGTGAGCGGATCCTGTCGGCGCGGGACGGACTGCGGGAGTTCTGCGAGGAACTGATCGACCGCTACCGGCTCGATCAGGCCGACATCGTGGGGTTCAGTTCGATGTTCGCCCAGCATGTGCCGAGTATCGCCCTGGCGCGGCTGATCAAGGAGCGCAGCCCGCGGACGCTCGTCGTGCTGGGTGGGGCGAACTGCGAGGCGCCCATGGGCTCGGTGGTCGCCGAGCAGGTGCCGGCCGTCGACTTCGTCTTCTCCGGGCCCGCGCTGAACACCTTCGGCGAGTTCCTGCGGTGTGTCCTCGATCAGGACCTGGAGCGCGCCGACGCCGTTCCGGGAATCCTCTCCGAGCGGAACTGCCGAGACTCGCGCTACCGCAAGGCCATCGGTGCGGATCGCGATATAGACGACTTCTTCCTGCCCGACTACGACAGTTTCTTCGAGGCGCTGGAAGGCCATCCCGAGCTGCGGCGCTCGGGTACCAGCAAACCCATGCTGTTCTTCGAGACGTCCCGCGGCTGCTGGTGGGGGCAGCGTTCGCACTGCACCTTCTGCGGCCTCAACGGCCAAAGCATGGACTTCCGGGCCATGGCGCCGGACCTGGCGGTCCAGCAGTTCGAGTGGCTGTTCGGCTTCGCGCCCACCTACACCTCGCTCTTCTGCACGGACAATGTCATGCCACGCAATTACCCGCGTGACGTGTTCCCCCGGCTCGACCCGCCGCCGGGGGCCGAGATCTTCTACGAGGTCAAGCTCCCGCTGAGCCGGCAGGACCTGCGCGCCATGACGGACGCGGGCGTCACCGTCGTACAGCCCGGCATCGAGGCGCTGTCGTCCTCGACGCTCAAGCTCATGGGCAAGGGCACGACCGCGTTCCAGAACCTCCAATTCCTCAAGAACTGCGAGGAGTTCGGGATCAAGCCCGAGTGGAACCTGCTGATCGGTTTCCCCGGCGAGGGCCCGGAGGTCTACCGCAAGTACGCCGAGGAGCTGCGCGACTTCGTCCACCTGGTGCCGCCGCACGGCGTGTACATGGTGCGCTTCGACCGCTTCAGCCCCTACTTCAAGCGCAGCGACGAGTACGGGCTCGACCTGAAGCCGGTGGACTACTACTCCCTGACGTATCCCTTCGACGAGTCGGCGCTGGCCGACCTCGCGTACTTCTTCGCCGACCAGAACCTGGCGCCGTACATGCTCGACGCGGTCGAGTGGCACGACGAGCTGAGCGGACTGATCGCCCAGTGGCGCGCGGCCCGGTCCGGGGAGGACGGGGCGGCCCGCCGCGAGCTGCGGCTGGTCGCCGGTGACGACGGCCGGCTCACGGTCCGGGACTCCCGATCCGGAACTCTCCAGGAACGCCCGGTCGACGCGGCCACCGGTCGGCTGCTGCGCCGGCTGTCCTCACCGGCCAAGCCCGAGCAACTGGCCAAGGACTGGCCGGAGGGCCCCGACGACCTGCGGCGGCGCCTGGACGCGCTCACCGAACAGCGGTACCTCTTCACGGAGAACGGCCGGGTGATGAGCCTGGTGCTGACCGGAGCGGACGGAGAGACCGAGGAGCCGCCCCGGCAGGAGCCCGCCGCGGTCGGCGCCCGGCGGCTGCTGCCGTTGCTGTCGGAGGCACCACGATGACGGTCGGGGCCACCCCGATGCTCCCGCTGGTCGTCGAGGGGCACGGCGAACCGGCCGGGCCACGGCTGAGCGCCGGGCGCAGGGACCTGCGGGCCGCGCTCCGCGACCGCGGTGCGCTGCTGCTGCGCGGCTTCGACGTGGGCGGCCCCGACGGCTTCGCGGACATCGTCCGTGCGCTCTCCGGCGAGCCACTGCCCTACACCGAGCGCTCCTCCCCGCGCAGCGTGATCAAGGGGAACGTCTACACGTCCACCGACTACCCGCCCGGCGAAGAGATCTTCCTGCACAACGAGAACTCCTACCAGGCCAGTTGGCCGCTCACGCTGTACTTCCACTGCGTGCGCCCGCCGCTCACCCGGGGCGCCACCCCGCTGGCCGACACCCGCCGGGTGCTGGCGGCCGTCGACGGCGAGGTGCGCCGGGAGTTCGTCCGGCGCGGCTGGACGGTCGTACGCAACTACGGCGACCTGGTCGGCCTGCCGTGGCAGGAGGCGTTCGCCACCGCGGACCGCGCGGAGGTCGAGCGGTACTGCCGGGAGCGGGGCATCGAGGCGACGTGGCTGCCCGGCGGCGGCCTGCGCACCCGGGCGGTCCGCGAGGCCGTGCGCCGGCATCCGGCGACCGGGGAGCCGGTGTGGTTCAACCACGTGACGGTCTTCCACGTCACCACGCTGCCGGAGTCGGTCCGGCGCGGGCTGCTGGAGATGCTGGGCGAGGAGAACCTGCCCAGCCAGACGTACTACGGCGACGGCGAACCGATCCCGGACGACGTCATGGACCATCTCCGGGCCTGCTACCGGGCGGCGTCGACCCGCTTCGACTACCGTGCGGACGACGTCCTGGTGATCGACAACATGCTGGTCTCGCACGGCCGCGAGCCGTTCACGGGGCCCCGCCGGATCGCGGTCGCCATGGCGGAGCCGTACACCCCCGACCGCTAGCCCCAGGACGGAACACCCCCACATGGTCGCGCGTTCGCTCCGGTCCAACCGGGACTTCTCCGTCTTCTGGGCGGTCCAGGCGCTGTCCGAGGTCGGCAACGCCTTCTCCCTGGTGGCGCTTCCGCTGCTGGTGCTGCACACCACCGGCTCGGCGGCGCAGATGGGACTGCTGACCGCCGTCGCGGGCGCCACCTCGCTGCTCACCGGCCTGGTGGGCGGCTCCTGGGCCGACCGCTTCGACCGGCGGCGGCTGCTGATGCTCTGCGACGCCGCCCGGCTGGTGCTGTACGGCGCGATCCCGCTCTGCTGGGCCCTGAGCCCGCAGATCTGGCTGCTGTACGTGGTCATGGCGCTGGCCTCGGTGTTCGAGATGCTGTTCAAGATCACGTACGTGACCGCCGTGGCGAACCTCGTCGACAAGGAGCAGATCGTCGCGGCGAACGGCCGGCTGGAGGCGACGAACGCGATCGCGTACATCGCGGGCCCGGCGCTGGCCGGTGTGGTGGCCGGGTTCTTCGGGCCGACGGCCGCCGTCGCCATCAACGCGGGCAGCTTCGGCATCTCCCTCGTGGGCCTGGTGTTCATCAGGCTCAGGCCCACCGCGCGGCCACCGGCCGACAGGAGCGAGACCGAGAGCGAGGCGGGCCGGGCCCGGAACGGGCTCGCCGGCTTCCGGATCGGCGCCGCGTTCCTGTGGCACACGCCGGTGCTGCGGGCGCTCACCGTGCTGCTGACCGTCACCACCTTCCTCAGCCTGGGCATGACCGACGTGTTCATCTACCACCTGCGCCACGGGCTGGGACAGGACGAACGCACGGTGGGCTACGTCCTCGCGCTGGCCGGAATCGGCACCTGCGTGGCCGCCGCCGCGACCGCCCGGCTGCGCCGCTCCTGGGGGTTCGGCCGCTGCTGGCTCGGCGCGCTGAGCCTGTGCTCGGTGTCCGTACTGGTGCTGGGCCGTACCGGGCGGGTGTCCGTGGCGGCCGTGACGATCTGTCTGTACTCCTTCGGCATGGCGCTCGCGGGGGTCTGCTCGATGTCCCTGCGGCAACAGGTCACGCCGGACCACCTGCTCGGCCGGGTCACCTCGGCGTTCTGGACCATCCACGGCAGCCTCGCGCCCCTCGGCGCCGCCCTGCTCACCGCCCTGGTCGGCATGCTGGGGACCCGCGGGCCGCTCACCGCGGTGGCCGTCGTCTTCCTGGCCGTGGTGGTGGCCGCCGCCTTCACCCCCATCCGCCAGCGCCACCCGGAACAGACCGCCGTACCGCCCCGGCGGACGCGGCCCGCCGACACGTCGCCACCACGAGAGGAGAGCCACGGGGATGACACCGAAGCCCGACGATGACGAGCGGCCGTACAAGGTCGTGGTCAACCACGAGGAGCAGTACTCCATCTGGCCCGCCGACCGGGACAACCCGGCCGGCTGGTCGGACGCGGGCAGGACAGGACCGAAGGCCGACTGCCTCGCACACATCGAGGACGTGTGGACCGACATGCGCCCCTTGAGCCTGCGCCGTCGCCTGCGGGAAGGCGCACAGGGCGGACAGGACGACCACGACGCACCGCCGGCGGAGGGCGCCGACCGGACGGGCTGACTCCCCGGCCCCCTCACCGCACCCGCCGTACCGCGAACCAGGGAAGGCCATCGTGCACGACGACCTGGAAACACGACCGACGGCCGACTCGGCCCAGGCACCCCGGCTGCCGCTCTCCCACGCCCAGGAACGACTCTGGTACCTGGAGCAGATCGCCGCCGGCGCCCCCGTCCACCACGTGTCCGCCGCCACCCTCGTCGAGGGCCCACTCGACGCCGAGCGGATCGCGGCCGCGCTGCGGGACTGCGCCTGCCGCCACGAGCTGCTCCGCAGCACCTTCGACGACCGCGGGGACGGGCCGCGCCGTACCGTCCGCGCCACGGCCGAGGTACCGCTGCGGCGACTGGACATCGGGGGCGCAACAACGCCCGAGGCGCGACTGCGCGGTGTGCTCGCCGAGGAGAGCGCACGGCCCTTCGCCCTCGACCGCGGGCCCGCGCTGCGCGCCACCCTCGTGCGCACCGGCGAGGAGCGGCACGTGCTGCTGCTCACGGCCCACCGCATCGTCGCCGACCGGACCTCGCTCACCGTGCTGGAACGCGAACTGGCGCAGCACTACGCGGCGTTGGGCGAGAAGCGGCAGCAGCTCCCGCCCGAGTCGCCCTCGTACGCGGATCCGACGGCCCTGGAGAGGCAAGCTTCGGACGGAGAAATCTCGTACTGGAAACGGCAGTTGGAGGATTTCGAGCCGCTCGATCTGCCGCTCGACCGGACCCGGCCGAGGACGCCGACCCACCGGGCGACGCTCCGCGCGCTGCTCCTGGACGCCCGGCACACCGAGGCCCTGCGGCGGCTCGCCCACGAGGAGGACATACCCGCGTGGGCGGTCATGGCGGCCGCCTTCGCCGTGCTGCTGGCGCGCTGGACGGGCCGACCCGACGTGGCCTTCGCCACCCCCGTGGACCGGCGCCCACCGCAGGCCGCGCGGACGGCGTTCGGGCCGTACGAGGACCTGCTCCCGCTGCGGGCCGATCTGACGGGCCGCCCCTCCTTACGGGAAGCGGTCCGCCGGGTCGCGCGCACCCGGGACGAGGCGGAGCGGCACGCCGCGGTCCCCTTCGGGCGGCTCGTCCAACTCCACGGCCAGGAGCGGGACCTGAGCCGCCACCCGCTCTGCCAGGCGGTGTTCGCCGTGACGGGCGCACGGCGTACGGGGTTCACCGCGGCGGGGTGCACCACGTCCGCGCTCACCCTGGACGACGCGAGCGTCCCCTACGACCTGCTGTGCACGGTGACCGACGACGAGGAAGGCGCCGACGGACGGGGCGGCCTCGGGGCCGAGCTGCGCCTCGCGTCCGACCTCTGGCTGCCGGAGTCGGCCGACCGCATGGCGAGCGCCCTGCGCGCCCTGCTCACCGCCCTCGCCGAGAACCCCGACCGGCGGATCGGGGACATCCCGGTGCTGTCGCCCGAGGACCGGACCCGGCTCGACGCCTGGAACGCGACCGAACGGCCGCTGCCTGAACCGGCCACCGTGGACGTCCTGTTCCGCGTCTGGGCGGACCGCACCCCGCAGGCCCTCGCCCTCACCGAGCGCACCGGCACCTGGACGTACGCCCAGCTGCGGGAGCGGGCCGGCCGCGTCGGCCGGAGTCTGATCGCCGCCGGCGTCACCCAGGACTCCGTCGTCGCCCTGCACATGCGGCGCTCCGCCGACCTGGTCACCGGCATGCTCGGCGTGCTCCTGGCCGGCGGCGCCCCCCTCGTCCTCGACCCGGCCCACCCCGAGGAACGGCTGCGGGGCATGGCCGCCGACGCCGACGTCTCGGCCGTCCTCAGCCGCGCCGAACCCCCCGCCTGGCTGCACGACTTGGGCGTACCCGTCCTGCGGCTCACCGACGCGGAACAGACCGCAGCGACCGGCCCTGCGCGGCAAGGGCTTCCGGCGGCCGACCCGCTCCCACCCGCCCGCTCCCACCCCCTCGGGCTGGCCGCCGTGGTGCACACCTCCGGCTCGACCGGGCGGCCCAAGGCCGTCGGGATACCCCATCGGGCCGTCGTACGGCTGATCACCGTGACCGACTACGTGTCCATCGGCCCCGGCGACGTCCTGCTGCACCTCGGCGACCCGGCCTTCGACATCACCGCCTTCGAGGTGTGGGGGGCGCTGTGCAACGGCGCACGGGTGGAGGTGCTGCCCGGCGACGAGCCCCTCGGGCCCGACGAGGTGCTGGCCGCACTGCGCGAGCTGCGGCCCACGATCGTCGCCCTCACCGGCACCCTCTTCAACCGGGTGGCCGACATCGACCCGAGGGCCTTCGGCGGACTGCGCCATCTCTTCGTCGTCGGCGAGGTGATGGACCCCCGCCGCACCCGCGCGGTGCTGCGCGGCGGCGCACCCCCAGCCCACCTGCACAACGGCTACGGCCCGAGCGAGAACGCGACGTTCTCCACGACCCACCTGGTGGACCGGCTCCCCGAGGACGCCCCGAGCGTGCCCATCGGCTCCGCCCTCACCAACACCACGCTGCACGTGCTGGACCCGGACCTGCGCCCCGTGCCGATCGGGGTGACCGGCGAGCTGTACGTCGGCGGACCGGGCGTCGCCCGGGGCTACCTGGGCCGCCCGGGCCACACGGCGGAACGCTTCCTGCCGGATCCGTTCGCCGCCCGGCCCGGCGCCCTGATGTACCGCACCGGCGACCTGGTGCGCAGGCTCCCGGACGGGGCGCTGGACTTCCTCGGCCGGGCCGACCAGCAGGTGAAGATCCGCGGCTACCGCATCGAGCCGGGAGAGGTCGAGGCCGCCCTGCTGGTCCGTGACGACGTGCGCGAATGCGTCGTACGGGCGGTCGACGTCGCCGGGGACCGGCGGCTCGTCGCCTACGTCGTCCCCGCGCCGGGGCGGCGGCCCTCCCCGCCGGAACTGCTGGGCGCGCTGCGGGGCCGGCTGCCGTCGCACATGGTGCCCGGCCATGTCGTCCTGCTCGACGCGCTGCCCACGACACCCAGCGGCAAGATCGACGCGCGGGCTCTGCCGGGTCTCACCGAGGGCGCGGCCGGCCCGCCGGACGCCGGCACGGTGGCGCCGAGGACGGCGACGGAACGCGCCCTGTGGGAGATCTGGGCGGACGCCCTGCGGGTGCGGTCCTTCGGGGTGCACGACAGCTTCTTCCTCGTCGGCGGCCACTCGCTGCTCGCCTCGGTGGTGCGGACCTCGGTCCGCGAACGGCTCGGCGTGGCCCTGCCGTTGCGGACCCTGTTCGACGTGCCGACCCTGGCCGGCCTCGCCGTCGAGGTCGAGCGGGCCACCGCCGGGGCGGCGGCCGTACGGCCGAGCGAGGAAGCGGACGACGGCTCGGCACAACTCGACGGCCTGGTGGCCGAACTGGAGCGGCTCGCCGAATCCCGGCGCGCCGAGGGACGAGCGGGGGGAACCGCATGACGCACACGACGAGGACGACCGACGCGACCGAGGCGGAACTGCGGGGCCGGATCGAACGCCTCCCCGCCGGACAGCGGGCCCTGCTGCGCCAACGGCTGTGGCAGAAGGGCGCCCCGACCGGGCTGCCCGCCCTGGACGATGACGGCGAGGCCCCCGCGTCCTTCACCCAGCGCCGGATGGCGTTCCTGTGCGGGCTCGATCCGGACAGCCCGGCCTACCACAGCCCCGTCGTGCACCGCCTCACCGGACCGCTGGACGACACCGCCCTCGAAGCCGCCCTCAACGACCTGCTGCGCCACCACGCGGCCCTGCGCACCGTCCTGCCGGTCCGGGACGGCCGCACCGTGCAGCGGGTCCTGCCGCACCGGCACCGCGCGCTGCCCGTCGTCGACCTGACCGCACTGCCCGCCGCCGAGCGGCAGGCGGAGGCCGAGCGGCTCGCCCGGGTGGACGCCGGGGAGCGGTTCGACCTGGCCGAGGGGCCGCTGGTGCGGTTCCTGCTGCTGCGTGTCGCCGCCGACGACGCGGTCCTTGCGCTCACCTTCCACCACGCGGTCGTCGACGGCTGGTCGCTGGGCGTCCTCCTGAACGACCTCGGCACTGCCTACGGGGCGCGCCTGGAGGGGCGGGAGCCCCGGCTGCCCGTCCACACCGTCCAGTACGCCGAGTACGCCCGCTGGCAGGAGGAGTGGGCCGAGGGCGACGAGGCCGCCGCCCAACTCGACTACTGGGAGCGCCGGCTGACCGGAGCCCCGGACCCGATGCCGCTGCCCGCCGACCGCCCCCGGCCCGAGCGTCCCGAAGGGCGCGCCGCTTCCACGGCGTTCACCGTCCCCGCGCGCGTCACCGATGAGCTGCGCAAACTGTCGGCCCGCACCGACAGCACCCTGTTCATGGTGTTGCTCGCCGCGTTCCAGATCGTGCTCGCCCGGTACGGAGGCCACGACGACGTGGTGGTCGGCACCCCCGTCGCCAACCGGCGGTACCGCGGCTTCCACGATCTGGTCGGCTTCTTCGCCAACTCGGTCCCGCTGCGCTCGCGGGTCGCACCGGAGACGTCCTTCGCGGACTTCCTCACCGAGGTCCGCACCACGTGCCTGGAGGCGTACGAGAACCAGGACGTGCCCCTCGACCTGGTCGCCCGGCGCCTGCACCCGCAGCGCAGCCCCGGCCGGAACCCGGTCTACCAGGTCAACTTCACCCTCCACAACACACCGCTGCGTCCCGTGCGCACCCTGCCGGGCGGGATCGGTCTCACCCCGCTGGACCACCTGGACCACGACGCCGCCCGCTTCGACCTCGACCTGAACATGTGGGAGACCGACGCCGGACTGGAGGGCCGGCTCATCCACGCCACGGACCTGTTCGACACCGCGACCGGCGAGCGGCTCGCCCGGTCGCTGGGCGTCCTGCTCGCCGCCGCGGCCGCCGCCCCCGACACGCCGACCGGTGAACTGCCGCTGCTGACGGCCGAGGAGCACGACCAACTCCTGCGCGAGGGCCGCGGCGCGGCCCCCGCCCGCCCCGAGGACATGCGCGTGGACCGGCTCTTCGCCGCACGGGCGCGCACCGCCCCCGACACGGTGGCCGTGTCCGCGCCGGGCCGCGCCGACCTGACCTTCCGGGACCTCGATCGACACGCCAACGGCCTCGCCCACCGGCTGCGCGGCCTCGGCGCCGGTCCCGGCCGCGCGGTCGCGGTGCTGCTGCCCCGCACACCCGAGGCGGTGGTCGCGCTGCTCGCCGTACTGAAGAGCGGCGCCGCGTACGTGGCGATCGACCCGGCCTACCCGCCGGCCCGGCGCGCGTACATGCTGCGCGACAGCGAGGCCGTCCTGCTGGTCACCGACGAGCCGCCCCAGGACCCCGGCGTCCCGGTCGTCGTGCCCGACCCGGACCGGCTGGCCGAGGAGGCGACCGCGGCACCCCCGGAGGGCGACGGCGGATCCGACGACCTGATGTACCTGATGTACACCTCCGGCTCGACCGGCGGGCCCAAGGGCGCCATGCTCTCCCACCGCCAGGTCGCCAACTACCTGCTGTGGGCGGTGGAGACCTACCTGCCGCCCGAGGCGGACGGCGCCGTCCCCGTGCACTCCTCGCTGGCCTTCGACCTGACCGTCACCAGCCTGTTCGCCCCGCTCCTGGCCGGCCGGCGCCTGCTGCTCGCCGAAGACCGCGGCACACCCGGCGAGGGCCTGCGCGCCTCGGCGGCGGCGGACACCGGCCTCGGCTTCGTCAAGCTCACCCCCTCGCACCTGAACATGCTGGAGGACTCCCCGGCCCCCGCGCGTGCGGGGCAGTGGACCCGCACCCTGGTCGTCGGCGGCGAGGAACTGCACGAGGAGCGGCTCGCGGCCTGGCGCACGGGTGCCGAAGCACCCCGGATCGTCAACGAGTACGGCCCCACCGAGACCGCCGTGGCCTGCGCGGCGTACGACAGCGCGCACCCGGTCGGCGGCTTCGGCCGGGTGCCCATCGGCAGGCCGGTGCACCACGCCCGGCTGTACGTGCTGGACGAGGCGCTGAACCCGGTGCCACCGGGCGCGCCCGGAGAGCTGTACGTCGGCGGGGCGGGCGTCTGCCACGGGTACTGGAACCGCCCCGGCCTGACGGCGGAGCGCTTCGTCCCCGACCCCTTCGGCGACGAGCCGGGCGGACGTCTGTACCGGACCGGTGACCGGGTGCGCCGGACGACCGCCGGGGACCTCGAGTACCTCGGCCGTCTCGACGACCAGGTCAAGATCCGCGGCCACCGGGTCGAGCCGCAGGAGGTCGCCGCCGCGCTGGCCGGGGACCCGGCGGTCCGGGAGGCCGCCGTGATCGCGCACGGCCCCACCCCCGAGTCCCGGCGACTGGTCGCCTTCGTCAGCCCGGACACCGACGCCGGCGCACCGGCGGACACGGCGGCCGAGACGGACTGGGTGAGTCACTGGCGGACGCTGTACGAGGACACCTACGGCAGCGCGGAGCGTCCCGCCGACCCGTCGTTCGACCTGGCCGGCTGGAACAGCAGCTACACCGGCGAGCCGATCGGGACCGACGCGATGCGCGAGTGGCTCGACGCCACCGTCGAGCGCATCCGCGCGCTGCGTCCGCGCCGGGCCCTGGAGATCGGCTGCGGCACCGGCCTGATCCTTGCCCGGATCGCCCCCGACTGCGACTTCTACCAGGGCGTCGACCTGTCCGAGCAGGTCGTCGAACGCCTGCGGCACGGACTTGCCACCGCCGTCGACGCCCCCGGACGGATCGGGCTGCGGGCCGACCCCGCCCATCGCGCGATCCGCCCGGGCGAGACGTACGACACCGTGATCCTCAACTCCGTGGTCCAGTACTTCCCGTCCGTCGACCACCTGACGGCCGTCCTGGAGCAGGCGATCGACGCGCTACCCGCCGGGGGGCACATCTTCCTCGGCGACCTGCGCAACCTCGCCCTCCTGGACGCCTTCCACGCCTCCGTCGCGGCCCACCGGGCGAAACCGGGCACCCCCGACGCCGTCCTGCGCGCCGAGACCGCCTGGGGCGTGGAGACCGAGAACGAACTCTGCCTCGACCCCCGGCTCTTCGGCGCGCTGACCGCGCGGTGGCCGCGGATCACCTCGGTGCGCGTCCTGCCCAAGCGGGGAACGGCCGACAACGAACTGACCCGGTACCGCTACGACGCCATCCTCACCGTCACCGGGGAGGACACGGCGGACGAGGACCCGGCAACCGGCCCCGGAACCGCGACACCGGGGGAGCGGGACTGGCAGGCGGAGGGTCTGGACCCGGACGGGCTGGACGCGCTGCTCGGCGCCGAGCGCCCCGACCAGCTCGTGCTGCGCGCCATCCCCAACGCACGGCTGACGGCCGACCTGCGGCTGCTGGCCCGCCTCTCCGGCACGGCGCCGGACACCGTACGGCCGGGCGCCGACCCGGAGGAGCTGTGCCGCCTGGCCGCGCGGCACGGATACGACGCCGAACCGAGCTGGGCCGAGGGACGGCCCGACGGCTCCTACGACCTGCTGCTGCACCGCCGGGGAACGCCCCCGCCCGTGCTGCCGCCCGTCGTCACCGCCATGGAACCGGACCGGCTCGCGACCGCACCGCTGTGGCGCCCCGCGGCGCTCGCCGCCCTGCCCGGGATCGAGTCCCGGCTCGCCGGACGGCTGCCCGCGCCCCTGCTCCCCACCCGGTACATCGTGCTGCGCCGGATCCCGCTCAACGCCAACGGCAAGATCGACCGCGCCGCGCTCGCCGACCTTTCGCAGATACCCGAGGAAACAGGCGCATCCGGGCGGCCGGAAACCGAACTCACCCCCACCCAACGGCGGATGGCCGCCATCTGGACCGAACTCCTCAACCGCGACGGCATCCGCGCCGAGGACGACTTCTTCGACCTCGGCGGGCACTCCCTGCTCACCTTCCGGCTCGTGTTCCGGCTGCGGGAGGAGTTCGAGGTGGAGGTGCCGATCCGCGGCCCGTTCGACGCGTCCACCCTCGCCGCCCTGTCGGCCCTCGTCGACGGCCTGGTCGCCGAGAAGAACCGGCCCGTGCTCCCCGCGCTGGCCCCCGTCGAACGGGAGGGGCCCGTACCGGCCTCGTTCGCCCAGGAACGCCTGTGGTTCCTCCACCAGATGGACCCGGGCACCGCCCAGTACAACTTCCCGGTCTTCGTCCGGCTGACCGGCGAACTAGACGTCGACCTGCTGCGCCGGGCGCTCGCCGGGGTCGTACGGCGGCACGAGGTGCTCAGGACCGTGATCACCACCCGGGACGGGCAGCCGTTCCAGACCGTGCTGCCCGCCGAGCCGCCCGCCCTTCCGCTGACCGACCTGACGCCGCTCCCGCCGGAGCAGCGGGAACCGCAGGCGCGCCGGCTGGCCAAGGAGCAGTACGCCGAACCCTTCGACCTGGCCACCGGGCCCGTACTGCGGGCCGGGCTGCTCCGCCTCGGCCCGACGGACCACGTCCTGCTGCTGACGGCCCATCATGTGACCGTGGACGGCTGGTCGGCCACCGTCCTGCTGGACGAACTGGCCGAGCTGTACACGGCGGTCCGCGAGCAGCGCCCGCCCCGGCCGGCCGAACTGCCCGTGCAGTACGCGGACTACGCGATCTGGCAGCGCCGGCTCGCCGAGGCCGGGCACTTCGACCACCTGGTGGAGCACTGGACGGCACGCCTGCGAGGCATCCTCGACCTGCCCGGACTGCCCCTGGACCGGCCGCGCCCGGCCCACCCCGAACACCGGGGCGAGAGCCTGCGCTTCCGGATCCCGGCCCCGGCCGCGGACGGGATGCGCGCGCTGTGCCGGGAGGAGGACGCCACCCTGTTCATGGCGCTGCTCGCCGCCCTGTACGCGGTGGTGAACCGGCGGACCGGGGAGACAGATCTGGTGGTCGGCTCGGACGTCGCCGGCCGCTCCGACAGCAGGACCGAACCGCTGATCGGCTTCTTCGTCAACCAGATCGTGCTGCGCGCCGACCTCACCGGCGCCCCGACCTGGCGGCAACTGCTCGGCCGTACCAAGGAGGTGGCCCTGGACGCCTACGCGCACCAGGACCTGCCGTTCGAGGAGGTCGCCAAGGCCCTCAGCCCGCCCCGCACCCGCAACCAGAGCCCGCTGTTCCAGATCAAGCTGGTGCTCAACAGCAACCGGCGGGCGGCCGACACCATGGCCGGGGCGCGGATCAGCCCCTTCACCGTGGACCTCATCGACACCAGCCGCTTCGACATCACCCTCGTCCTGGAGGACGACGACGAGGGGATCGCCGGATTCCTCAACTACGACCCCGACCTCTTCGACGCGTCCACGATGGCGGAACTGCGCGAGCAGTACGTCACGCTGGCCGCGGACATGGCCGCCCGCCCGGACGCCTCGATCGCCGACGCGCCCCTGCCGACGGCGGCCCGCGAAGCGGCCGGCCGCCCGAGGCGACGAGGCCCCGGTGCCCTGCGCGGCATCAAGCCGACCAAGGTCGCCGTGGCCCCGGACGACATGGTCGTACGGGAGCCGCTGCGAGAGGGCGCCGACCTGCCGCTCGTGCTGCGGCCGGCCCGCGCCGACGTCGACCTGGTGGCCTGGGCCCGCACCCACCGCAGCCGGCTCGACACCGACCTGGAACGGCACGGCGCGCTCCTGTTCCGGGGCTTTTCCGTCACCGACCCGGACGCCCTGGAGCGCTTCGCCTCCGTGTTCGTCGACCACCTCTTCGGCGAGAACGGCGAACACCCGCGCGCCGCACTCGGCGGCAACGTCTACACGCCGGTGTTCTTCCCACCGGAGGAGAAGCTCCTGTGGCACAACGAGAACTCCTTCAACGACGAGGGCCCGACCCGCATCTGGTTCTGCTGCGCCCGCCCGGCCGACTCCGGCGGCGAGACACCCGTGGTCGACAGCCGCGCCGTCCACCGGGCGCTTGACCCGGCGCTGCGCGAGGAGTTCACCGCCAAGGGGGTCATGTATCTCCGCACCTACGGCACCGGCCTCGGACTCGACTGGCGGGACGTCTTCAGGACCGGGGACCGGGCCGAGGTCGAGGCCCGCTGCGCCCGGCAGGGCCTGCGCCACGAGTGGCACGGCGACCGCTTGCGCACCACGGCCGTCCGGCCCGCCGTGCTGCGCCATCCGCGCACCGGCGAGTGGTCCTGGTTCAACCAGGCACAGCACTGGCACACCGCCTGTCTCTCCACCGACGTACGGGATTCCCTGCTGGCCACCATGTCCCCCGAGGAACTCCCGCGCAGCTGCCGGTTCGGCGACGGCACCGCGATACCCGACGAAGCCATGCACGAGATCCTGCGGGTCTACCGGGAGCTGGAGGTCTCCTTCCCCTGGGAGCGCGGAGACGTGCTGCTGCTCGACAACATCCTCACCGCCCATGCCCGCAACCCCTTCCGCGGCGAGCGCGAACTCCTCGTCGCCATGGGCGACATGGTGAGCTACCGGTGACGGCGGAGACGGAACAGCCGCGGCAGGTCGAGGGGTACCGGCTGTCGTTCCGGCAACAGCGGCTGTGGGAGCTGGCCCGACTCGGCGTGCCGTCCTGGGCCCAGGTGCTCGTCACCCTCGACGGCGAGCTGGACACGGACCGGCTCACGGCCGCGCTGCGCGACACGGTGGCCCGGCACGAGAACCTCCGCTCGACCCACCGGCCGGTACCGGGCGCCCGCACCGCGCTGCTCGTCGTCCACGACGCGGACCGGCCGGGCCCGCGCTGGACCCACGAGGATCTGACGCACCTGGACGAGACGGCGCGCCCGCACAAGATCGCGGAGGAGGCCTGCGTCCGACGGGAGTTGCCGCACGGCGGGCCGGACGATCCGGTGCTGCGGGCGGCCCTGTTCACCCTCGGCTCCCGTCGGCACGCCCTGCTGCTCACCACCACCGCCCTGGCGGCCGACGGCCGGGCGCTGCGGCTGCTCGTCGACGAGCTGGCCGAGCGGTACGCGGGTACACCGCCCACCGACGAGGTGCTGCAGTACAGCCAGTTCGCCGAGTGGCAGTACCAGGAATTCGGCGAGCAGCCACCGTCCCCGGGCCCCGACGGCCCCGCCGCACGGCTGCCCCTGCCCCTACCGCTGCCGTTGCGTCGGCCGCCCGGCGCCGGCCGATCGGATCGGCGTACCGTCACCGCGCCCCTGCCGGACGGTGTCACGGACGCCGTCCACGCCTACGCGCTGCGCCGCCGTGTGCGTCCGGGAGCTGTGCTGCTCGCCTGCTGGCAGATGCTGCTGGCCAGGGTCGGCGGACAGCCCGACGTCACGGTCGACGCGCTGCTCGACGGCCGGGAGTTCGAGGAGACGGCCACCGTCGTCGGCCCCTTCGCGCAGTGGGCCGAGGTCACCGCGCGGATCGACCCCGGTGTGGTCCTCGACGCCCTCGCCGCCCGCGCGGACCGCGCCCTGACCGACGCCGAGGAAGCCCGGCAGGACGCCCCTTCCTCCGGTGCCGGGGAGCAGGCCGGGCGCGACATCGGCTTCGCCTGGACGGACGTCCCGGCACCGCGGTGTGCCGACGGCGTCACCTTCACCGTGGCCTGGGACGACGTCGAGACCGAGCCCCATGCCCTGCGGCTGGTCTGCGCGCTGGGTGCGAAGGACGGGCGTACGACCTGGCACTACGACGGCCGTCAGTTCGACGACGCCTATGTACGGGTGCTCGCGGACCAGTACGCGACACTGCTCGCCGGGGCGCTGGCCGCGCCCGCCATGCCCGTGCGCCAGGTCCCTCTCCCGCACGGGCTGCCGGCCCGCCGCCCGGAGTCCAGGGCGGGCCGGTGCCTGCACGAGCTGGTCGAACGGCAGGCCCGACGCACCCCGGACGCCCTCGCCGTCGTGGCCGGAACCGATCGGCTGACCTTCGGGGAACTCGACGCGCGGGCGAACCGGTGGAGCGGTGTGCTGCGCGCCCGGGGCGTCGGGGTCGAGACCCCGGTGGGGGTGCTGGCTACCCCCTCGGCCGCGCTGGTCGTGGCGCTGCTGGCCGTGCTCAAGGCCGGCGGGACGTATGTGCCGCTCGATCCGTGGCTGCCGCCCCTGCGCTCACGGGAACTGCTGGAACGGGCCGGATGCCGCCTGCTGCTCACCGACCGGCCGGACGAGGCGGTGACGGCCGAGGGCGTCGCGTGCGTCGACCTGCGTGACCTGCCGCCCGGCGGCACGGACGCGGAGGCGGAACCAGGGCGGCCGTGCGAGGTGGGGCCGGACCATCTCGCGTACATCATGTTCACCTCCGGCTCCTCCGGGACACCGAAGGGGGTGATGCTGCCCCACCGGGCCGTGTGCGACTACCTGCTGTGGAGCGCTCGGACGTACCTCGCTCCAGGCGCCGTGCACGACGACGGGGGAGAGGGGGTGGGCGACCGGAGTGCCGGTGGCGGTACGGGCATTGGGACTGGCGGCCTCGGTGATAGGGGTGGTGGCGGTAGCGGCGGTGATGGCACTGGTGCTGGCGGCGGCAGTGATGGCGAGGGCGGTGGCAACGGTGGTGGCGGGGGCGGCGGCAGCGGTGATGGCGAGGGCGGCGGCAGCAGGGATGGTGAGGGCGGCGCGATGGCGCACTCCTCGATCGGCTTCGACCTCACCGTCACGAGTCTGTTCCTGCCGCTGGTCACCGGTCGTCCCGTCCTCCTCGACCCCGCCTGGCGCGACGCCCTCGCCCTCTCCGTGGACCTGGCGGACCGGACCGGCCTGGACCTGCTCAAGCTGACCCCGTCCCACCTGAAGGTGGTCAACCAGTCCGTGGCACCGGCGGACTTGGCCGGCACCACCGGCTCGCTCGTCCTCGGCGGTGAGGCCCTCGACCGGGACGCGGTCGAGGCCTGGACGGCAAACGCCCCCGGGACGAGGATCTTCAACGAGTACGGGCCGACCGAGACCGCTGTCGGCGTGTGCGTGCACGAGATGGGCGCCCACGAAGGCCCCGGCCCCGTGCCCATCGGCCGGCCCATGGACCACGCCGAGGTCCTCGTCCTGGACGGGGACCTCACCCCGGTGCCGGTGGGCGTGCCGGGGGAGATCTACATCGGCGGCACGAGCCTGGCCCGTGGATACCTGGACGCCCCCGCCGCCACCGCCGAACGGTTCGTACCGCACCCCTTCTCACCGGAACCCGGCAGTCGCCTGTACCGCTCGGGCGACCTGGCCTGCGTCGGCCCGGACGGCCTGATCCGGTATCTGGGGCGGGTGGACGACCAGCTCAAGGTCAACGGGGTACGGGTGGAGCCCGAGGAGATCCGGGCCGCGCTGCTGCGGCACCCCGCGGTGCGGGACGCCGCGGTCGTCCTGGTCGCGGACGAGGAACGCGGCGATCACCTGGCCGCCTGTGTCGTCGCCGACGACGTCCCCGCCGCCACGCCACGGGCCTTGCGCGCCCACTTGGCGGAGCGGCTGCCGGCGCAACTGGTGCCGGCCACGTATGCCAGGACCGGGGCGATACCCCTCACCCCGAACGGCAAGGTGGACCAAGCCGCGGTGCGGTCACTCGTCCGGGCAGACGGGACCGGGTCCCCGATCTCGTCGCCGGGCGGAGTCGGCACGCCGTCGACCGACCCGGTGGAGGCCGCCGTGGCCCGGGTCTTCGAGGACCTGCTCGACGTCGCCCCCGTCGGCGCGGACGACGACTTCTTCGAGCTCGGCGGCCACTCCCTGCTGGCCGTACGGCTGATCGCACGGCTCAACGGGGAGTTCCACACCGCGCTTCCGGTACCCGTCCTGTTCTCGGAACCGCAGCCGGGGCAGGGGAGGGCGGCCACACCGAGGCACCTGGCCCGGCTGCTGAAGGCGGGCGACGCCGTGCCACTCGCCCTCCCGGACGGCATCGTGGCACTGCGGCCCCGAGGCGAGGGCACGCCTCTTTTCTGCGTCCACCCGGCGGGCGGCGAGGCCACCGGCTTCCGCCATCTCGCCGCCTGCCCCGAGCTGCGGGGCCCGCTGTACGCCCTCCAGACGACGCCGGACGGTGCCGACGAGGACCGGAGCGTCGAGGCGCTGGCCGCCCGTTATCTGACGGCGGTACGCGCGGTGGCGCCGACCGGCCCGTATCTGCTGCTGGGCTGGTCGATGGGCGGGCTGGTGGCTTTCGAAATGGCCCGGCTGCTCGAACTGCGGGGCGAACCCGTGGAGATGGTCTTCCTGGTGGAGAGCTACCTCTCCGCACAGCTCCCGGAGTTCGAGGAGGACGACGGGGACGACGGGGGTGACGAGCTGGAGAAGCCGGGCCCTGTGGCGGCGGAGGAATACATGACCGCCGCCGAGGCGCTCCGGCTGGCCCTCCGACGGCGCACCAACCGCGCCCATCTGCGGGCCGCCCGGGCCTACCGCCCGTCGCGGTACGCCGGCCCGGTCGCACTCGTCCAGGCCGACAAACAGGACGCGGACTTCCGGCACACCGCGATCCGCTCCTGGTCCCGCGTCTGCGCCCCTGCCCAACTGACCCCCCACACCCTGGAAGGAGACCACCTGACCCTGTTCGAGCCCCCGTACGTCACCGAACTCGCCCGCCTGATCGACCGGATGACGCGGTAGCCCAGGGATGTAGGGGAGCGGCGCGGCGGCGTGCTGCTCGTGGCGGTGGGAGGCTCCTGGCCGCCCATGCCGTCGGTTCGCTGGTGTGTGTGAGCGGTTCCTGATAGGTGCGGTGCGAGCGGTTCCTGATACGTACGGTGCGAGCGGTTCCTGACACGTACGGTGCGAGCGGAGCGGATACACGTCCGTGCCCGCGTGTCCCCGAGCGGCGGAGGTCTGGCATGGGCAAGCGTTTCACGCGGCGGCACCTCGGCCCGATGGCCCGGATGGCCCCGATGGCGCTGCTCGCGCTGATCGGCCTGATCGCCGCCGCCCTGCTCGGTGCGGGTTCGCCGCCGACCGCTTCGGGGCGAGCGGAGAGTGGGCGCACCGCCCTCATGTCCGGCGCCGTCAGGGGGGCCGTTTCCGGTGGCGGGTCCGCAACCGCCCCCACCGCCGCCGGTATACCCCGCCTCACCGACGCCCGCGGCCGCACACTCACCCTGCGCGGCTGGAACGTCGAGGACAAGATCCATCACGGCCCGGACGCCCTCAGCGCGATCACCGAGCGGCACTTCGCCGACTTGCGGGCCAACGGCTTCAACTTCGCCCGCCTGCTGGTCTTCTGGGACGACCTGGAGCCGCGGCGCGGGCACTACAGCAAGTCCTACCTGCGCAAGATCCGACGCATCCTCGACTGGGCACGCGAGCACGGTGTCCACGTCGTCATCGATGCCCACCAGGACGTGTTCGGGCCCGCGTTCGGCCACCGCGGCATCCCCGCGTGGGCGACGCGGACCGACGGGCTGCCGTTCACCGCGCACCCCGAGGACTGGTTCGCCGAGTACTTCGAACCCGCCGTCCAGCGCGCCTTCACCCACCTCTACCAGGACGCCGACCTGCAACGCGCGCAGGCCCGCATGTGGCGCCTGCTGGCGGACCGCTTCGGCGGACACCCCGCGGTCTTTGGCTACGACCTGATCAACGAGCCGATGGGTGAGCTGCGTGCGGGCGAGGACCTGGCCAGTGCCGCACGCCGCATCGAGGCGACACAGCTCACCCCGATGTACCGCCGCCTCGCCGCCGCCATCCGCACCCGCGACCGCTCGAACCACTTGTTCATCGAGCCGACCCCGATCGTCGGCGAAGGCGTACCCACCGGCTTGGGAAGCGTCCCCGACGAACACCTCGTCTACGCCCCGCACTTCTACAACACCGCCATGGAGGCGGGCGCCGACTACGACCCGGCGGCCGGCTGGATCACGGCATACGAAAACGCCGTCACCACCTACCCGCGCAAGCACTCGATCCCCGTCGTGGTCGGCGAGTGGGGCCCGCTGAACAGCGGCCTGCCGAACATGCGCCGCTTCCACGACGACGCCCTCGCCTCCTTCACCCGCTACTCCTCGGGCTGGGCGGCCTACGTCTGGTGCTACGGCGGCGGCTACTGCGCCCTCGACCACGACGGCCGCTTCCGTACGAACAAGGAACGCACCGCCACGCCGTACGCCCCGGCAGTCGCAGGCACCGTGCGCGCCGACACCCACGACCCGGCCCGCGCGACATACCGCCTCGCCTACCGCTCGACACGCCGCCCCGGCACCACCGTGCTGTCCCTGCCACCGAGCACCACCGGCTGGCACATCAAGGTGTCGGGCCGCACGGCCCACCCCAGCACCCGAAGCGTGCCGCCCGGCCAGGCCCGACAGGTACGCGTACGGGCATCCGAGGCAACAGAGGTGAAGGTGACAGTAAGCCCGGCCTCCCGGACTGAGACCCGGGCCGCCCCAGTTCCCCAGTCCGACTTCGCGTGTCGTCACTGCCCTCGCCAGGACCCTGGCGCGCCGATCAGCTGAGGCACCTGGGGCCTGAGGCACGAGTCGCCCCGCCTCAGTCCGTGGCGGTCCACTGGGGCGCGGGGGAGGGGCCGGGGCGGGCGGTGATCGGCTCGCCCTTGGCCCAGTCGCGGTACTCCACCTGGAAGGACTCGTAACCGGTCGCTGTGTCGGCCGCCGAGGGCACCCGGGTCTTCAGGCTCTTGGGCAGGTCGCGTGCGGTGACGACCAACGTGAAGCGGACGGTGTCGCCGGGGCGGGCAGCCGCGTAAGGGCGGTAGAGGGCGCCGATGGCCGGGTCGGCGGCCAGGGCGCGCAGCGGGGTGCTGCCGGTGAGCGTGCGGGTGCCGCCGTCCTGCTCGGTGCGCACACCGGTGGCGTCGTCGAGGAGCGCCTCGATGTGGGCGGGCTGGGCCAGCCACCGGGTCTCCAGGGCGGCGTGGAGGTCGGCGTCGTCCTCGGCCGCCGCGGTCGCGTCGGGCTCGGTGCGGTATTCGCCGCCCGGGCCGGTCCCGGGCCCGGCCATCGCCTCGTGGGGAGTAATGGTGGCGCGGTCGCCGATCAGCACCACCTCCGGCGGATACCAGGGGTGGCCCTCGCCCCCGTCGTAGGCGACATGGGTCGCCGCCTTCGCGGTGTCGGCGTCGACCAGGTCGAGGCGCGCCTGGCCGTGGAACGAGTCGGACGCACCGAGTTCGCGTGCTTGGACGTCGACACCGACCCGCCGCTGGGCCAACATCGCGGAGCCGACGGTCTCGGCCCGGGAGCCGGCCGGTGCGGCGGCGGACGCCTGGGACCCGCCGTCCTTGCCGGGCCACCACAAGTGGGCGGCCAGGCCGCCCAGGGCGCCGACCACCAGGCCGACGACGACCGCCACCGCCACCGCCATCGCGCGACGGCGCGGCCGCGCGGACCGCCGCGGGGACTCTTCCTCGGACATGACCCAGCCCCCTTCAGCACCGCCCCGGCACGAGAAGCGCCGCGTCCCGTACACGGTAGGGCCGCCGGGGCGCACACCACGGCGCTTCACCGGATTCTTTGCGGGCCGGGCGAACGGACGCGGGAGCCGACCGCCGGACAGAGCGTCTTCGTCGACGACACTGCCGACTACCTCCAGCCGGCTGCCGAACCTACGATCTGCGTCGCACACTGCGGGTGCTGTGCCGCGGCGCCCCGAGCCACTCGGGAGCCCCGAGCGCGAGCGTTGTGACCTTGAGCGTGGCGGGCCCCCGGGGCGCGGATGGTGCGCCACCACGTGCCGTCCGCGTCCGGCCGACACGGTCGCCGTTGTGAGTCCCGTGACACTCTCGGCACAGCGCCTGCACGTTGCGGCCCACGTCTTCACCGCCCATGGCGAGGAGCTGCGGTCAGATCTGGACCGGGACCACCGAACGCCTGCCGGTATGTGCCCGACCGTGTGGTCTCGCTGCCGGACGGGCTCGGGCTGTGTGGGGGTGGGGGTTCGCAGGTGGAGGTGGCCGGAGGGTTCGTCGGGGGCGGAGTTGGTTCGGGGCTGGGTGTGCTGGGGGGTGAGGGCGGTGTGGACGTGGTGGCTGGGGGAGTGGCCGAGGGAGGGGCTGCGGACGGTCGGCCCGGGGCGGTGGCGGTGGCGGTGACGGTGCGTGGTCGGTGGGCGGGGGTGGGCGGCAGGGGGGTGTCGGTGCGGGGCGGAGGGCCGGGGAGGTACACGTCGATGTCGACGGAGCCGGGGGGAGGCGGCGCGGGGGCGGGGGCCGGCGGTGGTGCGCAGCCGGAGGCGACCAGCGCCGCGCCGAAGAGGAGCTTGGAAAGCATGGACGGTACGCGCATGGCGTGACTCCTTCTGTCCCGGTTGAACGGATCACCGCTGGCAGACCGTCGGGAGGGCCGTGGCCTGGAGGGTGTGGATGAACACACTCAGGGAGTTGAAGAAGTGCTCGACGATGTGCCACACGGCCTTGATGGCGTGGGCGAGCTCGGTGGGGGCGGTGGTGATGACGTACAGCAGGATGATCAGCACCAGCCAGAACAGGAGGCTGCGGGGACGGCTCAGCATGAAGGTCCTCCTGCCTTGTGCCGCGCGGTTCTCCTCGGCCCGGTTCCCCTTGGGCCAGGGCCACTGCGGGCAGGGCCTGTGCGTCGCAGGCAACGGGGTGGACCGAGCCGTCCGATGTGACCGTGTGCCTACGGGGCGGCGAGTACGAGGACGGCATTGTGTCCGCCGAAACCGAAGGAGTTGCTCAAGGCTGTCCGTAGCCGGGCGGGCCTGGGCGCGCCGTGGACGATGTCGAGGTCGAAGGCCGGGTCCTGGTTCGCGTGGTTCGCGGTGGGCGGGATGAGCTGGCGTTCGAGGGTGAGAGCGGTGATGGCGGCCTCAATGGCTCCGGCCGCGGCGATGGCGTGCCCCCAAGTGCCCTTGTTGGCGGTGACTGGCGCCGGTGTGCCGAAGACGGTGCGCAGGGACCGGCATTCGGCTGCGTCATTGAGGGGGGTGCTGGTGCCATGTGCGTTGATGTGGTCGATTTCCTCGGGGGCCAGGCCCGCGTCCTTGAGGGCGGTGCGCATCGCCTCGACCGCGCCGCGTCCGTCCTTGGGCGGCGCGGTGGGGTGGTACGCGTCGCAGGTGGCGCCGTATCCGGCGAGCAGGGCGTGGGTCCGCGCGCCGCGGGCCCGGGCGTGCGCCTGTGTTTCCAGGACCAGCAGGGCCGCGCCCTCGGCGAGGACGAATCCGTCGCGTTCGACGTCGAAGGGGCGGGAGGCCCCGGCGGGATCGTGGACGCGTTTGGACAGTGCGCCGAGTTGGGAGAAGCCCGCTGAGGAGATGCGGTTGCAGACCGACTCGGTGCCTCCGGCGACGGCGATGTCACAGGCGCCGGAGCGCAGCAGCATGAGGGCGGTGCCCAGGGCGGTGGCCCCGGACGCGCAGGCGGTGCTGGTGGACAGGCCCGGGCCGCGGGCGTGGAGGTCGATGGCCACTTCGCCTGCCGCCATGTTGGGGATGCTGCGGGGGATCATCAGGGGAGAGACGGCGCGTATCCGGTTCGCGGCGACTTTGACGACCTCGCTCTCCAGACGGTCGAAACTCGCGGTGCCGACGCCGATGACCACGGCGACGCGCGTTCCGTCCCAGGTTTCCGGGTCGAGGCCGGCGTCTGCGGCCGCCTCACGGGCGGCGATGAGCGCCATCTGGGTGAAGCGGTCCAGACGTAACGCAAGACGGGGGGTCAGCCTGCCCGGCGCGTCGAGATCCGTCACGTGGCAGGAGAAATCGACCGGCATTCCCTCCAGAGCGGGATCGGCCGACGCGGAGGGTTTGCCGGACAACAGGCCGTTCCAGGAGCCCTCCGTGCCGACGGCACAGGGGGTGACCATGCCGATACCCGTGATGGCTGCCGCCTGCGTCACGACGTGGTCTCCCTCTCCTGCGCGAGTGCGGTGGTCGTCTGCGGTGCCTGCGCGGCGGGGTGACCGGTGGCGCCGAGCTCCGTGAGGTGGGCACTGGCTTCGGCGAGGGTCGACTGCGGGGTGATGTCGGTGGGTTCGCGGCCGGTCCGCTCCTCGTAGATGACGGTGAGTTCCAACAGGGCCAGCGAATCCAGACCCAGGTCCTCGAAAGTGGCGTCCGGGCTGAGCGTGTCGGCAGGCACGCCCAACCCCTGGACCAGGCATTGCACGAGGGTGTCGCAGAGTTGGGCCATGAGTGCTCCTTCAGCGGTTGGGGCGGTCTTCAGGTGTGGCGGCGGGCACGGCTGTGGGCCCACCACCCCAGGGCGCCGGCTGCGAGGAGCCGGCGCGTCACATAGCGGATCCGCTCGTCCACGTTGTTCTCCACCAGAGAGATCCGGCCCGGCTGGACGGGCGCGGCCTGGAAGGTCAGGTCGCCCTGCGCGAGGGCACGGGTGATGGTGCGCAGTTCCCCGGGCAGGGACGCGGAGGCCGCGAGCAGCTGCACCAGGTGGGTGGCGAGCTGCTCCTCACCGACCGCTTCGCAGGCGTAGGAGAAGAGGATGTCGCGCATGTTCTGGACGAAGACATCGGTGACGGAGAGTTCCGGGGCCAGATAGCGGACCGACCCTTCGGCGTTGGCGAAGGATTTGGCGAGTATCGAGATCATGGGGCTGGTCTGGATGCCGCGCCGCGTGGAGCACTTCAGGACGTGGCCGAGGGCTGCGCCGAAGTTGAGCTGTTCCAGGGAGGCCGCGTGGATCTTGGGCACCAGGGCGGCCAGGTCCTGGCCGAACCCCGCGATGTCCGCCCACTGGGTCGCGCGCCCCATCTCCAGCCAGCCGCCCACCACCGTCGGTCCGTCGTTGCGTGCCAGGCCGAGCAGGATGAGCACCACGCTCATGCTCAGCCGACGGTCGATGTGCCCGACCATGCCCCAGTCGATGAGCGTGGTCGGCCCGCCCGGGCAGACGAAGATGTTCCCGGGGTGCGGGTCGGCATGGAAGCGGCGGTCGGTGAAGTAGCCGTGGTACATGAAGGTGAGCAGGCTGGTGCCGATGGCGGCGCGTTCGTCTTCCTTGAAGGCGGTGGGGTCCGCGTCGCGGATGCTGGTGCCCGGGGCCAGACTCTGGATGAGGACGCGGGGCGTGGCGTGGAGGACGTCGGGCACGCACAGGTTGTCGAAGCCGGCCACCGACCGGCGGGCGTGGTCCATGTTGGCGGCCTCGAGGGTGAAGTCGCACTCGGGGCGCATGGCGTCGAAGACGACGTCCAACATGGCTTCCAGGTCGATGGCCATGTTGAAGTACGGGGCGCGTCCGGCGCCCCACCGAGCGGCCATCTTGATCATGCGCATGTCCTCGCTGACGATCTCCCGGACGCCCGGACGCTGTACCTTCACCACGACCGGTTCGCCGGATGCCAGCCGCGCGCTGTAGGCCTGGGCGAGCGAGGCGGCGCCCAGTGGCCGGGCCACGTCGAAGTCCCGGAACCGACGGGCCCAGCCGGGGCCCAGCTCCGCTTCCAGGACCGGTCGCATGGCAGCGAAGGGCAGGACCGATGCCTGATCGTGGAGGCTCTCCAGTTCGGTGGCCAGCGCCTGGGGGATCAGGTCCTGACGGGTGGAGAGAATCTGCCCGATCTTGATGTACAGCGGGCCGAGCCTTTCGAGGGACCGGCGGATGTCCACGGCGCGCCGCCGGGCGCGGTCCGCCGAAGGGTCGTCGTCGTTCCGGGGCGGTGTGTCGCGCCGCCGCGGCAGCTCGCGCGCGGCGAGTTGTCCCACCACCTTGAGCAGAAGCCGCGCGCGTGCCCGGCTCACGTCCACTGCCCAGGGCGATGCCCGTCAGAAGGGGACCGGGTATCGCTCTGGAGGCAGCAGGGCGGAGCCGTCTGCGGCGTCCGGTGTCGGTCGACGTCGCAGTGCGGCTGGCTGGAGCAGGTGTGGGGTGTGCTCCGGTACGGGGTGGAGCTGCCCTGCGGGTCTGCGCCGAGGAGGCTCCGCTGTATCTGATCCAGCCACGAGCCCAGTCGGCCGGCGCTCAGAGAGACGGCCTGCAGCAGCGTGTCGATCGTCAGATCCTTGCCCGTCGAGGCATCGGTCGCCCGGAACCGCCGGCCGTCGCGCAGATCGGTGATCAGTTCATGAAGACACAGCCGGTGACCGGTTTCGGCGTCGAACAGTTCGCCGTGGGCGCGGTAGACCTCGCGCTGACCGGTGGGCGTGGCCGGCGGGGTGGCGCGGCCCCGGTCTGAATCCTCGTGAAGGTGCACAGGCTCTCCCGGGCATGGCCGAAGGCACCGTGGCCCCGGCGGACGGTGGGGGTCTGTCGGCAACGCTTCCCGGCGGGATGGCCGGGCCGTCAGGCATATGGGTGGCGGCCGTGTACCGGCTCGCGGCCCGGGTGCTCGCAACGGCCGGAGCCGCTGCGAGCACCCAGCCCTACTTCGAGTGCACGCAGCCCTACTTCGAGGTGGTGGAGGACTTGCCCGCCGCCTCGGAGGAGGAGTCCTTCTCCATCAGGTCACCGAGCCGGCGCAGTTCGTCGCGCAGACCCGCGAGCTGGTCCTCCAGGCCTTCGGTGCGCTCGTCGCCGTACCCGTCGGCGTCGCGGCGGCCACGGCGCTCACGGCGGTCATGGTCGTCAGTGTACCGGTCGGGGGCCCGGCGGCCGCGGCGGTCCCGGTCGTCGGGGCGCAGGGCCCGGCTCATGGAGGCGCGGGTGTCACGCTCGACGTCGCCGAGGGAGTCGGTGATGTCGACGAGAAGGTCCTTGGTGTCTTCTATGACGTCGCGGAGGTAGCGTGACATGCCCTTGCGCTGTTGCGTCATGGTGTGCCGTCCTTCTGTTCGGTTGTACGGACCTGGGGAACCGGACTTCGCGGCGATCGGTCGTCCGCGGTTCGAGTGGGTCGCCGGAGCGCTGCAGTCCGGTCGTCGGTGCTGCTATTCGGGCCGCGCGGTGCGCGGTACGGGATCGGGAGCGCCGGGCACGAGGGCGGCGATGTCGGCGTGCACGTCTGCGAAGAGCGGGCGCACCCGTCGGGCCGTGAGGTCTTCCCGCATCAGGGTGCGTTGGGTCTTCCCGCTGGTGGTGCGGGGCACGGTGTTGCGCGGTACGAGGATGAGGCTGACGGGGACGCCGATCGCGTCGCTCACGGCCCGCTTGACGCACCCGGACAGCTCTTCGTGGCCGAGACCGGCGAGCTTGCGGTCGTCGACCTCCTGGACGAGGACGACATGCTCGCGGCCCAGATCAACGCCGAACGCCGCACCCGCTCCCGCGGCTGGGTGCGCGCCCCGCCCGGCCTCCTCGATGTCCTGGGGGTAGAGATTGCGGCCGTTGACGATGATGATCTCCTTCAGACGCCCCGTGACGAAGAGCTCACCCTTCTGAAGGAACCCCAGGTCGCCGGTGCGCAGGAAGGGACCGCCCCCGCCTTCGAGACGGGCCTGGAAGGTGTGGCGGGTCGCTGCCTCGTGGCGCCAGTAGCCCTGGGCCACGCTGGGGCCGGCCAGCCAGATTTCCCCCACCTTTCCATCGCCGAGCTCGCCATGGGTATCGGGGTCCACGATGCGCAGATCCACGCCGGTGGCGCGCCCACTGGAAGCCAGCTCGACTCCGGAGGGCCTGTGCGCGGGGGTCGCTTGATGGCGTTCCAGGCTCACGGGGTCGAAGCGCCGGATACGCGGCCCCCGGCCGCGCTGCGTCCCGGTGACGAGGACGGTCGACTCGGCCAGACCGTACGCCGGGGCCCAGGCCCGCGGGCTGAACCCGATCGGTCCGAGTCGCTCGACGGCCTTGCGGAGAGTGCTGACGCGTACCGGTTCGGCGCCGTTGAGCGCCCACTCCAGACAGGAGAGGTCGAGTCCTTCGATCTGCTCGTCGCGGGTGGCGCGCAGCAGCCATTCGAAGGCGAAGTTGGGGGCCATGGTGAAGGCGGCCCTGTACTGGCTGATCATCTGCAACCAGATCAGGGGCCGCGCGACGAAGGTGAGGGGGGAGGCGATCACCATGTTGCCGCCCCCGTACACGGGTTGCAGGAGCTGACCGACCAGTCCCATGTCGTGGTAGTGCGGCAACCAGCCTGCTCCCGTGCCGTCCTCCGGTGCGCGGATGATGGTGTTGATCTGCGCCGAGTTGTGCAGCAGGTTCCCGTGGGAGATGACGACGCCGTGCGGTTCGCCCGTCGAGCCGGAGGTGTACTGCAGGTAGGCGATGGTGTCCTTGTCCGTGTACGGCGGGGCCCAGTCGTCGCCGGAGGGCAACTGGGCGGCGTCGGTGGCCAGACAGCGCACCTTGTCGTGCAGACCGATGACGCGCAGCCAGGACCGCAGGGCCTCCACGTTGGCGGTGTCGGTGAGGACGAGCCGGGCATCGGTGTCATGGATGATCTTCTCGGCCCGCTCCAGCGCGCGCGGGTCCGTGGCCGGCAGCGGACTGGGGATCGCCATGGAGCGTGCGTAGAGGCAGCCGAAGAAGGCGCCCAGGAACTCCAACCCCGCCGGATAGAGCAGGAGCACGGCCTGGTCGGTCGTCCCGGCCTCCCCCAGGTGGGCCGCGAGGGACCGGGCACGGCGGTCCAGCGCCGCGAACGTCAGGCGCCCGGTTTCCACCGGACCGCTGCTGTGGTGGTCCACGAAGGCGAACCAACGGGCGTCGCCGTGGCGTTCGGCCTGCGCCCGCAGGCACTGCGCGAAGCTCATCACCGCTCCGTTCCCGACGTCTCGAACGTCACGGAGTGGGCCGGGGCCGACGAGGCCGGGGCGTCGGTGCGCCGCAGCGCCGCGGACTCCAGGGCTCGCTCGATGTAGGTGACGGCGTCGCAGACCGTCCGCAACTCCCAGGCGTCCTCGTCACTGATGGTGACACCGAAGGCGTCCTCCGCCCGCACGACGATCTGCACCATGCGCAAGGAGTCGAGTCCGAGATCGGCGACGAACGCCATGTTCTCGTCGAAACGGTCGACAGGCACGTCGGTGACGTCCTGGATGAGGTCGTGCAGGGCCCGCACGATGTCTTCCCTGGTCATGGCCGGTTCCCTTCTCCGCCTTCGTCCCTGCTTGCCGTACTCCTGTGTCGTGCCGTGCCCGGGATCAGTCCGGGCGGACGGCATCCGGGTTCCAGGCGACGGGGAGGGCCTCCATCCCGCGTTCGAACTGGCCGGGCCTCCAGTGCACGTCGCCGGCGAGACGCAGCTCGGGCAGGCGCCGCAGGAGGGTGCTGATGGCGGTCTCGGCCGTCAGCCTGCCGATCTGCGCTCCGAGGCAGTAGTGCACGCCGTGGCCGTAGGCCAAGTGGTGGTTGGGGCTGCGGCGCAGGTCCAGTTCGTCGGGGTCGGTGAAGTGGGCTTCGTCGCGGTTGGCGGAGCCGAGAGAGACGATCAGCGATTCATTGGCGGGGATGGTGACCCCGCTGAACTCGACGGGCTCCAGGGTGCCGCGCCAACTGGTGAAGGTCAGCGGGCTGTTGTAGCGCAGCAGCTCATCCGTCGCGCTGGAGATCAGCTCGGGCTCGGCTCGCAACAACTCCATCTGCTCGGGGTGGGTCAGCAGGGTGTGCATGCTGTTGCCGATGCTGTTGATGCTGGGGTCCTGCCCGGCCACCAGCATGAGCAGGAACATGCCCTGTAGCTCGTCCTCAGTGATCAGGCGCTCCTCGTCACAGGCGCGGACCAGCAGGGACAGCAGATCGTCGCCAGGCCGCCGGCGCTTGTCGGCGAGGATGTCCCCCATCATCTGGTCGGCCTGGTAGGTCAGCGCGCGGAAGTAGGGGACGGTGGTGTTCCAGTCCACCAGCCGCCACGTCAGGGAGCGCAGCAGGGGCAGGTCGGGGACGGGTGCGCCGAGGACGGAGAACAGGACGTGTGCCCCGAGCGGGTAGGCGACCTCGGCCATGAGGTCCCCGTGGCCGCGGGCAGCCATCCTGTCGATGCGTTCGTTGACGATCTCGGAGATCCGGGTGTGCCATTCCTTCTGGCGTTGCGGGGTGAACAGCGGTGCCATCAGCCGCCGCAGTTCCCCGTGGCGCGGGTCGTCGGTGTCCAGGAGGTGGGTGAACAGACGCTCACGCAGCTCCTCGGGCCACTCGCCGCCCCACAGGATGCCGGCCGGAGTGCGTTTGCTGTCACAGCTGATCCGCTTGTCCCGGTGGGCCAGGCGTACGTCGTCGTACCGGGTGAGCAGCCATCCGACGCCGTCCGGGGTCAGGATCCGGCTCACCGGCCGGTTCTGGCGCAACCACCGGAGGGTGGGGTGCGGGTCCTGTTGGAAGCGCGGGGTGAAGGGGGCGGGCAGGCCGCCCGGGAGGTCCGCCGGGGGCCACCCGGCGGGGTGGGTCCCGGCGCCCCGCACGGCGGGCCGGGCCGGCAGGACGAAGCGCGCGCGCTTGTCCGTCCGGTCGAGGCTCTCGGTGAGCGCCGCGGAGGGCGAGACGTCCCGGGCGACCGAGACCGTCTGGAGGTGGCTGGTGCGCAGCATCGGATAGTTGGCCTCGCCGAACGGGCCACCGCTGAGTCCGGTGCCCCCGTGGTTGGACAGGTAGGGCCCCGACGTCAGATGGGAGTCGTTGACACGCAGCTGGCCGTAGCCGGTGGTGCGGCCGAGGAACTCCGTGACGACGCGGTCGTCCTCGGCCCACAAGGAGCAGCGCAACCCGTACGCGTTGGTGCCGGCGAAGTCCAGGACCTCGTCCAGGAGCGGCTCGTCCTCCTCGGGGGCGGGCACCACCACCGTCAGCAGCGGGAAGAAGGTCTCCTGGCACACCGAGCGGAGCTGGCAGGCCCGGGCGAAGCCGTCCACGCGCACCACGGCCGGCTCAAGGAAGATGCCGGTGTCCCGCTCCTCGCCGTGCACATCCAGGTGCCGTCCCCCGATGATGATCCGGGCACCCCGCTGCCGGGCGTCGGCGAGCGCGGCGTCGTACCCCGCTGCGCTGGGGGTGGGCACCAGGACGACCTCGGGGTCGTCGGGGTACCCCGGGCGCAGGGCACGGACAGCCTGCGACAGCCGGTCCAGCAGAGCGTCGGCGATCGCGGGGTGCGCGACGACGATGTTAGGCGCGCAGCAGATCTGTCCGGACGCGTAAAACGATTCTGCAACTGCCTCCGTCGCGTACTCCAGGTCAGCGTCCCGCCAGACGATCACCACGTCGTTGCCGGCCAGTTCGAGTACCGGCTTCTTGCCGCGCTCCAGGCAGTCACGTTGCAGGCGCAGCCCACGAGTGCTGTCACCGAAGTAGAAGATGTCGTCGACCAGCGGGCTGGCCAGCCACGCTGCGAGGGTCGCCCCCGGCTCCGTGCACAGCGCCGAAAGGGTCCCCGGTGGCGCGCCGAGTTGCTCCAGGACCGGTGCGGCCACGCGCTGCACGAGGTACATCGCGGCCAGGGGCGCCTGCCGGGACAGCCGGACGACCACACTGTTGCCCGCGATCAGTGACTGAAGCGCCGCACCGACACTGATCAGAGGAGTGTTCTGGGGTGGCTGGACGCAGACGACGCCGTCGGGTCGGCGGCGTAGGGTGAGGCGTCGGCCGTCCTCACGCACGTCTGTGAGCATCTGCCCGGCACACCATCGCGTGGTCTGGGGTCCGAAGAACGCCAGCAGGTTGGAAACCTCGGAGGTGGCGAGCCGCAGCGGGTGCCCCTCTCCCACCAGCAGTTCGATGAGCTGGGGGACGTGCTCCTGGATGCTTGCCCTGAACCGCTCGGCGAACTCCAGGCGACTGCCGAACGGCACGGCGGCCCAGAGCGGGGCGGCCTCCGACGCGGCCAGCAACGCCGCTTCCATCAACTCCGGCCGGGCCAGCGCACACCGGCCCAGTACTACCTCCGGGCACTCCTCGACCGACATCTTCTGCTGGTCGAGCGACCTCTTGTACGCGGTGGCTCCCAGCGGATCATCGATCAACGCGGTGGCACGGACCGAGTAGGTCCAGGCGCTCTCGCCCTGGACCTCCCGGCCTGCAGCGTAGGAGCCGAAACTGTAGGGGCTCGGGGCCGCCGCTTCGGACGGCGCGGCGGAAGAGGTCGTGCGGTCTGCCGAGATGGTCATGCGGTACCACCTTCATGTTCGGCCAGGCGACATTCCGTCGCGGACACACGCAAGGACTGGAATGGAGAGGGGTGTGCACAGGAAATCCGGCGGCAAGGGGCCTTGGCGGGCAACGCGACGCCCATCGAAAAATTAACGGCCACTGTTGCCTACCGGAAGGCGGTCATCCGCCATTTCGCTTCGGAGGTCACCAACTCAGTGTTGAATCAGAGGTCCTGGCTGGCCCGGGCATGATTCTACTGATAGGTCCATTGATCTATCCGCCCACCACGGGGGAGGCATGTGAAAGTCGCATCCTGAAGTGACGGCCTGAACTTGCTTTTTCCCGGCCCGGTACGGACCAGGCTTCCGGCAGGCGGCATATGCCGATGAGAAGGCGCAGAATTACGTCACGGCCGTAGAAATCCCATCGTCTTCGGCGGTGTTGGCCTGGGCATCTCGGCTGATCCAGCAGGACGGCCGTCTTCGGTGCGTATTCCCGGCGCACTACGGGCGCGCATGGCGACCCCGGGGGGCGCAAGCCGTCCTGGCGTGCGCTGCATGCGCCGGTTATATGCTTCCTCCCGCTTCTTCCCGCTCGCGCAATCCCGGTTATCTTGCCCCGATCCGGTCATAGTTGCGGATGCGGTGAGAAGGCCGGGTGCGCAGAGGGGGAGTTGGTAGAGGGTGAGCCAGTCCCATTCAGCGATGAGATCCCGGCCGTCAGGTGGGTGCCGAGGTTGTCCCTGACCGGCACCATCGGGCCGTCGAAAGACCGTGGCGGCGCTCCAGGTCGGTGTAGGCAGTCGGGCGCGGTAAAGGGATTGACCGGCGTGCGGAACGCGGCACGGTAATGTGGGGATGCTCAATCTGCCGAACGGCGTCTTCACCGCGAGCAAGGAGGGGACGGACGACGGCGCGGTGCACGAGGTGTACTCGCTCAAACGCCTTACGGCTACCGCGACCCGGCCGGTGACTGCCCCGCCGAAGTTCGTGCGCATTGTGCCCCTAGAAACCTGAGCTTCTTCGACGAGTACGAGACGAGGAGATTTTTCGTCTGCTGGTGGTACAGCGCAAGCAGCTCGCTGACCCGCGGATATGGCAGCTGTGGGGACGTTGCCGGGACCGCCGGCCGGGACTGGTCCGGATCTTGACTGATGCCGACCTCGGCGCGGCGGCTCTGTTGCAGTGGCCGCATCCGCCTCCCCGGGGTTGACGGTCCTGCTTGGCGCAGGTTGTAGAGACCGTCCATGGGCGTCCAACCACTCCAGCGCGGGCACGAAACCGCAGATCAGGGCCTCCTGGCCCGGGAGGGTTCGCCAAATTCGTGATACCTGAGTGATAGCGGCTGACGGCGGCCCGCGGTCGCTTCCGACGCGGTCCACTCTCCGTCTGCAGACCATGGTGAGCCGCGGTGATGATGAAGTCGATACTGCCATCGACGTCTTCGGAGCTGTCGACATCCGCATCGGTCTGGTGGAGATCCCACGTCGGGCTGCCGGGCGGAACTCGTATCGCCGGACCGACGGGGACAAGCCGATCTACACAGGGCGTGAACCGGGACAGCGCCCGACAGGCCCTCGGCGGCCTTCCACACCGCGGCGGTGAATCTGCGGCGGCCGTCCATGCCTCAGCCCTCGACGAGGCCACCGTGGGGAAGGATTCCCGGCGTGTAGCCCCGGGCAGGGGACAGATGCCGCCAGTCGAGGTCCCCCTCCTCCACGGACACCACTCGCCAGTCGTCCTCCTCATTCATGCCGCGGAACGCCTCGTGCAGGAAGTCGGGGAGCACCTCGCTGTCCCGACGGCCCGGGCGGCGCCGGTCCTCCGGAGGCGAAGCGGGGCGGATTGCTCCTTTTGGGGTGAGACAGGTTCTGGTGCAGGGTGAACTCGCCGTGATCGAGTGCGCCCTCCACTTCGTCCCAGCGCGGACCCGAGCCGGCTGCTGCCTGCTGTGGGGTTCGTACGCCAGGCGACTCGATGGGGGCAGGAGAAGCTGGTGCTGGACGTCCAGCGGCTACACGCACTGGACGATCAGACGTACCGCGGGGTCGTGGAGTCCAGGCATGATCTGTATGGCTTGAGAGGGCAAGACGGACACCTTGCCCTCTCAAGGAGCGCTCGACCGGGCGCAGTATTCTGTTGCCTCGCTGGACGGGACCGGATGGCTGGGAAGGGGCGAGGTGAGAGCGGCGCGGGCGTTGGCGACATTGGACGAGGTCGAGCTCGGTGACCACGTCTGCTGGCTCATGGATGGGGCGGCCGGATTCCCTGCGAACGCGCGGGCGTATATAGCGGACGGAGCCCTGTACGGGGACAAGATCGTGGTTGTCGGCTCTGGCGGCGTCACTTCCGGCTTTCCGCGTGTCGCCGTGCCCTCCACTTCGGTGATCCTGGATTCTCCGCGTCTTACCGAGCCCGACTTTGTCCTGGACGCGGTTCGCCGCGAGGCCCGGACCGCCGCACGGGAGGGCTACCGGTCAGTACGTGTACTTGCCGAAGGCATCCTGGCGGCGGAGTCTGCCAGCGCAGAGGACTTGCTGTCCCGGGAGCTGAAGCTGGACGAGTTCGCTTCGGAGAGCGGCGCCATCGTGGTATGCGCCTTTCGTCCATTGCAGTGGCAGGCGACTACGCTGGAACACGTGGTATGTGTGCACCCGCACGAGGTGGGCAGACGTGCGGAACGTCCGGCCTTCCGGATGTTCAGCACGGGTGCCGATAGCTGGAGCGTTGACGGAGTGATCGATTCGGAATGTGCGTCAACGTTCAACGCTGCGGTACGTGCAGCTACGCAACGTGCACCCGTGGTAAAACTGCGTTTCGACAACCTTGAGTTGATCGACGCCGCGGGAATGCATGCCCTTGTCGACGCGGCCCGCCACGTTCCGGGCCGCACGATTGTGGTGGAAGGCGCGAGTGCAACAGTCCGCCTGTGCTGGGAGCTCGCAGGCTACGCCACTGACGCCGTGCCGGTGGTGATGGCCGCATGACCACGCACGAGCACCCTGCAGAACCGGACATGACGGGGTTCCGTCACGAGCTCTATCCCTACCGCGGGGAAGCACAGTTCCTGACCGGGACGCTTGGCTTCATCCACGAGGCACTGGAAGCCGAGGAGGCGGTGGTCGTCGCGGTTCCACCGGCCAGGGCCTCCCTGCTGCGGGATGAACTGGCTGACGAGCCGGCCGTCACCTTCGTTGACACGACGACGGCCGGCCCTAATCCGGGCCGCCTCGTCGCCGCCTGGACGGCCTGGATGAGCGAGCGGGGCGAAGGAGACAGGCCCGTACGAGGGATCGGAGAAACCGCCTGGCGTCAGGCACGCAACGCCGCTCATCTGTCCGAGATGCGCTATCACGAATGGCTGTTGAACCGGGCCTTCGCCCAAAGCCCGGCCTGGTCGATGCTGTGCCCCTACGACGCCGCCGACGGAGACCAGGACGCCCTGCGGTCTCTCTCCCGCTGCCACCCGCTGATCCGCCGGGACGACCAGCACGTACGCAACGAGCAGTACCTCACCGCGGACGAATATCCTTTCGAGGCCCTGCCCGACCCTTGCGATCCGTTTCAGGAGCTGAGCTACACGCACGGCGACCTGGCGATAATCCGCTCGAAGGTCTCCCAGTGCGCTTCCGACGCCGGCATCCCAGATGATCGGCTACCGAAGTTGGCCGTGGCCGTCACAGAGATCGCCACGAACAGCATCCGCCACGGCGGGGGACGAGGAACCCTGCGCACCTGGGTGCAGGACTCCACGTTTCTTTCCGAGTTCCGTGACGCCGGCTACATCTCCGACGTGATGGCAGGCCGCACCCGTCCGGACGCGAACCAGATCGGCGGCCGCGGCCTGTGGCTCGCGCACCAGCTCTGCGACCTGGTCGAAATCCGCTCCACCCCCGACCAGGGCACCACCATCCGCCTCCACATGGACGTTCCGCAGTAGGGGCAGGGGCTCGGTAAGCAGCTCGGATGGCAGGACGCAGGCCTCCTCCGAGAGGAAGGCGCTGCCCCGGCCGCTGTCCCCGACTCCCGTGGCCAGGACCCGGCTGCCGTCCCCAATCCGGCCCAAGCCGACCGGCTGCTCGCGACGGTTGCCCAGCAGCGCGGGGCCATGCAGGAGTGGGACCGCGTCAGTCAGGGCGCGGTGCCCGAGGGGCGAGTCGGAGTCTTGGTCCGTGACTGGTCCGGAAGAGCTGGTCAGAAGCGGGATAGCGGTGGGAGGCAATGGGAGTTGCGGCGCAAAGCGGGCCATGCTCGGAGCGGGCGGAGCGGAAGGCGCCTGACGGGTAAAAGCCCCGTGCAGGCGCCTTCTTTCACGCCTCTAGAAGAACCCGAGCTTCTTCGGTGAGTAGGAGACGAGGAGATTCTTCGTCTGCTGGTGGTACAGCAGCTTTACCCCGACTGACCAGGGAAAACGGTGCTTTGTAAGCCTTTCGCGCGGGGGCTGGTCCGGGAATGGTCCGGATCTTGGTGACCACGGCAGCGGCGGCAGGGGCCAGTTGCATGGTGGGAAGTCGTGGGAGCGATCGGGAGCAGGTAGGGCAGTCCCATGGGTCGTCCGTGCTGAGGGCTACGGCCGGTGTTCGTCGCAGAGCCATCCGACGGGATAGAAGCGAGCGGGTGCCCCGCATGGTTGTACTCCAGCCCTGCACTTGCCCCGGTAAGCGATCGGCGGCGCCCCCGGCACCGTATGCCTTGGGCTCGGGGCGGATGCCGGTGAGCGGGGTGTCGGGATGCAGGAGAGCGGCACGGTGTCGTGGTCGGCCCGCAGGGAGTAGCGGCATAAACACGATGACCAGCGTCGACAACACCTCTTCGGGCTCGACCCGCACCGACACCGGCCGTGACCATGCCCTTCGGCTGCGCGGAGTGACCTGGCGCGTGTGGCGCCAGCACCGCGCCACTCACTGGACGCTCCTGATCGCCGGAGCGGTCATGACCGCGGCCTTCATCGGCGTTCACCTGGTGGTGGTCTCCCATGAAGGCCTCGACGTTCACCCTGCACTGGTCCGAAGGTGAGGGCTTCGACAACAGCGGACCTGTCCTCGTGGCGCTCACCCTGTTCACTCTCATCGGTGGCGCGGCGATCGGCATGATGCTTCGCCGGACATTGCTGTCCATGGTCGTCACCCTGGGCTTCGCCATCGCTGTACAAGTGGTCTGGGCACGCTTCCGGTTGTCCCTGGGGAGCGTTCTCACGGCCACCAGCCACGATGGGGCCGATGGCGCCCGCCCGCGCGTACCCGACAGCGCCTACATTGCAGACTCGTCCTACCTCACAGCGTCCGGCGACCTCTTGGCTGGGGCAGCTGCAGTGAGGCGACGGAGAAGGCAACCGAGGCTTGCCTGACGAAGGAGGGCGTCATTGGGTGGTCCACGGACCACATCCCGATGTCCCAGTTCTCCGCCATGCAGTGGCTCGGTGCCTCGATCCTCCTGCCCCCTGACCGCCGCCATCGCGGCATGCATCATCCTCCGGGGCCGTAGGCGCCTCGTCTGAGCGTCCGGACTCGGCATCCCCGCGCGCGGCAGTTGCCCACGGGGCTCGACGCCCCAGGGTGGTTCGAGTGGACGCTCTCCGCGGCCCGGCCCGGTGGGCGGCGGGGCGCCGCCCACCGGGCAGTGCTGGTTCATCGGGTGGTGTAGCCACCGTTGAGGAAGATGGTCTGGCCGTTGGCCCACCAGCCGTCGGTGAGCAGATGCGTCACCCAGGGTACGATGTCCTCGATCTTGGTGAGGTCACCGTTCATCGCGGACGACTTGTGGTAGGCGATGGAGTCGTCGTCCTCGGCGGGGTAAAAGAACGAGGTGTCCATCGGTCCCGGGGCGAGGTTGTTGACCGCGATGTTGCGGCCGAACAGCTCCTTCGACAGGGCGCGGGTGAAGTGCTCGACCGGGGCTTTGCTCCCCGCGTAGGTGGAGTACAGGCCGGTGTATGCGGCCAGCAGCGAGGTGACAATGGTGATGATCTTCCCGCCGTCCTCGATGCGGCGGGCGGCCTCGCGCATCACGAAGAACGCGGCCTTGGAGTTGACCGCGAACATCCGGTCGTACTCCTCCTCCGTGATTTCGGTGAGCGGCTTCTTCAGCACCATGCCGGCGGTGTTGATGCTGTAGTCGAGCTTCCCGAACCGGTTCACGACGTCGTCGAAGACCCGCTCCACCTCGGAGACCTGGGTCAGGTCGCCCTGGATCGCGAACGCCTCGCCCTCGCCGGCGTTGATCTCCTCCACGACGGCCTCGGCCTTGGCCCGGGAGGAGTCGCTGTTGTAGTGCACCGCGACCCGGGCGCCCTGCGCTCCGAGGCTGGTGCTGATCAGCCCGCCGAGGTTACGGGACGCGCCGCCGACGAAGGCGACCTTGCCGTTGAGTGTCTTGTCCGGGGTGGTGACCATGACTGCCTCCTGCGATGTGCTCGGGTGGGACGGCATGACCCCGGCGAACACCGCGGGCCAAGCCATACTCACCAGACTCACCGCAGAGGCGCATGTGGATCTTGAACGATCCGATCAGAGGTGGAACAAACCGCTCACGACTTCCCGCCGGCCGTCAGCGTCCGCCGCTACCGTCCCGCAGCAGCCGTGGAGTTGCACCGACATAGCGTCGCATCATCCGTGTCAGATGGCTCTGGTCCGCGAATCCTGCCTCCGTCGCGATCTCCGCAATCGGTCTGCTGGTACGGGTGAGCTCCCCTCGTGCGTACTCCAGACGCTGCTGCATCACGTACTGGTGCGGGGATTCGCCGGTCGATGCTTTGAAGACTCGGGTGAAGTGGGATTCGCTGACCTGGGCCACGGTGGCCAGTTCCGCCAGCGTGACCCGCTGCGAGAGGTTCGCGTGGATGTAGTCCATGACTTCGGCCAACCGGCGCGGCGGCAGCCCGCCCTCTCGGCCAGGCAGCGTCCGGCCTTCGGCGGCCACCCGCAGTATCACCGCGGCGGCCGCCTGGACCAGTGACTGCGCGTACAGGGAGTCCGCAGGGCCGGGGCCGGAGTACTCCGACACCAGACGCTCCAACAGCATCTTCAGCAGCGGATCGGTGAAGTGGAACCGCGGAACCAGCTCTACCTGGCCGGCGGCGCCGCTCTCGGCCGTCAGCTGCTCCAGCCATGCCGGATCAATCCCCAGAAGCAGCAGCTCCACGTCGTCCTGCCAGCGAGGCCGCGACGCCCATCCGGCGGGATTGACCAGCGCCTCCCCGGCATGAAACCGCTCCTGGCGCGGTGTCCCGTCCGCTGACCAGCGCAGATTCGCCGACCGCCCCGTGTGCACCACCAGCACATGCACCGGAGGGCCCACGGACAGGGCGACGTCCGATCTGCCCGCGGCGCGCTCGATCGACCGCTCGGCCACCGCATGGCCGAGATCGGACCCGCTGCCGTCCAGACACCGCAGATGAGGCTTGATGCGTGAAACACCCACCACACCAGTATTCACCCTCATCACAACACCAGCCTGCTACCTGCCGGGAGCGCCACGGCTGGAACGCGCACGGCCCCGGCCCCTGCAGGGTGTACGGCCCGGTCGGGTGGGTCGGGCCGGCTGTCTGCGCGTGGGGCGCGACGACGGCCGAGCGGGTTCGCATCACATCCGCTCCGGGCGGCCCGGCACATGCGTGCCGTCCAGGGCCAGGTAAGCGACCTCGTACCCCTACGATCGCCGGCGACGCATAGGAACTACCCCGGCTTGCTGCCGAGTGAATTCGGTGGCCTGAACGCTGAGGGCCTGAGGGCAGGGACCGACACCGGCCGATTCACCATCGGGCACTGCGCCGGAGCGGATCGGGGCAACGGCGATGGGGCCCCACCTGCTACATCGATGACGACGGTTACCGCGGCGGCTTCACGCGGCGGGTCCTCGCACCGACCCGCCGCCGGCGCCCGCCCTCAAATGCGGCCGAAGGATCAGAACATCAGGACGAAACGCGGTGGCAGAGGCTGCGCGCCTGCCTGGTGAAGAGTCGGGGGGGGAGGGCGCGGCCGCGGCAATGCGACGCCCGGTGACGGGGCTCAGTAGCAGCATGCGCCGGCGCGGTCATGGCCGCCAGGGCCACAACGAACGGGGCTGCGATGCTCATCGTGCGGCGCGTTTTGGCAGTCATTGTTCCTCTTCACTGATTGAGGGTTCGCCCGGAAGGTCACGGGCACGCTCACGTTTTCGCAGATCAACGCCGCTGCCACATGGGTACCCCCAGAGCGGTGTGAGCGGGCTTCGTAGTCGCGGACCGACACGCATGGACCGGCGACGGCGGTTCTGAGGTCACTCGACGGCGCTCGGCTCACGGAACTCACACAAGGCCACGGCAGTTTCGACCCCGTTGGGGTGCAGCAGACAGCGCATACGGGAGGTGTCGGCGTAAGCGCCGTCAAAGGGGTGCGCGAGGAGACGCGACAGCGCAGTGGCGTGCTTGGCCATCGAGCTCTTGCCCGGCATGAAGATCGACAGCTCGTCACGGGACCCGAACGTCTCCACCTCGATGTCGGCAGGCAGAGACGCCAACGTCTCTTCATCCGCCGTGACGGGGACTTTGACCAGCCAATGCGGTCCCTCGCCGGCGTTGACTCGGCTCTTCTGCTCCGGCGTCTCGGTGGCCAGGGCCCGCCACGGCGTCCCGGCTACCACGCCTCCGTACGCCTCCACGGTCCTCACCACGTGCTGAACAGCGGCAGCGGCAGCGACCGCGGCGTCGGCCGCATTCCAGTCGTACCGGTTGCGCCCGGCGGGCGGGCGCGGCACCAGCTTCGACGCCACGGTCATCTCGTTCACGTGGCGCAGGACCGCTTCGGGAGGCGACGCGAGCAACTCGCGTGCGTCCCTGATGGCCTCGTCTTGGATTCGGCGCTGCCGACGCACCTCCGTCACGTGCTGCCGCAGGAGGATCAGTGCCTCGTCAGGTTGGTCGAGAGCGCGTCGGACGAGCGTCACGCTCATACCGGTGCCGCGCAGTACGGCGACCAGCATGGCCCGTTCGACCTGCCCGAACGTGTAGGAGCGGTAGCCGGTCCACTCGTCGACATCGGCCGGAACGAGCAGGCCTTCGGCGTGGTAGTACCGAAGTGTCTGCGGCGGCAGGTCACACATCTCACTGAACTCACTGATCGACAACATGCTGCCATCCTCGGCCTTGCAGCGACCGCAAGGTCCAGTCCCGAGCCCGTGCCACGTGGAAGCGGCACGGGCCTGTCAGCCCGCGCTACGTCGAGGCCCCACGGCGAACGGTCCTGCCGTGCAGCAGCGGGGGTACGGCTCAGCTTCCCGCCCGGCGCGTGACCGGCCGCTTGCCGTCTCGCGTCAGGTGAGGCGTCGGCCGCTGGTCACTTGGCGAGGAACGCGAGCAGGGCGTCGGTGACTTCCCGAGCATGGGTCCACAGCAGGCCGTGGGGTGCGCCGTCGATGACGACGTAGTCGGCCTGCGGGAGTGCCTGGTGGAAGCGCTCCCCGGTGGCCTCGATGGGCAGGATGCGGTCGGCGGTGCCGTGCAGGATCAGTGCCGGAACGTCGATCTTGGACACGTCGGCACGGAAGTCGGTGGACCAGGTGGCCACGCAGGCCAGGGAGGCGTACGAGGAGGCACCGGCGGCCACGTTCCAGCTGTTGCGGACGGCTTCCTCGCTGATGCGCGTGCCGAGGTTCTCGTCCAGGTTGTAGAAGTTCTCGTAGAAATCCGTGAAGTAGGCGTAGCGGTCGGCGGTGACGGCACCTTCGATGTCCTTGAAGATGGTGCCGTCGACGCCGCCGGGGTTGTCGTCGGTCTTGAGGAGGAAGGGCTCCAGCGAGGCGAGGAAGGCGGCCTTGGCGATCCGGTCGGAGCCGTAGGTGCCCAGGTAACGGCCGACTTCACCGGTGCCCATGGAGAAGCCCACCAGAACGGCGTCGTTGACGCCGAGGGTCTCCAGGACCACGTTCAGGTCGGCGGCGAAGGTGTCGTAGTCGTAGCCGGTGGTGGGCTGGCTGGAGCGGCCGAAACCGCGCCGGTCGTACGTGATCACGCGATAGCCGGCCGACAGGAGTGCGGCGGACTGCTTCTCCCAGGAGTGGCCGTCGAGCGGGTAGCCGTGGATCAGCACGACCGGCTGCCCCGCGCCGTGGTCCTCGTAGTACAGCTCGATGCTGGTGGAGTTTTCCTGGTCGACGGTGATGAACGCCATGGTGGTTGCTGCCTTCCGGTGTGAATACGTCTGAGGGTGAAGTGCACGGTCGGGCACGGCTGTGCGGGTGCGGTGAGGTGTGACGGGCGACAGGGCGGGCCCGTCGGTCATCGGACCGTGCGGGCTGCTTGCTCGACGATGCGGGTGACGGCGTCGGGGCGGGACACGGATACCGCGTGTGACGCGTCGACGGTCGTCGTGCGGGCCTTGGCACGGGCCGACATGTAGCGCTGGGTGGCCACGGGGATGTTGCGGTCTCCCGTGGTGACCAGCGACCAGGAGGGGATCGTCTTCCAGGCGGCCTCGGTGGACTTCTCCTCCAGTGCGGCGGCGGCGATCGGCCGCTGTCCGGTTGCCATGAGCCTGGCCTTGGCCGCCGGCACGTCCGCGGCGAACTGGCTGCGGAACTTCTCGGGCTTGATGTACACGTCCGCGCCTTGACCGCCGCCGGGCAGGGAGTAGTTGACGGACTCGACGGCCTGGCCGAGGGTGCTCCCGGGGAACTTGTTGGTCAGCCCGATCGAACTCTCGCCCGTGTCGGGGAGGAACGCCGCGATGTAGACCAGAGCCTTCACCTTGTCCTCCATGCCCGCGGCGGCCTGGCTGATGACGGTGCCGCCGTAGGAGTGGCCGACCAGGACCACGGGCCCGTCGACGTGTTCGAGGACGCTGCGCAGGTAGGCGGCATCGCTCGCCGGACCGCGCAGCGGGTTGGCGGCCGACACCACCGGATAGCCGGCGCGCTGCAGCCGGGCGACGACACCGTCCCAGCTCGCGGCGTCGGCGAACGCTCCGTGCTCCAACACGATCGTCGGACGTTCCGCGTGGTGGGGCGTCGCGCCTGCGGTGCCGGGCAGGGTGACGGCGGCGACGGACAGACCTACGGCCGCGGTGACACCGAGCAGTGCGGTTCTGCGGCTCGGGCGGACGTGGCGGGTGATGCGCATGCGTGAAATCCCTCTTGGTTGGTTGATGGCCCTCGACGGGCGGGCCAGGCGAAACAGGCCGACATGTTCGAGGAGCAAGGCCCCGAGCCGCCTGGCGTGTGACTGAGTTGACGTACGTCCGCACCATGTGTCCGGCCCGGACCGGGGCATTGCTCTCGTCCGGTCACCGGGAGTGGGGCGTCCTTCGTCTCGTATGACGACTCGTATTACGACGGGACGGCCGGGCCGGTTCACTCGGAAATGAGCTGCTCGTTCCCGGGCAGTGGAATGGCTGTGCGGGTCACGGCGATCAGCGGCTTCCCGCCGTGATCGATTCCGTGGCCGAAGGGATGCCGCGGAGCTCACGCTGCGAGGCGATTGCCGCGTCGCACCGGCTGCCGCGCTCCGGCCGCGGGCGCGGGTACACCTCAACCGGCGGACTCCAAGACTTCGTAGACACGTCTGAGGTAGCTGTACGTGCGCTCCGAGCCGAGGATGCCGTCGCCCACCCGGTTCATCACGTACGAGAACGTGACGCGCCGGTCGAGGTCCATCACGACGATCGAACCGCCCCGACCGACCCAGAAGCAGATCCTTCCGGTGGGTATGTGCGGCATCGTCCTCGGATCGGCGAGCGCGTAGCCCATGCCCCAGCGGACGGGGACGCCCAGGAACAGGTCGACTCCATCGGCCTGGACGTCGAACACCTTGTCCACCGTCTCCGCGGAGAGAAGCCGTAGGCCGTTGACCCGGCCGCGCCGTGAGATGACGGAGAGCGCTCGGGCCATGCCTCGTGCGTTGCCGTGACCGTTGACGGCTCCGAGTTCGGCGGAGCGCCACCGCGGGGTGTCGACGTGCTCGTCACGCGCGGGGCTTCCGAACAGCGTCTTGGTGAAGATCCCGTCGGGATCGAGGCCGGTGGGTATACCGGAGAGCTGCGAGGGCGCCACCAGATCGGCGATGCGCGGCCAGTCGGCTTCGCGCGCACCGAGCTGGACATCGGCTCGCGCCGGCTCGGCGATCTCGGTGTCGACGAATTCCCTCAGGGTACGGCCACTGACCCGCCGGACGAGTTCCCCCACCAACTGTCCTTGGGTCTGCACGTGGTATCCCGAAGCGGAGCCCGGTTCCCACCAGGGTGCCTGCGCGGCCAGCCGGGCACTCGCCGTGGGCCAGTCGTACAGGTCCTCCACGGAGAAGGGCTGCTCCCAGCCGGAAAGTCCCGAGGTGTGGGCCAGGACGTGCCGCACCTCGATGTGCTCCTTTCCCCGGGCGGCGAACTCGGGCCAGTAGTGCGCGACCGGGCGGCGCAGATCCAGTGCGCCCCGGTCGACGAGGATGAGGGCCGCGAGACTGGTGAGGGTCTTCGTGGTCGACCACATGCTCACCAACGTGTCCCGTTGCCATGGAACGGTCCGCGCTTCGTCCGCGTGGCCACCCCACAGATCGACTTCCATGACCCCGTCCACATCGACGGCGATCGATGCCCCCAACTCCTCGCCGGCTTCGAGATGTGCTGTCAGCGCCGCTCGTACCGGTTCGAACCGGTCGGTGCTCGTTCCCTCGACGATCATGTTCTTCTCCGCTCTGGACGACAACCGTTCGCTCACTCAACGGGCTGTACGTCGCAGCGGTTCACGCGTCGCCGCAGGTCATGACGCATGGCGTCTGTTCATGTGCCGCGCCCGAGAGGGCCGGTGACGGAGCCGTCCGCCGACGTGCCGATGCGCTCGCCTTCTCCGCGGAGGTGCTGGTTGACGAGCCCTGCCGCCGGATGACGTCCTGCTATTCTCCTGTCCGATATGCGGGAAGCGGACAACGGGGTCCTCATCGCTCCTGTGCCCTGAGCCGCCGCCACACCCTTCCTGTGGTGCCCGGTGGAGCCGAGGCCGGTTTTCGTCACCGCACGAACACGTTGTCCGTGTGCCGGATCCTGGTCAGGTGTGCGTCCCAGGGGTGACGCCGCCGGTGGAGATTCTGTTGGGTACGGTGACAGCTGTGGTTCAAGGTCTCGACTTCGGACTGCTGGGTCCGCTGGAGGTGCGGCGGGCCGGGGCGGTACTCGACCCGGGTCGGCGCAGGCAGCGACTCCTGCTGATTCGTCTGCTGCTCGCCGACGGCCGGGCGGTCTCTCCGCAGACTCTGTTCGAGGAACTGTGGCCGCAGCAGCCGGGGCGGGCACCGAGCGCGGCCATGGGTTCCCTGCACGCCCACATCAGCAAGGTACGCGCGACGCTGGAACCCCAGCGTCTGCGCCGCCAGGGGGCGTTCGAGGTGTTGGTCACCGAACCCTTGGGCTATGCCCTGCGTGTGCCGCCCGAGAACCGTGACACCGTACGCTTCGAGCGGTCCGCCGCCCAAGCACACCGGTACTTGGACCAAGGCCGACCCGATCGTGTCGTGGAGGAGGCCCAGAAGGCCCTGGGCATGTGGCGCGGCACGGCGTTCGCCGACGCGGCGCACCACCTGTTCGCCGTCCAGGAGACAGCACGTCTGGAGGAGCTGCGGCAGACCACTCGCGAGATCCACACCACTGGCCTGCTCCTGCAAGGCCGGATCACCGAAGCCCTCAACGCGGCAGAGGAGATAACCGCGCAGCACCCACTGGGCGAAACCGGCTGGGCCCTACTGCTGCGAGCGCTGTACCTCGCCGGCCGGCACCCCGAAGCCCTGCAGCGCTACACCGACGTGCGCCGGCATCTGGCCGACGAGCTCGGCCTCGAACCAGGTCCGGCCCTACGCGCTCTGCACCAGGGCATCCTCCACCACGACCTCCCGCCTCTGCACCCGGCCGACCTGACGAATGACACGGTGATCCAGCACGACCGCCGTCCGAGAGGCACCACCACGACCGGGGCACCGGACGGGGGCGAGGCGACCTCGTCGACCGGCCCGGCCGTCGACCGACCCGACGACACGGAAGCCGAGTCCGACACACGTGGCACCCCGGTCGCGGACGGCGGGAGAGCAGCGTCCCTTTCTCCGTCCTTGGCACGCCCGGCGCAACTGCCGCGCGACCTGCTGGCGTTCGCGGGACGGGCGACCGAAGGCGCGTGGCTGTCCACAGCCATCGGTGCGACGGGCCACCCCGGACCCACCACTGCCCCCGCCGTGGTCATCAGCGGCGCTCCCGGTGTCGGCAAGACCACCTTCACGATGCACCACGCGCACCGCATCGCCTCCTCGTTCCCCGACGGGCAGCTCTTCGTCGACCTGTGCGGATTCCACCCGCACGCACCCGCCGTCGAACCCGGTAGCGCCCTGCACGGTTTCCTCACCGCCCTGGGCGTCCCCGCCCCGCGCATCCCCGAAGACACCGCCGGCCGGAGCACACTCTTCCGCAGTCTCCTCGCCGACCGGCGGGTCCTCCTCGTCCTGGACAACGCCCGCGACGAGCAGCAGGTGCGCCCACTCCTTCCCGCAGGAGCGGGCTGCCTCACCCTGATCACCAGCCGTAACCAGCTTCTCGGCCTCGTCACCGCCGACGGCGCCAAGCCCCTCCGGCTCGCGCTGCCCACACCGACCGAGGCGCACGAGGCCCTCGAACGACGTCTGGGACCCGAACGACTCGCCGCCGAGCCCGCCGCCGCAGCCGACATCATCCAGCTGTGCGGACGGCTTCCCCTGGCCATGGCCGTGGTCGCGGCCCGCGCCGAACTCGACCCCGCGCTCCCCCTCCACGCCGTGGTCGACGACCTGCGACACACCCACGGCGGACTCGAGGCATTCACCGGCTCCGACACCACCACAGACGTGCGCACCGTCTTCTCCTGGTCCTACCAGTCACTCGATGAGCACGCCGCCCGGCTCTTCCGCCTGCTGGCCCTGCATCCCGGCCCCCACATCACCGCCCCCGCCGCGGCCAGCCTCGCCGGCCTTCCCCTCGCCCGGACCCGCCGCGCACTCGCCGAACTGCTCGGCTCCTGCCTCGTGGAACAACCGCTGCCCGGTCGCTACAGCCTGCACGACCTCCTCCGCGGCTACGCCACCGAGCTCGCTCACGCCCACGAGACCGGCCAGGGTCGTCATCACGCCACTCTCCGGATCCTGGACCACTACATGTTCACCGCCTGCGAGGCAAACCGGTTCCTCAAACAGGACACATCGCACGACCTCGAACTCGGCACACCCCGCTCGGGCGTCACTCCGGAGGAACTCACCACCGTCGAGCAGGCGACCCGATGGCTCACCGCCGAACACCACGTGCTGACGGGCCTGCTCCACACCGCCGTCAGCCAGCAGCTCGACCCTCACATCACGGGGCTCGCCTGGTCGCTCAAGGAATACCTCAACCGTCAGGAGTTCTGGCCAGAAGCCATCGCCGCGCTGACCCCCGCCCTCGAAGTGGCCCGGCGTCGGAACGACCTCCTCGAAGAGGGCCGCTGCCTACGGCATCTGGGCGGGATCCACGGCTACCTCGGCCATCAGGAGCAGGCCCTGCAGCAGCTGCAACACGCGACAGCGATCTTCGCAGAGCTCGACGACATCGGTGAACAGGCACGAGCCCACTACGTAACGGCCTGTGCGCTGTTCCTGTTCGGGCGGACGGGGGAAGCCGTGGCGGCCTCCGAGCGGGGGCTGGAACTCTCCCGGATGACAGGCGAAGAGTTGTGGTTGGCCGAGTGCCTCCTCGAGCTCGCCTGGTTCCATTCCAACCTCGGGAACCTCGAGAAGAGCCTCGTGTACAGCGAGGAAGGCATCGCCTTGTTCCACCGCCTCGACGCGCCCTGGCAGCTCGCCCAGGGGTGGGACATCCTGGGCCACAACCTTCGCCTGCTCGGCCGCTACGAGGAATCGGTGACCACTTACCAGCGGGCGTCGAGGGCGTTCGGTGAACTGGGAGACCACAGGAACGCCCTCGGCACCCTGATGCGGCTCGGCGACACCCGGCTGGCCATGGGCGACCGGGAAGGGGCACGGGCGGACTGGGTCAACGCCCTCCAAGACGCTGAAGCGCGGGCGATGACACACAGCGCTCAGCAGGTCCGTGACCGGCTCGCCGCCCTCGACATGAATGAGGACCCCGCGCCCACCGTGCCCGAGAGGGCGGTCGGGAAGCACAAGCTTCCTGTTCCGAGGAGTAAGGGTCCTGCATGATGCTCCCGTCAGCACCCGTCGTACTGGTTTCCCCCGCTCGCGCGTGTACTTGAGACCTGTCAGGCCTCCCAGCCTGGATCACAGGACCCGTTGACGACCGTGCGACCGGGGCCGCGCCATGGTCACACCCCTAGGATCCCCTGCTTCTCCAGCGCTCTGCGCAACGCCCGTACGGCGTAGAAGGCGCGGCTCTTGACGGTGCCCGCCGGTATGCCGAGGTGCTCGGCCGCTTGGGCAACGCTGCATTCCAGGTAGTACATGAGGCAGATGACGGTTCGCTGCTGCTCGTTCAGCTCCCCCAGGGCCTGCGCCACCACATGGGAATCGATCGTGGATGCCGTGTTGTCGCTGGAGACGTCCAACTCCTCGACGGACATGTGCTCCAACGGCCGCACCTGACGCGCCCGGTGATGGTCGATCGCGAGATTCCTGGTCACGGTGAACAACCACGGTCTGAGGCTGTCGCCGCGGCTGCCCAGGAAGCGGGCGTGTTTCCAGGCTCGGGCCGCGGTCTCCTGGAAGACGTCCTCCCCCTTGTGCCAATCGCCGTCCAGCAGTCGCGCGGCATACCGGACGAGCAGCAGGCCGTACTGGTCGTAGATGTCTCTGATGAAGGCGTCACAGTCAGCGTCGGAGGTGAGGTTCCGATTATGCGACCAGGTCGGAGCGGAGGCAGTGGTCCGCGTTTCCGTGATTCCGTTCATGCGTGGTGCTCGATCCTGTCCAAGTGTTCCGTGGCGTGCTCAGCCGCATGCGCGGACGAACGGCTCACACACTCGCCGGAAGCCCTTCGCGGGACCTTGTCGCTTTCTTGCCGTTCCGTAGGGGCCGAAGTACTGTCCCGACTGCCGGAACGAGGGAGGTGACCCGTTCTCGGACCGCTCGTACATCTCGGCGGCTGTGATCGGCGAGCTCGGCATGCCTCAACTGCACTTCCTTATCGCGACCGCCGTCCGAAGCAAGGCACTCGAGTGGTGAACGGGAGTGCCCTTTCTCCCGTTGCGTTGATGGGACGTGCATGCGTCCCTGCGATGCCGCCGTGCGCTGTCTCCCTCGGCGGCACCGCACCACCATGGAAGGAACAACTCACCAGTGAAGCGCTTCATCACACGCCTCGCAGTAGTAGCGGCAGCCGGAGCCATAGCCGTGGTTCTGCCTGCTTCGTCGGCGTCCGCCATCAACCGCGTCGGTTGCTCTGAAATGGGTTACCTGACGCTTCACAACGCAGGCGGCTCCCTCTGCTTCGCCAACGCGGGGGCGGTAAGCGTGGCGATCTACGGCGTCGACCAGATCTGGACCGGCAACAACAAGGTCACGTTGGAGTACGTGCCGAGGCTGGGCGCGCCGGCGACCAGCGGAACCGTGGAGAAGTGGAGTTACGGGAAGATCACCGGCGAGCCCCTCCACAAGATCACGAAGATCAGGATCTGGTAGCACCCTTCCGCGATCGGCGCGCCCGTCGCACGACGCCGGTGGCATGTCCGTAGGCGGTGCCCACGGGTGTGCCCGGCCGGGCGACGATCCGCGCGAGGGCGACAAGGGCGCGCTTGTGCGGCGGTAGTCCGCAGCGGCGGTCACCCTCACGCCGACAAGCATCGTGACCCGGTCGACCAGCTCATACGGCAGGGCAAGTGCGGCAGGACAGGACCCACCAGGGCTCTCGAGCCGGCAGGTTGAGACTTCGAACACCTCACCCAACGGCACGGGAGCCCTGCCCGCTGCATACGCTTCTCATGGGTCGCTGCAAAAGGGCAGGTCCCGACGCGGCTAGAGGGCGTCCGCCTGTCGCGACAGCGGATCAGGACCCACCGGGGGCTCCGAGAGGCTCGCCCCGCTCGACACGATCGCGAGCGAGGCATACGCCCGGTGACCGCTAACTCGGCCGACCCCCGGCACCGGCCGACGCATCAGCCGCACCCTCCACACAGTCCTTGCCCTCTTGGCCGATGACTACGCAGTCGGAAAGACTCAATGGGTGTACGTAGTGACCAGCGGCTTCGTCTCGTCGACGACGTAGGTGGACAGCATCATGGTCGTCACCTTCCCAATGTTGCGGGCATTGTGGATGGTGTCAGAGGGGATGAAGAAGGGGTCACCCGTGCGAAGCCGCAGGGTGGTCCCGTCGTCGAACTCCATGGACACATCGCCGCGGACGATGTATCCGACTTCCACTCCCGGGTGACTGTGGCGGCCCGATTCCCTGCGCCGCGGTATCTCGACGAGGGTCTGCACGGTCGTCCAGCCCTTGGCGGGCGAGGGGTTCTCCTGGAGCAAGGTGCGCGTCACGCCGTCGGTCGGGGCGTGAACGGACGAGTGATGACCACGGAATGGCGTGGAAGCTGCCTCAGCGGTCGAGGCAGAAGCGACGGCACCGAGCGCGCCGGCTGCCGCCACGCCACTGGTCCGCAGAAGAGAGCGACGATCCAACATGATGAACTCCCCGATCGACAGGCGGAATTGCCTTTCTGCCCTGTGAACGCCCGCGACAGCGTGACGGTTCAGGCCCACCTTGTTCTTTCTGGTCCGAGAACCGTCGCGCTGCGCTGACGTACGCCCTGCCATATCGGAGAAAGTGGGGTGCGGCGGTTGCTCAGCAGCGCGGGCGCGGACTCCATCTGGAGGCGTTCTTCGGCTGTATGTACTACGCGGTCGTGCGGCCGGGGGAGGTCATTCACCTCCGCCTCGAACAGTGCCATCTACCCGAGACCGGGTGGGGGATGCTCAGCCTGTCGGGCGGCGTCATCACCGCGGGCAAGGAGTGCACGACGGCGCGGTGCACGAGGTGCACTCGCTCAAGCGTCGCGCGGCTACCGCGACCCGGCCGGTGCCTATCCCTCCGAAGTTCGTGCGCGTCCTACGTGCGCACATCAAACGGTTCGGCGTGGCGCCGGACGGTCGGGTGTTCCGGAACCAGGCCGGCAACTACGAGGACGCTTCCGCGTATGGCATTACGTGGGCGCGGGCACGGAAGCATGTCCTGACCCGCACGGAACTCGCCTCCGGTCTGGCCAAGCGGCCCTACGATATCCGGCACGCCGGGATCTCGTTCTGGTTGTACTCCGGGGTGGACCCGGCCGAATGCGCTCGCCGCGCGGGCCAGAGCATCGAGGTCCTCTTCCGGCATTACGCCAAGTTCCTGGATGGCGTGAGGGAGCAGGCCAACCGGCTGATTGAGCAGTCCATGCAGGAGTGGGACCGCGTCAGCCAGGGCGCGACGCTCGAGGGGTAAGCCGGGATGTGGACCGGAAATAGACCGGAAGGGCTGGTCAGGGGCGGGATGACGGCGGGAGGAATTGGGAGTTATGGCGCAAATCGATCCCCGCTATGAATGGGTCGAGCGGAAGGCGCCTGACCGGCAAAACCCCAGGTCAGGTGCCTTCTCTCGAGCCCCTAGAAGAAGCCGAGCTTCTTCGCCGAGTACGACACCAGGAGATTCTTCGTCTGCTGGTAGTGCTCCAGCATCATCTTGTGCGTCTCCCGCCCGATGCCCGACTGCTTGTAGCCGCCGAAGGCCGCGTGCGCCGGATAGGCGTGGTAGCAGTTCGTCCAGACGCGGCCCGCCTGGATGGCCCGGCCCGCCCGGTACGCCTTGTTGATGTCCCGCGTCCACACACCGGCACCGAGCCCGTAGAGCGTGTCGTTCGCGATCTTGATGGCGTCGTCGAAGTCGTTGAACGACGCGACCGAGACGACCGGGCCGAAGATCTCCTCCTGGAAGATCCGCATCCGGTTGTCGCCTTCGAAGATCGTCGGTTGGACGTAGTAACCGCCCGCCAGATCGCCGTCGTACTCGATGCGCTGCCCGCCCGTCAGGACCTTGGCGCCCTCCTGCTGGCCGATGTCCAGGTAGGAGAGGATCTTCTCCAGTTGGTCGTTGGAGGCCTGCGCGCCGATCATGGTGTCGGTGTCCAGCGGATGCCCGGCCTTGATCTGCTCGGTGCGGGCGATCGCGGCCTCGAGGAACTCGCCGTAGTGCCCGCGCTGCACCAGCGCCCGCGACGGACACGTGCAGACCTCGCCCTGGTTGAGGGCGAACATCGTGAAGCCCTCAAGCGCCTTGTCCCGGAAGTCGTCGTCCGCGGACCACACGTCGTCGAAGAAGATGTTCGGTGACTTCCCGCCCAGCTCCAACGTCACCGGCTTGATGTTCTCGGAGGCGTACTGCATGATCAACCGCCCCGTCGTGGTCTCCCCGGTGAAGGCGACCTTGGAGACGCGCGGACTGGACGCCAACGGCTTGCCCGCCTCGACGCCGAATCCGTTGACGATGTTCACGACACCCGGCGGCAGCAGGTCGCGGACCAGGCTCATCCAATAGTGGATGGAGGCCGGCGTCTGCTCGGCGGGCTTGAGGACGACCGCGTTGCCGGCCGCGAGCGCCGGCGCGAGCTTCCAGGTCGCCATGAGGATCGGGAAGTTCCACGGGATGATCTGCGCGACGACGCCGAGCGGCTCATGGAAGTGGTACGCGATGGTGTCCGCGTCCACTTCGCTGAGCGACCCCTCCTGTGCGCGGATGACCCCCGCGAAGTAGCGGAAGTGATCGATGGCGAGCGGGATGTCGGCCGCCAGTGTCTCGCGGATCGGTTTGCCGTTCTCCCAGCTCTCGGCGACCGCGAGTTGTTCGAGGTTGGCCTCCATCCGGTCGGCGATCTTCCGCAGCACGTCCGCGCGCTCGGTGACGGACGCCCGCCCCCACGCGGGGGCCGCCGCGTGCGCCGCGTCGAGGGCGCGCTCGACGTCCTCGGCGGTGCCCCGGGCGATCTCGGTGAAGGGCCGCCCGTTGACCGGGCTGGGGTTCTCGAAGTACTGGCCACGGGCGGGAGCCACGTACTCGCCGCCGATGAAGTGGTCGTAGCGCGACTCGTAGGAGACGATGGCGCCCTCGGTGCCGGGCGCTGCGTAACGGGTCATCTTGGCTGGCCTCCCGGGGAAGACTGCCCGCCGTTGGGCAGCTCTCGCCCGGAGGCTAGAACCACGGACGTTGCATCCACGTTGCGTTCCCCTTCGCGCTTTCCTTCGGGTCCTCCTTCTGGGCTGCTGGGGGCGAGGGCTGATCCTTCCCGAGGGCAGCCGCGGCTGATGCCTTCCCCCCTCGGGGCCGGTGAGCGGTCCCCGGCCATCCGAGGGCCCGTGGGCGGTGCCTGGCCACCCCCGGCCCCGAACACACCCCCCTCGGTGAGTGATCAGTACGACTGCACGGCGCCCCGCCCGGTCACGGCCAGCTCCGCATCCAGCTCGCGCAGGCGGCCCAGAGTGCCGGGCGTCGGGCGCAGTGCGGCCAGCGCCCGCCACGCCACCAGGTCCTCCTCGCCCCAGGGCGCGTGTACCCAGTCCGCCAGCAGCTCGGGGTCGTTGTGGCCGACCAGCGCCACCCGCAGCTGGTCGGCGAGCCGGCGCCGCAGCCGGACCAGAGCGGGCGCCCGCGACTGCGGCAGCAACGGCCCGGTATACGCGGCGGCGGCCGCCGCCACAGCGCCCACCGCCAGGCGACGCTCGACCGTGTCGACGTCACACTCCACGGGCTCCGCCAGACGGTACGGACGCGACCGCAACAGCTCCGCCCCGAGCGCCCGCCGCAACCGAGCCATCTCCGCGCGCAACGTCACCTGCGGAACCGACTCGTCCTCGTACAGCGCGTACAGCAACTCGTCCCCGCTCAGCCCCTCCGGATGACGGGCGAGCAGCACCACGATCTCGCTGTGCCTGCGACTGAGCCGCACCTTTCGCCCACCCGCCACTAGCAGCGCCTCGTCCCGGCCCAGCACCGAGAGCTCGACGCCACCCCGGGCTCTCGCAGAAGGAGCCAGCAACGCCAGTTGGGACTCGGCGGCCCTCGCGACCGCCTGCACGAAGGCGAGACTGTGCGGATGCGCCAGGCCGTTCCCACCGGTGATGTCGACCGCCCCGAGCAACCGCCCGGTCCGCGGATCGTGCACCGGAGCCGCCGCGCACGTCCAGGGCTGCACCCGCCGCATGAAGTGCTCGGTGGCGAAGACCTGCACGGGCCGGTCCAGGGCGACCGCCGTTCCCGGCGCGTTGGTCCCCACGGCGGACTCGGCCCACCGCGCCCCCGGCACGAAGTTCATCCGGTCCGCACGCCGCCGCGCCACCGCGTGGCCCTCGACCCACAGCAACCTGCCCTGCCCGTCGCATACGGCCAGAAGGTGCTCCCCGTCCATCGCGAAGGTACCCATCAGCTCACGGAACAACGGCATCACCCTCGCCAGCGGATGCTCCGCACGATAGGCGCCGAGGTCGCCGTCGGTCAGCTCCACCGCCGCGCCGCTCCCCTCAGGGCTGACCCGCGCCCTGGCCGACCTGCGCCACGACTCGGCCACCACCGACCGCACCGGCCGGACGACCGTGCCCGCCGCGGTGAACCTCTCATGCGCCTGCCGCACCACCCGCACGCGCTCGGCGGGATCGGCACCCGGCTCCAGGGCCACCCATGGATCGGTCAACTCGGCCTCCCGCTCCCTGCCGGGCCCCGGTGAACTTCTCGTCCCTTAGGCAAAGTTGACGAGGCGTATGTAGCGCGACCAGTCCCAGTACGGCCCCGGGTCCGTGTGGTCCGATCCCGGCACCTGATAGTGGCCGATGATGTGCTCGCGGTCCTTGGGAATGCCGTACTTCGAGCAGATGGCGGCGGTCAGCGCGGCGGACTGCTCGTACATCGCGTTGGTGAAGTACTGCGGCTTGTCGATCCATCCCTCGTGCTCGACTCCGATACTGCGCGTGTTGTACGTCCAATTGCCCGCGTGCCAAGCGACATTGCGGTCACGGACACACTGGGCGATGTGACCGTCGCCGGAACGGACCACATAGTGGGCGGACACCTTCTTCGTGGGATTCTGGAAGATGGCGAGCGTGTCGGCGTACGTCTCCTGGGTGACGTGGAGGACCACGTAGTCGATGGGGTAGGTGCTCGGGCGGCTGGCAGCGGTGTAGTTGGACGTACTGGCCGGCACCCACTCGGCCAAGGGGTAGTCGACCGACAGAGCCTGGGCGCTCGCGCGTGCGGTGGGCACGAGCGTCGCGGGCACGGCGGCCGCGGCGGCGCCTTGCAGCAGTCGGCGCCTGCTGGGGAAGCGTCTTGTCCGATCCATGACTGACCTGCCTCTCATTGAGGAACGGCTGGACTGACGCGAATTCCCCGGGCTGTGGGGGGGGCACCGTCACCTCAGTCGGCCGATCGCGGCCTCGCGTGAATTACGTTACGGCGCCCGCTGGTTGAGACGGAAGGGCAGAGCTCGCATCTGTGTACGGCAGCGCATTTGTGGAAATCTCGGCCACCCGTATGGGGGACAAGAGGATCATTCTGCGGTGGCCGCGGTGGCCGCGGTGGCCGCGGTGGCCGCGGTGACGGGAGTGGCCGGGGTGGCGCCTGGAGCCCCTGAGGTCAGGGAGGTTCCTGCGGCCAGGGCGGCTCTCGCAGTCAGGACGGATCTCGCTGCCAAGGCGGCTCCCACGGCCAGGACGGCCACGGCTGCCGCGCCCCCCCGGCCACGGCAGCCGCCCCGGCCCGGGCCCCGGCGACGGCAAGCCCACCGGTCAGCAGCATCACTCCCCTTGCCGCACCGCCTTCGTCAGCGGCGCCGCATCGGAGAGCACTCGAGAGATCCGCGCCAACGTCGCCTCATCCCGCTCGACGGGATCGAGTACGGGCCCGTGGGCCGTGCCCCAGCGCCGGGTGATCGCCCCGGGGTCCTCGCCGGTGAGGACCCCGGCTGCTTGCGCGGCGGCGCCAAGGGCCACAAGCTCCTGCGCTCGGGGCACTTGCACGGGGCGGCCGGAGAGGCGACGGACCGTGTTCTGCCAAGCCGCACCGCGCGCCCCGCCACCGATGAGCAGGAGCGGCGACGAACGGTCGGCGTCCTCATCCAGGACGAGGTCGAGGGCGCCCAGCAGTGAGTGCACGGCCCCGTCGTACGCCGCCTGCAACAACTGCCCGGGCGTCGTGTCGTGCCGCAGGCCGTGCACCATCCCAGAGGCGTGGGGGAGGTCCGGCGTCCGCTCACCGTCCAGGTAGGGCAGCAGAGTGACGGTGCCGCCCGGTTCCACCGCCTCGCGGTCCAGGCGCAGCAATGCCGCCACCCGGTCGACGGCCAGCGTGCAGTTGAGGGTGCAGGCCAGCGGGAGCCACGCTCCGCGCGCGTCCGCGAACCCCGCCACCGTGCCGGTCGGGTCCGAGGGGCGGTGTTCCGAGACCGCGTACACCGTGCCCGACGTGCCCAGGCTCAGCACCGGCGTGCCGGGACGCAGGCCGAGGCCCAGCGCGGCCGCCGCGTTGTCACCGGTACCGGGAGCGACCAGCGTCCCCTTGGAGAACGGCAGCGCACTGTCGCCACGTACGGTGCCGACGATCTCGCCGGGACGCGCGACCCGGGGCAGCAGCGCCGGATCGAGGCCCACCATGCCGAGAATCTCCTCGTCGTACGTCTCCGGAGCCGACGCCCACCACCCGGTCCCCGAGACGTCGCCGCGGTCCGTGGTGGCGAGTCCGGTAAGGCGTTCCGTGAGGTAGTCGTGGGGCAGGCGCACGGCGGACGTGGCGCGTGCGGCCGCCGGCTCGTGCTCGGTGAGCCAGGCCCACTTCGTCACGGTGAAGGAAGGCCCAGGAACACTCCCGACCCGATCGGCCCACTCCTTGGCGCCACCGAACCGCTCCAAGAGGGTTCGTGCCTGTGCGGCGGAGCGCACGTCGTTCCACAGGAGCGCGGGGCGCACCGGTGTACCGTCCTTGCCGAGCGTGACCAGCCCGTGCTGCTGGCCCGCGACCGACACCGCGGCGGCCTCCCGGGCGACGGGCCCGCACTGCCCCAGCGCCGCGCACAGCGCCTCCCACCACTCCCGGGGATCGCTCTCACGCCCCTCGCCCGAGCTGACCCGGTGCGGTGCCTGGCCGCTCGCCACGACCTGGCCGGTGGCCGCGTCGACGACCAGCACCTTCGTGGACTGCGTCGAACTGTCCACGCCGACGACAAGAGGTCCCTGAGCTGAGGGCGCTGATGACATGACGTCTCCGTTCCTGTGGCTCTCCGGGGCCTGCCCCGAAGATTCTTCCCACCGACCTTCCCAGCGGGGCCCCCGGATACTAATTTGTAAAGTGACATGACGAAATAGTCGAGGGAGCCACACATGAACTACCGGCCCACTCCAGAGGACAAGTTCAGCTTCGGCCTGTGGACTGTCGGCTGGCAGGGGCGTGACCCGTTCGGGGACGCCACCCGGTCAGCACTCGACCCGGCCGACACGGTGCGCCATCTGGCCGAACTGGGCGCCTACGGAGTGACATTCCACGACGACGACCTGATCCCGTTCGCCTCGACCGACGCGGAACGCGAAGGCCACATCAAGCGCTTTCGGCAGGCCCTCGACGCGACCGGCCTGGTCGTACCGATGGCGACCACGAACCTCTTCACTCACCCCGTCTTCAAGGACGGGGCGTTCACCGCCAACGACCGTGACGTACGCCGATACGCCCTGCGCAAGACGATGCGCAACATCGACCTCGCGGTCGAGTTGGGTGCGCGCACCTACGTCGCGTGGGGCGGCCGGGAGGGAGCCGAGTCAGGGGCCGCGAAGGATGTCCGCGACGCGCTGGACCGGATGAAGGAGGCCTTCGACCTGCTCGCCGAGTACGCCACCTCACAGGGGTACGACATCAAGTTCGCGATCGAGCCGAAACCGAACGAGCCGCGCGGCGACATCCTGCTGCCGACGGTGGGACACGCCCTCGCCTTCATCGAGCGCCTGGAGCGGCCCGAACTGTTCGGCGTCAACCCCGAAGTGGGCCACGAGCAGATGGCGGGACTCAACTTCCCGCACTCCATCGCCCAAGCGCTGTGGGCGGGCAAGCTCTTCCACATCGACCTCAATGGCCAGACCGGCATCAAGTACGACCAGGACCTGCGGTTCGGCGCCGGGGACCTGCGCAGCGCCTTCTGGCTGGTGGACGTCCTGGAGAGGGGTGGTTACGAGGGGCCGCGGCACTTCGATTTCAAGCCGCCCCGTACGGAGGACCCCGAGGGAGTGTGGGCCTCGGCCGCCGGCTGCATGCGCAACTACCTGATCCTGCGGGAGCGGGCCGCCGCCTTCCGCGCCGATCCCGAGGTACGCGAGGCCTTGAGGGCGTCGCGCCTGGATGAGCTGGCGCTCCCCACGGCGGACGACGGGCTCGCCGGACTGCTCGCGGACCAAGGCGCCTACGAGACCTTCGACGTGGAGGCGGCCGCCGCGCGCGGGATGGCCTTCGAGCACCTCGACCAGCTGGCCATGGACCACCTCCTGGGCGTGCGGGGCTGGGGCCAGGACGTGTGAGGCCGAGAGTCCGGATGTGCGGGGGCCTTGCGGCCACCGCACATCCGGGCGTTGCCTCGGGATCCTTGGGCTCAGTACGGGTGCGACAGTCCTACGTACGTCACCGACGTCTCCACGCCACTGTCCGCCGGCCGCCCTTCCTACGTACTCGTCTCGCTCGCCACGGCCAGAGCGGTCGCCGGATCGTGGGCCGCCGGCCCCGCCGGGACCCAGCGGCCGCGTTCCTCGCGGTAGGGCCACCAACGACCGTCGGGCCCATGGCGCAGTTGAGCGTTAAAGCCCACCACGGTCCACCGGTTGCGGGCGGCCTGCAACCGCGGGCGCTCGCCCTCGTCCCACGCGGCTTCCAGCGCGGCACGCGCGCGTGCCAGCGCATCCCCTTCGGGCGTCCACTCCTGTTCGAGTATGTGCAGCGCGGCGCGACCCCCGTACCGCCAGGCCCGGACCGCGAGCGCGAGACCGTCCGGCCCGCGCTCCGACACCTCCGCCAACCGCGCCTCGACCGTCGGCCCCGGAGCAGCCGCGGCCAGGCGCACGGCGTCCTCGCTCACCGACAACTCCTCCTCGACAGGGTGCTCCTCGTGACCGGGTACGAGCGCGTCGGTCAGCATCCGGCACGCCTCGGCGGCCGCCTGTGCCGCAAGGAACTCGACCGCGGCCACGTCGAGGCCCGAAGCGGGCTCCGTCTCCGTGTCGAGCGCCGGCGGCGATCCCGGCCCGGAGGGCGCCGCGGGCAGCTCGGGAAGCGGTGGCAGGATGGCGCCGTCCGCGTACGCCTCCGCGGCGCTGACGCCCTCTGGAGCGGCATCCTGGGGCTCCTCAGGGTGCTCCGGGGCATCGGTGCGCCCGGCGCTGCGCACGTGGAGCGCGTCCAGGAGTTCGCGTTCCCCGCGGCCCCGCATCAGCAGCAGCACGAAGGGATCCTGGTCGAGCAGCCGCGCGACCTGGTAGCAGAGCGCGGCCGTGTGCCCGCAGTGGTCCCACGCCTCGCAGTCGCACTCCGCCTCCAGGTCCCCGATGCCGGGCAGGAGTTCGACACCGGCGGCCGAGGAGTCCTCCACCAGGTGCGGCGGCATGTCACGGTCCAGGAGTGCCGCGATGTGCCCGGCCTGCTCGACGGCCATCCCCAGGAAGCGGTCCCACTCCTCCGCGCCCAACTCCTGGAGCAGCACGTCGGAGCGGTGCGGTGTGCCGTCGCGGTCCTGTACGACCGCGGTGATCCGGCCCGGCCGCACCGAGACCGCACCCACCGCGCCCGCGCGTGCCAACCGGCGTCCCGCTTTCAACTGGCCCAAGTCGAGGGCGGTGTCCTCGAGCGCCTTCAGCCAGGCCTGGCCCCACCATGTTTGTGCGAAGCCCTGCCCGCGCGCGGGCGGCATGGCTTCGAACGTGCGCTCGTCCGCCGCTCCAGGATCACGAGCACCCGTCGCCGCTCCGGCGCGCCCATCCCCGTACGCGTACTCCTCGTCATGGATGTCGCTCATCGGGTCCCCCCTCGCAGCTCGACCAGATCGGACAGTTCGGCGTCGGTCAGCTCGGTCAGAGCGGCCTCTCCGGAGCCGAGTACGGCGTCCGCCAACTCCCGCTTGCGCAGCAGCATGTCGGCGATGCGGTCCTCGATGGTGCCCTCCGCGATCAACCGGTGCACCTGCACCGGCTGTGTCTGCCCGATGCGGTACGCACGGTCGGTGGCCTGCGCCTCGACGGCGGGGTTCCACCAGCGGTCGTAATGCACGACATGTTCGGCACGGGTGAGGTTCAGCCCGGTGCCCGCCGCCTTCAGGGAGAGCAGGAAGACGGGAACCTCTCCGTCCTGGAAGCGCTGCACCATCGCCTCACGCGTCCCGACCGGCGTGCCGCCGTGGAGGAACTGCGAAGAGATGCCACGGTCGGCCAGATGCCGCTCGATCAGCCGCGCCATCTGGACGTACTGCGTGAAGACGAGCACGCTCGCGCCCTCGGCGAGGATCGTGTCCAGCAACTCGTCGAGCAGCTCCAGCTTGCCGGAACGGCCCGAAATCCTGGGCTCGTCCTCCTTGAGGTACTGCGCGGGGTGGTTGCAGATCTGCTTGAGGCCCGTGAGGAGCTTGACGATCAGACCCCGGCGTGCGAACCCGTCGGCCCCGGAGATCTCGGCGAGTGTCTCCCGCACGACGGCTTCGTAGAGGCCCGCTTGCTCCGCGCTGAGCGAGACCGCGCGATCGGTCTCCGTCTTCGGCGGGAGTTCCGGCGCGATTCCCGGGTCCGACTTGCGCCGTCGGAGCAGGAACGGACGCACCAGCTGTCCGAGCCGCTCCGCGGCCCCAGGGTCCGCGCCGCTCTCGACGGCTTGGGCGTAACGCGTCCGGAAGGTCGCGAGTTTTCCGAGCAACCCCGGAGTCGTCCAGTCGAGGATGGCCCACAGCTCGGAGAGGTTGTTCTCCACCGGGGTGCCGGTGAGCGCCACGCGCGCGCGTGCCTGGATGGCGCGCAGTTGCCTGGCCGTCGCCGAGTACGGATTCTTGACGTGCTGGGCCTCGTCGGCGACGACCATGCCCCAGGCCGTCCCGCCCAGCCGGTCCGTGTCCAGCCGCATCGTGCCGTACGTGGTCAGGACGAACTCGCCGTGCGCGAGTCCTTCCAGGTCCCGCTGGGCGCCGTGGAACCGTCGCACCGGCGTGCCGGGCGCGAACCTCTCGATCTCGCGCTGCCAGTTGCCCATGAGGGACGTCGGACAGACCACCAGCGTGGGGCCCGCCGTGTCCTCGTGGGTCTGGCGGTGCAGATGCAGCGAGATCAGCGTGATCGTCTTGCCGAGGCCCATGTCGTCGGCGAGGCAGCCGCCGAGACCGAGGGACGTCATGCGCGCGAGCCAGTTCAGGCCGCGCAGCTGATAGTCGCGAAGCTCCGCGGCGAGGGCCTCGGGCCGGCCGACGGGCTCCATGCCCTCGGGGTCCGCGAGCCGCTCGCGCAGCGTGGCGAGCCACCCCGTCGGCTCCACGTCGACGCGCCGGCCGTCGACCTCGGTGGTGCCGGTGAGTGCGGCGCCGAGGGCATCGATCGGTGTGACCTTGCGGTCCTGCCGGTCGCGGGCGCGGCGCGCCTCCTCGGGGTCGATGAGTACCCACTGGTCGCGCAGACGGACCACCGGGCGGTTCGCCTCGGCGAGGCGGTCGAGTTCGTCACGCGTGAGTTGCCGGTCGCCCAGGGCGAAGCGCCAGTTGAACGCCAGCAGTGCGTCCGTGGAAAGGAACGAGGGGGTGTCCGCGGACGGCTTGAACGGGCTCTTCTCGCCGCCGTCCTGATCACCGTCCGGCGGACCGATGACGGCGCGCGCGGTGAGACTGCGGGCCAGCTCTCGCGGCCAGTGCACATCGACGCCCGCGGCCGCGAGCATCCGAGCGCCCCCGCCCAGAAGGTCGGTCACCTCTTCGTCGGCGAGTTCGATCGCGTCGGGCACGGTGGCCGACAGCAGTGGAGCGAGTGGGGGCCACGCGCGCGTGGCGCGCCGCAGCGCGAGGAGCGTGTCCATGCGTGCTCGCGGTCCGAAGGCCTGCCCCGTGGCTCCGGCACCGGCCCACACCTCGGCGGCGTCCGCGACGAGCCCGGGATCGCTGACGCTGTGCAGTTGCAGCACGGCGCGGAACGGCAGACGGGTGCCGTCCTCGGTGACCGAGACGAGCCCGGGGATCTCCACCCGCAGGGAGATCCGCACACCGGCGTCATGGCCCGCCGCCACATCGGCGGCCCAGGCCCGCTGTTCGGGTACGTGTTGCGGCTCCCTGGCGGCGAACACGGGTCCGCCGGCGGCCGACGGCGCGGCGGGGGAGCGTGGCAGAGTGTCGGCGACCGCGTCGAGGAACCGGCGCAGCAGGCTCTCGGGCTCAGGCAGCCGCAGCGGTACGGCGGAGTCCAGCGGCAGGGCGTGAGCGGCCGGCGGCATCGCCGCGGCGAGCTCGCGCAGCCGCTGCAGATCCGCGGTCCCCAGCGGACCGGCACGCCAGGAGTCGTGGTCGCCGGGAGTCAGGCCGGGCAACAACAGTCCACGAGCAGCGAGTTGCAGTGCGAGGACGCCTGCCGCCCCCCAGAAGGCAGCCGTCGGGTGCGATCCCGATGCGGCACGCGCGCGCGTGAGGACCGGCAGCGCGGCACGCACGGAAAGCAGGACCGCGGGCACCGTGCTGAGTTCGATGTCCTCGTCCCCGGGGACGGCGACATCCACTTCCTCGAAGGCGCCCCCGACGACCGAAGGCGGTTCCGTGCCATCAGGGCGCCAGAAGGCCATGCGGCCCCCGCGGGCGGGGTCGCCGGGCACGAAGAGCACGGAACAGTGCGACAGTTCGGAGACCTCGGAGAGGGGAATGGCAGGGATCCTGTGCACAGCGATGGGGCATTCCTCAAATTTGACTACTGAGACCGGAGCGGCCGAGAGTACAGGACTCGAGCCGCCCTCGGCCCGCATCGAATGGTGTTCCCCGTCACATCTCCTCTCAGGGGGGTGGGGCCAACCCCCCTGACCCATGGTGCTGGCCCCCCGGCGAACGTGGGTGGTGGCGCCATAGTTGCGGAAGGCCCCCGATCCGTACGTTTCAGAGGTCAGCCCCTGTCGTCTCGGATACCGGAGACCCGCCCATGCCCCAAGCCGCAGCAGCACTCGCGGAACGCCCCACGGTCGGCGTCGGCGAGCAACCCGCCGGAAGCGAATTCGCCCCCCTTCTGCGCACTGTCAAGGAGCAGGGCCTTCTGAGCCGACGTGTCGGCTGGTACACGCGTACCATCACGGCCAACACCCTGGCGCTGCTGGCCGTGGGTGCCGGGATGTTCGTCATCGGAGCCTCGTGGTGGGTGCTGCTGCTTGCGCCCGTGCTGTCCGTCCTCTGCGCCCGCACGGCATTCATCGGCCATGACGCGGGGCATTCACAGATAACCGGCAACCGATCCGTCAGCCGTGCCCTCGGTCTCGTGCACGGCAATCTACTGCTCGGGATGAGCTCCGCCTGGTGGAACGACAAGCACAACAGGCATCACGCCAACCCCAACCATGTCGACAAGGACCCCGACGTCGCGGCGGACGTCCTCGTCTGGACCACCAGACAGGCACGTCTGCGTGTCGGATTCCGCCGCTGGCTCACGCGCAACCAGGCCTGGCTCTTCTTCCCGCTGACGCTCCTCCAGGGCGTCGCCATGAAGATCTACGGCTTCCAGGACCTTCGGCGCCAGCCCCCGCGCGAGCGTGCCGTGGAAGGAATGCTTCTCGTCGCCCACCTGGCCGGCTACGTGACCCTGCTGCTCGTCACCATGCCTCTGGGGCACGCGCTCGCCTTCGCCGCCATCCACCAGGCACTGTTCGGCCTGCACCTCGGGCTCGCCTTCGCACCCAATCACAAGGGCATGGAGATGCCCGACCCGGACGGGGAGCGCTGGGGCCACCTGCGCCGCCAGGTCCTCACCTCGCGCAACGTCCGCGGTGGTCTGCTCACCGACTGGTTCCTCGGCGGACTCAACTACCAGATCGAGCACCACCTGTTTCCCAGCATGCCCCGCCCTCATCTGCGACTCGCCCAGCCTGTGGTGCGCGCATACTGCGCCGCGGCCGGCATGTCCTACGCGGAGGCCGGCTTCGTCGACTCCTACCGTCAGGTGCTGCGCCACATGTACGAAGTCGGCGAGCCCCTGCGGGTCGAATAGGGCGACCGGGCGTGGTGTCGGCAGCCAGTAGGGGGGGACTCAGGGGTCTCTCAGGGTCGCGATCAGGAACCGCGGTGCCACCGGCGCCGTTCTTCCAGACAGAGAGCGGCACCAGCCGCGAAGGAGGCGACGGACATGTCGAGGAACGCGAAGATTGCCGCAGGTGGTGTCGCGGCCGGGCTCATCATGCTGTTCTGGCTGCCCTGGTGGGCCGCACTCCTGATCGTGCTCGGAGTCCCCGTGGCCGCCTATCTGGCACTCGACCCGGGGCAGCGGCGCAGGCTGCGCCGTGCCAGACGCAGGGAGCTCGGCCGCTGAGACCGGACCGCCGAGTCCACCGCGGAACCAGCCCGATGACCGGGTGCGGACGCTCCTCACGTCGGGCCGTCGACGGTGTTCAGGTGGGACGGACCGCCATCTCGTCGAGGGCCTCCAGGAGCGCGGGAAGCGCCGGCCCACGACCCACCGGCAGCACCTCGCCGGGCTCCTCGTCCAGCAGGACGAACGCGATGTCGTCGGTTCTGGCGACCAGCGACCAGCCGGGGCCGTCGGCGCGCAACGTGCGGGCGTCCCCCGAGGCGAAGGACGAGCGCACCCGGCCCAAGGGCGGCGGAGTCTCCAGATAGGCGCGGGCCTCGGTGAGGACACGTCGGACACCAGTCATCGGCGCCTCGCGGGTTTCCGCCGATGTGACGTCCGGGGCCCCGTCCGATGTGAAGCCGACACCTTCCGCAATACCGGCATCGTCCGGGAAGTCGGCATCATCGACCTGCTCCCGCCACTTCGCCCACTGCAGGGCTATCTCGTCGGCGCCGAGCCTCCGCTGAGCCGGACCCCAGCCGTCGGCTCGCGGCGGAGCGAGCGGCTGTCGTCCCTCGCACCCGGAGTCGGGCTCAGGGTCGTGCGGGGCGGGCACTCCGGGCGCCGCGACAGCGACCGCGAGAGGCCACCCGGGCAGCGCGGCCACGACGGTGCGCTCCTCGGGGGACAGGTCGTACTCCATCCCGCAGTCCCAGGAGGCGATCGCCACGGCGACAAGAGAAACGTCGTCGACGACCACCGTCCACCGCGCCCCGTCACCGTCCTGGCCGAGCACCAGCCCGTAACCGGCGGCGAGCGGCGCCAGGCCGAGCGACGCACAGGCCTCCGGATAGTCGTCGCCCAGCACGCTGGGGAACTTCGCGGGCGTCAGGAGCACCGCCGTCAGTACGTACAGCGCGTCGTCATCGGCGACGACAGCGTCGTCCGTCCCAGGCATGCCGGCCTCCCCTCGCTTGGTCCGTCGGCGCACCCTAACCAGTCGCCCCGGAAACCGTCGAGGGGTGGACGGTCAGGAGAATCACCGGACGCCTGTCCCGTTACGTCTCATGGGGCGCGGGCGACGACTCAGGACGCGGCAGACCCAACAGCGTACGAGCCACCTCTCGGGGGGACTCGTCGCGTTCCCTCGCGAGGGCGATGACCGCCCGGCACGCGAGTTCGCTGACGCCGAAAGACAGTGCCTCTGGAGAGACCCACCCCGTGGCCTCGTCCATCTCGTCCTGATCGTCCTCGGCGCAGGCCGCCACGTACACGGCGGCCGCTTCGAAGAGATTGTGCGGGCGTCGGCGCTTGCTCGGCGCCGGCGCGCGTTCCCCGACGCCCCGCTTGCCGGCGGGCAAGTACTTGCGGAACCTGGCAAACATATGGACGACCTTCCCCCGGAACGGCTGCCCCCGGAATGACTTCCTCGTTGATCTCTGCGGTGTCCCTCACCAACGTAGAGTGAGTACTCCGGTCGCAGAAGGGGGACCACGCGGTGAAGCGTTTCGAGCGGCTCAGGCAGATCAGGCGCCTCGACCCGGAGCGGGACTACCTCGAGATCTACCGGCTCACCGCGACCCTCGAGTTCCCGTGGGACTACACGCGTGCACTCGAACTGGCCCTGTACCGCACCTATGCGGTGCCCAGTGTCGGCCGACTGCTCGCGGAGACAGCCGAACTGACGGACCGTACACAGAAGAGGTACGACGACACGGCGCTGCTCCTCGACGCCGTAGTGGAGCACGGATTCGGCAGTGACGAGGGCCGCACGGCGATCCGCCGCATCAACCAGATGCACCGCAGCTACGACATCAGCAACGATGACATGCGCTACGTACTGTGCACGTTCGTGGTCATGCCCAAGCGGTGGATCGACTCCTACGGCTGGCGGAAACTCTCGCGCCATGAGACGGCTGCCGCCGCCGTGTACTACCGCACCCTCGGGCAGCACATGGGGATCAAGGAAATCCCGGCCTCGTACGAGGAGTTCGAACGCTGCCTCGACGACTACGAAGAGGCCCACTTCGGCTGGGACCAAGGGGCGCGTGAGGTGTCCGACGCGACCCTCGACCTGATGGCGTCCTGGTACCCCCGCCCCTTGGCGCCCGTGTTGCGCTCCGCGACCCTCGCCCTACTGGACGAGCCCCTGTTGGGCGCGTTCCGCTACGAACAGCCGAGTGCGGTCGTTCGCTCACTGGTCAGGGGCGGCGTGCGACTGCGTGGACGCGCCGTGCGGCTGATGCCACCGCGGAGCACGCCGCGCTACGCCCGACAGAACCGGGAGATCAAGGGCTACCCCGAGGGGTACGAGGTCTCCGAGCTCGGGTCGTTCCCCGTGCCGGGCCTCCGCGGATGTCCGGTCCCGCATCAGGGCAGGTCAGCGGCCGCCCCCGCCGAGTGACGCCAAGGTTTCGCGCAGCCAGGTGAGTTCCGCCATGCTGGTCGCGCGAGCGATCTGCAGAATGCCGCGCCGGAAGGGGTCGTCGAGTTCCTCCGCGCGCAGCGGCCGATCTCCGTCATAGAAGAAGCTCGCCGGCTCCTCCAGAAACGCCAACCGCCTGCGCAGCACCGCGGCTTGGGCCGCCTCGTCGTCCAGATGGCGCAGGAAGGCGAGAAGCGTGAACCAGCGGTTCTCGTCGGTGATGTCCCCTCGCGCCGGGTCCGCGAGCCGGTTGCGCAGCTCCTGCCTGCCGTCCGGCGTGAGAGTGAGGACATGTCGCGGCGCCGCGACGGCACCTGGTTGCGTCTCGCGGGCGAGGAGGCCCGCCTTCTCCAGCCGTTTGATGGCGGGGTACAGAGTGCTCTCCGCGACGGGCCGCACGTGCCCGGTCAGCGCGTTGATTCGCTTGCGCAGCTCATAGCCGTGCAGGGCGGAGTCATGGAGAAAACCGAGGATGGCCAGTTCGAGCATGGCCAGCATTCTGCCGCACCCCGGCTCCACCCGGTGTACATCACATACGCAATACATCGGCAACGATGTATTGTCGGTGGCTCGTGACGGAAGAGCGCCGTCAGGGATGACGGAAGGGCGAAGGGCGGCCATGGCCATGCGTGAGGTGCGATTCGACGCACAGGGCAGCAGTCTGCGATGGACGGAGGTCGACGGGGCCGAACCGGCACGGGTGTACGTCCACGGTCTCGGTTCGGCGTCGACCGTCTATCACGCCCACATCGCCGCCAGACCCGAACTGGCAGGCCGACGCTCGTTGTTCGTGGACCTCCCCGGTCACGGCATCAGTGACCGGCCCGCCGACTTCGGCTACACGCTCGACGACCACGCGGAAGCGTTGGCCATGGTTCTTGACGAGGCTCGGGTCGCGGAGGCGGAGATCATCGCGCACAGCATGGGCGGCGCCGTCGCCATCGTGCTCGCACATCGGCGCCCCGAACTGGTGTCGCGCCTGGTCCTCACCGAGGCCAATCTGGACCCCGACCCGCCGTTGACGGCGGCCAGCAGCGGCATCGCCACGTACACGGAGGAGGACTTCGTCAACGGCGGCGGCTACACGCGCGTGCTGGAGGAGGTGGGACCCACCTGGGCGGCCACCATGCGGCTCACCGACCCTCGGGCCCTGCACCGAAGCGCGGTCGGTCTCACGGCCGGGACGAGGCCCACGATGCGCCGCATGCTGATGGCGCTGCCCATGGACCGCGTCTACGTGCAGGGCGCGGCGTCCGGGGACCTCCCCGGACGGGACGCACTGACGGCGTCCGGAGTACGGCTGGTGACCGCTCCCGGAGCGGGGCACAACGTCATGTTCGACAACGCCGACGCGTTCGCCGCCGTGGTCGCCGGCCGTTCCTGACTGCCGTCCTCGATACGCCGAACATCCGCACCAGACCGGAAGGCGGGGCCTGACGCGGGCCCGAACGCCGGGCGCGCTCAGCCCTCTCGTACGGCCAGGGCGAGGAAGCGGGCATCCTCGTCGACGTACGACGTCATGCGCCAGCCGGAACCGGCGAGGAGCGGGCCGAGTCGGGCTTCCGCCCGCAGATCGTCCGGGGTGATCTGCCGCCCCTGCCGGGCCGCGAGCGCGGCCCGGCCGATGGGATGGAAGAGGGCGAGCAGACCCCCGGGGCGCACCACGCGCCGCAACTCCCGCAGATCCTCCGCCGGACGCGGCAGGTGTGAGATCAGCCCGGCACCGAAGACGGCGTCGAATGACCCGGTGCGCAGCGGCAGGCGCTCCACGTCGGCGAGCAGGAGCTGCCCGGCGCGGTCCCTGCCCGCCCGCCTCGCGGCCTCCAGCATGGCGGGCGTCAGATCAGCGCCGAGGACGACCCCCGTGGGGCCCACGGCCTCCCTCAGAGGCGGGAGGGCGCGTCCGGTGCCGCAGCCCGCGTCGAGTACCCGCGCCCCCGGACGAAGGCCCAATTCGGCGACAGCGGCCCGGTAGGCGGGGCCATCATCGGGGAAGCGGGCGTCCCAATCGGCGGCGCGGGCCGTGAAGAAGTCCTGGACCTGTGTCGGGTCATCGCTCATGCGAGCCATGATCCCTCAAGGAACCGTGCACACGTGGGGTGCACCGTTTCGAGCATGACGCGATGGTCAGGGCCATCGGATGCATGCCGCCCGGCTGCTTCACTCGGTGCGCTGCCTTCGATGGCGCGCCGACTCAGTCGGAGACGTCGGCGTATGCGAGCACCTTGTCGATTGTCACGCGCACCAGGAGTTCGCCGGGGACGCCGTTGCGCTTGCCGAACTCCTCGGCGCGCTCCTCACCCATGTACCGCGCGCCGAGCCGAGTGGCCCAATGCCGCACCTGGTCGATGTCCTCGATCAATTCGGCGTGGCCCTGCAGAACGACGAACGCGAACGGCGGCCGGTCGTCGTCCACGCACAGGGCCACGCGCCCATCGCGCGCGAGGTTTCGTCCCTTGACCGTTTCCTTGCCGGTGTTGAACACCAGGTCATCACCGTCGAGCAGAAACCAGATCGGTGCGATGTGCGGGCTGCCGTCCGCTCTGACGGTCGAGAGCTTGCCGGTTCGGGTGCCGTGCGAGACGAAGTCCCGCCACTGTTCATCGGTCATCTTCTGTGCCATGTCCCCATCATGCTTGCCGGGGCGCCGGTCGTGGGGAAGGCTGGCAGGTCAGATCCTCCGGCCAGGGGGAGCGGACACGGGGAGACGGGACCATGGGGCAGAGCACGGGGCTTGGCTGGCTGCTGGACGACCTGACGCGACGGATGGAACATGTGCGGCATGCGCTGGTGCTGTCCAACGACGGGCTGGTGACAGGTGCGAGTTCGGACCTGAAGCGCGAGGACGCGGAGCACTTGGCCGCGGTCTCCTCGGGACTCCACAGCCTCGCCAAAGGGTCGGGGCGCCACTTCCGTGCCGGCAATGTCCGCCAGACCATGATCGAGTTCGATGACGCGGTCCTCTTCGTGACCGCGGCGGGCGACGGCAGCTGCCTGTGCGTCCTCAGCTCCGCCGAGGCGGACATCGGCCAGGTCGCCTACGAGATGACGCTCCTCGTGAACCGCGTCGGGGAGCACCTGGGCGTGGGGGCCCGCCACCCGGAGCGCACGCCGAGCGCGGACCTCTGATGGGTGTCGTGGGCCTCTGACCAGGCCTGACACTGCCACGACCCAGGCCTGACGCCGTCACGACAAGAGTTATCCACAGGCTCAGCGAAGGTCGTGGTGATCGGGCTACGGTTTTTCCCGAGAGCAATCACGTCTCACGGGGGAGCAGCACGATGACAGGTGACACCATCACGCAGCCGACCACGGCTTCGGCCGCTCGGCCGTCGTTCACGTTGAGCGGCGCCGCGAGGGAGCTGGGTCTCAAGCGCGGGGAGTTCGACCTCGCGGTCATGCTGGGAGGCATTCGTACCTTGGGGGACGGGGCCGGCGGTCAGCGCCGGGTCACCCGCGAGGAGATCGCCCGGGTACGGGGCGGGGAAGGCTTTCCCGAGGCGCTGCGCGAGAGCGTCAGAGCCGTGGGCACCACCGAGGGCGCGGACATGATGGACATCAGCCCGGCCCGCTTCACCCGGCTCGCCCGCGTCGGCGCTCTGACGCCGGTCAAGTTCTACCTGAACAGGTACCGAGCGGTCGTCTGGCTCTACCTCGCCCAGGAGTTACGGCAGTTCGCCGAGGCCGAAGCCAACGCCGACCTCCTCACGGGGCGTCTGCCAGGACCGTTGCGCGCCCAGCTCGAAGAGGGGAAGGACCTCAGGGCGCGCAACTGGCGCGGCAGGTACGCGGACTTCCTGCTGCGGCAGTCCGAGGACCCGTGGGAGCGCGTCGCCGCCATGGCCTCCCTGCTCGATCCGGCGCAGACCGCGGAGATCATCAGCGATCCGTACGAACGCGCCTACCTCAACCGGCTCAAACCCGCACCGCGCTCCCAGGGAGCAGCGGATTCACCCGTGGCGCGCATCGTAGAGAGGATCACGACTGCGGATGACCCGGACGAGATCCGTTGGCTGCGCTCCAGCCTGCTGATCGGCCTCATGCAGGCCCGCACACTCCGCCCGGCGCCCCGGCCCGCACCACGGCCCGCGGATGAACCGCGGGCGTCCACCGAAGAACGCGAGCCGCCGACGGATGCCGTGGTCGACATGCCGGTCCAGGAGAGCCGGGGCCTGCTGACATGGTTGCGTCGCAGACGTACCTAGGCTCGCGGCGCGACGTCACCCGCGTCGACGGGGTCGTGCCGTCGCGTCAGACCGTGGCATCCAGGTCTTTGGCGTACTCCTCGATGGCGGGTCGATAGCCCGCGATGTCCGGGTCGTCGCTCGTGGCGGCGAGCAACCGCAGGAGCATTTCCATCGCATCGTGTGTGCGGCCGGTGTTGTACAGCGCCATCGCCAGGAACGTCTTGAGGGCACCGTCATCGGGGAACTCCGCCGCCGCAGCGCTCAGGGTGGTGACGGCTTCCTCGTAGCGGCCGAGGATCCGGTAGGTGCTGCCAAGCCCCAGAAGGGCCCCGCGCCGATCGACTTCGGTGAGGCCCGCACCGGCGAGCGCGCGCTCGTAATACGGGACTGCCTCGGCCTCCAGACCGAGCGTGTCGTGAACCCAAGCGGTCTGGTACGCCACTTCGACGTCCTGAGGAAACCGCGAGGAGAGGGCCACGAGCCGATCGCGGGCCTCCTCCTTTCGACCTGCCTCGCGCAAACCGACGGCCTCGGCAAGCAGCCGATCCCGTTCCCCGCCCTCGACCACATTCCCACCCGAGCCGCTCATGTCCCCGCCGTCCCCTCACTGCCTTGCCCACTGAAGTTGCGCTGTCTGACGTGATCACCCTGAAGCGTTGCATGGAACGGAGACACACATGCCCGGCCATTGCCGCCCGAACTCCGCCCGCCGGTCGTCAACCGGCCAGTTCCTCCTCGAGCCACGTGCGGCCACGGGTGCGCGCGGCCAGTCGTACACCGCCCAGCCGTTGGGCGAGGCGCTCGGCCTCGGCCCGCACCGCACTCCGCGCGTCCGATCCGACGTCTTCGAGGAACCCGCACACGATCTCGCCCTGGCCGTCCTGGGCCCAGCCGCCCACGATGCGGCCGTTCCACCACAGGGAGGGGCCGATGTTTCCGTTCCTGTCGAACAGGCGCGGGCCGTGGTCGCCGAGAAACCAACTGCGGTTCTTCCAGCCCATCGGCGTCGAATCCAGCGCCGGCAGCAGCGCCGCCCAGGGCTCCGGCGCGGGCGTCTCCGCCACGTCGTCCGGCAGGAGAAGGCCGCTCTGTCCGTCCAAGTCGACCTCGACGGGGCGCAGTTCCGACAGGGCCCGCTTCGTCTGGGTCTTCGTCCACCCCGCCCACCAGCACAGGTCGTCCGCCGTGGCCGGGCCGAACACCCGCAGCCAGCGCCGGGCGAGCTCGGTCTCCGCGTCCTGGGTGCTCCAGTCGGTGAGTCCACCGGGGAGCCAGTCCGTCAAAGGCGCCCAGCGGTACTGGTGCGAGGTCCACGTGCCGCGGGGACGGCCACGCACGACATGCCCCTCGGCGGCGAGCAGCAGGAGGAGCCTGCTGGCCAGCTTCTGCCGGCCCTCGTAGCTCTTGCCCCGCGACATCACCAACTCCGTGCCCAGCCGAGGGTCGTCACTCGCCAGCTCGGACGCGGTCGCCTCGCCCCGCTCCTTGAGGGCCCGCAGCGCCGCCTCCTCGGCGGCCGCCAGCCACGCGGCGACTCCCGCCGTGTCGGCGGCGACCCCGGCCTCCGCCAGCATCCTCAGCACCAGGCGACGCTCCCGGGCGGCGACAGCCCGCGAACACGCGGCCTGCAGAACGGGAGCGACATCGAGGGAGGTCACGAAGACCGTGCGGCGCATTCCCAGCAACCGGATCAACGAGCGGTCCTCGTAGAGCGCCCGCTCGACGTCCGTCAGCCGACCGTCCCGCATACGGGCCCAGGCGCCCACGTACACCGAAGACGGATCGGTCCCGTGCAGCGCCAGCAGCGACCGCGCCACCTCAACCGGATCGTCCGCCCTGGTACCGGCCGTCAGCCGGTGGCGCACCGCCAGACGCGCCCGGCGCTCGGCCACATCGATCCGCCGCAACATCCCTCCCGAATCTGTCCCCGGTTCTGTCCCCGGTCGCTCACGCACCCGCCGTCGGACTGTCCATGTGGCGCTCTCCGTAAGGGCGGAACAGCCCTTCCTGGACGACCGACACCAAGAGACGGCCCTCGGTGTCGTAGATGCGGCCCCGGGCGAGACCGCGTCCCCCGGTCGCGATGGGGGACTCCTGGTCGTACAGGAACCAGTCGTCCGCGCGGAACGGCCGGTGGAACCACATGGCGTGGTCGAGCGACGCCATGTCGAATCCGCGCGGGCCCCACAGCGGCTCCACCGGGATGCGCACGGCGTCGAGGAGTGTCATGTCGCTCGCGTAGGTGAGCGCGCAGGTGTGCACGAGCGGGTCGTCGCCCAGCGGGCCGACGGCGCGCATCCACACCGCGCTGCGCGGCTCGGCGTCCTTGATCTCCTCGGCCGTCCAGCGCAGACGATCGACATAGCGGATGTCGAAGGGCTGACGACGGGCCATGCGCTCCAGCTGCTCGGGGAGCGCGCCCAGGTGCTCCTTGATCTCCTCCACGACCGTCGGAAGGGACTCCGGGTCGGGAGCGACGATGCGTGGCGGCAGCTGGTGTTCGAAGGCGCCCTGTTCGGGCTGATGGAAGGAGGCGGTGAGGTTGAAAATGGTGCGGCCCTGCTGGACCGCGGTGACGCGGCGCGTGGTGAAGGAGCGACCGTCCCTGACCCGCTCGACCTGGTACACGATGGGCACGCCCGGGCGGCCCGGACGCAGGAAGTACGCGTGCAGCGAGTGCACCGGCCGGTCGCCCTCAGTGGTGCGGCCGGCCGCCACCAGCGCCTGTCCGGCGACCTGCCCGCCGAACACCCGCTGCAGGGACTCCTCGGGACTGCGGCCCCGGAAGATGTTGACCTCGATCTGCTCCAGGTCCAGCAGATCGACCAGCCGATCGGCGGGATTGTTCATGGCAGTTCCTCGACTCCTGTCCGGGACGCGCGGATCCTCGGGGCGGTCAGAGCTGGCCGACATCCGTGACCCGGACGACGGCACGGCCCTCCTCGTCGGAGGCCGCGAGATCGACCTCCGCGCTGATGCCCCAGTCATGGTCGCCGTTCGGGTCGGCGAACGTCTGCCGGACGCGCCACAGACCGTGGTCCGGATCCTCCTCGATGAGCAGGAGCTTCGGGCCACGGGCGTCGGGGCCGGTACCGAGATCCTCGTACTCGTCCCAGTACTTGTCCATGGCCTCGCCCCAGGCGTCGGCGTCCCAGCCGGACTCGCCGTCCATCTCGCCGAGCTCCTCGACATGGTCGAGAGCGGCCAGCTCGACCCTGCGGAACAGAGCGTTGCGCACCAGGACGCGGAAGGCGCGGGCGTTGGCCGTGACCGGCTTGACCTGGTCGGCCTTCTCCTGGGCCTCCTCGGCCGTCATGACCTCGGGGTTCGCCAGCTGCTCCCACTCGTCGAGGAGGCTCGAGTCGACCTGTCGGACCATCTCGCCCAGCCAGGCGATCAGATCCTCCAGGTCCTCGGACTTCAGGTCGTCCGGGATGGTGTGCTCCAGGGCCTTGTACGCGCCGGCGAGGTAACGCAGCACGATGCCCTCGGTGCGGGCCAGCTCGTAGAAGGACGTGAACTCGGTGAACGTCAGCGCCCGCTCGTACATGTCGCGGACGACGGACTTCGGGGAGAGCGGGTGGTCACCGACCCACGGGTGGCTCGTGCGGTACGTGTTGTACGCGTGGAAGAGCAGTTCCTCCAGGGGCTTCGGGTAGGTGATGTCCTGGAGCCGCTCCATCCGGTCCTCGTACTCGACGCCGTCCGCCTTCATCAGCGCCACGGCCTCGCCGCGCGCCTTGTTCTGCTGGGCGGCGAGGATCTGGCGCGGGTCGTCGAGTGTGGACTCGACGACCGACACCATGTCGAGCGCGTACGAGGGCGACTCGGGGTCGAGGATGTCGAAAGCGGCGAGGGCGAACGTGGACAGCGGCTGGTTGAGCGCGAAGTCCTGCTGAAGGTCGACCGTCAGGCGCACGACCCGGCCCGTGGCGTCCGGCTCGTCGAGCTTCTCGACGACACCGCCGGCGAGGAGCGAGCGGTAGATCGCGATGGCCCGGCGGATGTGCCGCAGCTGCTGCTTGCGCGGCTCGTGGTTGTCCTCGAGGAGGTGACGCATCGCCTTGAAGGCGTTGCCGGGGCGGGCGATCACGGACAGCAGCATCGTGTGCGTGACCCGGAAGCGGGAGGTCAACGGCTCGGGCTCGGACGCGATCAGTTTCTCGAAGGTGTTCTCGGTCCAGCCCACGAAACCCTCGGGAGCCTTCTTGCGGACCACCTTGCGACGCTTCTTCGCATCGTCACCCGCCTTCGCGAGCGCCTTCTCGTTCTCGATGACGTGCTCAGGCGCCTGCGCGACGACGAGGCCCGCGGTGTCGAAGCCCGCGCGCCCGGCCCGACCGGCGATCTGGTGGAACTCCCGCGCGCGCAGGGTACGGACCCGACTGCCGTCGTACTTGGTGAGCGCGGTGAACAGCACGGTGCGGATCGGGACATTGACGCCGACACCGAGGGTGTCGGTGCCGCAGATGACCTTGAGGAGTCCGGCCTGGGCCAGCTTCTCGACCAGGCGGCGGTACTTGGGCAGCATGCCCGCGTGGTGCACGCCGATGCCGTGGCGGACGTACCGCGAGAGGTTGCGGCCGAACTTGGTGGTGAAGCGGAAATTGCCGATCAGATCGGCGATCTTGTCCTTCTCCTCGCGCGTGCACATGTTGATGCTCATCAGCGACTGCGCACGCTCGACGGCCTGGGCCTGCGTGAAGTGCACGATGTAGACGGGCGCCTGTTTCGTCTCGAGCAGCTCGGTGAGCGTCTCGGTGATCGGCGTCAGACGGTACTCGTACGACAGCGGCACGGGGCGCGTCGCGGAGCGCACCACCGAGGTGGGCCGGCCCGTGCGGCGCGTCAGGTCCTTCTCGAACATGGAGACGTCGCCGAGCGTCGCCGACATGAGGATGAACTGGGCCTGGGGCAGTTCGAGCAGCGGGATCTGCCAGGCCCAGCCCCGGTCCGGCTCGGCGTAGAAGTGGAACTCGTCCATCACCACCTGGCCGATGTCGGCGTCCTTGCCGTCACGCAGCGCGATCGAGGCGAGGACCTCGGCGGTGCAGCAGATGACGGGGGCGTCGGAGTTGACCGACGCGTCGCCCGTGAGCATGCCGACGTTCTCGGTGCCGAAGAGTTTGCACAGGTCGAAGAACTTCTCCGACACCAGCGCCTTGATGGGCGCCGTGTAGAAGGTGACCTTGTCCTGGGCGAGAGCCGTGAAGTGGGCACCCGCGGCCACCAGGCTCTTGCCCGAACCGGTCGGAGTGGACAAGATCACGTTGGCCCCGGAGACCACCTCGATCAGCGCCTCCTCCTGAGCCGGGTAGAGGGTGATCCCCTGGTCCTCGGCCCACGAGGAGAAGGCTTCGAAGAGGGCATCGGGGTCGGCATCCGGCGGCAGCTGATCAATAAGGGTCACACCCCCATCTTGCCTTCCTTCCCTCCCGATGCGGGAACCGGACGTCCCCATGAAGATCACGGCCGCTACGCTGTGTCGCCAACGGGGCGTCAGAAGACTGGAAATGGGGCGGGCAGCAGCAATGATGGGACCGGCACACTCACTGTCGGGGGCCGCGGCCTGGCTCGGCGTCGGCGCGGCCGCCGCGGCCGCGGGGCACACGATGCCCTGGCCGGTCCTGCTCGCAGGGGCCCTGATCTGTGCCGGGGCGGCGCTCGCACCCGACCTGGACCACAAGTCCGCGACCATATCGCGTGCCTTCGGACCCCTCTCACGCGGCGTGTGCGAGATCGTCGACAAGCTCTCGTACGCCGTCTACAAGGCGACACGCAAGCAGGGGGACCCGCGTCGCTCGGGCGGGCACCGCACACTGACGCACACCTGGCTGTGGGCGGTACTGATAGGGGCGGGCGCCTCGGCCCTGGCGATCTTCGGTGGACGCTGGGCGGTTCTCGGGCTTCTCTTCGTCCACATGGTGCTCGCCATCGAAGGCCTGCTGTGGCGGGCGGCGCGCGGGTCGAGCAGCGACGTGCTGGTGTGGCTGTTGGCCGCGACGAGCGCCTGGATCCTCGCCGGGGTCCTCGACAAGCCCGGCAATGGTTCGGACTGGCTGTTCACCGCGCCCGGCCAGGAGTATCTGTGGCTGGGACTGCCGATCGTGCTGGGCGCGCTGGTGCACGACCTGGGGGACGCGCTGACGATCTCCGGGTGCCCGATCCTGTGGCCCATCCCCATCGGACGCAAGCGCTGGTACCCCGTCGGGCCGCCGAAGGCGTTGCGCTTCCGGGCCGGCAGCTGGATCGAGCTGAAGGTCCTGATGCCGGTGTTCATGCTGCTCGGAGGCGTGGGCGGCGCGGCCGCACTCAACTTCATCTGACCGCCGGCGCCCCTTGGACCGCTGGCCCGTCCGGGACCGCCGGCCTCTCGTGGACGGCCGACCCCGGCTCAGGTGTCGGCCCGAGATCTCGGGGCCGGCAGGTGCTCGCCGTGCCAGGAGCGCCAGAGCGCGGCGTAGGAGCCGCCGCTCGTCACCAGATCCTCGTGGGTGCCGAGCTCTGTCACCCGGCCGTCCTCCATGACAGCGACACGGTCCGCGTCATGGGCCGTCTGGAGACGGTGGGCGATGGCGATGACCGTTCTCCCGCGCAGGACAGCGGCCAGCGCCCGTTCGGTGTGGCGTGCGGTCGTCGGGTCCAGGAGTGCGGTGGCCTCGTCGAGGATCAGCGTGTGCGGGTCGGCGAGCACGACTCGGGCCAGTGCCAGCTGCTGGGCCTGCGCACCGGTCAGCCGATGTGCGCCGGAACCCAGCTCGCTGTCCAGGCCGCCCGGCAGCTCCGCCGCCCACTCGGCGCCAACCGCCTTCAGGACGGCGAGCAGCTCGTCGTCCGTGGCGGACTCCGCCGCGATCACCAGATTGTCCCGGAGTGTGCCCAGGAACACGTGGTACTCCTGAGTGACGAGGACGACCTGACGGCGCAGCCGCTCGGGGGACAGTTCGATGACCGGGACCCCACCGACGGTCACCGTCCCCCTGGCCGGCGCGTCGACCCCCGCGAGGAGTCGGCTCAGGGTGGTCTTCCCCGCGCCGGAAGGGCCCACGATCGCCAGGCGTTCGCCGGGCCGTACGGACAGATCCACACCGCGCAGGACCTCGGCGCCGTCGCCATAGGCGAAATGCACACCGCAGACATCGATGCGGTCGTCTTCAGGGGCGCGGTCGGCGGACGCGGGCGGGGCGGCCGGGCCGGGAGGTTCCGTCGGTTCGACCGCCAGGCCTTCGACACGGGCGAAGGAGGCTCCGCTGCTCTGCAGCTCCTCGACCCGTTGCAGGATCGTGTCCAGCGGCTGGGAGAGCTGACGCAGATAGAGCGCCGAGGCGATCACCGTGCCCAGGCTCACCGCGCCGTGCCCGTGCATCGTGCCGCCGACGAGGAGCACGGCGGCCACCGGGACCACGTACGAGATGTCGATGGAGGGGAACAGGACACTGCGCAGGAACAGGGTGCGCTCCCGGGAGACGACGCACCGTTCGATCTCCTTCTCGCTGTCCGCGATGCGACGCTCCCGCAGACCGAAGGCCTCGATGGTGCGCGCCCCGGACGCGGTGGCGGCGAGCACCTCGGCGAGCGCGGAGTGGGCCTCGCCCTGGTCGAGGTAGGCGGCGCGGGCCCGCCGCAGGTACCAGCGGGTGGCGAACCAGATGCCGATGAGGCCGAGCACTCCACAGGCACCGAGCAACGGATCGAGCAGAAACACCGCACCGAGGATGAACAGCGCCTGCAAGGCTGCCACGAACACGTCGGGCCCGGTGTCGCGCAGCGTCTGCCCGGCGGTCGCGACGTCGGAGGTGCCGCGCGCCGTGAGATCTCCCGCGCCGGCACGCTCCACGACCGAGGCGGGCAGCGCGAGCGCCCGGTCGACGAACTGTTCGCGGATGCGGGCCAGGGTGCGCTCGCCGAAGCGGTGTCCGAGGTGGCGGGCGTGGCGCGCCAGGAGGAGTTGCGCCAGGGCGGCGACGAGGATGCCGAGGGCGAGGCGGTCCACGGCCTCGACGCTTTCGCCGTCCTTGACCGTGTTGACGATACGGCCGAGGAGCCAGGGGCCGACCAGGCCCGCGGCAGCGGCGAGCGCATTAAAAACGATCATGGCGGTGAAGGTCCGGGCGTCCCGCCGTATCAACGCCCACGCGGCGCGGCGGACCTGGCGGGGGCCGGCGACGGGCAGGTGCCCCGGTATGGCTTCCGGGCCGCCATCGATCTGGCTGGTCGTCATCGGAGGGCCTCGTGACTCGGTTCGGAGGATGCGGGTGGTGCTGGGGTGCCGTCGTGCTCCTTGTCGCCGTCCGCTGCTTCCGGCTCTGTGCACGCACTCGAAGTAGCGGAGCCTCGCGAGACCAGGCTCCGGTAGTCCGGGTGCGTGGCCAGCAGGTCGGTGTGGCGGCCGACGGCGGCCACGCGGCCCCCGACCAGGTGGTAGACGATGTCCGCCTGGTCGAGGAGGAGAGGAGAGGTGCCGGCCACCAGGGTCGTGCGGCCGCTGCGGGCGGCGCGCAGTCGGGCCGCCATCCTGGCCTCGGTGTGGGCGTCGACCGCCGAGGTGGGTTCGACCGCCAGCAGGATCTCGGGGTCGGCGAGCAGGGCGCGTGCCAGGCGGATGCGCTGGCGCTGGCCTCCGGAAAGATTGTGACCCTGGGCGTCGAGGCGGGCGTCGAGCCCGCCGGGCAGGCCGACGACGATGTCGCGGGCCACGGCCTCGTCGATCACACGGGCGAGGGCCTGGTCGTCCGGGTGCAGGCGGCCGGATATCGCCGCGCGCAGCGTACCGGCGAAGAGGTCTGCTTCGTTGTCGGCGACGAGGATCCGGGCGCGGACCTGGTCGAGGGGGACGGCGTCGAGGCGGACCTCGCCCCAGGTGGCCGCGGAAGGAGCGAACCGGCCGAGCCGGTCGACGACAGCCACGGCGTCCGACGGCTGGGCGCTGACGAGCGCGGTGAGGACGCCGGGTGCGACTTCCACGCCGGACAGCGGATCGCGCAGCACAGCCGACGGCCCGGGCGCCTCGGCGGAGCCGTCACACTCGCCGGGGGAGCCCGCCTCCATGGGCGCCTCATGCTCGCGAGGCCCATGACTGCTCCCTCCACTCTCTTCCGGCTCCCGCCCCTCTTCGGCGGTGAAGTCCTCCGGATCCAGGTTGAGGAAGCGCACGACCCGGCGGGCCGAGACCAGGCCCCGGCCGATGTCGTAACCGCTCTCGATGAAGGACGACACCGGCACCACGAGCACGGCGACGTATCCGTAGACGGCCACCAGTTCCCCGACCGTGATGGTTCCCTTGGCGGCCATGCGGGCGGCGAGCCACGTCACGGTGGCGAGGAACACCGTGGGCAGTCCGAGCGCGAAGGCCTGGATCCAGCTCATCGACGAGCCCACGCGGTAGCCGTCGTGGAGCAGCTTTCGCGAACCGTCACGGTAGCGAGCCGCGAAGACTCCCTTGCCGCCGAGGCCGTTGAGTACGCGCAGGCCGCCGACCAGGTCGCCGAGGACGGCGGCAAGGGCGCCCTGTCGTTCCCGGTAGGCGGTCTCCGCGCCTTGCAGGCGGCCGAGGAAGGGGCCGACCAGCAGGGCGAGCACGGGCACCCCCACCAGCACCACCACCGCGAGCAGGGCGGAGACGGACAGCAGCAGCACGGCCACCACCACGTAGGCGGCGATCGCGCCCACGCCGGGGCCCGTCACGGTGAGGGTCTGGCCGATGACGCCCACGTCGGAGTGCCCGATCGTGACGACCTCACCGGCCGAGACGCGGCGGGGCAGCGCGGCGCCGAGGCGGGTCGCGTGGTCCACCACCACGCGCACGGTGCGGAAGTAGGCGTCCAGCCGGACCCGGGTCATGGTGCGGTGCCGCATGATCGACAGCCAAGCGTCGAGCACCCCGATGCCGAACAGGGCGGCCGTCCAGCCGAGCAACGCCCCCTGGTCGCCGGGCCGCAGTCCGTCATCGATGGCGCGCGACAGGACGTACGGAGGCAGCGTCAGGCCCATCATCCAGGCGGTGCCGAGCACAGCCCCGCCGGCGACGCGCCGCCACTGCATGGCGGTGACCCACCAGAGATAACGGGCGGGCCCGCGCCGATCGGGGACACCGGGGTCCGTGGAGGGATCCGAGCAGGGTGCGGCCATCCGCGTACCCTAACCACGCCTACAAGGGCGAGCGCAGAGACAGGTGATGAGTGGGCGTCACTGTCGGTTCTGTGCGCAGTCGCTGGAATAGGGGGCAGGCCCCCGCCTGCCAGTGCACCACGGGTGCACGAGCTGCGTCCGAAGTCCGATGAGTCAGCAAGGCGCGCGACCGGCCGGTGCCCCGCGACGGACAGCGCGACGGTGCGGAGTCCGTCGATGCCGGTGGGGGACTGGGGCGTTCTCCCGCGCTTATCTCGTAGGCATCTTCGGATTCTGCGCGCCTTGTGCCGATGACACGACGACGATGAGACCGCAAGCGTTGCCCGGTCGGTGGCGATCGTCAGCGAAAGCGCGAACAACCACACATGGAGGAGTGCGAATGAGCCAGAAAAAGGGCGGAAAGCCGGACCCGGTTGCGCATACGGAGCAGCCTGAAGCAATCCTTCCGGAACAACTGTTCGTCGCTCACACCAAGAAGCAGCTCCATCCCAAGGCGGCCCGGGCGGTGGCTGCGGGACTGATCTGCGTGATGGGGGAGATCTTGGATGGCGCTTATCTCCTCCGGCTGAAGGCGGACGCCGACGAGGCGGGTGGCAAGGAGATCCAGCCTCGCCAGGTGGATGACGCGATCCGATCGGACGAGGAGTTACGCCGCTTGTTGTCCGCTTGGCTGCTCGAGAGGGCACCGGCTGCCCGGACGGAGCCGCGGCCTGTGCGGCAGCCCGTGGCGAGCACTCCGGGCGCCGCCCTTGAGGGGGCCATCGACCGAATGATGAGCGCGCTCAGCCCGGACGAATCCGTCACTGTCAGCGCCTCGGCCAAGAGTGTCCTCGCCGGCCTACTAGCCCTTCTCATCGAACAACTGATGGATGCCGCCGATGTGATCTCCACAAGGACCAACAGCAACGTCATCCACGCGGAAGATGTCCGCGCGGCTGTCCAGGTGATGCTGACGGGCGAACTGCGTCGGCTCGCCGACCGGGAGATCAGCAGGGCGATCGCTTGACCGCATCCGGGCCGACGAGGCACGTGCCCAGCCCGACTCCGGGTCCGAGTCTGCCTGAGCGTTTCTGCCCTGCGGAGCGCATGTGGCCGACCGCGCTTCGCCCGTCGGCGGGGCCGGTGTTGATGGCGCAGGCGAGGCGGATCATCCCCGCGTGTCGGAGCGCCGGCCAGCTGTCTTGAGGTCGAAGGCGCGCTCTCTGGCACAAAGCTGATCAATGATCTACTCCTCGTGACGGGGCGGAAGGGGGCCTCCCGCTGAGTGCCCCCACGACGGAATGTGGTGGTGTCGGTGGGGCGGGGTTTACGGGTCGCGGTGCTGGGTGGAGGCGTGGCTGGGTTGACGGCGGCGATGGAGCTGGCGGAACGCGGCTTCGAGGTGACGGTGGTGGAACCCGCCGGCTGGGGTGGCAAGGCCCGCAGCGCATGGGTGCCGGGGACGGGCCGGGGCGGGCGGTTGGACCTGCCCAGTGAGCACGGGTTCCGGTTCTTCCCCGGGTTCTACCGGAGCCTTCCGGACACTCTGCGCCGTATCCCTGTCGACGGCAGCACGGAGGGGGTGGCGGGGAATCTGCGGGAGGCGACACAGATGCTCTCCGCGCGCTCGGGCCGGGTGGGTGAGCGGGTCACGGATGTGTCCGCGGCTGCGAGTACGCGCACTCCGATGGAGTTCCTGCGTGCTGTCGGGTTGGAGGCGGGTGGCAGGGGGCTGACGAGCGAGGAGCTGCTGTTCTTCGCGAACCGGATGCTCGTCTACATGACGAGCAGTGACGAGCGGCGGCTGGGCCAGTGGGAGTCGACCTCGTGGTGGGACTTCGCCGCGGCCGACGGCGCCTCCGAGGAGTACATCAAGGCGTGCGTGGTGGGGGCGACCCGCACGGTGGTCGCGGCACGGGCCGAGGTCTGCAGTGCGCATACGGTTGGTGGGTTCCTGGAGGCCTTCAGTTTCGGCTTCCTCGGCCGGGGCGAGGAACCGCAGCCGGCGGACCGGGTGCTCAACGGCCCCACCAGCACAGCCTGGATCGACCCGTGGATCCGGCATCTGGCGTCCCTGGGGGTGCGGCTGGAGCTCGGCTGGGGTGTCGAGCGGGTGGCCCTGAGCGGTCGTCGTGTCACCGGGGCCCGACTGCGCGATCCGGCCGGTCGGCGGCGGGAGCTGGAGGCTGACTGGTATGTCTGCGCGCTACCGGTCCATCGCATAGGCGCGCTGCTGGACCGCGGACTGGCGGAGGCCGACGCCGAGCTCAAGAACGTGACGGGACTGCACACGGACTGGATGGTCGGCATGCAGTTCTACCTGACCCGGCCGGTGCCGGTCACCCACGGTCATGTCCTGTTCCTGGACTCGCCCTGGGCACTCACCTCGATCAGCCAGGCCCAGTTCTGGGACGGCGACTTCCCGTCCACCTACGGTGACGGGACGGTGGCCGACTGCCTGTCGGTGGACATCTCCTCCTGGGACACCCCGGGCATCCTGTACGGCAAACCGGCCCGCGAGTGCAGCCGGACGCAGATCGCGGCCGAGGTCTGGGCGCAGCTGTGCGACGGGCTCAACGGAGGTGGTCGAACCCGCCTGCACGAGGGGTTGCTGCACTCCTGGGAGCTGGATCCGGCGGTGCGGAACCTGGACGAGCCGGGGCCGGCCGTCAACGACGAGCCGCTGCTGATCAACACCACCGGTTCCTGGGAGGCGCGCCCGCGGGCGGTGACGGCGGCGGCGAATCTGTTCATGGCCGGGGACTACGTGCGCTCCCCGGTGAACCTGGCGACGATGGAAGGCGCGAACCAAGCGGCCCGCCTCGCCGTGAACGCCCTGCTGGAGGCTGCCGGTGACACCAGGGTCCCCGCGGCCGTGCACGCCCTGCACCAGCCGGGGGAACTGCGCAGGCTCAAGGAGGTGGACGCCGAGCTGTTCGAGCAGGGCCGCGCTCACCTCATGGACGGGCCGCCTCCGTGGAAGGTCAGCGCACGCGTCTGATCACGACCGTGCACAGCGCCTCAAGGTCTTCGAGAGCCGAGGGCACGGTGGTGAGGCGGTGCAGCCGGTCGCGTGCGGCCGTCGCGTGCTGGGCGGCGCGGTCGCTGGTCCAGCGCCGGCCGCCCGCCTCCTCGACCAGGCGGGCGATGCCGGCCGTGTCGCCCCCGGGCCGCGAGTAGAGGCGGGCGAGTTCGTCGCCGGCCGGGGTCGCGGACGTCAGCGCGGCCACCACGGGCACCGACATCTTGCGCTTCTTCAGATCGTTGAAGACGGGCTTTCCGGTCACCGCCGGGTCGCCCCAGATGCCGAGCAGGTCGTCCACGAGCTGGAAGGCCATGCCGAGGTCGTGTCCGGCCTTCGCCCACTGGGCGCAGACGGCCGGGTCGGCGCCTCCGTAAAGGGCACCCAGCCGGCAAGCGCAGGCGAACAGCGAGGCGGTCTTGCCCGAGACCATCTCCAGACACTCCGTCAAGGTCACCTGAGTCCGTCGTTCGAAGACCAGGTCCAGGCTTTCGCCGACCGCCAGTTGGATCAGCACGTCCACCAGAGCGGCCGACGCCTCACGAGGCACCGGCCCGTCCGGCCCGTCGGCTTGCGACAGGACGTCGAACGCGGTCAGCATCATCGCGTCCGCGGACCGGACGGCGGACGACGGGCCGAAAACCTGCCACGCGGCCGCACGGTGGCGCCGCACCGTGTCACCGTCCAGAACATCGTCGTGGAGAAGCGACAGGTTGTGCACCATCTCCACCGCCGCGGCCGCCGGCACCGCCCGCCGGTCCACGCCTCCCACCGCACGCGCACACGCCAGAGTCAGGGCAGCACGAACGTACTTACCGCCCTGACGTACGCCCTCCCCCGACCAGCCGAACTGATAGGCGGCCACCTCAGCCGCGGGCCCCGGCAGCGACCCCACCCACCGCCGCAGCTGCTCCTCACAAGCCTCGCCCGCGCTCCGCAGCACCTCATCGACCGTGCCCACCGTCAAACCCCCATCGTCAGCTCCACACGAAACCATGCTGCCCCGGTTGTCGGCGGGCAGGATTCCTCCAGGGCTCCATGATGGTGGGTCCGACAGGCGCTGGAGCTCTTGTTTGATTTGAGCCCACCCCCGCCGGGACCGCTGCGGCTATCCGTGCCAGGACCGCCACAGCGCCGCGTACGCCCCGTCGGCGGACACCAGTTGGTCGTGGCTGCCGAGTTCGCTGATACGGCCGTTCTCGACCACCGCGATGACGTCCGCGTCGTGCGCGGTGTGCAGGCGGTGGGCGATCGCCACGACGGTGCGGCCGTCCAGGACACGGGCGAGCGAGCGTTCCAGGTGCCGTGCGGCACGCGGGTCGAGCAGCGATGTCGCTTCGTCCAGGACCAGGGTGTGCGGGTCGGCGAGGACGAGCCGGGCCAGCGCGATCTGCTGGGCCTGTGCGGGTGTCAGCGCGAACCCGCCGGAGCCGACCTCGGTGTCCAGGCCGGCGTCGAGCCCCCGTGCCCAGTCGGCCGCGTCGACGGCGCCGAGCGCGGCCCACAGTTCGGCGTCCCGCGCACCGGCCCGGGCGAGCAGGAGGTTGTCGCGGAGAGAGCCGACGAAGACGTGGTGCTCCTGGTTGACCAGCGCCACATGGGAACGGACTTCCTCGGCCAGCATGTCCGACAACGCGGCGCCGCCCAGCGTCACTTGTCCGGTGCGCGGGCCGTAGATGCCGGCGAGGAGCCGGCCCAGCGTGGACTTGCCCGCGCCCGAAGGGCCGACGAGGGCGACGCGCGAGCCGGGCTCGACGGCCAGGGACACCTCGCGCAGCACGTCCACGCCCTCGCGGTAGCCGAAGTGCACGTCGTCCGCGAGGACGTCACGGCCATGGGGAACCAGCGACGCGTCGCCCGCGTCCGGCTCGATGTCGCGCACGCCGACGAGCCGGGCCAGGGACACCTGCGCCACCTGCAGCTCGTCGTACCAGCGCAGGATGATTCCCAGGGGGTCGACGAGCATCTGGGAGATCAGCACACCCGCGGTGAGCTGGCCCACGCCGATCCAGCCCTGGAGGACGAAGACTCCACCGATCATCAGCGTCGAACAGAGCACGGTGGTGTGGGTAAAGTTGATCACCGGGAAGAGGACCGAGCGCAGGTAGAGGGTGTAGCGCTCCCAGGCGGTCCACTCCTTGATGCGGCGTTCGGACAGCTCGATGCGGCGCTCGCCGAGCCGGTGGGCCTCGATGGTGCGGCCTGCGTCGACGGTCTCCGCGAGGGCGGCGGCCACGGCGGCGTATCCGGCGGCCTCCGACCGGTAGGCGGCGCCCGCCCGCTTGAAGTACCAGCGGCAGCCCACGACGAGGAGGGGAACGGCGACGAGGACCGCGGGGGCCAGTGGCGGCGCGGTCACGACCAGGCCGCCGAGCAGCAGCGCCACCCACACCACGCCGATCGCGAGCTGCGGAACGGCCTCGCGCATGGCGTTGGCCAGGCGGTCGATGTCCGTGGTGATCCGGGAGAGCAGATCGCCCGTCCCCGCGCGCTCCAGGACACCCGGCGGCAGCCCGACGGACCGCACGAGGAAGTCCTCCCGCAGATCGGCCAACATCCGCTCGCCGAGCATCGCCCCGCGCAGCCGCACCTCCCGTACGAAGTAGGCCTGCACGGCGAGGGCGAGCGCGAACAGGCCGATGGTGCGCTCCAGATGGAGGTCGCGGGCACCGTCAGAGACCTTCTCGACGAGGTCGCCGAGAAGGTACGGGCCGGCCATCGAGGCGACCACGGCGAGTGTGTTCACCGCGATGAGCAGCAGGAAGGCCCGGCGGTGGCGTCGGAACAGGTCGCGGACGTAAGCGCGGACGGTCGCGGGCGCGCCGATGGGCAGCGTGTCCGCGGTCGTGGGGGCCGCCGGGTCGTACTCCGGTGGCGCCAGGCCGATCATGCCGTCTCCTCGATGTCGAATGCCGTGAGGGCGTCCGCGCGGGCGCGCTCGTCGTCGGTCTCGCGGGTCACGACCGCGCGGTATCGCGGTTCGCCGTGCACCAGTTCGCGGTGCGAGCCCACGGCCGTGACCTCGCCGTCGGCCAGGAAGACCACCCGCTCGGCGCGGTCCAGGAGCAGGGGCGAGGAGGTGAGCACCACGGTGGTGCGTCCGGATCGCAGCCGGCGGATGCCGTCGCCGACCCGCGCCTCCGTGTGCGAGTCGACGGCGGACGTCGGCTCGTCGAGTACCAGGACCTCGGGGTCGGTGACCAGCGAGCGGGCCAGGGCGAGGCGCTGGCGCTGGCCTCCGGAGAGGGAGCGGCCGCGCTCCGTGAGGTGGGCGGCCATCGGGTCGTCGTCCACCGAAGTCTGTGCGAGGGCGGTCAGTACGTCCGCGCACTGGGCGGCCGCGAGCGCTTCCTCGGGGGTGACGGCCCCCGAGGCGGGCACGTCGAGGAGGTCATGGAGCGTCCCGGAGAGCAGGACGGGATCCTTGTCCTGGACCAGGACGGCGGTACGGGCGGCGGACAGCGGCAGGCCGTCGAGCGGTGCGTCCCCGAGGCGTACGGACGGCAGGCCCGAGGCCTCCTCGAAGGCCGGGTGGCCGCCGAGACGTTCGGCGATTCTGCCCGCCTCGTCCGGGTCGCCGCAGACCACGGCGGTGAACCGGCCGGCCGGGGCGAGGAGCCCGGTCACGGGGTCGTACAGGTCACCGGCGGGCCGGGCGCCGCCCGGCCACGGGCGTGCGGCGCGCCCTCCACCCACGACGTCACCGGCTGCCTCGGCAGGCGGCGGCTCGGCCGGGCCGACGGGCCTGCCCGGGGCGTGTTCCCGGTCCTGTCCCGAGGTCCGGCCCGAGGCCTGCTCCGGCATCCGCGCCGCACCGGAACCGGCCGTGGGCTCAGCCGTGCGTTCCAGGGCCAGCACCCGTGCCGCCCGCTTCGCGGAGGGGCGGGAGAAGGAGTACGCCATGGCGATCTCCTCGAAGTGCCGCAGCGGGTAGTTGAGCAGCATCACCGCGCTGTAGACGGTGACCAGTTCGCCGACGGTGATCCGGCCCTCGCGGGCCAGATGCACGCCGTGCCAGACGACCGCGATGAGCAGCAGCCCCGGCATCAGGACCTGGGTGGCCGAGATCACCGCCCACATGCGGGCGCTGCGCACCGCGGCCGTTCGGACCTCCTGCGAGGCGCGGCGGTAGCGGTCGAGGAAGAGTTCCTCGCCGCCGATGCCGCGCAGGACCCGCAGACCGGCGACGGTGTCCGACGCCAGTTCGGTGGCCCGTCCGGCCTTCTCGCGCTGGAAGTCGGCCCGCCGGGTGGCGCGCGGCAGCAGAGGGAGCACGGCGAGCGCGAGCACCGGCATCCCGGCGGTGACGACGACGCCGAGCGCGGGCTGGTAGACGAGGAGGCCGACGCAGACCAGGACGACCGTCAGGGCGGCCGCGGCGAACCGCGACAGGGTTTCCACGAACCAGCCGATCTTCTCGACGTCTCCGGTGGAGACCGCGACGACCTCACCGGCCGCGACGCGCCGGGTGAGGGCGGAGCCGAGCCGGGCGGTCTTACGGGCCAGGAGCTGCTGCACACGGGCCGCGGCCGTGACCCAGTTGGTCACCGCGGTGCGGTGCAGCATCGTGTCGCCCAGCGCGATCCCCACGCCGAGGAGACCGATCAGCATGCCCGCGAGGGCGAGCCGTGCCCCGGACCGGTCGAGTACGGCCTCGACGGCGAGGCCGACCATGTAGGGCAGGCCCGCGATGGAGGTGAAGTGCAGCAGGCCCCAGGCGAGGGACTTCAGCTGCCCCCCGAGTTGGTTGCGGCCCAGCCACCACAGGAAGCGTGGCCCTGACCGGACATCAGGGAGGCCGGGGTCGGAATACGGAAGATCGCGAATCTGCATGACGTCCCAGGACTCGGAGCGGCTGCCGTCGGCTCGGGTGGGCCGCGAGGCGACGAGATCTCGCACGTGAGACCACGGTCGGGCTCGGGCCAGGGGAAGCGGGCGGCGGTGACGAGCTGTGAAAGGTTCGCCTCGGACGGTGGTCCGAGGCAAACGGTTTTCCGGCCGGGGGTAAAGAATCGGCTCCGAACTTCGCGTCGGCTCCGAGGCCGGGCGGGGGAACCGGACGCCGGATGCGACCATGGGCGGATGCGTATAGCCGGTGCGGTGCGAGCGGTGGTCGCGGCAGCGGCCTGCGGTGTCCTTCTGACGTCCTGTGGGAGCGACGGCTCGTCACAGACGAAGACGAAGGACGACACCAGAGCCGGGGGAGCGGACGGGGCGGGGGGCGCCGACCGGCGCGCCACCGGCCTGAAGAGCATCCCCGCGGTCGGCGACCGCCTGCAGGCGCGGATTCCCGCGGACTCCCGGCAGGTGCTCGCCGTGTACGGCGACGGTGAGGACTCGGCGAAGTCGACCGTCGTCCTCTACACGAAGGCCGCGAAAGCCGCAGCGCCCTCGCAGGCCGAGCGCGGGGAGAAGGACGCCACCTGGTCGAAGGTCCGCAGTTGGTCCGCCCACAACGGCAAGAAGGGCTGGACCACCGACCACCGCGAGAACGACAAGCGCAGCCCCGTCGGAGTGTTCACGCTCAGCGACGCGGGCGGTGTCCTCGCCGACCCGGGGTCCAAGTTCCCGTACACGAAGTCGTCCTCCATGCAGGCGCCGCACTACTGGCCCAAGACGCACTGGCACGATTTCGACTACGTCATCGCCATCGACTACAACCGCGCCAAGGGCACCCCGCCGAACGACCCGACGCGCCCGCAGGGGCAGGCGAAGGGCGGCAGCATCTGGCTGCACATGGACCACGGCAGCGGCACATCGGGCTGTGTGAGCCTGTCCAAGTCGGCCATGGAGTACCTGCTGCGCACCCTGGACCCGAAGCAGCACCCGGTCGTGGTGATGGGGGACAAGGCGAACCTCAAGGCGTGAACGCGGCCATGGAGGCCGCGGGGACGCAGGTGTGAGCACGGATACCGGTGGGGCCGAGGCCCCATTGCGGTGCACGACGACTGCCCCATAGAACACCTCCATGAGAAGACGCGTCATGTCCATGCTCGCGGGGCTCACTCTCGCCGCGAGCGCACTCCTCGGCACGGGCCAGGCCACGGCCACGGCCGTCACCACACCCCCCGCCGAGTTCGGCACCGACTGGCACGACCCGCTCACCGCCGCGCCCCCGGTCCCCAAGCCGCGCACGAAGTCCTGTGCGGTGACGGTCGCCGAGGCGCGGTTCAAGGACTTCACGCCCTTCCAGGGGCGCTACACGCCTCCCGAGGAGTGCGGTGACCGCTGGGAGAAGGTGGTGCTGCGTCTGGACGGCAAGGTCAAGGGGCGGCAGTACGACCGGCTCGGTTATCTGCGCATCGGGGGCGTGGAAGTGTTCCGCACCTCCACTCCGGAGCCGTCCCCCGAGGGCATCGCCTGGTCCGTCGAGAAGGACGTCACCCGCTACAGCGAGACGCTGGGGCACGACCAGCCGGTCGAGATGCTCATCGGGAACGTCGTCGACGACACCTACACCGGAATCATCGACGTCAAGGTCACACTGACGTTCTACGCGAAGAAGAAGGCGGCCGGGGTGAAGGCCGAGGCGGGGAACGCGCCGCCCGACCGCGTCCTCCCCCTGGGGGACGCCGTGAGGGACGGCGCCGCCCTCACCACCCCGCGCAACAGCGAACGCATCGTCGCCGAGGTCTACGCGACCGGCTCCGGAGGCGGCTGCGAGGAGTACTGGTACCTGACGGTGCCCGACACCGCGCCCTACTCCTGCACAGCGGACGACGGCCCCTACCGCGAGGTCCAGATCAAGGTCGACGGACGACTGGCCGGGGTCGCCGCGCCGTTCCCGACCGTGTGGACCGGCGGCTGGTCCAACCCGTTCCTCTGGTACGTGATCCCGGGCCCCCGCGCCTTCGACATCAAGCCCGTCGAGTACGACCTGACGCCGTTCGCCGGGCTCCTCAACGACGGCCGCCCGCACGACGTGAAGGTCTCCGTCGTCGGCGTACCGAAGGCGCGGACCGGCTGGAGCACCCCGGCGAACGTGCTCGTCTGGCAGGACGAGAAGCGCGAGCACGTCACCGGCGCCCTGACCCGCCACCGGGACGGCGCCCCCACGAACACGTCCACGTACACACCCGGTTCCGGGGAGGTCGCGCACCGGCTCGACACCAAGGGCGGCCACCGGCTGAGCGTCTCCGGGTACGTGAACACCTCGCACGGCCGCGTCGCCACGACCGTGACCCGCACCCTCGCCACCACCTCCGCGCACCGCTGGACCGACGGCGAGTCGATGGACGCGCTCCAGGCCACCTGGACCGACCGCGAGACGGTCACGACGGGCGGCGGGGCGGTGCGCACCGACCGCACGTACACCATGGACGGCACCACGACGCTCGGTACGGGAGACCGGCTGCGCACCGCGATCTCGCTCGGTGACCGTGCCGAGAAGGTCGTGACGCGCGGCCACCGGCCTGTGGGTGGGTCGGTGACCGACGACCGGTACGAGGGCGACGCGTCGTACCTCACTCAGGTGCCCCGCGAGCAGCGGCACGCCGTGGGCACCTCCCGCGAGCGCTATCGGCAGTACGGCGACACGGGCTGCCACGACCGTACGTTGGCCACCGTGCAGGGCGTACTGACGGAGGACCGACTGCGCTGCTGAGGTGGCCCACGACCCACGCCCGCGGCCCACGCTCACGGCCAACGGCCCATGGCGCACGCCCCGACGGCCCAGGGGGTCACGCCGAAGCCGGCAAGTACGCCTACGCGTCAGGCTTCGGCTTCGGCGAGTCCACCCCCGGACGCTCTCTCTCCCACAGCCCACGAGTGAAGTCGGGGATCGCCTGCGGCGCGCCCTTCGCCTTGATCGACAGGTGGCTCAGCGGCACGGGTGCCGTCCACGTCGCGGCGTCGTACACGTCGAAGTCCGGGACGAGGCCGAGCCGCATGGTCTGCATCAGCCGGAAGACCATGATGTAGTCCATGCCGCCGTGGCCGCCCGGCGGGTCGGCGTGCTCCTTCCACAACCAGTGGTCGAAATCGGCGTACTCGGAGAAGTCGGCCCACTTGTCGTCCGTGTGGTCCGGTTCGAGGTAGATGCGGGCGGGGTAGTCCTCGAAGACGCCCTTCGTGCCGCCCAGGCTGTTCACGCGGCTGTAGGGGTGCGGTGTCGAGACGTCGTGCTCCAGGCGGATCACCCGCCCCTTCGCCGTCTGGACGAGACTGATGGTGCGGTCGCTCTCGATGTACGTCTCCTTCCAGCTCGGGTCGCCCGCCGGCATGTGCGCCTCGCGGTACTCGGCGAGGCCGAGCGCGGGAGTGCCGAAGCTGGATATGTGGGTCACACGGTCGCCCCGGTTGACGTCCATGTAGTTGGCGACCGGGCCGAAGCCGTGGTTGGGGTAGAGGTCACCGCGCAGCCGGGTGTGCCACAGGCGGCGCCACGGCCCCTCGTAGTAGTCGGGGTCGAACATCAGGCCGCGCAGGTCGTGGTTGTAGGCGCCCGCGCCGTGCAGCAGCCGGCCGAACTTGCCCGCGTGCGCCATCCGCAGGACCCGCATCTCGTTCTTGCCGTAGCAGCAGTTCTCCAGCTGCATGCAGTGTCTGCGGGTGCGCTCCGAGAGGTCCACCAGCTCCCACAGCTCGTCCAGACGCATGGCGAGGGGACACTCCACGCCCACGTGCTTGCCGCCCAGCATCGCCGACTTGCAGATGGCGAAGTGGGAGTCCCAGGGCGTCGCCGCGTACACGAAGTCGATGTCCCCGCGCCGGCACAGGTTCTCGTAGTCGTGCTCGCCCTTGGTGTACGTCGCCGGGGCCGGCTGACCGGCGGCGGTGACCTTCTGCGCGGCGGCCGCCGCCTTCTCCTTGACCGGGTCGCAGAGGGCGACGACGCGGACACCGGGAATCGCGAGGAACAGGTCGATCATGGAGCCGCCGCGGTTGCCGAGCCCGACGATGCCGACCCGTACCGTGGAGCGCCGCTGGAACGGCACGCCGATCATCGTCCTGCCTTTGCGGGCCGGCGCCTGCCCCGCGTCCTCGGCAGCGGCGCCGGCGGGGGCGGCGGCCGGAGTACCGGCATGTGCCGTGCCGCCCGCGAGGGCGCCGACACCGAGCCCGGCCCCGGCGAGCCCCGCCGTGCGCAGCACCGCGCGGCGCGAGCGGCCGTCTCCGGGTGTGCTCGTGCCCGCCGCGCTCTCCTCGGGAGGGACGCCGTCAGGGGTCGGTGTCGCGTTCTCGTCGTGCATCGGACCTCCGTAGCCGTATGTCGGGTGGTCTCCGCCACTGGGGCGGAAGCCACCCTGAGGGGGCCGCGACGGGGACGCAAGAGACGGAAGTGGTCGAGGAGTTGGACTTCTCCGCAGGGAGATCCGGACCGCACGGCGCCAGAGCTGAGGCCCGGATCGCACGGCACCAGGGGTGAGGTCCGGGAGCGAGGCCCCGCAGACGCACAGTCACACGCGGGGGAGCGGGCGCGTCGCACGCTCCAGCTCCAGAAGTACGGAGTGGTACCCGCGACCCGTGGCATGGTCCATGCCGACCTCGCACATGCGGTTCGCCGAGAGGTGGGCGTCGAAGGGACGGGCGGTGACCTCGGTGGCCTCCTTGCGGGTGGCCGACTCCGTGAGTTCCCGGTGGAGCATGCCCCGGTCGCCCGCGAACGCGCAGCACCCGGCGTCGTCGGGCACGACCACCTCGTCCGCGCAGGCCTCCGCGACGGCGCGCAGCTGCGGCTCGTCCCCGAGGTGGTGCGTGGAGCACGTGGGGTGCAGGACCGCGGAGGCGATCGTGCGGTGCACGGTCAGGTGGGGGAGCAGCTCGTCGGCGGCCCAGACGACGGAGTCGACGACGGTCAGTTCCCGGTGCAGGGCGCGGTTGTCGGCCGTCAGGTACGGCACCACCTCCTGTGCGATGCCGAGCGTGCACGACGAGGCGTCGACGACCAGCGGCAGCCGGCCGCCCGCGGTCCAGCCCCAGGCCGCCTCGACGACGCGATTGGCCATGACCCTGTTGCCGGCGTCGTACCCCTTGGAGTGCCAGATCGTCGCGCAGCACGTCCCCGCGACGTCCCCGGGAATCCAGACGGGCCTGCCCGCGCGCGCGGAGACCGCCACGACCGCCTCGGGCAGCGAACGGTCGCCCGGGCCGCCGAAGACGCGGTTCACGCACGCCGGGTAGTAGACGGCCGCGGCGCCCGTGCGCGCGGTGCGAGGCAGGGTGCGCGGTGCGGCGCCGGGCATCCCCGGCAGCCACTCCGGGACGAGGTCGGGGCGTACGGCCTTGCGGGCGGTGCGGGTCACGGCGGTGAGCAGGCGGTCGTTGATCCGGTCCGCGGCGGCCACCGCGAGCCGCGCGGCCGCCTCGACGCCCTTGAAGTGGCGCGCGGCGAACGCGGCCGCCCGCTCCTCGCGCCGTGAGTGCCGCGCGTGCCGGAAGTCCTTCATCAGGGCGCCCGTGTCGATGCCGACGGGGCAGGCCAGTTTGCAGGTCGAGTCGCCCGCGCAGGTGTCCACGGCGTCGTATCCGTACGCCTCCACCAGGCCGTCCTCGACCGGGGAGCCCGGCGCCTGGCGCATCATCTCGCGGCGCAGGACGATGCGTTGACGCGGCGTGGTGGTCAGGTCCCCGCTGGGGCAGGTGGGTTCGCAGAAGCCGCACTCGATGCAGGGGTCGGCGAGGGCCTCCACCTTGGGGATGGTCTTCAGGCCCCGCAGATGGGCCTTGGGGTCACGGTCGAGCACCACGCGCGGGGCGAGTACGCCGTCCGGGTCGATGACCTGCTTGGTGCGCCACATCAACTCCGTCGCCTTCGGGCCCCATTCGAGCTCCAGGAAGGGGGCGATGTTGCGGCCCGTGGCGTGCTCGGCCTTCAGGGAGCCGTCGAAACGCTCCACGGTCAGTCGGCAGAACGCGTCCATGAAGGCGGCGTAGCGCCGCACGTCGGAGGGCAGCGCCGCGTCGAAGGCGAGCAGGAAGTGGAGGTTGCCGTGCGCGGCGTGGCCCGCGACGGCGGCGTCGAAGCCGTGGCGCGTCTGGAGGTCCAGGAGTGCCTCGCAGGCCTCGGCGAGCCGGCCCGGTGGCACCGCGAAGTCCTCGGTGATCAGCGTGGTCCCCGCGGGGCGGGCGCCGCCGACGGCGGTGACGAACGCCTTGCGCGTCGTCCAGTAGCCGCCGATCGTCCGCGCGTCGCGCGTGAAGGTGTTCGTCACGGACGGGACCGGCGCGATCAGTTCGAGCCGCCGCACCACCTCGGCGGCCGCCGCCTCGTACGCCTCCCGGGTCGCTTCGTCCGGCGCCCGGAACTCCACCAGGAGCGCGGCCGCCGACTTCGGGACCCGGGCCCAGTCGGCCGGCACCCCGCGCACGCTGACCGAGGCACGCAGCGTATTGCCGTCCATCAGCTCGACGGCGAGCGCGCCCGCCGCGTTGAACAGCGGCACCGCCGCCGCGGCCGCCGGCAGCGAGGGGAAGAAGAGCAGCGCGGCGCTGAGGTGCCGCTCCAGCGGCAGCGTGTCGAAGACGACCTCCGAGATGAAGCCGAAGGTGCCCTGCGAGCCGACCATCAGACCGCGCAGGATCTCCACGGGCGTCGCACCGTCGAGAAAGGCGTCCAGGCGGTAGCCGTTGGTGTTCTTGATCTGGTGCTTGGCGCGGACGCGGGCCACCAGCTCCGGGTCCGCCTCGATCTCGCGTTTGATCGCGAGCAGCCCCTCGCACAGGGCGGGCTCGGCGTGCGCCAGCCGCTCGTCGGCGTCCGGCTCGCCCGTGTCCACGACCGTGCCCGAGGGCAGGACGAAGGTGAGCGAGGCCACCGTGCGGTAGGAGTTGCGGGTGGTGCCCGCGGTCATGCCCGAGGCGTTGTTCGCGACGACGCCGCCGATGGTGCAGGCGATGGCGCTCGCCGGGTCGGGGCCGAGCACCCGGCCGAAGCGGGCGAGGGCGGCGTTGGCGCGGACGACCGTGGTTCCGGGGCCGATGCGGGCCCGCTCGCCCGAGCCGAGCACCTCGACGCCCGCCCAGTGCTTGCGCACGTCGACCAGGATGTCCTCGCCCTGGGCCTGGCCGTTGAGCGAGGTGCCCGCGGCGCGGAAGACGACCTCGCGGCCCTTGCCGTGCGCGTAGGACAGGACGGCCGATACGTCGTCGATGTCCTCGGGGACGACCACGACCCGCGGCACGAAGCGGTAGGGGCTCGCGTCGGAGGCGTACCGCACCAGGTCGGAGACCTTGGTGAGGACCTTGTCCGCGCCGAGCAGCGCGGTCAGTTCGCGGCGCAGCGGCTCCGGGGTGCCGGCGGCCCCGTAATCCGGCACCCGGTCCGGTGACGGGCCCGCGGCGCGCGCCGGGGGGCGCAGGGCGTCCGGCTCGGGCTCCAGCAGCGGCATGGGCTCTCCCTCGACGGCGGCGGCGTGCCGGTGACGACCCCTTCCCGCGGGTCAGCAACGGCCTTCCGGTCCTTCCAGCGCGCCAGCAACGGCCTTCCGGTCCTTCCGGCGCGTCAGCAACGGCCTTCCGGGTCGTCCAGCAGCGCGGTCAGCAGTCCGCCGAGGACCTCGCGCTGTTCGGCGGTCAGTGGGGCCAGGATCTCCTCCGCGGCGGCCCGGCGCGCGGCGCGCAGCTCTTTGAGGGCACTGTGCCCCGCATCGGTCAGTTCGATCCGGATGACCCGGCGATTGCTCGGATCCGGCACGCGCCGCACCAGGGCGCCCCACTCCAAGGTGCCCGACTCCAGGGCGTCCACCAGGCTCGTCACCGCGCGGGGCACCACTTCCAGGCGCTGCGCGAGGTCGGCCATGCGCGGCGGCGCCTCGTAGTGCGCGAGGGTGCGCAGCAGCCGGGACTGAGCCGGGGTGATGCCGACCGGCCCCAGGTGGTGCTTCTGGATGCGGTGCAGCCTGCGGGTGAGCCGCAGCAGCTGTTCGGCGAGGGGGCCGTCGGTGTCCGGGGCGCTCATGACGGGAAGTCCGGGGTACGCATGGCGGGAACATTATCAGGGCCTAGTGCATTGTGAGTATAGGTAACAGTGAGCTATGCTCCCCCAAGAGCACCGTCCGACCTCCCGTAGGAGCCCATGCGTCACGACGAACCCACCTGGACGCCGCCGCCCCAGGCCCCCGGCCAGGAGCCGCCGCGGCAGCTGCGCCGCATCCTCCGCCTCTTCCGCCCCTACCGGGGCCGTCTCGCGATCGTGGGCCTGCTGGTCTGCGCCGCCTCCCTCGTCTCGGTCGCCACCCCCTTCCTCCTGAGGGAGATCCTCGACACCGCGATCCCGCAGGGGCGCACCGGCCTGCTGAGCCTGCTGGCGCTCGGCATGATCCTGAGCGCGGTGGTCACGAGCGTCTTCGGGGTCCTGCAGACCCTGATCAGCACCTCCGTGGGGCAGCGGGTCATGCACGACCTGCGCACGGCCGTCTACGGCCGGCTGCAGAGCATGTCCCTGGCCTTCTTCACCCGCACCCGCACGGGCGAGGTCCAGTCGCGCATCGCCAACGACATCGGCGGTATGCAGGCGACCGTCACCTCCACCGCGACCTCCCTGGTCTCGAACCTCACGAGTGTGATCGCGACCGTCGTCGCCATGCTCGCCCTGGACTGGCGGCTGACCGTCGTCTCGCTGCTGCTGCTCCCGGTGTTCGTGTGGATCAGCCGCCGCGTCGGCCGCGAGCGCAAGAAGATCGCCACCCAGCGCCAGAAGCAGATGGCGGTGATGGCCGCGACCGTCACCGAGTCGCTCTCCGTGAGCGGCATCGTCCTCGGCCGCACGATGGGCCGCGCCGACTCGCTCACCCGGTCCTTCGCGGAGGAGTCCGAGCGGCTGGTCGACCTGGAGATCCGGTCGAACATGGCGGGGCGCTGGCGCATGGCCGTCATCTCGATCGTCATGGCCGCCATGCCCGCCGTCATCTACTGGAGCGCGGGCCTGGCCTTCCAGCTGGGCGGCCCGACCGTCTCGATCGGCACGCTCGTCGCCTTCGTGTCGCTCCAGCAGGGCCTGTTCCGGCCGACCGTCAGCCTGCTCTCCACCGGCGTGCAGATCCAGACCTCGCTGGCGCTCTTCCAGCGCATCTTCGAGTACCTGGACCTGACCGTCGACATCACCGAGCCGCCCCGGCCGGTCCGCCTCGACGCGATCAGGGGCGAGGTCCGCTTCGAGGACGTCGAGTTCCGCTACGACGAGAAGTCCGCGCCCACGCTCCAGGGCATCGACATCGCGATACCCGCGGGCGGCAGCCTGGCCGTCGTCGGGGCCACCGGCTCGGGCAAGTCGACCCTGAGCCACCTCGTCCCCCGGCTGTACGACGTCACGGGCGGCCGCGTCACCCTCGACGGCGTCGACGTGCGCGATCTGGACTTCGACACCCTCGCGCGGGCCGTCGGCGTGGTCTCCCAGGAGACCTACCTCTTCCATGCCTCGGTCGCCGACAACCTCCGCTTCGCCAAGCCCGACGCCACCGACGAGGAGCTGGTCGCCGCGGCCCGGGCCGCCCAGATCCACGACCACATCGCCTCCCTGCCCGACGGGTACGACACGGTCGTGGGCGAGCGCGGACACCGCTTCTCCGGAGGCGAGAAGCAGCGCCTGGCCATCGCGCGCACCATCCTGCGCGACCCGCCGGTCCTCATCCTCGACGAGGCGACCAGCGCCCTGGACACCCGCACCGAGCGGGCCGTGCAGGAGGCCATCGACGCCCTGTCGGCCGACCGCACCACCCTCACCATCGCCCACCGGCTCTCCACCGTCCGGGGCGCCGACCAGATCGTGGTCCTGGAGGCGGGGCGCACCGCCGAGCGCGGCACGCACGAGGAGCTCCTGGCCCGCGACGGGCGGTACGCCGCCCTGGTCCGCAGGGACGCCCAACTGGAGCCGACAACCTAGATATATGTCGGGAATAAGACTATTTACGGGTTAATGTGCCCCCATGCAGACCAAGACTCCGCGACGGGGCACGATTCGACTGACGCGGCGGGGCCGGATCGCCCTGATCGCGACCGGAGCCGTCGTGGCGGCCACCGCCGTGGCGGTGCCGCTGCTGCTCCCCGACGACGACGCGCACCCCCAGACCCTGACCATCCCCGAGGGCTGGCGATCCACCCAGGTGTACGCGGCCGTGGACAAGGCCCTGAAGGTGCCGCCCGGCACCACGAAGAAGGCCGTGCCCAAGGCCGGTCTGAAGCTGCCCCGCGACGCGGGCGGCAACCCCGAGGGCTATCTCTTCCCGGCGACGTACCCGATCGACTCGCGGTCGACCCCGGCGTCCGTCCTGTCGTACATGGTGAACACGGCCAACAAGAAGTTCGGCGGCGGCCAGGTCACGGCGGGCGCCGAGCGCAACACGGTGAACGTCTACCAGACCGTCACCATCGCCAGCATGATCGAGGCGGAGGCGGGCTCGAAGCAGGACATGGGCAAGGTGGCCCGGGTCATCTACAACCGCCTGGACCGGGGCATGCCGCTCCAGATGGACTCCACCATCAACTACGCCCTCAACCGCTCCACGCTGGCCACCAGCGACCGCGACACGAAGGTCGACAGCCCCTACAACACCTACGCCCGCATGGGGCTGCCGCCCACGCCCATCGGCAATCCCGGTGAGGCGGCGATGCGGGCGGCGGTCAGCCCGGCCGCGGGGGACTGGCTGTACTTCGTGACGGTCAAGCCGGGGGACACGCGCTTCACGGCGGACTTCGAGGAGCACCAGAAGAACGTCGTGGAGTTCAACAAGCAGAACTCCTGAGGGGCGAGCGGTGCGGGCGGCGGCGCATGCGCCCCGGCCTGGCGAGGAGCGGGTCGAGTGGGCCAAGTGGCAGTACGCCGAGGTCCGTTCGGGTGGAGAGCGGGTGCTGGGCCGTTAGGCGACCCGGCCGCCGCGGCAGATGACTTGGCGACAGTACCGGCATATTCCTGGAGGAATATACTCATGCGTGTTCGCTCGACCATCCTCGCCGCCGCTCTCACCGTGTCCGCCCTGGCCGTCGGGGCCGGCGCGGCCGTCGCCGACGAGGACCACGACCGCTACACCCCGCGCCACGAGTCGGGCTACGACCACGAGGGCTACCACCGCTCGTACGACAGCGTCGGCGGCCCGCTCGGCATCGTCTGGGCCGAGGCGTCGGGCTACGACCACGAGGGCTCCGGCCACGCGCCCGGCCACGGGCGCTGACACAGCCGAAGGCGGCGCGGTGGCAAGAGGGGCTCGGCCCCTCTTGCCACCGCGCCCTGCTGTGCCCCGGGCGGGCGCCCGGCGGGGCGCGGGTTCACACCGCCGCCGGCGCTCCCGCCAGCAGCCGCTGGATGTCGCGTACGGCGGCGCGTCCGGCGCGGTTCGCGCCGATCGTGCTGGCCGAGGGGCCGTACCCCACCAGGTGGACGCGGGGGTCGGCGGCCGCCCTGGTGCCCTCCATGCGGATGCCGCCGCCGGCCTCGCGCAGCCGCAGCGGCGCCAGGTGGTCGATCGCGGCGCGGAAGCCCGTGGCCCAGAGGATCACATCCGCCTCGACGTGGCGCCCGTCGTCCCACGCGACGCCGGTCGGCGTGATCCGGTCGAACATCGGCAGCCGGTCGAGGACCCCCTCGGCCCGGGCCCGCCGGATCGCGTCGTTCACCGGCAGGCCCGTCACCGACACGACACTGCGCGGCGCCAGCCCCCGACGGACGCGCTCCTCCACCATGGCCACCGCCGAGCGGCCCCGGTCCGCGTCGAACGGCCCCTCGCGGAACACCGGCGGGCGCCGGGTGACCCAGGTGGTCCCGGCCGCGTACGGGGCGATCTCCATCAAATGCTGCGTTCCGGACGCACCGCCGCCCACGACGACCACCCGCTGCCCGGCGAAGGCCTCGGGCCCCGGGTAGAGCGCCGTGTGCAGCTGCCGGCCGAGAAAGGTGTCCTGGCCCGGGTAGCGCGGCCAGAACGGCCGGTCCCAGGTGCCGGTCGCGTTGATCAGCGCACGGGCCGACCAGGCACCCGCCGAGGTTTCCACGAGCAGCCGCCCGTTCTCGCCCTCGCGCACCCGGCGCACGTCCACGGGGCGCCGCACCCGCAGGTCGAAACGGTTCTCGTACGCCGCGAAATACGCCCCCACCACCTCCGACGAGGGCCGCTCGGGGTCGGCGCCGGTCAGTTCCATGCCGGGAAGCGCGTGCATGCCGTGCACCTTCCCGTACGTCAGGGAAGGCCAGCGGAACTGCCAGGCGCCGCCCGGCCGGGGCGCGTGATCGAGGACCACGAAGTCCCGGCCGGGCTCGAAGCCGACCCGCCGCAGGTGGTAGGCGCCGGACAGGCCCGCCTGCCCCGCGCCCACGACGACCACGTCCACGTCCTGCGCCACCGCTCCGGCGACCGCTTCTCGTACCCCGATGTCGTTCACGTTTCTACTAACTTCTCCGGGGTCCGGGATCTTCCCCGCTACCGGGGCGCGCCCGATGTTCGCAGGACAGGGGCCCCGGCGGACGGGATGTCCGGCACCGCCCGGTGCAGCAGGCCGCGCTGAGCCAGGTCGGGGATGACGCCCTCCCCGAACCAGTACGCCTCCTCCAGATGCGGATAGCCGGACAGCACGAAGTGCTCGACGCCGAGCGCGTGGTACTCCTCGATCCGGTCCGCGACATCCGCGTGGCTGCCGACCAGGGCGGTGCCCGCGCCCCCGCGGACGAGCCCCACCCCGGCCCAGAGGTTCGGCGCGATCTCCAACTGGTCGCGGGAGCCGCCGTGCAGCGCGAGCATCCGCTGCTGGCCCACCGACTCGCTGCGTCCGAGCGCCTCCTGGGCCGCGGCGATCGTCTGCGGGTCGAGGTCGTCCAGCAGCCGGTCCGCGACCGCCCAGGCCTCGGCGGCCGAGTCGCGGGAGATGGTGTGCAGGCGGATGCCGAAGCGGACCGTGCGCCCCTCCCGCTCGGCGAGGTCCCGGATCCAGTCGATCTTCTGCTTGACCTGCCCCGGCGGCTCGCCCCACGTCAGGTACACGTCCGTGTGCCGCGCCGCGACCGGGCCGGCCGCCGCCGACGATCCCCCGAAGAAGATCTCCGGCAGCGGATCGGGCGGCAGCGCGGTCAGCCCGCCCTCGACCTGGTAGTGCTCGCCGGTGAAGTCGAAGGGCGTGCCGCTCCACACCCCTCGTACGACCGAGAGGAACTCATCGGTACGGGCGTAGCGGCGATCGTGGTCCAAGTGGTCGCCGAACCTCCGCTGTTCGGTCGAGTCGCCGCCCGTGACCACATTGAGCAGCAGGCGGCCGCGCGTGATGCGCTGATACGTCGCCGCCATCTGCGCCGCGAGCACGGGGGAGAGGACTCCCGGGCGGAAGGCGACGAGGAACTTGAGCCGCCGTGTGTGCTGGGCGAGCGCCACCGTCGTCAGCCAGGCGTCCTCGCACCACGTGCCGGTCGGCGTGAGCACCGCCTCAAAACCCAGCTGCTCGGCCGCCTTGGCGATCTGCGCCAGATACTCGATGTCCGGGGCCCGCACGCCGCTCACCGGTGTGACACGGGAGCGCGTGATGCCGCCGTCGGTGTACGCGTGCCGGTCCACGAGGGTGCGGCCGTCGCCGCCGGTCGGCAGGAACCAGTGGAGATGGACGTTCACGGTCAGGACTCCTCGCGGTAGGTGCGCGGCTCGCTGGTGGAGGGCGGCAGATCGCCGTTGAACCGGGTGTCGACGAAGTCGCCGAAATCGACGCGGCGCGGGATGAGCTCGAGCCCGGCGAAGGTGTCGGCGATCTCCTGCTCGGACGACACGACGTTCTTGTCGACGGCCACCGGGATCCGGGTGCCGTTGGTCCGCTTGACGGCGTCCAACGCGACGTCGTAGGGCAGGCCGGTGTCCTTCGCCCAGACCTTCGCCCACGCCCGGGGATGCCTGTACACCCACTCCTGTGCGGTGCGCAGGCGCCGCAGATAGTCGGCGACGGCAGCGGACTTCTTCTTGTCCCGCAACGCGCCGGGCGCCGCCACCTGGAAGCCGAGGCCGTTCACGACGCCGTCCCCGTCGGTCAGGACACGGCCCTTCTTCCCCCGCAGCACCTGCGAGGTGTACGGGTCCCAGACGGCCCAGGCGTCCACCTTGCCGCTCGTGAACGCCGCCAGCGCGTCGGCCGGCTGGAGGTACTTGACCTCGACGTCCTTCAGGCCGAGGCCCGCCTTCTCCAGGGAGGCGATCAACTGGTAGTGCGCCGACGAGCCCTGGGCCACGGCGACGGACCTCCCCTTCAGGTCGCGCGGCGCCTTCAGGGGCGAGCCGTTCGGCACGAGGATCGCCTCGCCCGCCGCGGTGCCGCGCGTCGCCGCGACCACGGAGATCTTCGAGCCCGCGCCCGCCGCGAACACCGGCGGTGTGTTGCCCACCCCGCCGACGTCGACCGCCCCGGCGTTCACGGCCTCCAGGAGGGGCGGTCCCGAGGTGAAGGTCGACCAGCGGATCTTGTACGGCAGGCCGTCGAGCTGCCCGGCCGCGCGCAACACGGCCTCCGAGCCGCCCTTCTGGTCACCGACATTCAGGGTCAGCGACCCCTGGCCGTCGACGCGTCCGCCGGAGCCGCCCACCGAGGTGCCGGCGGCGGAGGTGCCGGAGCAGGCGGTGAGCAGCATGGCCACAGGGAGCAGGAGAGCGGCCGGGGCGTGGTGGGGCCGTCGCATGGTCTTGTTTCCGGGCATGGTGGTGGTTCCGATCGTCGGATGTGGCACAGGGGTCGTCGGATGGGGCACAGGGGCGGTTCAGGTGGTGGCGGTCCCGGCGGGCGTCTCGACGCCGAGCCGCTGGAGCAACTCCTCGCGCAGCGCGGTGAAGCGAGGGTCGGAGATCCCGCGCGGCCGCTCCAGGCCGATCCGGGTCTCGTACGCGATCGCGCCCGCGTCCATCACGAGGACCCGGTCGGCGAGGAGCACCGCCTCCTCGACGTCGTGCGTGACGAGCAGCACCGCGCAACCGCGCCGCTGCCACAGCTCGGCGACGAGCCGCTGCGCCCTGACGCGGGTGAGGGCGTCGAGCGCGCCGAACGGCTCGTCGAGCAGCAGCAGATCGGGCTCGCGCACCAGCGCGCGGGCCAGTGAGGCACGCTGGGCCTCGCCCCCGGACAGCGTCCTGGGCCAGGCGTTCGCCCGCTGTTCCAGGCCCACCTCGGCCAACGCCCGCTCGGCGACGGCCCGTTCGGGCCTGCCCGGCAGGCCGAGCAGCACATTGCGCCACACCCGCTTCCAGGGCATCAGCCGTGGCGCCTGGAAGGCGACGGCCTTGCGGCGCGGCACCAGCACGGTGCCCGTGATGTCGCGGTCGAGGCCGGCGAGGACGCGCAGCAGCGTCGACTTGCCGCAGCCGCTGCGTCCCAGCAGCGCCACGAACTCGCCGGGGCGGACGTCGAGGCGCAGGTCGTCGAGGACGGCACGGCCGTCGAAGGTGCGGGTGAGCCCCTCCACGCGCACGGCCGGTGCCGTGTCCGCCGCGGGGGTCACCGGCCGGTGAACGTCGGTCGCCATTGCAGCAGCAGCCTTTCGAGGGTGCGGACGAGGAGATCGGCGAGGAGGCCGAGGAAGGCGTAGACGATCAGGCACACCACGATCACGTCGGTGCGCAGGAAGTCACGGGCCTGGACCATGAGGAAGCCGAGGCCGGAGTCGGCGTTGACCTGCTCGGCGAAGACGAGCGCCAGCCAGGCGATGCCCAACGAGTAGCGCAGGCCCGTCAGGGCGCCGGGCAGCGCGCCCGGCAGGACGACGTGCCGCACGAGCCCCCACCGCGACAGGCCGAGCGACTCCCCGGCCTCGATCAGCCGCGTGTCGACGCCCCGGATGCCCGCGTACACGTTGAGGTAGAGCGGGAAGGAGACGCCGAGCGCGATGATGGCGATCTTCGGTGTCTCGCCGATGCCGAACCAGATGATGAACAGCGGGATGAGCCCGACGAACGGCACGGTGCGCAGCATCTGCACCCCCGCGTCCACGAGGTCCTCCCCGACGCGGAAGAGTCCGGAGAGCAGCGCGAGGGCCGCGCCGGTGACGGTGCCCAGCAGCAGTCCGACGGCGACCCGCCGCAGCGAGACCCCCATGGCGGAGGTCAGCGAGCCGTCCGAGACCAGCTCGGCGGCGACCCGGGCGACGGTCCCGGGCGAGGCCAGCACGTCCTCGGCCAACACGCCGGTGGCGCTGAGCAGTTGCCAGACGGCGAGGAGAAGGACCGGCCCCGAGGTGCGGCGGAGCCAGCGGGGGACGAGGGCGCGACGGCTGGAGGAGGGGACGAGGCGTTCGAGTGCCGGAGCGGGGTCCGGTCCGGGTCCAGGTGGCGATGTCTTGGATATGACGGAAATGTCGGCTGAGGCGTGCGGTGACGCATGACTGATGCTCACAGGCGCTCCATGGCGGGGCAGGGGGAGCCGGCGGCGGTGGCGGGTCTCAGCGCGCTTCAGATCGGCGTACGCGCGTCAGACGTACGGCGCGTACGGCCGCTCGCCCCGCTCGGTGACCGCGAGGAGCACGGCGGACCGGACGAGGGGGAGCGGGCAGAAGTGAAGAGGCGAAGGGGTGGGCCGACCGGCCGGGACAACGGTGAAGAACAGGAGGGCGAAGCCGTGAAAAGGCGTCAGCGGCCGCGGCGACACGCGGAGGAGGCCACCCGCAGCAGGTCGATGTGACCGCGCGTGATGAGCAGGGCTGATCGCGACATGCCGCAGAACGTAGCCACGCCTTGCGCGCAGGGTCAATGGCGTCTCGAAAGACGGACGCCCGGTATCGCGGACCGAGAGGCGGGATGGGGGAGGATGGGGGTATGTCCGATGCGTTCACCACCCGAGTCCTGCGAGTCACCACCGGTTCCCGCGAGACGGTCCACGACCTCACGCGCGACTGCGAGGCCTTCCTGCGCGAGGCGGCGGCCGGCCGTGACGGCCTGCTCAACATCTTCGTGCCGCACGCCACGGCGGGCGTCGCGATCCTGGAGACGGGCGCGGGCAGCGACGACGACCTGCTCGCCGCGCTGCACACCCTGCTCCCCGCCGACGACCGCTGGCAGCACCGCCACGGCAGCCCCGGCCACGGCCGCGACCACGTCCTGCCGGCCCTCGTCCCGCCGCACGCGACCCTGCCGGTGGTGGCCGGGTCCCTGGAGCTCGGGACCTGGCAGTCGGTGTGCCTGGTCGACACGAACGTCGACAACCCCGAGCGCCAGGTCCGCCTGAGCTTCCTCGGCTGACCGGGGCCGCCGGCGCGAAGGGTCGGCGATCTCGCAGGTGAGCCGTGTCTCACTGGGCCGGTGCCGCTTGTCTATGCAACGAATTGCATAGAAGGATCGGCGCATGGCGCTAGAGCACGCGATCCTCGTCTCGCTGCTGGAGAAGCCGGGCTCCGGCTATGAGCTGGCCCGGCGGTTCGAGCGGTCCATCGGCTATTTCTGGACCGCCACCCATCAGCAGATCTACCGCGTCCTCAAGCGCATGGAGGGCGACGGCTGGATCGACGCCCGCGCGGTGGCGCAGCAGACCCGGCCGGACAAGAAGGAGTACTCCGTCACCGCCGCCGGGCGGTCGGCCCTGACCGCGTGGCTGCACGAGCCCATCGCGCCCGAGAGCGTCCGGCACGAGCTGGCCGTGAAGATCCGCGGCGCGGCGTTCGACGACCCGGCCGCACTGATCCGCGAGGTCGAGCGGCACCGCCAGGAGCACGCCGACCGGCTCGCGCGCTACCTCGCGGGCGAGCGGCGCGACTTCACCGGCCCACAGGCTCCCGCGGCGCCCGACGCCGGGCGGGAACTCCAGCACGTCGTGCTGCGCGGCGGCATCGCGTACGAACGCATGACGCTCGACTGGCTCGACGACGTGATCGCCACCCTCCACCGGCTCGGCCCCCAGGGCTGAACCGGGCCACCCATCCCGACCCCCGACCAGGAAGAGGCGACCCCTCATGGCCGACGCGCTGCTGTTCAACCCCCGGACCTACGACCCGACGCACTTCGACCCCGAGACCCGCAGGCTGCTGCGCGCGACCGTCGACTGGTTCGAGGCCCGCGGCAAGCGCAGGCTGATCGAGGACTACCGCTCGCGCGCCTGGCTGGCGGACTTCCTGGAGTTCTCCGCCAAGGAGAAGCTGTTCGCGACCTTCCTCACCCCCGCGTCCGCCGCCGACGGACACCGGGACAAGCGCTGGGACACCGCCCGCATCGCCGCCCTCAACGAGATCTTCGGCTTCTACGGCCTGGACTACTGGTACGCGTGGCAGGTCACCGTCCTCGGCCTCGGCCCGGTCTGGCAGAGCGAGAACGCCGCGGCCCGCGCCCGGGCGGCGGAACTCCTCGAACAGGGCGAGGTCTTCGCCTTCGGCCTGTCCGAGAAGGCCCACGGCGCCGACATCTACTCCACCGACATGCTCCTCACGCCCGACGGCGACGGCGGCTTCCGGGCGAGCGGCTCCAAGTACTACATCGGCAACGGCAACGCCGCCGGCCTGGTGTCCGTCTTCGGCCGCCGCACCGACATCGAGGGCCCCGAGGGCTACGTCTTCTTCGCCGCCGACAGCCGCCACCCCGCGTACCACCTCGTGAAGAACGTCGTCGACTCCTCGAAGTTCGTCAGCGAGTTCCGTCTCGACGACTACCCGGTCACGCCCGACGACGTCCTGCACACCGGCAAGGCGGCCTTCGACGCCGCCCTCAACACCGTCAACGTCGGCAAGTTCAACCTCTGCACCGCCTCCATCGGCATCTGCGAACACGCGATGTACGAGGCCGTCACGCACGCCCGGGGCCGCGTCCTCTACGGCCGGCCCGTCACCGACTTCCCGCACGTGCGGCGCGAGCTGACCGACGCCTACGTACGCCTCGTCGGCATGAAGCTGTTCAGCGACCGCGCCGTCGACTACTTCCGCTCCGCGGGTCCCGACGACCGCCGCTACCTCCTCTTCAACCCGATGACGAAGATGAAGGTGACCACCGAGGGCGAGAAGGTCATCGACCTGATGTGGGACGTCATCGCCGCCAAGGGCTTCGAGAAGGACAACTACTTCGCGCAGGCGGCGATCGAGATCCGCGGCCTGCCCAAGCTGGAGGGCACGGTCCACGTCAACCTCGCGCTCATCCTGAAGTTCCTGCGCAACCACCTGCTGGACCCGGTCGCCCACCCGCCGGTGCCCACCCGCCTCGACGCGGCCGACGACGCCTTCCTCTTCCGGCAGGGCCCCGCCCGCGGCCTCGGCGCCATCCGCTTCCACGACTGGCGCACCGCCTTCGACGCCTACGCCGAGGTGGCGAACGTCGCCCGCTTCCGCGAGCAGGCCGACGCGCTGTGCGAGTTCGTGACGAGCGCCGCCCCCGACGAGGCGCAGAGCCGCGACCTGGACCTGCTGCTCGCCGTCGGGCAGCTGTTCGCGCTCGTCGTGCACGGCCAACTGATCCTGGAGCAGGCACGCCTGACCGGTCTCGACGGGGACGTCCTCGACGAGCTGTTCGCCGTCCTGGTGCGCGACTTCTCCGCCCACGCCGTCGAACTGCACGGCAAGGACTCGGCCACCGAGGAGCAGCAGCGCTGGGCGCTGGGCGCGGTACGGCGCCCGGTCGTCGACGACGCCCGCTCGGCGCGCGTGTGGGAGACCGTCGAGTCCCTCGCCGGAGCGTACGAGATGGCGCCCTGACGGTCCTCGGGACGGGCGCGGCCGGGCACGGAACAGCCCGGCCGCGCCCGTGTCATGTGCGGGCGCACTCGGGGCACCGGCCGCGGTAGGTCACCTCGACGTCCGAGACGGCGTAGCCGAACCTCTCGGAGTCCGGCAGGTCGCGCAGGGGGTCGCCCCCGGGGTGCACGTCGCGGATCGTGCCGCAGTCCGCGCACACCAGGTGCTGGTGGGGGCGGCGGGCGTTGGGGTCGTAGAGCTTGGCGCGGCCGTGGGTGGTCACCTCGATCACCTCACCGAGCGAGACCAGTTCGCCGAGCGTGTTGTAGACCGTGGCGCGCGAGATCTCCGGCAGCCGGACCGCGGCGCGCGCGAGCACCTCGTCGGCGGTGAGGTGGATGTGGTCGCCGTCGAGCACCTCGGCGACCACCCGGCGCTGGGCGGTCATCCGCCAGCCGCGTCCGCGCAGTCGTTGCACCAGGTCACTCATGGCCACCAGCCTTACTGTGCGTCGTCCGAGAAATGACTTCGTACGGGCCTGTCTGTCGTATTGACTTGGACTAGGTCCATCGTAGGATCGGATCCGGCCGTCGGCCAAGAGTCAGGGCAACAGCGGGGAAAAGTACGTGACTTGACCCGGGCCAGGTTCGTGGACGCGACCGTCCGCAGTTTCGAGCATCGTGATCCGCCCCGTCCGGAAGGATTCCCATGACCGAGAACCATGACGCGATCGTCACCGACCCGAAGCCGGAGGAGGTGTCCGGCTGCCCGGTCGCGCACACGCGCGCCCCGCACCCGACCCAGGGCGGCGGAAACCGGCAGTGGTGGCCGGAGCGGCTCAATCTGAAGATCCTCGCCAAGAACCCCGCCGTGGCCAACCCGCTGGGCGAGGAGTTCGACTACGCGGAGGCGTTCAGTTCCCTGGACCTGCCGGCCGTGAAGCGGGACATCGCGGAGGTCCTCACCACCTCTCAGGACTGGTGGCCCGCCGACTTCGGCCACTACGGCCCGTTCATGATCCGCATGGCCTGGCACAGCGCGGGCACCTACCGCATCAGCGACGGCCGCGGCGGCGCCGGCGCCGGACAGCAGCGCTTCGCGCCCCTCAACAGCTGGCCGGACAACGCGAGCCTCGACAAGGCCCGCCGCCTGCTGTGGCCGGTCAAGAAGAAGTACGGCCAGAGCATCTCGTGGGCCGACCTCATGATCCTCACCGGCAACGTCGCCCTGGAGTCGATGGGCTTCGAGACCTTCGGCTTCGCCGGCGGCCGCGCGGACGTCTGGGAGCCCGACGAGGACGTCTACTGGGGCCCCGAGACCACCTGGCTGGGCGACGAGCGCTACACCGGCGACCGCGAGCTGGAAAACCCCCTCGGCGCGGTCCAGATGGGCCTCATCTACGTCAACCCCGAGGGCCCCAACGGCAACCCGGACCCGATCGCCGCGGCCCGCGACATCCGCGAGACGTTCCGCCGGATGGCGATGAACGACGAGGAGACCGTCGCCCTGATAGCGGGCGGTCACACCTTCGGCAAGACCCATGGCGCGGGCCCCGCCGACCACGTCGGCGCCGACCCCGAGGCCGCCCCGATGGAGCAGCAGGGGCTGGGCTGGAAGAACTCGTACGGCACCGGCAAGGGCGCCGACACGATCACCAGCGGCCTCGAGGGCATCTGGACCGACACGCCGACCACCTGGGACAACAGCTTCTTCGAGATCCTCTTCGGATACGAGTGGGAGCTGTTCAAGAGCCCGGCGGGCGCGCACCAGTGGCGGCCGAAGGACGGCGCCGGCGCCGGGACCGTCCCCGACGCCCACGACGGGTCGAGGTCCCACGCCCCGACGATGCTCACGACCGACCTCTCGCTCCGGTTCGACCCGGCCTACGAGCAGATCTCGCGCCGCTTCCTCGCCGACCCCGGCGCGTTCGCGGACGCCTTCGCCCGCGCGTGGTTCAAGCTGACCCACCGCGACATGGGGCCGGTCGCGCGCTACCTCGGCCCGGAGGTCCCGCAGGAGACGCTGGTGTGGCAGGACCCGCTGCCCGCGCGCACGCACGAGCTGGTCGACGCGGCCGACGTCGCCGCCCTCAAGGCCCAGGTCCTCGCCTCGGACCTGACGGTCTCCCAGCTGGTGTCCACCGCTTGGGCCTCCGCGTCGTCCTTCCGCGGCAGCGACAAGCGCGGCGGCGCCAACGGCGCGCGTATCCGCCTGGAGCCGCAGAGCGGCTGGGAGGTCAACCAGCCCGACCAGCTGGCCACGGTGCTGCGCACTCTCGAAGGGATCAAGGAGAGCTTCGACTCCGCGCAGAGCGGCGGCAAGCGGATCTCGCTCGCCGACCTCATCGTGCTCGCCGGCGCCGCGGGCGTCGAGCAGGCCGCCAAGGACGCCGGCTTCGCCATCGAGGTGCCCTTCACGCCGGGGCGCGTCGACGCGACGCAGGAGCAGACGGACGTGGAGTCGTTCGCCGCGCTGGAGCCGGCCGCCGACGGGTTCCGCAACTACCTCGGCAAGGGCCATCGCCTGCCCGCCGAGTACCTGTTGCTCGACAAGGCCAACCTGCTGACCCTGAGCGCCCCCGAGCTGACGGTCCTCGTCGGCGGTCTGCGCGTCCTCGGCGCCAACCACCAAGGGTCGCGGCACGGCGTCTTCACCGCCACCCCCGGGGTGCTGACCAACGACTTCTTCGTCAACCTGCTCGACCTGGGCACGGAGTGGAAGTCGACGTCCGAGGCGCAGGACGCCTTCGAGGGCCGCGACCTCGCCACGGGCCAGGTCAAGTGGACCGGCACCCGCGCCGACCTCGTCTTCGGCTCGAACTCGGAGCTGCGCGCGGTCGCGGAGGTCTACGCGAGCGATGACGCGAAGGAGAAGTTCGTCAAGGACTTCGTCGCGGCGTGGGACAAGGTCATGAACCTGGACCGGTTCGACCTGGCCTGATCCGTTCGGCCTGCTCCGCTCCGGTCGCCGGAGTCCACGCAGGTCAAGCGCGGCGCCCGGCTCGGGCGGCCCTCGCGGGCCGCTGTCCGAACCGGGCGCCGACGTCCGGGACAACCCATAAGGCAGCCTTATGGGGTCATAAACCCGACCCGGCTACTTACTTAGGCTTGCCTCAGTTTAGGCTTCCCGGTGATTACCTGATCACCGCTCGAAGGGAACCTGAACATGCCTCGCCCTCTGCGGGTCGCCATCGTCGGAGCCGGCCCGGCAGGGATCTACGCCGCCGACGCGCTGCTGAAGTCCGCGGTGGCCGTCGAACCCGGTGTCTCGATCGACCTCTTCGAGCGGATGCCGGCCCCCTTCGGTCTGATCCGTTACGGCGTGGCCCCCGACCACCCGCGCATCAAGGGCATCATCACGGCCCTGCACCAGGTGCTCGACAAGCCCCAGGTCCGCCTGTTCGGCAACGTCGACTACCCGCGCGACATCAGCCTGGACGACCTGCGCTCCTTCTACGACGCGGTGATCTTCTCCACGGGCGCGACGGCCGACCGCGCCCTGGACATACCCGGCATCGATCTCGACGGCTCCTTCGGCGCCGCGGACTTCGTGTCCTGGTACGACGGCCACCCCGACGTGCCGCGGACCTGGCCGCTGGACGCGGAGAAGGTCGCCGTCCTCGGCGTCGGCAACGTCGCGCTCGACGTGGCGCGCGTCCTCGCCAAGACCGCCGACGAGCTGCTGCCGACCGAGATCCCGGCCAACGTGTACGAGGGCCTCAAGGCGAACAAGGCGCTGGAGGTCCACGTCTTCGGGCGCCGCGGCCCCGCACAGGCCAAGTTCAGCCCGATGGAGCTGCGCGAGCTGGACCACTCCCCGAACATCGAGGTCATCGTCGACCCCGAGGACATCGACTACGACGACGGCTCGATCGCCACGCGGCGCGGCAACAAGCAGGCCGACATGGTCGCCAAGACCCTGGAGAACTGGGCGATCCGCGACGTCGGCGACCGTCCGCACAAGCTCTTCCTGCACTTCTTCGAGTCGCCGGTCGAGATCCTCGGCGAGGACGGCAAGGTCGTCGGCCTGCGCACCGAGCGCACCGCCCTGGACGGCACCGGCAACGTCAAGGGCACCGGCGCGTTCAAGGACTGGGACCTCGGCGCCGTCTACCGCGCCGTCGGCTACCTCTCCGACGAACTGCCCAAGCTGCCCTGGGACGTCGCCTCGGGCACCGTCCCCGACCAGGCGGGCCGCGTCATGGAGGAGACCGGCGAGCACCTGCGCTCGACGTACGTCACCGGGTGGATCCGCCGCGGGCCCGTCGGCCTCATCGGCCACACCAAGGGCGACGCCAACGAGACGGTCGCCAGCCTCCTGGACGACCGCGAGAACGGCCGCCTGCACACGCCCCAGGCGCCCGCCCCGGAAGCCGTGGAGGCCTTCCTCACCGAGCGTAACGTCCGCTTCACCACCTGGGAGGGCTGGTACCGCCTCGACGCCGCCGAGAAGGCGCTGGGCGAGCCGCAGGGCCGCGAGCGCGTGAAGATCGTCGAGCGCGCGGACATGCTCGACGCCAGCGGCGCCTGAGGCGCACGCCGTCAGCGGCGCCTGAGGGTCACGCCGTCAGCGGCGCCTGCGGAGCACGCCCGGGTCGTCGGCCGAGGTGACGTACGTCGCCGGGCCGACGACCTGCTCGTTGCGGAGAACCGCTCGTCCCCGAGCGCGCAGACATGCCGCGCGCACTCTCCCCTGAACCCGGGCCCCGGGTCCAGGGCGCCCGGCATGGTCACGCATGGCTGATTCCCTGTGCACCAGATGGAGTCGGCGTCGAGCGGACGTACCATGACCAGTCGATCGGGGGCGCGATCAGGGTGAGGGGCCGGGGAGCGAGGATTCGGGGAGCGGGGGGCGGTGCGGGGCTGAGGACCCATGGAGATGGGCGTGGACACGGACATGCACTACCGCTTGCTGGGGCCGGTCGAGGCGTGGCGCGAGGGCCGTCGCCTGGCCCTCGGTGGCCCCAAGCCCCGGGCGCTGCTCGCCGCCCTGCTCCTGGAGCCGGGCCGAGTCGTCTCCGCCGACGCCCTGATCGACGCGATCTGGGGGGACAACCCGCCCGACACCGCCCGGTCCCTGATCCAGTCGTACGTCTCGGCGCTGCGCCGCGCCCTGTCCGCCGACGTCATCGAGACACAACCGCCCGGCTATCTGATCCACGCGGACGCCGAGGTCGTCGACCGCGCCGCGTTCGAGAGGCTCACGGCCCTCGGCCGGCGGGCGGCGGCCGAGGGCGACCACGCCGGCGCGGCCCGGCTCCTGAGCGAGGCCCTCGCCCTGTGGCGGGGCCCCGCACTCGGCGGTATCGGCGAGACCCTGCGGGCCATGGCCGACCAGCTCGAAGAGGCCCGGCAGGCGGCCCTGGAGGAGCGCATCGCCGCCGACCTCGCCCAGACGGGCCGCGAGACGGAACTGGTCGCCGAACTCACCGCCCTCGTCGCCACCCACCCCACCCGCGAGCGCCTGCGCGGCCAGCTGATGCTCGCCCTGTACCGGCTGGGCCGCCAGGCCGACGCGCTCGCCGTCTACGCGGAGGGCCGCGAAGTGCTCGCCGAGGAGCTGGGCATCGACCCCGGCCCGGGACTGCGGGCGGTGCACGAGGCGATCCTGCGGGCGGACGAGGAACTGCTGCCCGCCGCCCAGCACGCCCCGACCGCCGCCGCCCCCGGCGCCCCGCCCCCCGCCCGCTCCCACGACCCGGGCCCGCCGCCCGCCCCCGCTCTCCTGCCGCCCGCCATCGGTGACTTCACCGGACGCGAGGAACAGCTCGCCGAGATCCGGGCGGCGCTGACGGGCCCGCCAACGCGCGAGGCCATGCCCGTCGTCGCCGTGACGGGGCCCGGCGGCGTCGGCAAGTCCGTCCTCGGTGTCACCGCCGCGCACCGGGTCGCCGAGGCCTACCCGGACGGGCAGCTCTACGCCGAACTGCGCGGCGCCACCGACCCCGTGGCCCCCGGCGAGGTGCTCGGACGCCTGCTGCGCGCCCTCGGCGCCGACCCGCCCGAGGGCGACGCCGAGCGCAGGGACCTCTTCCGCAGCCTGGTCGCGGGGCGCCGCCTGCTCCTCGTACTGGACGACGCGGGCAGCGAGGCACAGGTGCGGCCGCTGCTCCCCGGCAGCGCCACCTGCGGCGTACTGATCACCGCCCGCGCCCGCCTGGGCGCCCTGCCCTGCACCCACCGCACCGAACTCGACGTGCTGGACACCCGGCCCGGCGCCGAGCTGCTCGCGCGGATCGCCGGTGAGCGGCGCGTGCGCGACGAGCCCGACGCCGTGCGCCGCGTCGTCGAACTGTGCGGCGGCCTCCCGCTCGCCCTGCGCATCGCCGGCGCCCGCCTCGCCACCCGCAGACACTGGACGGCGCGCGCGCTCGCCGAAAGGCTCGCCGACGAACACCACCGCCTGGACGAACTCGCCGTCGGCGACCTGGAGGTCCGCGCCGGCCTCGGCCTGAGCTACCGCGCCCTGGACGCCCCCGCCCGCACCGCGCTGCGCCGCCTCGGCCTGCTCGCCGCGCCCGACGTCGCCTCCTGGGTGATCGCGGCCCTGCTCGACGTGCCGGAGGCCGAGGCGGACCGCGTCGTGGAGCAGCTCATCGACGCCCAGCTGCTGCACTGCACAGCCGTCGACCGCGCCGGACAGGCCCGCTACCGGCCGCACGACCTCGTACGGGTCTACGCGGCCGAACGCGCCGAGGCCGAGGACTCGCCCGCCGAACGCTCGGCCGCCCTCGGCAGGGCGCTGGGCGCCGGGCTGTGGCTCACCGCCCGCGTCGCCTCCGCGACCCCCTCCGGAGCGGTCGAACTGCACCGCGGCTTCCTCGATTCGGGCGGCCCGGTCGGCGCCGCCTCCGACGCCCTGCGCCACCTCGTGCGTCCCGTCGGCCCCAAGGCCACCAGGCGGGCGCTCGCCGACCCGGCCGCCTGGTTCGAGGCGGAGGCCGACGCCTTCGCCGCCGCCGTCGAACGCGCCGCCGCCTACGACCTGCACACCCTGGCCTGCGAGGCCGCCGCGGCCCTGTGCTCGTCCGCGTACGCCGTCGGCAACCGCTTCGAGGCCTGGTGGCGCAGCCACGACGCGGCGCTCGCCGCGGCCCGCCGCGCCGAGGACCGCTCCGGCGAGGCCCTGCTGCTCATCGGGCTCGGTCAACTGCGCTACGAACAGGACCGCTTCGCCGAGTCCCAGGACTACTTCCGCCAGGCGGCCGGGCTCTGCGCCGAACTCGGCGACGCGCGCGGCCGGGCCGCCGCCCTCGCCGGCCTCGGCAGCGCCCTGCGCGAGGCGGGCAGATTGCGCGCCGCCCTCGATGTGCTCACCGAGGCGGTCGAAGGCTTCCGCGCCCTGCGCGACGACCCGGGACTCGGGCTCTCCTGCCGGTTCGCCGGCACCGTCCACCTCGAACTGGGCGAGCACCAGGAGGCGTTCGCCCACCTCGACGCCTCGCTGCGCGCCTACCGCCGGCTCGGCAGCCGCCGCGGCGAGGCGCTCACCCTGCGCTCGCTCAGCCTCGTGCACCGGGCGCTCGGCGCCTACGAGCGGGCGGAGGAGCTGGCCGACCGCGCGGTGGACCTCCTGCACGCGCTCGGCGACCCGCTGATGTCGGCCTACGCGGTGCAGGCGCGGGCCAAGTGCCGCTTCCGGCTGGGCAGATGGGCCGAGGCGGCCGTCGACCTGCGGGACGTCCTCGCCACCTGCCGCTCGCACCACGACCGCTTCGGCGAGGCACTCGCCCTGCGCACCCTGGGCGAATGCGACCTCGCGGCGGGCCGTCCCGAAGCCGCCGAGAAACACCTCACCGCCGCCGCCGACCTCTGGGCCGTCCTCGAACTGCCCCTGCCCAGGGCCCGCACACTCCGCGACCTCGCCACGGCGCGCGAGGCACAGGGCGACCGGGCACGGGCGCTCGCGCTGCGCGCCGAGGCACGGGAGGTCTTCGCCGCGTACGAGGCCCGGGAGCTGGCCGAACCGGCCGGGTGACCCGCCCGGCCGGGGCACGGACCGCTTGGCGCGGATTTGCAGAGAACTTGCAGCGGCGTGCGACATGCTTTCCATGTCGGCGGAACCAAAGGGTCGACAGCAACGGGGGACCCAACGGGGGAAAGGCCGCTGTTGCCTCGCACGGCCCATACGACCGCGAAGCCGGCCGTATGGGCCGTAGCTCGTGTGAAGCCACTGGAAGGCGGGGGACTCCGGGGGCGGGCGACGGCCCGCCCCCGGAGCTGTGCCCGCCACTCCTGCCACGAAGGGGCCGAGCATGCCGCCGATCGTCCTCATGAGCGACCCGCGCGTCACCGGCATCCCGGTCCAGGAGTGCGGCGAACCACTCGTCGACCTGCGCCGGCTGCCCTTCGTCGACGTCGATGAGCGCCTCGCCGACCCCGCCGGGGCCTACGCCCAACTGCGCGAGGGCGTCGCCTGGCGCCTGGCCCGCGCCGCCCGGTTGCTCCCCGAGGGGCTGCGCCTGCTCGTCACCGAGGGCTACCGCCCGCTCGACCTGCAGATCAAGTACTTCGACGAGTACGCCGCCGAGCTGAGAGACGCCCACCCCGACTGGTCGGCGGAGCACCTGCACCGGCAGACGAGCCGCTCGCTGGCACCGCCGGAGGTGGGCCCGCACGTCGCGGGCGCCGCCGTCGACGTGACGCTGTGCACGACCGACGGGGCCGAACTGGACCTCGGCACCCCGGTGAACGCCAGCCCCGAGGAGAGCGACGGCGCCTGCTACACCGACGCCGACCGCATCTGCGCCGCGGCCCGCCGCAACCGCCGCACGCTGAGCGCGGCGCTGGTCACGGCGGGCCTGGTCAACTACCCCACGGAGTGGTGGCACTGGTCCTACGGCGACCGCTACTGGGCCCACGCGACCAGCGCCGCGACCGCCCGCTACGGGCCCGTGACCCGGGCGGCGGGGGAACCGACAGGGTGAGGTGAGGGTGATGGGGGACATGTGGGCCGTGGGGCTCGCGGCGACCGCGCTTCTGGCGGCCGTGATCGCCGTCGCGGAGAAGGCCAGGAACAGGCCCGAGCGAAAACCCGGCACGGACGCGCGGAGCGCGCCGCGACGGGGCGAGGGCGAGAGCTGGGCCGCGGGCGGCGCGGTGGCGGGGTGCGGCGGCTGGGCGCCCGGCCGCGGGGCGTCGCACGACACCGACTCGTCGTGCGACGGAAGCTCGTCGTCCTGCGGGGACGGGGGCGGCGGGTGCGGGGGGTGCGGATGCGGCGGGTGACCCAGGGCGCTCGCGCCGCCCGGGGTCACCCGTGCTGTCCTCGTCGCGGACGGCGCCGTCGCCGCCCTCATCCGGTCAGCGGGGCGAGGCCTGGCCGAGCGGCACGTCGAGACGGGCGCGGCGGTGGCTGAACGCGGCGATCGAGTGCGGGCCGTGGTAGCTGCCCATGCCGCTCTCGCCCACGCCGCCGAACGGCAGCTCGGGTACGCGCAGGTGGGCCATCGGGAGCCCGAAGCCGAGACCGCCGGACGAGGTCTCGGCGGCCAGCCGCCGCCGCGTGGTCTCGTTCTCCGTGAAGCCGTACAGGGCGAGCGGCTTGTCCCGGTCGTTGATGAAGGCGATGGCCTCGTCCAGGCCGGCGACCTCCACGAGGGGCAGCACGGGGCCGAAGATCTCCTCACCCATGACCGGGTCGTCCCCCCGCACGCCGGCCAGGACGGTCGGCGCGATGTAGAGGTCGTCGCGGTCTGTCCGCCCGCCGAACACCGTGGTGCCGGAGCCGAGCAGCGCGGACACCCGGTCGAAGTGCCGCTCGTTGACCATGCGGCCGTACGCCTCACTGGCCTGCGGGTCGGGGCCGAACATGCCCTCCACCGCCTCGGCGAGGGCGACTTCGAGGGCGCGGGCGGTGGCCGGGTCGGTCAGGACGTAGTCCGGGGCGACGCAGGTCTGCCCGGCGTTGCGGAACTTGGCGTCCGCCAGGCGCCTGGCGACGGTGGTGACGTCCGCGTCCCGGTCGACGAACACCGGTGACTTGCCGCCCAGTTCGAGCGTGACCGGGGTGAGGTGTTCGGCGGCGGCGCGCATCACGATGCGGCCCACCGTGCCGTTGCCGGTGTAGAAGATGTGGTCGAAGCGCTGGGCGAGCAGCGCCGTGGTCTCCGGAACGCCGCCCTCGACGACGGCGACCGCCTCCGGGTCCAGGTACCGCGGTACCAGGTGGGCCATCAGCGCCGATGTCGCCGGGGCCAGCTCGCTCGGCTTGAGTATGACGGTGTTGCCCGCGGCGAGGGCGCCCGCGACCGGCACCAGCGAGAGCTGGACCGGGTAGTTCCAGGGCGCGATGACCAGGACGGTGCCCAGCGGCTCGTACTGCGTCCCCGCCGTCGATCCCTCGGGGAGCCCGGCGAGCGCCTTCGGGTCGAGGTGGCGCGGGGCGAGCCACTGGGCCAGGTGGGCCAGCGTGTGGTTGATCTCCTGTACGGGCAGGTCGATCTCGGCGCCGTTCGCCTCGGGGCGGGGCTTGCGCAGATCGCTGTACAGCGCGTCGGCGATGGCCTCGCGGTTCTCGGTGAACAGCGCGCGCAGCCGGGTCAGCTGCTCCTCGCGCCAGGCGAGGGGCCGGGTGCGGCCGGTGGCGAAGGTGGCGCGCAGCCGGGTCACGAGGGCCGCGATGTCTTCCTCGGTGAGCGTGGCGGCTTCGGTGGGGGTGTGGGGCGTGACGCTGGTGGTCATCAGGATGTTCCTCGATCAGTGGGGGGAAGAGGGTGGGTGCCGGGGGTGGGGGGAGTGCCGAGCAGGCCCGTCGCGAGGGCGGCGGTCGCCGGGGCCAGCAGCTCCCGGGCCCGGGGCATCGGCTCGAGGCCGACGACCAGGGCGACGCAGATGTCGGCGGCCTCGGCCGGCTCGATGCCCGGGGCGGTGCCCGCTTCGGTGAACAGCGCGGTCAGCAGGTCGCGCAGGTCGGAGCCGAACGTCGTGCAGATCTCGCCGAACAGCCGGGCCTTGCCGTCGAGCAGCTCTGTGGCGTGCGGGGAGTCCCCGGCCAGCTGGAGCACGAGATCGAGCTTGGCGGCCAGTACGCCGTGCAGCCGCTCCGCGTAGGGGGCGTCCGCCCCGGCCGCCTGCCGGGCCCGCAGGAGCGCCTGTTCGTGGAGGCGCCTTGCGAGCCGGCGGAAGGCGTCGTCCTTGTTGCGTACGTACTGGTAGACCGCGGACCGGGACACGCCCATGGCGGCGGCGATGTCGTCCATCGTGGTGCGTCGCGCGCCGTACCGCTTGAGGCAGTCGTAGGCGGCGTCGAGGACCTCGTCGAGCCGGTCGGTGGCCATGGGTCAGGCCAGCTTCTTCAGGAGTTCCTCCGCCAGCGGGGCGGAGGAGGCGGGGTTCTGGCCCGTGACGAGGTTGCGGTCGACGACCACCTTCGGGGCCCAGGGCTCGCCCTCCTGGAAGTCGGCGCCGAGGGCGACGAGACGGTCCTGGAGCAGCCACTTCGCCCGCTCGGCGAAGCCCGCCTGCCGCTCCTCGGCGTTGGTGAAGCCGGTGAGGCGGTATCCCGTGAAGGGGTTGGTGCCGTCGGCCTTGGTGGCGGCGAGCAGGGCGGCCGGGGCGTGGCAGACCACACCCAGGGGCATGCCGATCTCCAGGGCCAGCGTGAGGAGCTTGCCCGAGTCGGCGTCGACGGCCAGGTCCTCCATGGGGCCGTGGCCGCCGGGGTAGAAGACGGCGGCGTACTCGGCGAGGTCCACGTCGGCCAGCTCCACCGGCCGCTGGAGCTCGGGGAAGTCGGCGAGCGCGGCGGCGACCTTGTCGGCGCCCTCCTGTCCGCCGTTGACCTCGGGGGCGAGGGAGCCCTGGTCGACGGTGGGGACCACCGCGCCCGGGGTGGCGACGACGATCTCGTGGCCCGCCGCCTTGAACACCTGGTAGGGGGCGACGGCCTCCTCGGCCCAGAAGCCGGTCGGGTGCGTGCTGCCGTCGGCCAGGGTCCAGTGGTCGGCGCCGGTGACAACGAAAAGGATCTTCGACATGGGGGAGGCCTCCGGGGTTGGTGGTTCTGACGTTCCGTGCTCAGACCGTCAGTACGGCGATGTCTCGACGGTAGACCCATCGGACATAACTATCCAATGCGGAAATAAATACCTCCCATCGGAAATCCGATGGGAGCATGCGGAATAGAGACGCAAGGGGAGGGGACGGCCATGGTGGGGCGGGGCGGCGACCAGGAGGCATCCTCGGTCCCCACGGTCATGCGCGCGTGCCGACACCTGCTCGCACTCGATGCCGAGCACGGCCCGCGGGCCGCGGTGCCCGCGCTGCGCACGGCCGTACGGGGCGTGCCGGAACTGTCCGTCGAGCCTGAGAGGCTGCGGCACCTGGACGGCGAACTGCTCGCCGCGCTCGCGGAGTTGTCCGAGGTGATCGGCTGGATCCTCTTCGACGCCGGGCAGCACCGCCGCGCCCAACGGGCGAACGGGCGGGCGCTGGCGCTCGCGGAACTGTGCGGCGACCGCTGGACGGCCCGCCTCGTGCTCCTGAACCACGCGATGCTCCAGACCCACGTCGGCCGCCCCCGCGCCGCCCTCGCGACCACCGCCCGGGTGCCGGGCCCCCGGCCCCTCCCGGCCAGGGTCGCCGCCCTCGTCCTGATCCGCCGCGCCCACGCCGTCGCCCTGCTCGGCGGCGACCGTGCGGCCGCGAGGCTGGTCTCCCGGGCCGGGAGCCGCTTCCTGGATGGAGCCTGCCGCCACGACCCGCCCTGGGCGTGGTGGTTCGACGAGACCGAACTGCTCGGCCATCAGGGCTGGGTCCTGGCCCGGCTGCGGCGCTGGGACCGGGCCCTGCCCCTCCTGCACCGGGCGGCCACCGCCCCCGGCGGCCCCTCCTACCGCGACCTGTTCGGCGCGGAACTGCTCGCGGCGCTCGCGGCGGCCGGCGACTGGCGCGAGGCGGAGACGCTGGTCGCGGACCTCGTGCCGCGCGTCGCCGGCGTCGCCTCCGCCCGCACCGCGGAGTCCCTCACCGCCACGGCGACCCGGCTGAAGACCTGCGCGACCGCCCCCGCCTCCCTGCGCGACGGGGCGGCACACCTGCTCGCGCTGCTCGGCACGGGGAAATGATCGCCGGCGCCCGGAGCTGACCGCCCGGCATCCGTAGGTGGCCATCTCACGTCCGTAGGCGGCCGCCCCCCCGCCCGAAGGTGGCCGCTCAACGCCCCGGGGCGCCGGCCCGCAACCCGTCCATGACCAGGTCCATCAGGCGCCCCGCCCGCGCCTGCCAGTCGCCGTGCGGGTCGATCTGCCACAGCCCGGCGATGGCCAGCAGGAAGTCGTCGGGCGTCACCCCGGGGCGGATGGTGCCCGCCTCCTCGTTCGCCTGGAGGAGGAGCGTCACGGCCTGCGTCAGCGGCCCGGGGCCCACCCCGGCCAGCGAGCCGAGCGCGCTGGTCGCCCGGCGTATGGCATCCGCGAGTCCCGCCTTGGCCATCGCGTACCGGACGAGGCGGTCCATCCACTCCCGCAGGGCCTGGTCGGGCGGGCGGGTGTGCAGCAACTGGCAGGCCGCGTCGGAGACCTGCTGCACCTCGTAGCGGTAGACCTCGAGGACGAGGGCCTCGCGGTTGGGGAAATTGCGGTAGAACGTGCCCTGCCCGACGCCCGCCTTCCGCGCGATCACGCTCAGCGGCGCGTCGCTCGCCCGGGTCAGCTCCGCCAGGGCCACTTCCAGGATGCGCTCGCGGTTGCGCTGCGCGTCCGAGCGCAAGGGTGCGTCCTTGTGCTGCCCCACTCGCTCTCCTCCCGCGCCCCACGGCCCGATTCGGTCTTGCTAAGCGGACAGCTGTCCACTAAGTTCGAAAGCTAATGGACAACTGTCCGCTTACGGTCACCATAGCGCCGCACGCGTCCGCGCGGGGACAGTCCGCTCTCCCGGACCGCCTCGCCGCGCGCTCGCCCGGGCCGCTCTCTCCCGCAGAGGCGCCCCCACCGCCCTCCCTCACCTTCTCCTGATCCAGCGCCTGACTCCCGGCCCGTGGCCGGGACCGCCTCGTTCGACGCGATTCGCGAAAGAAGGCCGCTCATGGCTCCACCGACGTCCAGTGCTCTCACCCTCCAGGTCAACGGCGAGAAGCACACGCTGACCGTCGACCACCGCACCACCCTGCTCGACGCGCTGCGCGAGCGGCTCGACCTCACCGGCACCAAGAAGGGCTGCGACCAAGGCCAGTGCGGCGCCTGCACCGTGCTGATGGACGGCCGCCGCGCCCTGTCCTGCCTGCAACTCGCGGTCGCCGCCGAGGGACGCGAGATCACCACCATCGAGGGCGTCGCCGACGGCGACCGGCTGCACCCCGTGCAGCAGGCCTTTCTCGACCTCGACGGCCTCCAGTGCGGTTACTGCACCCCCGGGCAGATCTGCTCCGCCCTCGGCGTGATCGAGGAGCACGCGGCGGGCTGGCCGAGCGCCGTCACCGCCGACCTACGGCCCGAGGCCGGCGTCCCCGAACTGACCGCGGAGGAGATCCGCGAGCGCATGAGCGGCAACCTCTGCCGCTGCGGCGCGTACGTGTCCATCGTGCGGGCGGTCGCGCGGGCGGCGCACACCGAGGAGGAGGCGGTATGAGGGACTTCCGCTACCAACGGGCGCACGACGTGTCCGGTGCGCTCGCCTTACGCGGCGCCGACCCCGAGGCGCGCTACCTCGGCGGCGGCACCAACCTCGTCGACCTGATGAAGACCGGCGTCGAGCGCCCGGCGCTCCTCGTCGACGTACGCGAACTGCCCCTGGACGGCATCGAGTCCACCGACGACGGCGGGCTGCGCATCGGGGCGACCGTCACCAACAGCGACCTCGCCGCGCACCCCGACGTACGGCGCCGCTACCCCGCGCTGGCCCAGGCCGTCCTCGCCGGCGCCTCCGGGCAGCTGCGCAACATGGCGACCGTCGGCGGAAACCTGCTCCAGCGCACCCGGTGCGCGTACTTCACCGATCCGCACACGCCCTGCAACAAACGCCGGCCCGGCAGCGGCTGCGCCGCCCTCCAGGGCGAGCACCGCAACCACGCGATCCTCGGCGCCACCGACCACTGCGTGGCCACCCACCCCTCCGACATGGCAGTCGCGCTCGCCGCGTTCGACGCCGCCGTCACCTACGAGAGCGCCGAAGGACCGGGCCGGCTGCCGCTCGCGGAGTTCTACCTCCCGGTGGGCGACACCCCGCACCTGGAGACCGCCCTGCCACCCGGTGCGCTGATCACCGGCGTCACGCTGCCCCCGGCCCCGGTCGCGGCCCGCTCCCGTTACCGCAAGGTGCGCGAGCGCGCTTCGTACGCCTTCGCCATCGGCTCCGTCGCCGCGGCCCTGGACGTGCGCGACGGTGTCGTGCGCGAGGCACGCCTGGCCTTCGGGGCCGTCGCGTCCCGGCCGTGGCGTGCCCACGAGGCCGAGCGGGCGCTGACCGGGGGCCCGGCGAGCGCCGAGGCCTTCGCCGCCGCCGCGGACGCCGAACTGGCCGCGGCCCGGCCCCTGCCCGACAACGCGTACAAGGTGACGCTCACGCGCAACCTCGTCGTGGCCCTGCTGAGCGAACTCACCGAGGAGGCCAACCGATGACCACGACGACCGGACCCACCGCGGTGACGGGATCCGTCGGGGCCCCGCGCGCCCGCGTCGAGGGCGTGGACAAGGTCACCGGCGCCGCGCGCTACGCGGGCGAGATCCCCTTCGCCGGCCTCGCCCACGGCTGGCTGGTGCTGTCCACCGTCGCCCGCGGCCGCGTCACCTCCGTGGACACCGGGCCCGTCCTCGCGATGCCCGGCGTGCTGACCGTCCTGCACCACGGCAACGCCCCGCGTGTGGACACCCGTTACGAGGGGCTCCTCGGGCGCCCCGACCCCACCGTCGGGCTCTTCCAGCACGACCGGGTGCCGTTCGCGGGCTGGCCGGTGGCCCTCGTCGTCGCCGAGACGCCCGAGCAGGCGAGGGAGGCCGCGGAGGCGCTCGTGGTGCGGTACGACCAAGAGGCCCACGACATCGCGTTCTTCGCCGGACGCCCCGGCACCTACACGCCGGACACCGACGGCACACGGACGGCGAAAGGCGACCTGGAAGCCGAGTTGCAGGCTTCCGCCCATGTCGTGGACGCCGAGTACACCACGCCCGAAGAGCACCACAGCATGATGGAACCGCACGCGGCCACCGCGCGCTGGGACGGCGGCCGTCTCGACGTCGTCGACTCCAATCAGGGCAGCGCCTGGGTCGCCGACGAGCTGGCGAAGCTGTTCTCGCTCGACCCGGCCTCGGTGCGGGTGCGCTCCGAGCACGTCGGCGGGGCCTTCGGCTCCAAGGGCCTGCGCGTCCACCAGGTCGCCGCCGTGATGGCGGCGACCGAACTCGGCCGCCCCGTACGCGTCGTGCTGACCCGCCGCCAGATGTTCTCCGTCGTCGGCTACCGCAGTCCCACCGCGCAACGCGTCCGGCTGGGCGCCGCACCCGACGGACGGCTGCGCGCCCTGGACCACCAGGGGCAGAACCTCACCTCGACCATCCACGAATTCGTCGAGCCCAGCGCCGGCTTCGCCCGCCCCATGTACGCCGCCGACGCGCACCACACCGTCCACCGCGTCGTGCCCCTGGACGTGCCGACGCCCACCTGGATGCGGGCTCCCGGCGAGGCCCCGGGGTCGTTCGCGCTGGAGTGCGCGCTCGACGAATTGGCCGAGAAGTGCGGCATGGACCCCATCGCGCTGCGCGCCCGCAACGAACCGGAGGCGGGCCCCGTCTCCGGGCTGCCGTTCAGCAGCCGCAACCTCACGGCCTGCTTCACCGAGGGCGCCCGCAGGTTCGGCTGGGCGGAGCGCGACCCGCGGCCCCGCGTGCGCCGCGAAGGGCGCTGGCTGCTCGGCACCGGCACGGCCGCCGCGACCTTCCCGGTACTGGTGGGCCCGGCCACGGCCGCCGTGACGGCGCGGCCCGACGGCACCTTCGCCGTGCGCATCACCGCCGCGGACATCGGCACCGGCGCGCGGACCGCGCTCACCATGATCGCCGCGGACGCGCTGGGGGTCGCGCCGGAACGCGTCCGCCTCCACATCGCCGACAGCGACTTCGGGCCCGCGATGATCGCGGGCGGTTCGATGGGTACCCGCTCCTGGGGCTGGGCCATCATCCTCGCCGCGCGCGAACTGCGGGAGAAGCTGGTCCCCGGCGGTGACATCCCGGCGGACGGCATCACCGCGCGCTCCGACACCGGGGCCGCCATCGGCGCGCTCAGCGAGAAGGAACGCCACTCCTTCGGCGCGCAGTTCGCCGAGGTCGCCGTCGACGTCGCCACCGGCGAGGTACGCGTACGGCGGCTGCTCGGCATCTTCGCCGTCGGACGGATCATCAACCCGCTGACCGCCCGCAGCCAGTTGATCGGCGGCATGACCTGGGGCCTGTCCATGGCGCTGCACGAGGAAGCCGTCAGGGACCGCGCCTCGGGCGCCCCCGTCGGCGCCGACCTCGCGGGCTACCACATCGCGGCGCACGCCGACGTGCCGCCCATCGAGGCGGACTGGGTGGACGACCCTGACCCCGACGACCCCCTCGGGATCAAGGGCATCGGAGAGATCGGCATCGTGGGCTGCGCGGCGGCGATCGCCAACGCGGTCTGGCACGCCACGGGCGTCCGCCACCGCCACCTGCCGATCCGCCCCGACCGGGTCATCGAACACCCGGCGAGCCAGGCGGGCGTCAGCAGTGCTTGACATCGCCGCTGACCTGCACCAATGGGTCCAAGAAGGCCGGGACTTCGCGGTCGCCACCGTCGTCGGCGTCGGCGGCAGCGCACCGCGCGGCCCCGGCGCCGCCCTCGCCGTCGACGGCGAGGGGACGGTCATCGGCTCGGTCTCCGGCGGCTGCGTCGAAGGCGCCGTGTACGACCTGTGCGTTCAGGCCCTCCAGGAGGGCAGGGCGACGGTCGAGCGGTTCGGCTACAGCGACGAGGACGCCTTCGCGGTCGGCCTGACCTGCGGCGGCGTCATCGAGGTGCTGGTCACCCCGGTAGCCGCCGACGCGCCGGACAGGGCGGTCCTCGCCGCCGCCCTTTCGGCCGCCGCCGAGGGGGCGGGCGCGGCCCTGGCACGGATCACCCGGGGCCCCGCCGACCTGCTCGGCAGGCCGCTCCTGGTGCGCGCCGACGGGACGTACGAGGGAAGCCTCGGCGCCCATCCGGAGCTGGACCGCACGGTGGCGGGGGAGAGCCGTGCCCTCCTCGCGGCGGGCCGCACCGGCGATTTCGCCCTCTCGCGGAGCGGAGCGCGCTGCGAGAGCGACCTGACGTTCCTGGTCGAGTCGAGCGTGCCGCCGCCCCGCATGATCGTGTTCGGGGCCGTCGACTTCGCGGCGGCCCTGGTGCGCGCCGGGAAGTTCCTCGGCTACCACGTCACGGTGTGCGATGCCCGCCCCGTCTTCGCCACGCGGGACCGCTTCCCCGAGGCGGACGACATCGTGGTCGAGTGGCCGCACCGCTATCTCGACCGCACGGCGACGGACGACCGCACGGTCCTGTGCGTGCTCACCCACGACGCCAAGTTCGACGTGCCGCTGCTCGCGGCGGCGCTGCGGCTGCCCGTCGCGTTCGTCGGCGCGATGGGCTCGCGCCGCACGCACGAGGACCGTCGGCGCAGGCTCCGCGAGGTCGGCGTCACCGAGGAGGAACTGGCCGCGCTCCACTCGCCGATCGGCCTCGACCTCGGCGCCCGCACTCCCGAGGAGACCGCCCTGTCGATCGCCGCGGAGATCGTCGCGGCCCGGCAGGGCGGCACCGGCCTGCCGCTGACCGGCTCCCGGACGCCGATCCACCACGAGGCGCCTGGGAGCCGCCGTCAGCGGGTCGTCAGCTCGTAGAAACCCCGGCCGAACGTGGCGGCCACCAGGCGGCGGTGCCCGGCGTCGTACTCGATGTCGTCGACGGGCACCGCGGGCATGCCCCTGCCCAGCCGCGACCACGTCGGACCGCCGGAGCGGGAGGTGAACACGCCCTGGTCGGTGCCGACGTGCAGCCGCCCGCCGTGCCCGAGGACGAGGTCGTTCACGGGCGCGTCCGGCAGATTGCCCGACAGGTCCTTCCAGTGCCGTCCACCGTCGGAACTGGCGTACACATGCGCCTTGTGGGACCCGGAGCGATAGGCGGAATGGGTGGTGTAAACGCGCTCGGGGTCGCGCGGGTCGACGACCACGCGGGTCACCCAGGAGCGGCCCTCGGCCCGCTTCGTCCAGTGCGCGCCCAGATCCTCGGTCACCCACACGCGGCCGTCGTCGGTGCCCGCGTAGACCGTACGGCCGTCTCCCGCGGGCGCGATCGAGGTGATCGTGCCGTAGTTGGCGTAGAGCGGGTCGGGCCCCGGGCCGCCGGACAGGTCGGGGCTGATGGGCCGCCAGGTCTCGCCGCCGTCCGTGGAGCGGTTGAGCACCTCGGAGCCGTAGTAGAGGACCTTCGGGTCCTCGGGGTCGAGGACGACGGGCGTGAACCAGTTGCGCCGCTTGAACGTCGTGCGGTCGGCGAAGTAGGCGAGGGTGTCGCCGCCGTCCGTGGAGCGGAAGCAGTTGCCGTACTGGTAGCAGGCGAAGACGTGGTCCGCGTCGGTCGGGTCGATCAGGTTCTCCTCGCCGTCACCGCCGAGGTACTCGTTGAAGCGGGGCCCGCCCCAGGAGCGCAGTGAGCCGTTGTCCTGGGCGCCGCCGGAGAGCCGGCCGGTGTCCTGCGGGGTGATGGCCGCGCTGTAGAGCTGGGTGTACGGCTCGTGCCGTGCCTTCACCCAGCCGCCGTCGCCGTTCGCGTCGGAGCGGTAGACGCCGCCGTCGTTGCCGAGATAGACGCGGCCCGGCCTGCGCGGGTCCCACACCATCGCGTGCTGGTCGGCGTGGATGCCGGTGTCGTCGGCGCTCCAGGTGGCGCCGCCGTCCTTGGTCGCCAGCAGCGGCACGCCCGCGACCTGCACGTGGTCCGCGTCCCTCGGGTCGGCCCACACCTTGCCGAACCACCAGCCGAACGTCGACTGCGAGTCCGTCAGCTTCTGGTCGGCCGGGGTGCGCCGCCAGGTGTCGCCGCCGTCGGCGGAGGCGTAGAAGCCCTCGAAGGGCCCGCTGGCCCGGTTGACGATGGCGTACGCCTTGGCGCCCGCGACCGCGAGACCGATCCGCCCCACGTCCGGGCCCTGCGGGGGCAGTCCGCCGCCGAGGCGCCGCCAGCTCCTGCCGTCGTCGTCGCTGCGGAAGATCCCCGAGCCCACGCCGCCGTACGTGCGCAGTGCGGGCGTGCGGCGGTGGTCCCACAGCACGGCGTACAGCCGCTTGCCCCGCACGACGATCTCGGTCGCGCCGGTGAACTCGTTGGCGCCCGACAGGATCCGCCGCCAGGTCTTGCCGCCGTTCTCCGACCGGTAGACACCGCGGTCGCCACCGCCGTTGTAGAGCGAGCCCGCGGCGGCCACGTGGATGCGGCGCGGGTTCCGCGGGTCCACCGTGATCGCGCTGATGGCCCCGGAGTCGCGCAGACCGATCCGCCGCCAGTGCCTGCCCCCGTCCGCGCTGCGGTAGAGCCCCGTCCCCTCGTACGTGATGCTGCCGCCGCCCGGGTTGGGCTCACCGGTACCGGCGTACAGGGCGCCGTCCGGGCCGGTGGCGACGGCGCCCATGGCCTGCGTGAGGCCGTCGGGCCAGGCGGACCGGAACGTCCGGCCCGCGTCCGTGCTGCGCCAGATCCCGCCGCTCGCGGCGGCCGCGTACACCGTGTCCGCCCGCTTCGGGTCGAGCGCCAGCGACACGATCCGGCCGCCGATGTTGGTGGGCCCGAGCGCCTTCCACCGCCCGCCGGTGGTGGGCAGCCGACGGGCCTGCGCGGCGGCGTTCTCGTGGGCGTGGCGGGGGATCGACTCGCCCGGCACGGTCTTTTGCAGGTAGCGGTACTCGGCCGGTGCGGCCGGCCCGCGGACGGGGCGGTAGACATCACCGGGACCGGGCGGCGCCGCGCCCGCCTGCCCGGCCGCCAGCAGGACGACGCCCGCGAGCGGGGCGAGAACCAGATGAAGCAGGCGTCTGCGCATGAGCACCCTCTTCTTCGGCATGGCCATAACAAACGGTGCCGACGTTACGAGAGGGGGCGGGGGAGCAGAAGGGGAAAGCAGGCCTTCCTAGGTGAGGCCACCGTTGCTCATCAGCAGCTGGCCGTTGACCCACTCGCCCTGCGGGGAGCAGAGGAAGTCCACGAGATGTGCGGTGTCCTGGGGAGTGCCGAGCCTGCCGAGCGGGGTGCGGCGGACGCAGTGCTCGCGGACCTCGTCGGGCATCCAGCCGGTGTCGACCGGCCCGGGGTTGATCACGTTGGCGGTCACACCGAGGTGGCCGAGCTCGTGGGCGGCGGCCAGGGTGATGCGGTCCAAGGCGCCTTTGCTGGCCCCGTAGGGCAGGTTGCCGACGGTGTGGTCACTGGTGAGGCCGATGATCCGGCCGGTGCCCCGTTCCGCGGTGAAGCGGCGTCCGAACTCGCGAATGAGCAGCCAGGTGGCGCGGGCGTTGACGGCGAAGTGCCGGTCGAAGCTCTCGACCGTGGTGTCGAGCAGCCCTGAGTCGACGGACTCGCAGTGACTCATCACCAGCGCGGTGACCCCGCCCCTTGCCTGTTCGACCTCGTCGAAGACGCGGGCCGGGGCGTCCGGGTCGGCGAGATCCGCTTCGATCGCGGTGGTGGCGGCGCCGAGTTCGGCGAGGGAGCGGCTGATCGTCTCCCGCGCGCCGGGCTCGCTGCCCCAGCTCATGCGGTCGTCGTAGGGGGTCCAGTAGGTGAAGGCGATGTCCCAGCCCGAGGCGGCCAGCCGGCGGGCGATGCCCGCGCCGATACCGACCGTGCGGCCCACACCGGTGATCAGGGCGAGCGGGCGGTCCCCGCGCGCCGAAGAGCCTTGCCCGCGGCCGGGCCGGTCCATCGCGCTGTCGGTCGTCACGGGCCGGAATGCTCCCCGAACGACACCACGGCGTCAATCGCTTTCTGCCACCGCGAGGCCCGGCCCAGGGACGTGGGACGCGAGCCCCGGGCCTGGCTCACGTCTGCCAGGGCGTCCCCTGCGGGCGCTCACGCCTCAGGCAGCTCCCTGGGTTCCAGGGGGCGTGTCGCCGGGCCCTGGAGGACCGTGCCGTCCGTGGCGAAGCGGGAGCCGTGGCAGGGGCACTCCCAGGTGGTCTCCGCCGCGTTGAAGGAGACCAGGCAGCCCAGGTGGGTGCAGCGGGCGGAGACGGCGTGGAGTGCGCCGCTCTCGTCGCGGTGCACGGCGCAGCGGCGCCCCTCGACCCGGACCACCGCCCCGGAGCCCGCGGGGATCTCGTCCACCGAGTCGACGTGGGTGCGCAGCCGGTCCCCGACGAAGTGCTTGGCCACCTCCGCCTGCTGGCCCAGCAGCGCGGGCGCCTCCCGTACGGTCTTGAGCAGTCGGCGCGGGTCGTAGAGGTCGGCCCAGGGGGACTTCTCCCCGCGGACGAGGCGGGCCAGCAGGCTGCTGGCCATCACGCCGCCGCTCATGCCCCAGCCGCCGAAGCCCGTGGCCACGTACGTGTGACGGGCCCCGGGGTGGAAGGGGCCGACCATGGGCACGCCGTCGGTCACGGAGTTGTCCTGGGCCGCCCAGCGGTAGGCCGTCTCCGCCACGTCGAAACGCTCCCGCATCCACGCGTCCAGCTTCCGGAAGCCGGCGGCGGCGTCGCCCGTGCCCGGGGTGAAGCCCTCACCCGTGACGATGAGCAGCCGCCCGCCGTCGTCGCCGTACGGCGCGGTGCGCACCGAGCGCTTGCCCCCCTCCTGCGTGATGTACATGCCGCCCGGATCCTGTCCGGGGGCCAGGGGAGCGGCGACGACGAGTTCCCGGTTGGCCGAGAGCCGGGCGAAGAGCAGAGCGCGGTCGAAGACCGGGTAGTGGGTGGCGACGACGACGTCCTTCGCCGTGACCGTGTGCCCGGACTCGGCCGTCACCTTGCACGGAGAGCCCTCGCGCAGGCCGGTCACGCGGGTCCGCTCGTGGATGACGCCGCCCCGCGTCCGCAGGTCCTCGGCCAGCGCCAGCAGATAGGCGCGGGGATGGAACTGCGCCTGGTCGTCGACGCGCACCGCGCCCGCCACCGCGAAGGGCAGGCCGGTGACCTCCGTGTACTGGGCGGGCAGCCCGGCCTCCCGCGCCGCCTCGGCCTCCGCGCGCAGCTCGTCCGTGCCGTCCGGGCGGGTGGTGTACGTGTAGGCGGGCGCGCGCTCCAGCTGGCAGTCGATGCCGAATTCGGCGCCGACGGCCGCCACGCGCTCCACCGCCTCCTGCTGGGAGCGCGCGTACAGCCGGGCGGCCTCGGGCCCGCGGGTCCGGCGCAGCCGGTCGTACACCAGGGTGTGCAGCGAGGACAGCTTGGCCGTGGTGTAGCCGGTCACCCCGGCGGCGATGCGGTCGGCTTCCAGGACGGCCACCGAGCGCCCCTCGCGGGCCAGCTCCCAGGCCGTGCTGAGCCCCGCGATGCCGCCGCCGACCACGGCGACGTCCACCTCGATGTCCTGCGCCAGCGGTGGGTACGACGTCGGGTCGCTGGTGTCCATCCAGTACGACTCGGGCCGGCCCGGCAGTGGCCCGGTGCGAGGTGCGTCGGCCATGGTGGCTCCCTGGTCTCGGGGGTGATCGTGGGTGGTACGGGTTCCCCCCTCCCCGCCGGATCAACCCGGCGGGGATCTTGCCCCCAGGCTACGCACAGCGGACATGACGCGCTTGTGGGCTCAGAGCCAGTCGCGTGGCAGCGTCTCGTTCCACGTCCGGGAGAAGACGCGGCGCTCGCCCTCGTAGCCGTCGAGCGTCGCGTCGACGAAGAAGCGGCCCTCGTCGCACCGCAGCACGGTGCGGGTGCGCACGCTCACGTCCCAGTCGTCCCGCGTGAAGCGCATCGTCCAGGCCGACTCGCCGGACACCGAGGTGAAGTCCTCCCCGGTGGACGTGTACCGCTCGAACGCGCGGCAGCCCACGTCGAGGCCGATGTCGTCGTACCGCACCGTCCCGCGGTCCTTGACGATCTCCAGCGCCGAGTCGTAGTTGACCAGGTCGCGCCGGACCTCCCAGCGCTGGTCCGGCGGCGAGAGACGGGTGGTGGACAGCGGCTCCGCCCCCTCGGGCTCCTCGAAGGGACGCTGCGGCGCGTTGTCCGGCTCCGCGACCGGCCGCACCGGCAGCCGCAGCGCGCTGGAGCCCTCGTACACGCTGAGCAGCACCGGTCGGGGGGCCGGCCAGGCGAGCGGCCAGTACGAGGTGGACAGCGAGAGCCGGATGCGGTGCCCGGGCGGGAAGGACTGGGCCACGCCGTTGAGCTGGAGGGTCGCGCGGTAGCGGCGGCCCGGTTCCAGGGGCTCGGGCTCGCCCGTGCCGTCCCTGCGGGTCAGGTTGAGCACGCCGTATGTCACCCGGGTGGCCCGCCCGTCGGGGGCGACGTCGGAGATGCGGGCGGCGACCATGGCCACCGGCTCGCTGACCGACAGGTCCAGGTCGACGGCGGGCGAGCCGAGGATCTCCACCGCCTCGGTCAGCTCGGGCGAGTCGAAGACCAGCGAGCCGCCGTCCTCCTCGCGCTGGTCGTAGGGCAGGTCCGGCGGAGCGTTGTAGGACGCCCACTTGCCCGCGAACTGGCCCACCGACAGCGGGGACTGCACCGTCATCGCCTCACCTGCGGCGTCCGGCTCCACCACCGGTTCGCCCTGCCAGGCGATGCGGTGGCGCAGCAGGGGGCGGGCGACTTCCTCGATGTGCGGCGAGGGCCAGCGGGGCTCGCCGACCCAGCGGCCGGGCCGCTCCTCGTAGGAGGTGGAGGGCGGCACACTGTCCTGCATCCAGGCCCGCAGCATCGGGCCGTCCATGACGCCGTTGTCCTCGCCCTTGAGCCAGTGGTCCCACCAGCGCACCACCTCCTGGAGGTAGCCGATGGCGGGGCCGGGCTCACCCAGGTGCGGATACTTGTGCGACCAGGGGCCGATGAGGCCCTTGCGCGGCACGTCCAGGTTGCCGAGCAGCCGCGTCACGGCGTTGGAGTAGCCGTCCGCCCAGCCGCTGGAGGCGAGGACGGGACAGCGTACGTTCTGGTAGTCCTCGCAGACCGAGGCGTGCTTCCAGTACGCGTCGCGGCGCTGGTGGCGCAGCCACTCCAGGACCCAGGGCCGGGTGCCCTCCATGCGCTCGTGCCACATCTCGCGCCAGCGGTCGCCGACCACGGCCGGGTCCGGCGGACAGGTGCCGTAGGCGAACATCGTGCCCGCCTCGGCGAGGTTGTCCGACAGCATCGCGCCGCCCATGTAGTGCATGTCGTCGGCGTACCGGTCGTCCGTGAACGACGAGATGACGATGGCCTTCAGGCTCGGCGGCCGGCGGGCGGCGACCTGGAGCGCGGCGAACGCCCCCCAGGAGATGCCCATCATGCCGGTCGTCCCGTCGCACCAGGGCTGCTCGGCCAGCCAGGCGAGCACCTCCTCGGCGTCGGCCTGCTCCAGCTCCAGGTACTCGTCGCGCAGCACGCCCTCGGAGTCACCCGTGCCGCGCACGTCGACGCGCACGCACGCGTAGCCGTGCCCCGCGATGTAGGGGTGGTGGATCGAGTCGCGCACGGAGCTCAGATCGCGCTTGCGGTACGGGATGTACTCCAGGACGGCGGGTACCGGAGTCTCGTCCGAGCAGGTCGGGCGCCAGATCCGCGCCGACAGCCGGGTGCCGTCGGACATCGGGACGACGACATGCTCTTCCTCTTTGGTCGCGTACGGGAGATTGCCCACGTGACGCATGGGGCCGTGCCATCCTCTCGGTCGGTTCCTCCGCCGGGCAGGCGGAATCGGGGTCCAGGGGCGGGGTGCCCGCTCGCGTGCTTCAGTCGTTGGTCACGTCGCGGCCGCCGGGCTCGGTGCCGTCGAAGGTGAGCCCGAGCGCGGCGACGCACCGGTCGTACTTGCGCCGCAGGTCCTCTTCGTCGTCACCGCCGATGGAGAAGTGCGCCAGCTCGTAGCTGTAGCTGTCCTGGTGACCGGCGTCGGAGAGCCGCTGCCCCTCCTCGACCAGCACCTCGATCCGCACGTTCCCGATCTCCCGCTCGATGCGGTCGATCTCCTCGCGCGTCGGCACGTCGTGCACCACACCGTCGGCGAACCACCGGTAGTACCACTTGGCGGAGGTCGCGCAGGGGCCCTCGCGGTGGGGCAGTGCCGGGTCCTCGTCGAAGGCGAGGCTGACCATGCTGTGGTGGTTGGCGACGCCGTCGACGTACTCGAACAGCTCCGCGTGCGCCTGCGAGTGCCGGGGGTTGATCTCCAGCAGGTTCAGCTCGTCGTTCGACGGGTCGTAGAAGTACTCGATGCTGAAGGTCGCGTCGTCCATGCCTATCTGGCGCATCACCCGCTCGGACACGTCGTGCAGGCGCCGCACCACGGGCTCCGGCAGGGTGGAGGGGTACTGATGGCGCAGGAAGCACGAGGAGTCGGGGTAGTTGATGGAGTCGAGCACGCCGTAGACGGTGACCTCGCCGTGGCGGACGTACCCCTCCACCGCGACCTGGATCCCCGACAGCGCCTCCTCGGCGAGACAGACCTGGGCGCCGATCCCCGCCATCTCCTCGGGCAGCTCGATCTGGTCGAGGATGTACTCGAAGGGGCGGCCGACCGTGCCGATGCCCTCCTTGATCCTCGCCACGGCCGCGTCGAACTCCTCCTCGTCCTTCACGCCGTAGGCCAGCTTCGAGGAGTACGACAGCGCCGGCTTGAGCCACATCGGGAAGCGCACGCCCTCGGGCGGCTGCGGCGTCTTCGCCGTCAGGTCGACCCGCCCGAAGCGCGGATGCTCGTCGATCACCTTCTGCTGCTCCAGGCGGCTCCAGTACTTGTGCTCGCACTTGACGACCGACTCCAGGCTGGTGCTGCGGGTGCCGTAGCGGTCGCCGAGCATCGCCACGAGCGTGCTCACCGGGAAGTCCCAGTAACCGACGATCGCGTCGATGCTGCCGTCGAAGGCGTCCAGCACCTTCTGCGCCTTCTCCAGGAGGTCGGGGACGGACACCTCACCGCCCTGCAGCTCCTCGATCGTCAGCAGCGGATGGAACGTGCAGTCACCCGCGTGCGGGATGGCGTTCAGCGTGGGCACATTCGCTTCGTCCAGACCGATCACGAACACGTTCTTACGGCTCACAGCCACGAAAAGATCCTTTCTTGGGGTCGAAGGGGGTGTGTACCCGAGGTGCCGACCCGCACACGTCGGCCATGAAAAGCGGAAAACCGGCCATGATGAGCAGGGAGGAACCGACCGGGAGGAGAACCATGGCCGACCGACGCAGGCGGGACCAGGCCGTCGTCCGCGCCCTGCTCGACGCCCACGGCCGCACCTACGCCGAGGACGCCGGCATCCGGCTGCGGGACACCCCGCAACCGCTGTACCAGCTGCTCGTCCTGTCCGTGCTGCTCAGCGCCCGCATCCGCAGCGCCGCCGCCGTCGGCGCCGCCAGGGAGCTCTTCGCCGCCGGACTGCGCGATCCGCGGCGCATGGCCGGGGCGTCCTGGCAGCAGCGGGTCGACGCGCTGGGCCGCGGGGGCTACCGCCGCTACGACGAGCGCACCTCCACCCAGCTCGGGGACGGCGCCGAGCTGGTCGAACGGGAGTACGGGGGTGACCTGCGCCGGCTGCGGGAGGCGGCGGGCGACGACGCCAGGGCGCTGCGCGGGCTGCTCCAGGAGGTGCCCGGCCTCGGCCCCACGGGTTCGGACATCTTCCTGCGGGAGGTGCAGCGCGTGTGGCCGGATGTGGCGCCCCGCCTGGGGGAGAAGGCCTTGCAGGGGGCGCGGCGCCTCGGCCTGCCCGACGACCCGAAGGAACTCGTGCGCCTCGCGGGCGACGCGGACCCGGCGGCGCTGGCGGCGGCACTCGTCCGGGCCGCCTTGGACAAGACGATCACCGAAGAACTGACCGCCGAGCCGGACGGCTCCTGAGCGGGGGCCGGGCCGCCCGCTGAGCGGAGGTTCAGCAGCGTCGGGCTCCGGGGCCAGCAGGGTGTGCTTGGGCGACGGTCCGGCCGCGCGTCACACCGGCAGCAGGCGCGCGATGAGCGCGCCGAGCTGCCGGGCGTTGCGGCACTCGTGCATCTCGACCAGCTGGGCGTACGCGTACGCCGCCGAGTCGCCCGTCGACCACTGGGAGCGCTGCTCGGGGTTGAGCCAGTACACCTGGCGGGCCCGCTCGGCGATGCGCCGCAGCGCCGGAAGATTCGGGTCGCTCATGTTCGTCCGGGCGTCCCCGAGGACGAAGACGGTGGAGCGCGGGCCGACCGCGTCGAGGTGGCGCTCCGCGAACTCGCCCAGGGACGTGCCGTAGTCGCTGCTGCCGTGCCACCCCGTCACCGTCGCCTCGCCGAGGATGCGGGCGCCGAGCCCCGCCGGATCGGCCGAGCCGTGCGTGAGCAGTCCCGTCACCTCGTCGACGCGGTTGACGAAGGCGAACACGCGCACCTTGCTGAACTGGTCGTGCAGCGCCTGTACCAGCAGCATCGTGAAGTTCGCGAACCCCGCCACCGAACCGGACACATCGCACAGCAGCACCAGCTCGGGGCGGGCGGGACGGCGCCGGCGCAGCACCGGCCGCATCGGCACCCCGCCGGTCGACAGGGAGCCGCGCAGCGTGCGCCGCAGGTCGATGGTGCCGTGCGCGGCGCGCCGGCGGCGGGCGGCCAGGCGGGTCGCGAGCCTGCGGGCCAGCGGATGCACGGTCCGGCGCAGCTCGTCCAGCTGGGCGCGGCCCGCGAGCAGGAAGTCGACCCGGTCGGCGGTGGTCGCCACGGCACGGAGCGCGATCTCCCGCGTGCCGCGCCGCTCGGCGACCCGCCGACGGGCCTCGGTCCGCACGCGCTCGCGGAACCCTTCGATGCGGCGCCGGATCTCGTCGGCCTCCAAACGGTCCGTGAACGCGGCCTCCCCGGAGGTCTCGTCGCCGGGCCAGCCGTCGGGGCGCGCCCGCAGGGCGGCCAGAACGCGGGCGAGGAGCGTTTCCGGCCGCAGCCGGCCGAGCGTCTGGTGGGCGGACCAGCCGTCCGAGCCCTGCCCCGCGCCGCCCGAGCCGTAGCCGCCGAAGCCGTCCACCGCCTCCGCCGCCAACCGGCCGAGCAGGGCCTGGTCGTTCGCGGCGAGGGCGGCGACCAGCCGTTCGCGCAGCGCCTCCCGGTCGGGCTCGCCGCCCCCGCCTTGACCGTTCGTGCCGTCGGGGGCGCCCACACCCAGCGGGAAGTAGAGGTCGAAGACGGGATCGAAGACGGCCCGCTGGCCCTCCTGGTGGAGCAGCGCGGCGGCCAGACCCTCCCGGACGCGTTCGCGGTCGGCGAGACCGAGCACTTCCAGAGCGGCCGCCGCGTCGACGGTCTCACCCGTGCCGATGCGCAGGCCGTGGGAGCGCAGGGTCGCGACGAGACCGGTGAGCCGACCGGCCATCCCCTCGGGAGCGGCCGTCGCCGGCGGCCCGTCGGGGAGCGCTGTCACAGCGCGTCCAGGTCGAGCTTGGCCGTCGCCTTCAGCACGTCGTCCTGGTGCTTGAGCAGGACGCCGAGACTGTCGCGTACGACGCTCTCGTCCAGGGTGGCGGCGCCGAGCGCGAGCAGGGTGCGCGCCCAGTCGATGGTCTCGGCGACCGAGGGCACCTTGCGCAGGTCCATGGCGCGCAGCGCGCCCACCACCCGCACCACCGACTCGGCGAGCGCCTCGTCCAGGCCCGGCACCTTCAGGGAGACGATGCGGCGCTCCAACTCCTCCTCGGGAAACCCGATGTGCAGGAACAGGCAGCGCCTGCGCAGCGCCTCCGACAGTTCCCGACTGGCGTTGGAGGTGAGCACCACGAACGGGCGGCGCTCCGCGCTGATCGTGCCCAGCTCCGGCACCGTGACCTGGAAGTCGCTCAGGACTTCCAGGAGCAGGCCCTCCACCTCGACGTCGGCCTTGTCGGTCTCGTCGATCAGCAGGACCTTCGGCTCGGCGCCGCGGATCGCCGTCAGCAGCGGGCGCGGGAGCAGGAACTCCTCGCTGAAGATGTCCGTGCGCGTCTCGTCCCACGACTCGTCGCGGCCGGCCGTGATGCGGAGCAGCTGCTTGGCGTGGTTCCACTCGTACAGCGCGCGGGACTCGTCGACGCCCTCATAGCACTGGAGCCGGACCAGCCGGGCGCCCGCGACCTGGGCGACGGCCTTCGCGAGCTCCGTCTTGCCGACGCCGGCCGGGCCCTCCACCAGGAGCGGCTTGCCGAGCCGGTCGGCCAGGAAGACGGTCGTGGCGACCGCGGGCGAGGCCAGATAGCCACTCTCGGCAAGGCGGGCCGCGACGTCGTCGACGGATGTGAAATACCCGGTCGTCATGCTCAGTTCTCCCGATTCGTCCATCCGGCCCGCGCCCCGCTGACCTCGTACGGCTCACCCTCGACCCGCCACTGGTACCTGATCAGCTCGGAACGCCACCCCACAACACGCGGCCGCGATGTGCGGCACACATCACGGCCGGCGGCATGACCCGGCACCGGAACTCGACGGAGGCTGACGACGCGACGATCACCGTGCGCTGTGGCGACCTCACGGCGACCTGGGGGAGCTCAGACTGACAGGCGCTCAGGACGTGAGGGCCGCTCTCCGGGTAGAGACGGGTGCTCAGGACTCGACGGGGGTCAGGACGAAGACCGGGATCTCGCGGGTCGTCTTCGTCTGGTAGTCGCTGTAGTCCGGCCACACCGAGACCGCCCGCTCCCACCACACCTTCCGCTCCTCGCCGGTGACGACGCGCGCGTGGTAGTCCTTCTTCACCGGGCCGTCCTGCAGTTCCACGAGCGGGTGGGCGACGAGGTTGTGGTACCAGGCCGGGTGCGCGGGGTCGCCTCCCTTGGAGGCCACCACCGCGTACTCCCCGTCGTGTTCGACGCGCATCAAGGGGTTCTTGCGCAGCTTCCCGCTCTTGGCGCCGACCGATGTCAGCACGATCACGGGCGTGCCCCGCATCGTCGTGCCCTCGGTGCCGCCGGAACTCTCGTAGAGCTCGGCCTGCTTGCTGGCCCAGTCCCACGTACCCGGCTCGTACTCTCCAGTCAAAGGCATGCCCTGCTCAACGGAACGGCGGACGTTCCGTATTCCCGGCGGGGAGAAAGGCATCGGCCAGAGTGGCGGCAAGAGCGGGCGGAACGCCGTCGGCCTCAGCCCAGGCGTGGGATCTCGATGGCGGGGCAGCGGTCCATGACCATGGCCAGGCCCGCCGCGCGCGTCCGCGCGTACGCCGCCTCGTCGATCACGCCGAGTTGGAACCACACCGCCTTGGCGCCGGCCGCCACCGCCTCGTCGGCCACCTGGCCCGCCAGGGAGCTGTTGACGAACACGTCGACCACGTCCACCTGGAACGGCACGGCGGACAGGGACGGATAGCCCTGTTCGCCGTGGACCGCCGCAGCCTTCGGGTGGATCGGGACGACGCGCTTGCCGAAGCGCTGCAGGACGGCCGCGACGCCGTACGCCGCCCGGTCGCGGTTGTCGGACAGGCCCACCAGGGCCCAGGTGTCGCCCAGCCCCGTCAGGATCTCGCGCACCGTCTCCTGGTCGCCGTACATGACCTGCCTCCTCGACAATCGAACACCCGCGGCCGGATGCCGCCCGGGACCTCGGTCAGACGTTCACGCCGAAGTCCGACGCGATGCCCCTCAGCCCACTGGCATAACCCTGGCCGACCGCACGGAATTTCCACTCCGTGCCATGGCGGTACAGCTCGCCGAAGACCATGGCGGTCTCCGTCGAGGCGTCCTCCGAGAGGTCGTAGCGCGCGATCTCGACGCCGTCCGCCTGGTTCACCACGCGGATGAAGGCGTTGCGGACCTGCCCGAAGCTCTGCCCGCGGTTCTCGGCGTCGTGGATCGACACGGGGAAGACGATCTTCGAGATCTGGGCGGGCACCTGGGCGAGGTTCACCTTGACCGCCTCGTCGTCGCCCTCGCCCTCACCGGTGAGGTTGTCGCCCGTGTGCTCGACCGAACCGTCCGGGCTCGTCAAGTTGTTGTAGAAGACGAAGTGCTGGTCGGAGACGACCTTGCCGGAGTCGTCGCAGAGCAGCGCGCTGGCGTCCAGGTCGTAGTCCGTGCCGGTCGTGGTGCGCACGTCCCAGCCCAGGCCGACCAGGACGGCGGTCAGGCCCGGGGCCTCCTTGCTGAGCGAGACGTTGCCGCCCTTGGCCAGGGAAACTCCCACGATGTCCTCCTGAGGTCCGAGTTCCGGGTGCTTGCTTTCGTAGAATCCGTCCACGGAATCTACAGGAATGTAGAAGCGGGTGGGGTGCTCATGGCCCGTTACGATGTGGCGTTCCCGGCCGCGGAGCACCATGAGGCTGGAGGGAGAACCGGGCATGGAGGGTGACGACCACGAGCGCGAGGAGCGCCGGCCACGGCTGCGCCGCCGCGCCCAGGGCGAGCTGGAGCAGCAGGTGCTCGCCGCGCTGCACGCCGCCCGCGGCCCCGTCAGCGCCGCCTGGGTGCAGGAGCGGATCGGCGGCGACCTCGCGTACACGACCGTGATGACGATCCTCACCCGCCTGCTCGCCAAGGACGTGGTGACCCGGGAGCGCGCGGGCCGGTCCTTCGCGTGGACCTCCTCCTCGGACGAGGCGGGTCTCGCCGCCTTCCGGATGCGCAAGGTGCTCGACGCCGAGAGCGACCGCGAGGCGGTCCTCGCCAGCTTCGTCACGACGCTGACGCCCGACGACGAGCAGCTCCTGCGCGAGCTGCTCGGGCGGGCGGGCGCCGGAACCGACGACTGACGGCCGATGGGAGCCTCTGCCTGATGGGCGTCTTCGTCTTCCTGCCCCTCGTGCTGCCGTTGACCGCCTGGCCCGTCGCCCGCCTCGCCGAGCAGCATCTGCACCCGCGCACCGCCACGCGCGTGCTCACCGCCGTCGCCGGGGTGATGGCCCTGTGCAGCACGCTGTGTCTGGCCCTCCTCATGGTCGTCGGCACGGCCCAACTGCCGGGCAACCCCCTGCCGGACGGCTGGTCGGACCCCGAGGTGCGCGCCGCCGTGCCCTACGACGAGGTCGCGGGAAAGGTCGCGATCCCCGCACTGCTCGCCGTGTGCGCCGCGTGCGCGCGCACCCTGCTGCGGCACGCGCGCGTCCGGCGCCGGGGTCACCGCGCGCTCGGCGCGCTCCCCGGTACGTCCGTCGCCGTGCTCCCCGACGAGGTCCCCTACGCTTACGCCCTCCCCTCGCGGCGCGGTGGCCGCGTCGTCGTCACCACCGGCATGCTGACCCGGCTCGCGGCACCCGAGCGGCGTGCCCTGTTCGCGCACGAACGGGCCCACTTGGCGGCCCGGCACCACCGGCATCTGCTGATCTCCCAACTGGCGGCCCGCGCCAATCCGTTCCTGCGGCCGCTGCGCACCTCCGTCGCCTTCACGGCCGAGCGATGGGCCGACGAGACGGCGGCGCTCGCCGTGCGGGACCGGCGGGTCGTCGCCCGCGCGATCGGCAAGGCGGCCCTGGTCTCGCGGGGCGCCCCCGCGCCGGCCCTCGCGGGATTCGCCGCGCCGGGGCCCGTGCCGCGCCGCGTCGCCGCGCTGCTCGCCCCGGCGCCCGCCGCGCGCACGCGCCCCTCCCTGTTCACCGCGGTGGGACTCGCCCTGTGGGGCGCGGCGTTCGGCACCGCCGTGTCCGCCATGTCCTCGGCGAACTCGGCGGTCACGATGGTGCTCATCCTGCGCGCGGCCACGCCGCTGTGAGGAGGCCCGCCGCCGGGCCGACGACGCGACTCGCGACAGACGCCTACAGGTCGAACTCGTGCGGCGGCAGGTCGAGCGCGAAGCACGCCTCGCGCACCACGGCCTGCTCGTCCTTGTCGAAGTCGCCGTCGGCGCCGCCGATGACTATGCCGATCTGAATGACGGCACGGGCCTCCGCGGGCTTCTTCCTCGCCTTGGCGACTTCCTGGAGGAGGCTGACCTTGCCGAACGCGAAGTCGGCGGTCAACTTGTCGACACAGGCGTCGAAGCGGCGGCGCAGGTCGTCCGCCGGGAAGTTCTGCAGCACCTCGTTCGTGCCGATGAGCTGCGCCACGCGCAGGCGTTCGGCGGCGTCCACGGTGCCGTCGGCGGCCGCCACCAGGGCGCACATCGCCATGCTCGCGTCGCGGAAGGCGCCGCTCTTCAGGTCGTTCTTCTTCGCCGTCAGCTGGGTCTGCATCGTCGACGCGGACTCCTTGAACCGGTCCCACAGGGCCATGAGGAACTCCCCAAACATATCGGTGTTTCTACAACACTGTAGAAACTAGCAGTCGGGCCGAGAAGTTCCCGACCCGGCCGACGGCCTGGGGGCCGGGGCCCACTCGTCCTTGGGCGCGGTGGCCGGGTGCAGCATCTGACCGGCCGCCAGTTCGCGGTACAGGGGGCTGACGGCGAGCAGCTCCTCGTGGGCCGCGCACGCGGTGGCGCGGCCGTCCTCCAGGACGACGATCTGGTCCGCGTGCTGGACGGTGGAGAGCCGGTGGGCGATCACCAGCAGGGCGCATTCCCGCGCCGCGTCCCTCATCACCGCGGTGAGCGCGGCCTCGTTGATGGCGTCGAGGTGGGAGGTGGGCTCGTCGAGCAGGAGGAGTTCCGGGCGGGCGAGCAGGGCGCGGGCCAGGGCGACGCGCTGGCGTTCGCCGCCCGAGAGCGTGTTGCCGCGCTCGCCCAGCATGCCGGACAGGCCACCCTTGAGCCGCCGTACGACATCGTCGAGCTGGGCGAGTTCGACGACGCGCCGCACCTCGGACTCGGGGGCGTCGGGCACGGCGTAGGTGATGTTGTCGCGCAGGGTGCCGTGCACGACGTGGGTGCTCTGGTCGACGACGGCGATCCGCTCGCGGCATTCGGCGCGGGTCAGGTCGGTGGAGGGCCGCCCGTCGAAGAGGAGGGCCCCGGAATCGGGTTCGTAGAACCTCGCCACCAGGGCGAAGATCGTGCTCTTGCCGGCGCCCGACCGGCCGACCAGCGCCGTGTGACGTCGGTGGGGGACGCAGAAGCTGACGCCGCGCAGGACGGGCCGGCCGGGGTCGTAGCCGAAGGTGAGGTCGCGCAGCGCGAGGGCGGGTACGCCGTCGGAGCCGATGCGCCGCGTCGCCTCCCGAGTGCGCGCGCGTACGGTCCGGTGTCCGGGGTCGACCTGGCCTCTGGGCCCCTCTCCGCGCTCCGGATCAGTCCGCCGCCCGGCAGGGGAGGGCTCCGCGGGCAGGTTCAAGGCCTGTTCGATGCGCTGGTAGGCGCCCATGCCCCGCTGGATCAGACCGGCCGCGCGGAACACCGAGGACAGGGGCAGGACGAGGTAGGAGGCGTACAGCAAGAAGGCGACGAGGTCGCCGAGGGAGTTCGCGCTGCCCGTGACGCGCAGGCCGCCGATCACCAGGACGAGCAGGAAGGAACCCTGGACCGCCAGTTCGACGGCCGGACTCATCAAGGACGCGAGCCTCGCTGTCCGTACGCCCGCCTCGTACGCGGAGTCGACGCGCTCGCCGACGCGCCGCGCCTCGCGCTCCTCGGCCCCGTGGACGCGGACCATCGGCAGGGCCCCGAGGGCGCGTTCGAGGTCGGAGGCGATCGCGCCGACCGAACCCTGCATGTGCTCGGAGGCGGCGCGGATGCCCTTCAGGAGCGAGGCGACGACGCCGGCCGCGACGGCCACGGTCAGGGCGACCAGGACGAGCAGCAGCGGATCGAGCCACATCATCAGGGCGATCGCGCCGGCGGCCACGAGAGCGCCCGTGACGAGGTCGACGAGGGCCTGCGAGACGACCTCCCTGAGCAGGGTGGTGTCGGCGGTCACGCGGGAGATCAGGTCACCGGTGCGATGCCGGTCGTACTCCCGCATCTCCAGCCGCAGCAGCCGCGCGACCAGGCCGTGGCGGAGCTGGCGTACGACTCTTTCGCCCATGCGCTCCAGGACGAAGCGGCCGACGGCGCCCGTGGCCGCCTCGCCGACGAACAGCGCGGCCAGAAGCAGCAGAAGGGGCCAGTACGCCCGTCCGCCGTCGCCCGCGTCCACGATGTGCTTGGCGACGAGGGGCTGGGCGAGCCCGAGCGCGGACCCCACGAGGGTGAGCGCGCTCGCCACGGTGACGGAGGCCCGGTGCCCGCTGGTGAGTCCGTACATGGTGGCCACCGCGGCCCGAGTCGAGCGGTCGGGCGCCTTCGCGGCCGCTGTCATGGGCGGCGCGACCGGCTCGTGACCAGCGGGCCCACCGCCAGCAGCCGCGCGAAGTAGTCGTCCGGCATGTCCTCGCCCACGGGCCGCCCCTCCGCCTCGATCCACGCGTGCGCGTTGAACGGCGGCACCACGCTCGCCCCCGTGCACCACGTGGCCCAGCCGCCCGTCAGCCGGCACAGCAGGACCGCGCCCAGCGAGCGGGGCAGGCACCCCTTGGGCCCGGCGCACAGCAGGCTGACCGCGCACATCGCGTCCCGGGCGTTCTGGGCCTGCGCGGCCGTGGCCGGCGCCGCTCCCCGCCGTACGACAGCCAGGACGGCGCGGATCCGGCGCGGGGGCAGCAGCGACAGCACGACGGCCGGCAGCAGGACGAGGCGGGCCCCCAGGCGCCGGGTGAAGGGCACGCCGGTGGGCCGCACCAGGGCGCTCGGCGTCGTCATGAGGCCAACCCCGACTCCCGCAGCTCCCGCACGAGATCCGCGACGTCCTGCTCCGCGCGGGGCCGGCTGATGTCGAACTCCGCGACGAGCGCGTCGACGGCCGCCGCTTCCCCGCCACCGTCCAGGAGGGTCCGCACGACCAGGGTGCCGGTGGGGTTGAGTTCCCAGTAGTCGCCGCTGCGCTGATCCAGCAGGACCGTGCCGTAATCGGTCTCCGTGGTGCAGACGTCGGGGCCGAACCGCAGTGCCATGGTGGGTGTCTGCCTTTCTCCGGGGGCGTGCCTAACGGGTACGGGCGGGGGACAGGCCGCGCAGCCATACTTCGGCGGCGATGGTGGAGTACAGGATGGCGTCGCGCAGCCCGGGAGCGGAGGGCCGCTGCGCGAGCCGGCGCAGCGCGTCGCCGTCGACCAGGCCGAGCTCCTCCAGCCGGGAGTTCTCCCACAGGGTCGCCAGGTCGGCGCGGTGCCGGCGCAGACCGTCGGCGGCGTCCATCGCGGCGGCGGCCTTGGTGGTGCGGCGCAGGCACGCCTCGGGCACGATGCCGCGCATCGCGGCGGTGAGCACGGGCTTGTAGGCCCAGGGCGTGACACGCTCCTGCGGCTGGATCGCCAGGCACGCCTCGATGACGCGGTCGTCCAGGAACGGCGAGGCCATCGGCACCCCGGCGCGGGCCGCCATGCGGTCCCACTGGCGGATGATGCGGGTGCAGGAGCGGATCTGCTCCAGATCGGCGTGCATGCCCCGGTCCGGGTGCAGCGGGGCGACCGTCGAGGCGGCCTCGCGCAGCGCCCGTTCGGCCATGCGTCCGGCGTCGGGTGTCACCCAGTCGAAGAGGCGCGGCGGCATGCCCCAGCCGAGGCCGGTGGCGACCGACGCGGGGAGCGGGTCGCGCAGGTGACCGGCGGCGTCGGCGAGGCATCGCCCGTACGGACGGGAGTCGGCGAGGGCGCGGACCGTCCCGCCGAGCGGCCACTGCCACAGGGCCCGGAAGCCGCGGAGCTGCCGCAGCGCGAGAAGCGGACGGGTGCGCGCCAGCCGGTGGTAGTACGCCTCGGAGCACCAGGCCACGTGGTCACCGCCGATGCCCGTCAGGTGCACCCGGCTGCCGCGCGCCGCCATCGCGGGCAGATGGCGCAGCACCCGCGAGCGGTCCATGACGCCGATGGTCGGTTCGTCCAGCAGGTCGTCGATGCCCAGGAGGTCGTCGTAGACCAGCGGTGAGGCGTCCGCGTCCCACACCACGTGCTCGACGTCGGGCAGATGTCGCGTCGCCTGCTCGGCCCAGTACAGGTCGGTGTCGGCGGGATCGCGCCCCGGCCAGGTGCTGGCCACGACCTTGGCCGGGGACCGGTCGGCCAGGAAGCAGACGGAGGTGGAGTCCAGGCCGCCGGACAGGTCGCAGCTGACCACGCCTCCTTGGTGGGTACGGGCGTTCACCGCGGCGCCGAGGGCCTCGCGCACCAGCGGAGCGCCGTCGGCGAGCGTGCGGACCGGACGCGGCGGATGCCACCACCGCGAGTGGCGTACGGTCCGTCCGTCGGCGGCGACGATCAACGCGCTGTCCGGCGGGACAGCGGTGACCTCGCGCCAGAGGGAGGTCTCGAAGAGCGGGTAGGGGACCGGCCACAGCAGCCGGACGGCGAGCCGTTCCACGTCGGGTCCGCTGCCCAGCGCGGCGGCGAGGACGTCGGCGCGGGTGGCGGCCACCGGCACGCCGTCCACGTCCGCGTGGAACACCAGCCGGAGCCCGGACGCGGTGCCCTGCACCCTCAATTGCCGGTCCAGGGCGGCGACGAGGTGGAAGCTGCCGGGCAGTGAGCGGGCCAACGCGTCCAGTTCGGCCAGATCGCGCAGCCGCCGGGCCCGGGCCTCCAGTTCGGCCGCCTCGACGGGACAGCAGCCGATGACGGCCAGGGATGCGTGGTCGGCGCGGGCCGTGACGATCTCCTGGTCGTCCCACTGGCCCACCAGCCACGGCCGGCCCGAAGGATGGTGGAGGGTCCGTGCTCCGGGGCGGGCGAAGGTGCGGGCCACGGCGGCCGCCTCCGCACGGTCGTGGAAGACCGTGAAGTGCGCGTCGCCGGGGCCCGTCCCCGCACTCTCGTGCAGTTCAGTCATGACGTCGTGTCAGAACCGTCGCTCCGTCAGTTCTTGCTCAGGATGAGCCGGTCGTTGCCGGAGCGCGCCAGGAGCCCGGTCTTCTTCCGGAACGTTCCGAGCCGGACGAGTGCCGGTGCTTCGTAGGCCTTCTTCATGACCCCTCCTCAGGTTGCGGATCGACACCCCTTCCCTCGGCGGCGGTGCGCTGGGGCTCCGTCGGCCTGCCCTGACCCCATCGGGGAGCCGGGGCGAGGAAGTGGGCGCAGCAACCAGCTAGGTGCATGACCGGAAGGTGCTGCAAGAGCATGAAAGGAAGTATGACGATACGAAAAAGGCATATCTGGAACCGTGTTCGCGCCCTTACTCGCCGGTCGAGTCAGGATCGGACCACGTGTCGACCGCGGTGCGAACAAGTGGAGACAAAACGTTTCCACCTGCGCATCGGGCAGCCCCTGTGGTGGTCCGGTCGCACGGGGACGACAGTCGGGTCGGGAGGGGAGCCGCCGGGGCGCATTCACCGGTGCCGGCGCGCTCCATCTTTTTCAGCCTCCGCCGCGACCGGGGCGGCCGGATCCTCACTTCGGCGCCGACGTCATCGGGGGCGAGACAGCCGCGCTGCTCGCCCCCTACCTCGACGCGCCGCACAGCTGCGGCATGGCACGCGTGCCGGGCACCTGGCGGGCCGGCCCGCCTATCGCGCGGCGGACGCCTGGCGTACGCCGACCGGCAGGACGATCGCCGTGGCGGCTATCCCGTCGCGGACCGTCCACCGGCCGGAGAACACCGTCAGCTCGGCGCCCTCCACCACGGGCCCCGCCACGAGCAGCCGCGCGGTGAACGTACCGGCCGGGTCCAGCTCCAGCCGGGCGTCCTCGAAACCGAGCCAGCGCCCGGTCAGGGGGAACCACGTCTTGTAGACCGACTCCTTGGCGCTGAACAGCAGCCGGTCCCAGGGCGTGCCCGGATACCGGGTGCCCAGCGCGGCGAGCGCGGCACGCTCCGTCTCGTCGGCGATCAGCTTCAGGACGTCCGGGTCCCGCAGCGGCTCGCCCGGCTCCGCGTCGACCCCGAGCGAGATCACCTCGCCGGCGCGGGCCACGACGGCCGCGCGGTACCCCGCGCAGTGCGTCATGCTCCCGACGACCCCGGAGGGCCAGCGGGGCGCTCCCCGCTGCCCCGGCAGGATGGGGGCGGGCGGCACCCCGATGCGCCGCAGCGCGGCGCGGGCGCAGTGCCGCACGGTGGTGAACTCATGGCGCCGCTTGGCCACCGCGTTCGCCACCACCGCCTCCTCCTCGGGGAAGAGCACGGCGTCGGCCGGGTCGTCACGGGTCTCCACGACGGTGACGGGCGCGGCGGCCAGCATGGATGCCAAGGGGCCGGGGGATTCCGGGACTTGGCGCACGGATATCGAGGGGGACGTCACGAGAGATCACCGTACCCGGCTGAGGCGCCCGCGCGCGGGGACAGTGACGTGCGCCACCCGGCGCCGCTCCCGGCTCGGGCGGCGCCCGCCGAGCGCCTACGCTGGCGTGATGCAGGACGAGTACCGCACAGTGGCCCGCGAGGGCGTGCACGAGACCGAGATCAACCGCTCGCGGTTCCTGTGCACCCTGGCGCCCGCGGCCACCGAGCGGGAGGCGCAGGACTTCGTCGCGCGCGTCCGCAAGGAGCACCCGACGGCCACGCACAACTGCTTCGCATACGTCATCGGGGCCGACGCGGCGATCCAGAAGGCCAGTGACGACGGCGAGCCCGGCGGCACGGCGGGTGTCCCGATGCTCCAGATGCTCACCCGCCGGGACATGCGGTACGTCGCCGCCGTCGTCACCCGCTACTACGGCGGCGTCAAGCTCGGCGCGGGCGGTCTCATCCGCGCCTACGGAGGAGCCGTCGGCGAGGCGCTCGACGCCCTTGGCACCGTCACCCGCCGCCGCTTCCGCCTGGCCACCGTCACCGTCGACCACCAGCGCGCCGGCAAGGTCCAGAACGATCTGCGCTCGGCCGGCCGCGAGGTGCGTGACGTTCGTTACGGCGAGGCCGTCACCATCGAGATCGCTCTGCCCGACGCCGACGTCGCCGCCTTCCGGGGCTGGCTGGCCGACGCCACCGCGGGCACCGCCGTGTTCGACCTCGGGGGAGAGGCGTACGGGGACGCATGACGTCGCGGGTGCCCCCGGGAGCCGGGGCGCAGGAGGCGTACGGATACGGCGGTGGCCGCCCGTGATGTCCGACCCGCCCGTTAGTCTCGGGGATCATGAGGCTGCTGCACACGTCCGACTGGCACCTGGGCCGCTCGTTCCACCGCGTGAACATGCTCGACGCCCAGGCCGCGTTCATCGCGCACCTGGTGGCGACCGTGCGCGAGCGCGAGGTCGACGCCGTCCTGGTGGCCGGTGACGTCTACGACAGGGCGGTGCCGCCGCTCGCCGCGGTCGAACTCTTCGACGACGCCCTGCACCGGCTCGCGGACCTCGGCGTGCCCACGGTGATGATCTCCGGCAACCACGACTCGGCGCGCCGCCTCGGCGTCGGCGCGGGCCTCATCGACCGCGCCGGCATCCACCTGCGCACCGCCCCCGCCGCCTGCGCGGACCCCGTCATCCTCGCCGACGACCACGGGGACGTGGCGTTCTACGGCCTGCCCTACCTCGAACCCGCCCTGGTCAAGGACGAGTTCGGGGTGGACAAGGCGGGCCACGAGGCCGTCGTCGCGGCCGCCATGGACCGCGTACGGGCCGACCTCGCCACCCGCGCGCCGGGCACCCGCTCCGTCGTGCTCGCCCACGCCTTCGTCAGCGGTGGCCAGGCCAGCGACAGCGAGCGGGACATCACCGTCGGCGGGGTCGCGTCGGTGCCCGCCGCGCTCTTCGACGGCGTCGACTACGCCGCGCTCGGTCACCTGCACGGCAGCCAGACGCTCGGCCCGCGCGTGCGCTACTCCGGCTCGCCGCTGCCGTACTCCTTCTCCGAAGCGGACCACCGCAAGAGCATGTGGCTGATCGACCTCGGCCCCGGAGGGGAGATCGGGGCCGAGCGCCTCGACTGCCCGGTGCCGCGCGCACTGGCCCGCATCCGGGGCACCCTGGACGAGCTGCTCGACGACCCCGCCCTCACCCGGCACGAGGAGGCGTGGATCGAGGCCACCCTCACCGACGCCGTGCGCCCCGACGACCCCATGGCCCGGCTCTGCGCGCGCTTCCCGCACACCCTCAGCCTCCTCTTCGACCCGGACCGGGCCCCCGACGACCCGGACCTCTCCTACGCCCGGCGCCTCGAGGGCCGCAGCGACCAGCAGATCGCCGAGGACTTCGTGGCCCATGTGCGCGGCGCCGGGCCCGACCCGCACGAGCGGGCGGTCCTGCGGTCCGCCTTCGACGACGTCCGCACGGACGACACCGTGCACGAGGTCGCCCGATGAGACTCCACCGGCTGCGCCTCACCGCGTTCGGGCCCTTCGGCACTGCCCAGGACATCGACTTCGACAAGCTCTCCGCCGCCGGCCTCTTCCTGCTGCACGGGCCGACCGGCGCCGGCAAGACCTCCGTCCTGGACGCCGTGTGCTACGCCCTGTACGGCTCGGTGCCGGGCCCCCGCCAGGGCGGCGGACAGGGCATGACACTGCGCAGCGACCACGCCCGGCAGGACACCCGCACCGAGGTGTGCCTGGAGCTCAGCGTCGCCGGGCGCCGCCTGGAGATCACCCGCATGCCGCCCTGGGCGCGGCCCAAGAAACGCGGCACCGGCACCACCACCGACAAAGCCCAGAGCTGGCTGCGCGAGCGCGCTCCCGAGGGCGGCTGGAAGGACCTGAGCCGCTCCCACCAGGAGATAGGCGAGGAGATCACCCAGCTGCTCGGCATGAGCAAGGAGCAGTTCTGCCAGGTCGTGCTGCTGCCCCAGGGCGACTTCGCCCGCTTCCTGCGCGCGGACGCGGAAGCGCGCGGCAAGCTGCTCGGCCGCCTCTTCGACACCCGCAGGTTCGCCGCCGTCGAGCAGCGGCTCGCCGAGCAGCGGCGCACCACGGAGACCGAGGTCAAGGACGGCGACGCGGCGCTCCTCGCCGACGCGCACCGCATGCAGCAGGCCGCCGCCGACGACGGCGGGGAAGCCGAGCTGCCCCTGCCCGGCCTCGCGCCCGGCGACCCGGGCCTGGCCGCCGAGGTCCTCTCCTGGGCCGCTGTGGCCCGCGCGAGCGCCCGCGAACGCCTCACCATCGCGCGGTGCGCCCTCACCGCCGCCGAATCCGCGCAGGCCGCCGCCGAACGCCGACTCGGTGACGTACGCGAACTCGACCGGCTGCAGAACCGCTTCGCCGAGGCACGGGAGCGCGCGGCGCGGCTCCAGGCCCGCGAGGAGGAGCGGCGCGAGCACGAGCGGCGCCTGGAGCGGGCGCGCAAGGCCGAGACCGTGGCCCCCGCGCTCGCCCTGCGCGACGCCGCCGAGGCGGAACACCGCCGGGCCGCCCAAGAGGAGGCACACGCGCGTGGCCGCCTCCCCGAGACGTTCGCGGACTCCGGCGCGTCGGGGCTGGCCGCCGCCGCGCGCAAGGCGGCCGAGGAGCTGGGGGGCCTCGGAGCCGCCCGGCGCGCGGAGCAGCGGCTCGCCGACATCGCCGCCGAACGCGCGGCGCTGGAGCGGCAGGAGCGCGCCGACGACGACCTGCTGCGGGACGCGTCCGGCTGGCTCGACGGCTGGGAGGGGGCCCGGGCCGCCCTCCAGGAACGCGTCGAATCCGCGCGGGAGGCCGCGACGCACGCCGAGCGGCTGGCGGGCCGCCTCGAACCGGCCCAGGACCGCCTGGACGCCGCCCACCGCCGCGACCGCCTCGCCCGGGAAGCGGCGGCGGCCCACGAGCGCGCCCTGACCGCGCGCGAACACGCCGGGGCCACCCATGAGCACTGGCTCGCTCTCAAGGAACAGCGCCTGACGGGCATCGCCGCCGAGCTCGCCGCGCGTCTGACGGACGGCGAGCCGTGCGCCGTGTGCGGGGCCACGGAGCACCCCGCCCCGGCCGGCAAGAGCGCCGGACACGTGGACCGGCGCACCGAGGAGGAGGCGCTCACCGCCCACCGTGCCGCGCTGGAGGCCCGCACGGCCGCAGAGCGCGCGCTCGGCGACGTCCAGGCCTCCCTGACCGCGGCCACGGAGGCGGCACGCGGTGGCGTGGGACGCCGGACCACCGGCGAACCCGGGGAGGCGGAACCGACCGTCGAGGAACTCGACGGGATCGTGGGGGAGTTGCGGCGGGCGCACGCCGAGGCCCGCGACCGCGCTTCAGGGCTGCACGCCGCGCGGGAGGCGCTCGCGCGGGCCGAGCGCGAGTACGACCGCAGGACCGCCGAGCAGCAGGAGGCCGCCCGCCGCGCCGCGTCCCGCGCCACCCTGCGCGAAGCACTCGACCGCGAACAGGACGTGCTGGCAGCCGAGTTGACCCGGGTGCGCGGCGCCACCGGCAGCGTCGCCGACCGTGCCGCCCAGCTCGAACGGCAGACCGCGCTGCTCACCGAGGCGGCCGACGCCGCGCGCGTCGCCGCCGACACCGCCGAGCGCCTCAAGGCGGCGGACGCACGCCTGGCCGACGCCGCCTTCCGTGCCAAGTTCGACACCCCGCGGGCGGCGGCCGAGGCCCTCCTCGACGACGCCCGCCACCGCGAGCTGCAACACCGCATCGACGCCTGGCGCGACGAAGAGGCCGCAGTGCGCTCCGTCCTCGCCGAACCGGACACGGCCGCCGCCGACCGGCAGCCGCCCGCCGATCTGCCGGCGGCGCGGGCCGAGGCCGAGGCCGCGGGGCGGCGGCTGCGGACGGCGGCCTCCGCGCGCGACGCCGCGGCACGCCGCTGCGCCGAACTGGACCGGCTCTCCGCCCGCACGGCCGCGGCGACGCGCGCACTGGCGCCCCTGCGCGCCGCCCACGACCGCGTGGCCCGGCTGGCCGGCCTCGCCGCGGGCACCTCGGCGGACAACGAACGCCGGATGCGCCTGGAGTCGTACGTGCTGGCCGCCCGCCTGGAGCAGGTGGCCGCCGCCGCGACGGTCCGGCTGCGCCGGATGTCGTCCGGGCGCTACACCCTGGTGCACTCCGACGACCGTACGGGGCGCGGCCGTTCGGGCCTCGGCCTGCACGTGGTCGACGCGTGGACGGGCCGGGAGCGCGACACGGCGACCCTCTCGGGCGGCGAGACGTTCTTCGCCTCGCTGGCGCTGGCGCTGGGCCTCGCGGACGTCGTCACCGACGAGGCGGGCGGCGTACGCCTGGACACGCTCTTCATCGACGAGGGCTTCGGCAGCCTGGACGACCAGACCCTGGACGAGGTCCTGGACGTCCTGGACTCACTGCGCGAGCGGGACCGCAGCGTGGGCATCGTCAGCCACGTCGCCGACCTGCGCCGCCGGGTGCACGCGCAGCTGGAGGTGGTGAAGGGACGGGGCGGGTCGGTGGTGCGGCAGCGAGGGGTGGGATAGGCGAGCGGGCGGGCGGCCCCGCCGAGGGCGCGGTACGGGCAGGCGTTATCCTGACCCCGGTCGCCGACATACCCCGCAAGCAGCGGATTTTCGGGTCGAAACGGCCACCTCCGTACAGGCAGAAAGCGCAGGTTGTGGACTACCAGGCCGTTCTCGAGGAAGTCGCCGCCTTCGCCCGGCCGCTGGTGGGCCGCGGTCAGGTGGCCCGGTACATCCCGGCGCTCGCCGGCGTGGATGCCGAGCGGTTCGGCATCGCGGTCGCCGACGTCGACGGCGAGGTGCACGGGGTGGGGGACTGGCAGGAGCCGTTCTCCGTCCAGTCCATCTCCAAGGCCTTCAGCCTCGCGCTCGTCCTCGCGGAGGGCGGCGAGCGGATCTGGGACCGGGTCGGCACGGAACCGTCCGGCAACCCCTTCAACTCGCTGGTCCAGCTCGAGTACGAGAACGGCATCCCGCGCAATCCCTTCATCAACGCCGGCGCGCTGGTCGTCACGGACCGGCTGCAGAGCCTCACCGGGGACGCCGGCGCGACGATGCTGGAGTTCCTGCGCGCCGAGAGCGGCAACCCGGACGTCGCCTTCGATCCGGTGGTGGCCGCCTCCGAGGCCGAGCACGGCGACCGCAACGCGGCTCTGGCCCACTTCATGGCGAGCTACGGCAACCTCGACAATCCCGTCGGCATGGTGCTCGACCACTACTTCCGGCAGTGCGCGATCCGCATGAGCTGCCGCGACCTCGCCCTCGCGGCGGCCTTCCTCGCCCGGCACGGCCTGCGCAACGACGGCACGCGTCTGCTGCCCGCCCGCGAGGCGAAGCAGGTCAACGCGGTCATGCTCACCTGCGGCACCTACGACGCGGCGGGCAGTTTCGCCTACCGCGTCGGGCTGCCGGGCAAGAGCGGCGTCGGCGGCGGCATCGTCGCGGTGATCCCCGGACGCTGCACCCTGTGCGTCTGGAGCCCGGGCCTGGACTCGTACGGCAACTCGGTGGCGGGCGTGGCGGCGCTCGACCACTTCACCACCGTGACGGGCTGGTCGGTGTTCTAGCCGGCGTACCCGGCGCAGTCGCCGCACACCCGGCCTGCCCCGAGGTGACGGCGCCGTCAGCGTCCCAGCGGGCGCCTCGGCAGGGGAGAGGAGTAGACGACGCTCGTCGTCACCGAACCCAGGGCGCCGATCCGGCCCGAGACCTCTTCGAGGTGGTTCATCGACCGCGCGGCGACCTTGATGACGAAGCAGTCGTCGCCGGTGACGTGATGCGCCTCGAGGATCTCCGGGGTGGCCTCGACCAGGTCGTGGAAAGGCTTGTAATTCCCCGTCGGGTAGCGCAGCCGCACGAACGCGAGAATCGGCAGCCCCAGCCGCTCCGGGTCGACCACGGCCGCGTAGCCCTGGATGACGCCCGCCTCCTCCAGGCGCCGCACGCGCTCGGTGACGGCGCTCGCGGACATCGAGACGGCGCGCGCCAGCTCGGCGTAGCTGGCGCGGCCCTCGCGCTGGAGGACGTCGAGGATGCGCCAGTCGGTGGCGTCCGTGGAATAACCGGTCATGCCCGAGAGGAAACAGGGAAATCCCCGGCCGATCAAGGGGGGTGCCGGGGATCGCCGCTTCAGACTTCCGGTTGCGGCACCTAGATTTCTGCCATGGACACCACGAACGTGCAGGTCAGCTCCCCTTCCGCCGACTCGGCCGCCGCACTTCCCGCCGCCGTGAATTCCGTTCTGCGGATCCCGCCCGCCTCCCCGGCCGCGGCCGCCGCGTACTTCGGGGCGAGCCTCGCCTTCCACGCCGATGTCTCCGACGTGGCCGCCGCCCTCGCGGACGGCGGCGACCCCGGCTTCGTCGTGATCGACACCCGCAGCACCGCGTCGTGGGACCAGGGGCACATCCCGGGCGCACTCCACCTGCCCACCGCGCTCATCCCCGAGCAGGCCGAGGCGCTCCTCGACAAGTCGGTGCCGGTGATCACCTACTGCTGGGGCCCGGGCTGCAACGGCGCCACCCGGGCGGCCCTCGCCCTCGCCCGGCTCGGCTTCCCGGTCAAGGAGATGCTCGGCGGCTTCGAGTACTGGGCGCGGGAAGGCTTCGCGTACGAGACGTGGGAGGGCCGGGAGCGACGCGCCCCGGACGGCCTCACGGCGCCGCTCGACGCCGCCGACTGCGGCTGCTGACCCCAGAGGGGCGGTGGACGGGCCGCAGCCACGGCCGCCCACCGCCCCCTTGCTCACAGCCGGGACAGCTCGTCCACCAGGTCGTCCAGACCCAGCGAGCCCTGGGAGAGCGCCGCCATGTGCCATGCCTTCGCGTCGAACGCGTCGCCGTGGCGCCGGCGCGCGTTCTCGCGGCCGAGCAGCCACGCCCGCTCGCCCAGCTTGTAGCCGATGGCCTGGCCCGGGATCGTGAGGTAGCGCGTCAGCTCGCTCGCCACGTACTCCGCCGGGCGGCTGGAGTGCGCGTCGCAGAACTCCTGGGCCAGGTCCGGTGTCCAGCGCTCGCCCGGGTGGAAGGGGGAGTCCGCCGGGATCTCCAGCTCCAGGTGCATGCCGATGTCGACGATGACCCGCAGCGCGCGCATCATCTGGGCGTCCAGATAACCGAGCCTGCGCTCGGGGTCGGTGAGGAAGCCCAGCTCGTCCATGAGCCGCTCGGCGTAGAGCGCCCAGCCCTCCGCGTTCGCGCTGACGAGGCCGACGGTCGCCTGGTAGCGGGAGAGGTCCTGCGCCACGTGGGCCCACTGGGCGATCTGGAGGTGGTGGCCCGGCACGCCCTCGTGGTACCAGGTGGAGACGAGGTCGTAGACGGGGAAGCGGGTCTCACCCATGGTCGGCAGCCAGGTGCGGCCGGGGCGCGAGAAGTCCTCGGACGGGCCCGTGTAGTAGGGGGCCGCCGCGCCGCCGGGCGGGGCGATGTGGGACTCCACCGTGCGGACGCGCTCGGCGAGTTCGAAGTGCGTGCCGTCCAGCGCCTCGATCGCCTCGTCCATCAGCTCCTGGAGCCACACCCGCACCTCCTCGACGCCCTCGATGTGCGTGCCGTGCTCGTCCAGGTGCGCCAGCGCCACCCAGGGCGTGGCGGCCCCCGGCAGGACCTTCTCCGCCTCGGCGCGCATCTCCCCGAGCAGCCGGTGGAACTCCGACCAGCCGTACGCGTACGCCTCGTCGAGATTCAGATCCGTGCCGTTGAAGTAGCGGGACAGCAGGGCGTAGCGCTCGCGGCCCACGGTGTCGGGGGAGCCCTCGATCGTGGGCGCGTAGACGTCCCGCATCCAGTCCCGCAGCGAGACCACGGAGGCGGTGGCGGCCCGCGCCGCGTCGTCCAGCTCGGAGCGCAGCGCGTCCGGCCCCGCGGCGGCGAACTCCTCGAACCAGCCGCCCTTGCCCGCTCCGCCCGCCCACTCGGTGAGCTGCCCGATGAACGTGGCCGTGGGGCGCGGCGCCCCGAACAGCTTGCGGTCCAGGCCGAGTTCGAGCGAGGCGCGATAGCCCTCCAGCGCGGTCGGTACGGCCCGCAGCCGCTCGGCGATGACCGCCCAGTCCTCCCGCGTCTCCATGGGCGTCACGGTGAAGATCTCCCGCACCTGGTGCGGCATCGTGTCGAGATTGCCGACCCGGCGCAGGCCCTCCCCGGCGTCGTGCACGGCCAGCTCCGCGGTGAGCCGCTCGCGCAGCAGCCTGCCGCAGCGGCGCTCGATCTCCCGGTCCGCCCCGGGCCGGGTTTCCGCCTCGTCCAGCCGGACGAGGGTCGTCCGCGCCAGCCGGGCGAGCGCCTCCTGACCGGCGGGCGAGGTGTCGGGGAGCCTGCTGTCGCTCTCCCGTACGCCGAGGTAGGTGCCGGTGATGGGGTCGAGGGCGATGAGCTCGTCGACGTACGCGTCGGCGACCTCGCGGGGCAGGGGGCCGGCGTTCGGATGTGGGTTCTTCGTCACTGACATGCGGACATCCTCGTACGAGGGGACGGTGCGCGTCATCATGGTTCGGCGGGAATCTCGCGTGGTCCGGCGCCGGCGTCCTCGGCCGGCAGCAGGGGGCCGCACTCCCACTGCTGGAAGATCAACCTCGTCTCCACGCGGGCCACTTCGCGCCGCGCCGTGAACTCGTCGAGCACCAGCCGCTGGAGATCCGCCGGGCCGGCCACCGCCACATGCACCAGGAAGTCCTCCGGGCCCGTGAGATGGAACAGCGACAACGACTCGGGCAGGGCCCGGATCCGTTCCACGAAGGGCACCACGAGGTCGCGGCGGTGCGGCCGCACCTGCACCGAGAGCAGGGCCTGGAGGCCGCGCCCGAGTTTCGCCGGATCCAGGCGCAGCTGGTGGCCGAGGATCACCCCCGAGCGCCGCAGCCGCGCCACCCGGTCGAGGCAGGTGGACGGCGCCACACCGACCTGCGCCGCGAGGTCGCGGTAGGTGGTCCGGGCGTCGTTCTGCAACAGCCGCAGAATGTGGAGGTCCACCGGGTCCAGTGCGACAGAGTCGGCCATCGGGCGAACGTAGCACGGGATGTGCCGCCGTCGGCCCGGGTCCTGTTCAGTCTGTGGGGCATGGAAGCGAACACGGAGAAAGCCATGCGGGAGGCGCCGCGTGCACTGGCCACCGAGGCCGTGCACGCCGGGCGGGACGATCTGGCCGAACTGGGCCTGCACGCCCCGCCCATCGACCTCTCCACGACCTACCCCTCCCGCGACAGCCGCGGCGAGGCCGCCCGCATCGACGCCTTCGCCGCCGAGGGGGTCCTCGACGACGGGCCGCCCGTCTACGCCCGGCTCGGCAATCCGACGGTCGCCCGTTTCGAGACCGCGCTGGCCCGCCTCGAAGGCACCGAGAGCGCCGTCGCGTTCGCCAGCGGCATGGCCGCCCTCACCGCGGTCCTGCTGGTGCGCGCCGCCGCCGGCCTGCGGCACGTCGTGGCGGTGCGGCCGCTGTACGGCTGCAGCGACCACCTGCTCACTGCGGGGCTGCTCGGCACCGAGGTGACGTGGGTGGACCCGGCCGGCATCGCGGACGCCGTCCGTCCCGACACCGGTCTGGTGATGGTCGAGTCACCGGCCAACCCGACGCTCGCCGAACTAGACCTGGCCGCCGTGGCCCACTCCTGCGGCGAGGTGCCGCTGCTCGCCGACAACACCTTCGCCACTCCCGTCCTCCAGCGGCCCGTGGAGAGCGGCGCCCGCCTGGTGCTGCACAGCGCCACGAAGTACTTGGGCGGCCACGGTGACGTCCTCGCCGGAGTCGTCGCGTGCGACGAGGAGTTCGCGCGCCGGCTGCGCCAGGTGCGGTTCGCCACCGGAGGGGTGCTGCATCCGCTCGCCGGGTACCTGCTGCTGCGCGGCCTCGCCACGCTGCCGGTCCGGGTGCGGGCGGCGTCGGCGAACGCGGCGGAGCTGGCGCGGCGCCTCGCCGGGGACCCGCGTGTGGCGCGCGTCCACTACCCCCGGCTCGGCGGCGCCATGGTCGCCTTCGAGGTGTGCGGCGACCCGCACGAGGTGATCGCCGGGGTCCGGCTGATCACCCCGGCGGTCAGCCTCGGCAGCGTCGACTCGCTCATCCAGCACCCGGCGTCCATCAGCCACCGCGTGGTGGACGCCGCGGACCGGCACTCGTCCGGCGTGAGCGACCGCCTGCTGCGCATGTCGTGCGGTCTGGAGGACGTCGAGGACCTGTGGCGCGACCTGGACCAGGCCCTCGGCCCGGTCAGCGCTCCGCCCGCTGATGCCGCTCGACGCGACCGTCGTGCGACCGTGCCCCCTCGTGCGGGCGAGCCTCGCCGTGCGGCTGCCGCGCGCTGACGGACGGCGCGTCGAGGCGGGCGGTGATCACCAGCGTGCCCTCCTCGATCTGGTAGTCGAGCGGCAGGCCGAGACCCCGCATCGCGGCGACCATGCCCGTGTTGGAGGCCTGGGTCACCGCGTACACGCTCTCGCAGCCCGCCTCGGCCGCCATCGCCACGAGCCGGCCGAGCAGCTGACCGCCGATGCCGCGCCGCTGCCACTCGTCCTCCACGAGCAGCGCGATCTCGGTCTCGTCGCCGTCCCAGAGCAGATGGCCGACGCCGACGATGCGGCCGGAGGCCGTCTGCACCGCGAGGGTGCGGCCGAACCGCGGGCTGAGCAGGTGGCCCAGATAGCGGTCGGCGTCCCGCACCGGGCCGTGGTAGCGCATGCTCAGGGTGCGTTGCGAGCAGCGGTCGTGCATGGCTTTGGCGGCCTGGATGTCGGCCGTGTCGGCCCGGCGCACGGTGATGGAGTTGCCCTCGGGCAGGGTCAGCACGTCCTGGCTGCGCGGGACCCGCGGACCGAGCCGTGTGTCCAGTTCCACCAGGGCACGCGCGCGGGCGAACTCCGTGGGGGTGAACGGCAGATGGGGCCGCTCCACGGTGATCACCTCGCCGTCCGGGCCGTTCAGGCGCAGCACGGTCCCTTCGAGCGCGCCGTCCACCGGTGCCGCGGGCGGCGTCGGGGCCTGGCGGCCCACGGCTCGGGAGGCGGCGGGCAGCGAGCGGATGGTGCAGCGGCCGAGGAGCTGTCGCAGGGCGAGCGGCAGCTCGGCGGCGTCGAGCGCGGTGCGGGTGGCAAGGCCCAGGATGCGGGTGGGGGCGTCCACCAGGTCGTGGGTGTCGGCGCGTTCGATCCAGGTGCCCGCGCCGCCCGCGCGGGCGATCGACCGGGTGATCTCGGCGCCGGCCAGGGCTTCCGGGGCGCGCAGCAGGAACTCGTCGACCGTGCCCTCGGCCAGGGGATGTGCCTGCAGGCTCAGGATGTCCACCCCCAGCTCGGCGAGCGCCCCGCAGAGCGCGGCCAGGGAGCCCGGCTCGTCCCGTACGGTCGTACGCATCCGCCACAGCGTCGTCGCTCCGGGCGTGGCCGGGTGGCCGCTCCGTGCGGTGGTGGCGGGCCCGGCCTGCTCCGCCTCGGCGGGTGGCCGGGCGCCGATATCGGGTGCCGGCGGGGCATGGTTGTGGCGTCGTGCCCACCAGAGGTGGAACCCGGTCGTGGCGAGGAGCACCACGGCCGAGATCACGAGCAGGGCAGGCCCGTCGGGGCCGTGCCCGATCATGTTGGCCACGGCGTCCGCCACCGCGACGGCCGTGAAGAGAGCGGCCAGCTCGACCACGTCGCGCCGCCAGTGATGAACGGGGCGGCCGTGCTTGGCGCGGGTCACATCGGTCGGTTCAGTTCGCATGCGACCACTGTGGGCGAGCGGTGTTGCGTGATCACGAACGTCGTGTGACTGATGGGTTAAGAGGCCATCTGTCCTTTTCGTGCCCTTCGCCGGACTGTATCGCCGGGCCGGATCACTGCCCCACCCGGCCCGGCCGCAGCACCTTCGTGAACAGGACGCCACCGCCCTCCTGCCGCAGCCGGACGGTCAGGTCCCCGCTGCCCCCGTCGATGTCGACCTCGCCGAAGTACTGCGGTGTCTCGGCCGGCGAGGTGTTCGCGCGGCTCGGCGCCTTGACGAACTTCTGCTCGGGGCCGAACGTCGCGTCGAGCTTCGTCGCGGGGAAACCGCCGGCGGCCAGCGGCCCGGACACGAACTCCCAGAACGGCGCGAAGTCCTTGAACGCCGCCCGCGAGGGGTCGTAGTGCTGCGCCGAGGTGTAGTGCACGTCGGCGGTCAGCCACACCGTCCCGGTGATCCGCCGGTGCTTGATGTGCCGCAGCAGCTCGGCGATCTGCAGTTCGCGGCCGAGCGGTGCGCCGGGATCGCCCTGCGCGACGGCCTCGAAGTTCGCCCTGCCGTCCGGCACGACGAGCCCGAGGGGCATGTCGGAGGCGATGACCTTCCACACCGCCCGGGACCGCGACAGCTCCCGCTTCAGCCAGGCCAGCTGCCGGGCGCCGAGGATGCCGGTGGCGTCGTCGATCTGCCTGTTCGGCGAGTTGGCGTTGCGGTACGAGCGCATGTCCAGGACGAACACGTCCAGGAGCGGCCCGTGCCGCAGTACGCGGTACACCCGCCCCTCCTCGTCGCCCGGCGGCAGCGTCGAGACGGGGAAGTACTCGCTGAACGCCCGCAGGGAGCGGCCCGCCAGCACGTTCACGTCCTTCTCCGTGTAGCGGGCGTCGTCCAGGATCTGGCCCGGGTACCAGTTGTTGCGCACCTCGTGGTCGTCCCACTGCACGAGGGAGGGCACCTGCGCGTTGAACCGGCGCAGGTTCTCGTCGAGGAGGTTGTAGCGGAACGCGCCGCGGAACTCGTCGAGGGACTCGGCGACCTTCGACTTCTCCTCCGTCGTGACGTTCCGCCACACGGAGCCGTCGGGGAGGGTGACGCTCGGCTGGATCGGCCCGTCGGCGTAGATGTTGTCACCGCTGCACAGGAAGAAGTCGGGGTCGCGGCGGCGCATCTCCTCGAAGACGCGGTAGCCGCCCCGGTCCGGGTTGATGCCCCAGCCCTGGCCCGCGATATCGCCCGACCACAGGAAGCGCACCCCTTCCTTGCGGCTCTTGGGCGTCGTGCGGAAGGTGCCGGTGACCGGCCGCCCGGTGCGGCGCGGGTCGTCGGGGTCCGCGAGCAGCACCCGGTAGTGGATCTGCTCGCCGGCCGGCAGCCCCCGCAGCCGGGTCGTCCCCGTGAAGTCGGTGTCCGGCCCGAGCAGCGGGCCGTGCCGGCGCCGCGCGTCGCGGAACGACTCCGTGGCCGCCGTCTCCACGATCATCCGGGCCGGGCGGTCGGACCGGACCCAGACGAGCCCCGCGTGCGCGGTCACGTCCCCCGCCCGCACGCCCCACCCGGCCTCCGGGCGGCCGGACCGGGCGAACGCGGGAGCGGCCCCGGCGAGCCCCGGCACGGCGAGCGCCGCCGGTGCGGCCAGCGATCCGAGCAGCAGGCTGCGGCGGCGGGGGGACGGGCTCGGCTGACGTCGTGACATGAATGCGCCTCCAGTTGACGGGGTGCGACCAGTGTGCGCGCCGCTGACCAGGGGCGCGCCACAGCGCCCGCACGAACCACAAGTGAACAACTCCCCGCCCGCCCGGGGGAACCGGCGCGCACGCAACACCTGGGCCCGGCCTGTGGGTCGCGGGTCTTCGTGCGGACGCGGTCCCACCGAGGAGGACCTGCTCCGCGTCTGCCCCGGCCCCCGTACACCCGCTCGCGGCGGCGGGCCCCGAGCCCGTCAGCGGCAGGTGTCGCGGATGACCCGGGCGACCAGGGCCGGGTCGTCGTTCATCGGGACGTGCCCGCAGCCGGGCAGCCGGACGAGCCGCGCATCGGGGATGACCTGCTTGGCCCGTATCCCCTGGCGGCGCAGGAGCACCCGGTCCCGGGTGCCCCAGGCGACGGTGACCGGCAGCCCCCGCACGTCGTCGCGGAAGAGGACGTCCCGGCCGGCCGTGAGCGTCGCCTCGAAGCCCGGGGCATGGCGCAGGGCGAGCGTCTCGGCGACGACCGCCTCCGGTGAACGGCGCCCCGGACGGGCGTAGATGGCACCGGTGAGCACCGCGCGACCGGCCGCGCTGCCGGACAGCCTCTCGACCACCGAAAGCGGCAGCAGCCGCGCGCCCCGCCGCAGTGCGAGCAGGGTGCTGAAGGCGTACCGGCGTTCGGCCGCCGACCAGAAGCCGCCGGGCGACAGGGCGGTGACGGAGCGCACGAGCCGCTCCCGGCCCAGCTCCAGGGCGAGCAGCCCGCCCAGGGAGTTGCCCGCCACATGGGGACGCTCGATCTTCAGGGCCGCACACAGCGCGCCGAGCGCCGAGACGACCGTGGGGAGGCCGTACGTCAGCCCGTCCGGCAGCGCGGGCGACTCCCCGAAGCCCGGCAGGTCCACCGCGATCACGTCGTACTCGGCGGCCAGGATCCGCGTCACCGGTTCCCAGGCCTGGCGGTGGTGGCCTATGCCGTGCAGCAGGAGCAACGGTTCACCCGCGCCCGACCGTTCGTAGGCGATCGTCATGGTGCGGGGGCCGCCGGGCGACGCGACCTCGAAGGACACCTCTGCGGACATGGCTGCTCCTGTTCCCGTCGCGGGACGACGGCTCCTCAACTGCGTTAGACACGTTGTCAGCAACAATTACCGCCCAGTAGGCACCACTTCAAGAGGCAGCCCCACTTCAAGAGGCAGCCCACTTCAAAAGGTGGCCCACGCCTCACGGGGCCGCCCCGATTCCTCCTGGACAGCGGATCTTCAGTGAGCTGGGATGGAGAGGTGGCTACCGACAGCGCGACCGACCTCTTCGAACAGCACCGCCCCGTCCTGATGGGTGTCGCCTACCGCATGCTCGGCCGGGTGGCCGACGCGGAGGACGTCGTCCAGGAGGCCTGGCTCCGCTGGTCCGCCGCCGACCACGGCCAAGTCCGCGACCCGCGCGCCTACTTGGTGCGTGTCACCACCCGCCTCGCCATCGACCGGCTGCGCCACGTCCAGTCCCGGCGCGAGGCGTACGTGGGACCGTGGCTCCCCGAGCCCTACGTCACCGACTTCGGCCCCACCGTCCCCGACACCGCCGAGCGGGCCGTCCTCGCCGAGTCCGTCTCCCTGGCGGTCCTCGTCGTCATGGAGTCCCTCTCGCCCCTGGAGCGCGCCGTCTTCGTGCTGCGGGAGGCCTTCGGATTCCCCTACGCCGAGATCGCGCACACGCTGGACCGCGGCGAGGCCGCGGTGCGCCAGCTCGCGGGGCGCGCCCGCAAGCACGTCGAGGCGGGCCGCCCCCGCTACGAGGTGGACCCGGCCGAGCGCCGCGACCTCACCGAGCGGTTCCTGGCGGCGGCCGCCGAGGGCGACCTGGAGGGCCTGATGGCGCTGCTCGCCCCGGACGTCCGACTCGTCGGTGACAGCGGCGGCAAGGCCAAGGCGCCGCTGCGCGTCGTCGAGACCGCCGAAAAGGTGGGCCGCTTCCTGCACGGCGTCGCCGCCAAGGGCCTCGCTCCCGGGTCCGAGCTGGAATTGCGGTTCCTCGAACTCAATGGAGCCGAATCGGTGCTCCTTCTGGCCGACGGGAAGCCGGACAGTGTCCTCCAGGTGGACACCGCCGACGGCCGCATTCAACGCGTCTACATCATCCGCAATCCGGACAAGCTCCTGCTGCTCGCCCACCACGGGCACGGCGAATAACCGCCCGGGACGGCCCACGACCCCCCGGAACCAAGCCCCCACCCGGCGGTGGGGGCTTCTTTCCGAGGAATCCGCGCGCCCCTCTCCACGGGCATGGCCGATTACGCCCGCTTGGCCCCGTGCGAACTCCGCATGAATGCTCTGTGGCATCAACCCTGTGCGGGCTGTAACGGATCCAGGATTGGTCTTGACCAAGGGTGGGCGCAGGCCTATGGTCGCAGGGATAGTGCAGGAACCTTTAATAAACAAGGGCGCTAAAAAGCCGCCGGTCAACGGCGATTGCGGAGGACAGGGTGGGGACCACGCAGCTCGAATCGGTGCCGGAGCCGAAGTACTGGCACCTGAAGACCGTGCTCAGTGAGGCGCTCGACTCCGAGTTCGCGGTGGGGGAGATCCTGCCGAACGAGCGTGAGCTGGCCGCCCGCTTCGGCGTCGCCCGCGCCACGCTCCGCCAGGCACTCGAACAGCTCGAACTGGAAGGGCGGCTGCAGCGCCGCCGCGGGGTCGGCACGACCGTGGCCCCGCCCCGGATGGGTGTGGCCGTCGGGTCCGCGCAGGGCACCTGGCCCGGCGCGGTCGGCGACGCCTGGCAGCCCGCCGACTGCGCTCCGGGCCTCCCGCCCGCGGCCGTCGCCCGCATGCTGGAGACCCTCCCCGACGAGCAGGTCCACATCGTGCGCCGCACCCGCGTCTCCCAGGGACAGCCCGTCGCCGCCGAACTGCTGTACGTCCCGATGTCCTCGGTCGCCGAACTGACCGGCATGGACGCGCCGTCCGGCGCCGCCCGCGCGCGCGTCGTCCTGCGCGAGCTGGCCCGGCTCGCCCTCGAAGGACAGGACAGGGCCGTCGAACTGGGCTCGGCCCGCGCGGACGACGCCAAGGCGCTCGACCGGCTGCCGGGCGCGCCGGTCCTCCTGGTGACGACCCGCTTCCTCGCCGAGGGCCGCACGGCCGCGGTCTCCGTGGCGACCTACCGCGCGGACACCTGCCGGCTCACCTTCGGCGACGCCGGCGGCGTCGAGATCCACCACGGCCCGGAGCGGCGCGCTTCCTGACCGCCGCCCGGCACCGCCCGCGCCTCACCGGCGGGCGGTGACCGTGCCCTCCACGGCGAACAGCTGCTCCTCGACGTGGTCGAGCGCCAGCCGCAGCGCGCCCGTCGCCACCGCCGCCTCGCCGAGCGCTGACAGCGCGACGCGGGGCGGCCGCAGGCAGTAGCGCGCCAGCTCCCGGCGCAGCGGCTCCAGTACGCCGTCCAGCCCCGCCGCCCAGCCGCCCACCACGACCAGTTCGGGGTCGAGGGCGAGCACGAGGGCCGCGACGTCGTGCACCAGGCGCTGGATGAAGCGGTCCACCGCCGCCCGCGCACGTTCGTCGCCCTCCTTGGCATGGGCGAAGACCTCGGCGACCGCCTGCTCGTCCAGCGGGTGCAGCGGCTCGTCCGTGGTGGAGAGCAGCGTCTCCGGGGTGACCTCGCGGCCCAGCAGATGCAGCGCGCCGATCTCGCCCGCCGCGCCGCCGTAACCGCGGTGCAGCCGGCCACCGATCAGCGAACCGGCCCCCGGGCTCAGCCCCGCGAGGACGAACACCACGTCGTCGGTGTCGGTCGCCGCGCCCTTCCAGTGCTCGGCCACGGCCGCCGCGTTGGCGTCGTTCTCCACCAGGACCGGGCACTTGAAGGAACGGCGCAGCCGCTCACCGAGCTGAAGCCCCGTCCACTCGGGCAGCGCCGTGCTCAGCCGTACCGTGCCGTCCGCCTCCAGGATGCCGGGACTGCCCACCCCGACCGCGCGCAGCGAGCTGCGGGCTATCCCCGCGCGGCGCAGCAGCTCGGCCACCGTGGTGCGCAGCCGTTCGAGCCGCTCGTCCGCGGGAGCCTCCTCGGAGACGTCCTTGGAGGCCGTGCCGAGGACCTTGCCGTGCAGGTCCGAAAGGACGGCCGCGACCCGGTGCGGGCCGATCTCCAGGCCCAGCAGATGGCCCGCCTCGGCCCGGAAGCGGAACTTCCGGGCGGGCCGCCCCTGGCGCCGGGCACCGCTGTCCTCGGCCGCGGACTCCACCACGAGCCCGGCCTCGATGAGCCCCTCGACGACCCCCTCGACGGTGGGCCGGGAGAGCCCGGTCACTCGGGTGATCTCCGTGAGCGTCGCCAGGTCCGCGGCGCGCAGCGCGTGCAGCACCACCGCGGAGTTGATCCGCCGCAACAGAGAGGGATCCCCGCCGGTCAGCTGCCCCAACGTACGTCCTCCCAGCTCGTGCGCGTGATGGCCGGATCGTACTCGGAACGGGGGACAGCGGCGAGCGCAGGGCCCGCTGACCCGTTGTCAGTGGTGCCCGCTTTACTGGGCGCCATGAGCACCGCACAGCATCTCGCCGCGATCGACCTGCTGCGCTCACGGGAGTTTCCCGAGGAGCACGGCAGGTCGGAGTGCGGCTGCGAGGGCCCCGGGTACCACGTGGCGGAGTTACTGACGAGCGACTCCTTCTGGGAGGACGACGGCACGCGTCGCCACCTCGCCGAGGAGCAGTACGAGGCCGAGCGGGACGGGCTGACGGTCCTGCTCACCGACCGCTGGGGCCCGCCCCAGTGGTTCAGCCTGGCCAGTGTCTTCGAGCGGACCCTGGACACGGCTGCGCCGGCCGGGGGCGACGCCGGGGCCGAGGAGATACCGGAGCCGTGGGCCGGGCTCAGCTCGTCCGTGCCGGACCTGCGCCTGTGGCATGTGGACGGCCGCTGGATCGCCCTCGGCGTCGCCCAGTGGGACAAGGAGCTGCCCTTCCAACTCCTCGCCGTCGTCACCGAGATCGACCCGCCCTGAGCTGCGGGGCCGCCGTGTCGACGTCCTCGAAGAAGCGGGCCACGTCCGCCGGCGTCACCTGGTCGAGTCCGGCGGGCGACCAGCGCGGCCTGCGGCTCTTGTCGATGACCTGGGCCCTGATGCCCTCTTGCAGGTCGGGCAGGGCGAGCGCCGCACAGGACACGCGGTACTCCTGGTCCAGTACGGCCTCCAGGGTGGGCAGTTCGCGGGCCCGGCGCAGCGAGGCCAGGGTGACCTTCAGCGCGGTCGGCGACCTCGTCAGGATCGTCTCGGCCGCCTCCTTCGCCTGCCGCTCACCACATGCGTACAGCCGTTCGATGATCTCCTCGACGGTGTCCGCCGCGTAGCAGTGGTCGATCCACTCCCGGCACGCGGCGAGTTCGCCCGCCGGAGCCGGCCGCCCGAAGCGCCGCAGGGCCTCGGACACCTCGGTGTCGCCGAGGGCCGTGGTGAACTCCGTCAGGAGCCGCGAGGGCACAAAGTGGTCGGCCAGCCCGCACAGCAGCGCGTCACCCGCGCCCACGGCCGTGCCGGTCAGCGCGAGATGCGTGCCCAGCTCGCCGGGGGTGCGCGTGAGCAGGTAGGTGCCGCCCACGTCGGGCACGAACCCGATGCCGGTCTCCGGCATGGCCACCCGCGAGCGCTCGGTGACCACCCGCACGTCGCCGTGGGCCGAGACGCCCACGCCGCCGCCCATCACGATCCCGTCCATGACGGCGACGTACGGCTTCGGGTAGCGGGCGATCCGGGCGTTCAGGCGGTACTCGTCCCGCCAGAACGCGGCCGACGCGCTCCCGTCGCCCGCCTTCACGTCGTCGTGGATGGAGCGGATGTCACCGCCCGCGCACAGCCCCCGCTCCCCGGCGCCGGTGAGGACCACCGTCGCCACCGACGCGTCGTCCTCCCAGGCGGTGAGGGCGTCGGCCAGCAGCCGCACCATGGCGTGGTCGAGGGCGTTGATGGCCCGCGGCCGGTTCAGGACGAGATGCCCGGCGCGGCCCGCACGGCGGACCAGGACGGGGGAGTCGGCGCGGGGGTCGTTCATGGTGCGGGTGGCTCCGATCGGTGGGGGGAGGGCGGCGGACCCCGTTCAGTCCGGCGGCGCCGGACGGCCGCCGCCCTGGAACGCGTCGAGGATCCGCTCGGCGGCCGACGTGGCCGTCAACGTACCCTCCCGCACGCGCTGCTCGAGCTCGGGGGCCACCCGGCGCACCTCCGCGTGCGCCAGGAGCCGGCCGAGCAGCTCGTCCCGCACCGTCGACCACGTCCAGTCGACCTGCTGGTCACGGCGCTTGGCCGCCAGCCTGCCGGTCGAGTCCAGGAGCGTGCGGTGCTGCTCGACGCGCTCCCACAGCGTGTCCAGGCCGCTGGACTCCCGGGCACTGCACGTGAGGACCGGAGGCGTCCACGCGGCGTCGGCCGGGTGCATCAGCCGCAGCGCGCCCGCCAGTTCCCGGGCCGCCGAGCGCGCGTCCCGCTCGTGCGGGCCGTCCGCCTTGTTCACGGCGATCACGTCCGCGAGTTCGAGGACGCCCTTCTTGATGCCCTGCAGCTGATCGCCCGTACGGGCCAGGGTCAGCAGCAGGAACGTGTCGACCATGTTCGCGACCGTCGTCTCCGACTGTCCGACACCCACGGTCTCCACCAGGACCACGTCGTAGCCCGCCGCCTCCATCACCACGATCGACTCCCGCGTCGCCTTGGCGACCCCGCCGAGCGTCCCGGCGGAGGGGGAGGGACGCACGAACGCGGCGGGATCCAGCGAGAGCCGCTCCATCCGCGTCTTGTCACCCAGGATGGAACCGCCCGTGCGCGTGGACGACGGGTCGACGGCGAGCACCGCGACCCGGTGGCCGAGCGAGGTGAGCATCGTGCCGAGCGCGTCGATGAACGTGGACTTGCCGACGCCCGGCACCCCGCTGATGCCGACCCGCCGGGCCCGCCCGCTGTGCGGCAGCAGCGCGGTCAGCAACTGCTGGGCCAGCGCGCGGTGCTGCGGCCGGGTCGACTCGACGAGGGTGATGGCACGCGCGACATACGCGCGCTTCCCGTCGAGGACGCCCTTCACGTACGCGTCGATGTCGATCGTCACAGGCATGGGTCGGCGCTCACCGGCTCACAGGTCGTGGCCGAGATCGGCCGCCAGTCGGTTCACCAGGTCGTACGCCGCGTCCGGGATCACCGTGCCGGGCGGGAACACCGCGGTGGCACCCGCCGCGTGCAGCGCCTCGACGTCCTGCGGGGGGATCACCCCGCCCACCACGATCATGATGTCCTCGCGGCCCTCGGCGGCCAGTTCCTCGCGCAGCGCCGGTACGAGAGTAAGGTGCCCGGCGGCCAGCGACGAGACGCCCACGATGTGCACGTCCGCCTCGACCGCCTGCCGGGCGACCTCGGCCGGGGTCTGGAAGAGCGGGCCGACGTCCACGTCGAAGCCGAGGTCGGCGAAGGCGCTGGCGATCACCTTCTGGCCGCGGTCGTGGCCGTCCTGGCCCATCTTGGCGACCAGGATGCGCGGCCGGCGCCCCTCGGCCTCGTCGAAGGCGTCCACCAGCGCGCGGGTGCGCTCGACGGAGGGGGACTGGCCTGCTTCGGTGCGGTACACACCGGAGATCGTACGGATCTGGCCCGCGTGCCGCCCGTACACGCTCTCCAACGCGTCGGAGATCTCACCGACCGTCGCCTTCGCGCGGGCCGCGTCGACCGCGAGCGCCAGCAGGTTGCCCTCCAGGCCGGCGCCGGCTCCCGGGCCGCGCTCGGCCGCCGCGGTGAGCGCCCGCAGCGCGTCCTGGCAGGCCGCCTCGTCGCGCTCCGCGCGCAGGCGCCGCAGCTTGTCGATCTGCTGGGCACGCACCGAGGAGTTGTCGACCGCCCGGACGTCGATCCGCTCGTCGGTCTCCACCCGGTACTTGTTGACGCCGATGACGGGCTGGCGCCCCGAGTCGATGCGGGCCTGGGTGCGCGCGGCGGCCTCCTCGACGCGCAGCTTCGGGATGCCGGCGTCGATGGCCTGCGCCATGCCGCCCGCCGCCTCCACCTCCTCGATGTGCTGCCAGGCACGGCGGGCCAGGTCGTACGTCAGCTTCTCCACGTACGCGCTGCCGCCCCACGGGTCGATCGTCCGCGTCGTCCCCGACTCCTGCTGGATCAGCAGCTGGGTGTTGCGGGCGATCCGCGCGGAGAAGTCGGTCGGCAGGGCGAGCGCCTCGTCGAGGGCGTTCGTGTGCAGGGACTGGGTGTGCCCCTGCGTCGCCGCCATCGCCTCGACACAGGTGCGGGTGACGTTGTTGAACACGTCCTGCGCGGTCAGCGACCAGCCCGACGTCTGCGAATGGGTGCGCAGCGAGAGGGACTTGGCGTTCTTCGGGTCGAACTGCCTGACCAGCTTCGCCCACAGCAGGCGCGCCGCGCGGAGCTTGGCGACCTCCATGAAGAAGTTCATGCCGATCGCCCAGAAGAAGGAGAGCCGGGGCGCGAACGCGTCGACGTCGAGGCCCGCCTCCTGCCCGGCCCGCAGGTACTCCACGCCGTCGGCGAGCGTGTACGCCAGCTCCAGATCGGCCGTCGCACCCGCTTCCTGGATGTGGTAGCCGGAGATGGAGATGGAGTTGTAGCGCGGCATCTTCTGCGAGGTGTACGCGAAGATGTCGGAGATGATCCGCATCGAGGGCTTCGGCGGATAGATGTAGGTGTTGCGGACCATGAACTCCTTGAGGATGTCGTTCTGGATGGTCCCGGCCAGCTTCTCCGGCGGCACACCCTGTTCCTCGGCCGCCACGATGTACAGCGCGAGCACGGGCAGCACGGCGCCGTTCATCGTCATCGACACGGTCATCTTGTCCAGCGGAATGCCGTCGAAGAGCTGACGCATGTCATAGATGGAGTCGATCGCCACGCCGGCCATGCCCACGTCACCGGTGACGCGCGGGTGATCGCTGTCGTACCCCCGGTGCGTCGGCAGGTCGAAGGCGACCGACAGGCCCTTCTGCCCCGCCGCGAGATTGCGGCGGTAGAAGGCGTTGGACTCCTCGGCGGTGGAGAACCCCGCGTACTGCCGGATCGTCCAGGGCTGGTTCACGTACATCGTCGGATAGGGCCCGCGCAGATACGGGGCGACACCGGGATAGGTGTCCAGGAAGTCCAGGCCCTCCAGGTCGGCGCCCGTGTACAGCGGCTTGACCGCGATGCCCTCGGGCGTCTCCCACAAGAGGTCGCTCTCGGACCTGCCCGTGAACTCCTTCACGGCGGAGCGCCACTGGTCGTCGGAGCCCTTCGCGCCCGAACCGGGCCCGAGGTCGACGGAGGAGAAGTCGGGGATGCGCATTACGCCACTCCCATGCGGTCGAGGGTGGAGGAGAGCACGGCCACGGCGTCACAGCCGGCGAAGACCTGCGTGTCGACGCCTGCGTGGTCACCGCGTCCCGCGAGGAACACCTGGTCCGCGCCCGCTTCCCGGAGCTCCAGGGCGACGGCCTCGGCCTGTTCGGCGTAGAGCGCGTCGCTGGAACACAGGCACGCCACGGAAGCGCCGCTCGACTTGAAGGCTTCGGCGGCCGTCGCCGCGTCCACGGTGGCCGGTTCGTGCACGGCCTCGATGCCGCCCGCCTGGAAGAGATTGGCGGCGAACGTGGCCCGCGCGGTATGCGCGGCGGCCGGGCCGAGCGCGGCGAGGAAGACCCTCGGGCGCGCGCCGGTCGCCGCCAGGTGCGCGTCCGAGCGGGCACGCAGCTCCTCGAACGCCTCGTCACGGCGCACCCGCGGCAGACCGCCGGCCGGCGCGGCCGGGGCGGCCTCGCGCTCCACGGGCCGCTCCGCGAGGTGCGGGAACTCGCTGACACCGGTGATCGGTTCACGGCGCCGGGCGAGCTTCGCGCGGCGCTCGGCCCAGGTGGCGGCCAGACGCTCACCGATCATCCCGGAGCGCAGGGCCGCCGGCTGCCCGCCCGCGCGCTCGATCTCCTGGAAGAACTCCCAGGCGCTGTGCGCGAGTTCGTCGGTGAGCCGCTCCACGTACCAGGAGCCGCCCGCCGGGTCGATCACCCGGGCCAGATGCGACTCCTCGATCAGGATCGTGGACGTGTTGCGCGCGATGCGGCGCGCGAACGCGTCGGGCAGACCCAGCGAGTGGTCGAACGGCAGCACGGTGACGGCGTCCGCGCCACCGACGCCCGCGCCCAGACACGCCACCGTGGTGCGCAGCATGTTCACCCACGGGTCGCGGCGCGTCATCATCACCGGGGAGGTCACGGCGTGCTGCCGCTGCGCCCCGGCGGAGGGCGCCCCGCACACCTCGGCGACCCGCGCCCAAAGGCGCCTGGCCGCCCGGAACTTGGCGATGGTCAGGAACTGGTCGGCGGTGGCCGCGTAGCGGAACTCCAGCTGCCCGCAGGCCTCGTCGACCGACAGGCCGGCGCCGGTCAGCTCCCGCAGGTAGGCGACACCCGTGGCGAGGGAGGCGGCCAGCTCCTGCGCGGCCGAACCGCCCGCCTCATGGTACGGCAGCGCGTCCACGGTCAGGGCGCGCAGACCCGGGTACTCCCGCCCGCACAGCCGCGCCAGCTCGATGGCCTCGGCCGGCTCCACCGCCTCGCCGGTACGGGCCTCGTGGCCGAGCACGTCCGCCCCGAGCGTGCCGCGCGTCGACTCCTTGGGGACGCCCGCCGCCTCGTACAGGCGCAGCAGCTCGCGCGCGGCGGGCCCGAACGCGGCGCCGGCGTCGAGCGCGATCGGCGCCAGGTCGAGATAGACGCCGTCCAGCGCCCGGGCCAGCCCGGACACCGGCACGCCGCCGGCGCCCACGCCGAGCCACAGCGAGGTGACGCCGTTCTCCAGGTCGCCGAGCACGGCTTCGTTCATCCGGACGGGATCGGCGCTCGCGTGCCGCTGGCGCACGTCCCAGCCCGTGGCGGCGTTGCCGCCGGGGGTGCCGCCCCGTACGAAGGGGGCGAAACCGGGATGGCCGGCGGCGGGCGCGGCGTCGCGGGAGGTGTACAGGGGGCGGGTGGTGAGCCCGTCCTCCAGGGAGGTGGACAGCGCTTCCTCGGCCGCCGCTCCCGATGCTTCCTTACCCGACTTGCGCAGCACGCCCTCCACCAGGCGCTGCCACTGCTCATGGGTCGCATCAGGGAACTCGGCGGCCAGGGAAAGCCCGTCGTCAGGCAGGACCGTCATGCCCTGATGCTAGGGCGCAATCCATGGCACGCGGTGCCACCACGGGCTGTGACCTTGCCCTCTTCTGATCGCTCTTGATCTCGAACGAGCGGACGGCTATTACCGGCCATCTGTGCGGCGGGCGTGGATCCGTGCGGCGGGCAGGGACACGTTGGGGCACCCCTCACGCGGAAGCGCGCGGCGAGGACTGCGGCCGGGCGGCGGGTTCTCCCGTCACGTACCGGACGTACTCGTGGTGCAGTCGGAAACCCGCGGTCCAGGCCAGCAGCCGGCTCGGCCGGTCGTGGCGCCCGCACGACCAGCTCGCGAGGCGGCCGCGCTCGGCGATGTCCGCGCACAGAGCGGTGACACAGGCCAGCGCCAGATGCTCGCGGCGCCGCTCGGGGGCGGTGAGCACGGCCACGTCCTCGTACGCCTCGCCCACGAAGTACCCGCAGGCGACGGCGGCGAGCCGGCCGCCCCGGTCGAACGCGGCCCACCCGTGCCCGGAGGCGGCAAGACCGGCCGGACCGCCCCAACTGGCGTGGATCCAGGCGGCGTCGGGGGAGAGGCCGGCGAGCGCGGGGGCGTCGTCGGGCACCAGCCGGCGGACGCCCAGACCGCGTGGCGGACGGGGCGCGGCCACCGGTTCCCGGTGCACGTACACCATGCGCTCGGCCGGCAGGACCCGGTCGAAGGCGGCGCCGAGCACCGGCAGGAAGCGGACGGGCGCCTCGACATGGCTGTGCGCGAACGGGGCCAGGAACGCGGGGTCGACGCTCCCCGGGTCGCCGTCCAGCAGGACGTGGCCCGCGCACGAGACGGCCATGGCGCGCGGTCTCGGCGCGCGGTCGCCCCACCAGGCGCCCACCCCGGTCGCGGCGACGTGCTCGGGCAGACACGCGGGCCCGGGAGCCCCGGCGGGGAACCAGCGGGGCGCGGTGGTCAGGCGGTGCGAGGGAAGCCGAATCATGAGCCGCTCCTCCGTAGTGAGACGTTCGAGCTGACCTTCGGGTGACTTTGCGCGAGACCTTCGGGTGACCTTTGAGCAAGACCTCCGGGTGAGGCCTTCGGGTGAAAAATTCGAGCGGGCGGAGCGAGCGCCGCAGGTCCGCGCCGCTAACCCCTGGGATCAAGCCCCTCCACGTGGCTGCCCCCTCCAGCGCCGGGTTCCCACCCCGGCGGCTCCGCAACGGAACCGGTGCGCGCGCTGCACGGCCGGGCCGCGCACCGCACCCTCGCCATCCAACTGGCTCGTGTAAGCGCGTTCAAGAGGGCCTGGTCACGGTTGACACGTCCCTGATGCGGGTGGTGCCCGCGGTGCCGGTGGTGTTGGCGCGCCAGGATCGCGTCAGCGCGCGGCACCGCCGCGTCAACGACGCGTTATCGACGGTCGGTTGGCACTCAGTGCCGGGCATAACGTCTCCGTACGCCTTCTCTCTCCACCTTGCTTCTCTCTCCACTGGAGGAACCCATGGCAGAGCTTCTGTGCGGCGAGGACCCCGAGCCCTGTGAAACCGGCCCGGCCGGGCCGCTGTACGTCCCCGCCTGGCCGGGGCCCGCGGGCCGCGTGGCCCGTCTGTTCCGCACGCCCGTCGGCGAGCGCACCGCCGTCGCCTTCACCAGCGTGGTGCGCCTGAGCGAGGCCCTCGGTCCCCGGCAGGCGTGGATCAGGCTCTCCGAACCCGCGCTGCGTGCCCTGGTCGTGCCCTTGGGCGTGCGCGGCATCCTCATCGACCCGCCCCTGGCCGCGCAGCCCGTCGGACCGGCGCCCGCGGTGCGGACCCATGCGGCGGGCACGGCGGCACCGGCCGGTGCGCGACCCCTCCGGATCGGCTGAGACAAGGTGAAAGGGACCCCTGCCATGAAGACCCTCCCCGGACTGCCGTCCCCGCCGCTGACGGCCACCCTGCCTCAGGCCCCCGAAACCCAGGCCCCCGAAGCCCCGCCCGACAGGGGCCAGGCCGACGGGGACCTGGCCGTATGGCCCACGACCAGCGCACCGCTCGCGCACGGCGACGTCGCCGTCGGCGGAGTCGCGCTCACCGACGTCGCCGAGCGCTTCGGCACCCCCGTCTACCTCCTCGACGAGGCCGACGTACGGGCCCGCTGCCGCCGCTATCTGCGGGCCTTCGAGGGCGCCGAAGTGCTCTACGCCGCCAAGGCGTTCCTGTGCCGTGCCATGGCGCACTGGATCGACGAGGAGGGCCTCGGCCTCGACGTCTGCTCGGCGGGGGAGCTGGAGCTGGCCGTCACCACGGGCTTCCCACCGGAGCGCATCGTGCTGCACGGCAACGCCAAGAGCCCGCACGACCTGCGGGCCGCGCTGCGGCTGGGCGTCGGCCGTATCGTCATCGACAGCGCGTCAGAGATCGCACGCCTGGCCGCCGCCGTGCCGCCGGACGGTCGCCAGAAGGTGATGGTGCGGGTGGTGCCGGGCATCGCGGCCGGCGGGCACGTGAAGATCCGGACGGGGACGGACGATCAGAAGTTCGGCCTGTCCCTCACCGACGGCTCGGCGCAGCACGCCATCGCCCGCATAGTCGGCCAGCCCACGCTGGACCTGGTCGGCCTGCACTGCCATCTCGGCTCGCAGATCACCACGGAGAAGCCCTACCTGTGCGCGGTCCGCCGGCTGGTCGGGCTGATGGCGCGGATCAAGGACCAGCACGGCCTGACCCTCCCCGAACTGGACCTCGGCGGCGGCCACGGCATCGCCTACCGCCCGGGGGAGGAGTCGCTCGACATCGCCTCCCTCGCCCGCAAGGTCCGCGCCGAGCTGGTGGAGAGCTGCGCGGCGGCGGGCCTGCCCGTGCCGCGGCTCGTCGTGGAACCGGGGCGGGCGATCGCCGGGCCCGCCGGGGTGGTGCTCTACCGGGTGCTCGCGGTCAAGCGGACCGGCGGGCAGACCTTCGTCGCCGTCGACGGCGGCATGAGCGACAACCCGCGGCCCGCGCTGTACGGGGTGCGGTACGCGCCCCGCCTGGTCGGCCGGCGCGCCGCGGCCGGGCCGGAGGCGATGACGGTGGTCGGGCGGCACTGCGAGGCGGGCGACATCCTCGCCTCGGGCGTACCGCTCCCGGGTGACACGCGGCCCGGGGACCTGCTCGCCCTGCCGGTGGCCGGGGCGTACCACCTGTCGATGGCGTCCGGCTACAACCTCGTCGGCCGGCCGCCCGTGGTCGCGGTGGCCGACGGCCACGCCCGGCTGCTCGTCCGCCGCGAATCACTGGAGGATTTCCGCAGGAGGGACGTGGGGCTGTAGCTCCCGCGAACGCGGGCGGCCCCGGGGCAGCACACCCCGGGGCCGCCCGCGACGGTACGAGCCTCAGAGAATCGCGCCCGGCGTGTACGCCGCCGCCTCCGGGTGCTCCTTGAGCAGCGCCTCGATCTGCGCGAGGACCGCGGCGACCTGGTCGCTCGCCGCCCCCGTGAAGGACAGCTTGTCGGCCATCAGCTCGTCGAGCCGCGCGCGGTCCAGCGGGATGCGGGAGTCCGCGGCGAGCTTGTCGAGCAGTTCGTTGCGCTCGGCGCCCTGCTCGCGCATGGCGAGCGCGGCGGCGACCGCGTTCTCCTTGATGGCCTCGTGGGCCTCCTCGCGGCCGACGCCGGCGCGCACCGAGGCCATCAGGACCTTGGTGGTGGCGAGGAAGGGGAGGTAGCGGTCCAGCTCACGCGCGACGACCGCCGGGAAGGCACCGAACTCGTCGAGCACGGTCAGGAAGGTCTCCAGGAGGCCGTCGAGCGCGAAGAACGCGTCGGGCAGCGCGACCCGGCGCACGACGGAACAGGAGACGTCGCCCTCGTTCCACTGGTCGCCCGCCAGCTCGCCGGTCATCGAGGCGTAGCCGCGCAGGATGACGGTGAGGCCGTTGACGCGCTCGCAGGAGCGGGTGTTCATCTTGTGCGGCATCGCGGACGAGCCGACCTGGCCCGGCTTGAAGCCCTCGGTGACCAGCTCGTGCCCGGCCATCAGCCGGATCGTCTTGGCGAGCGAGGACGGCGCCGAGGCGACCTGCACCAGGGCGGTGACGACCTCGTAGTCCAGGGACCGCGGGTAGACCTGGCCCACCGAGGTGAACGCGCGCTCGAAGCCGAGGTGCCCGGCGATGCGGTCCTCCAGCTCGGTCAGCTTGCCCGCGTCGCCGCCGAGCAGGTCCAGCATGTCCTGGGCGGTGCCGACCGGGCCCTTGATGCCGCGCAGCGGGTAGCGGCCGAGCAGGTCGTCGAGGCGGCGGTAGGCGACGAGCAGTTCGTCGGCGCCGGTCGCGAAGCGCTTGCCCAGCGTGGTCGCCTGCGCGGCGACATTGTGGGAGCGGCCGGCCATGACCAGCTCGGCGTACTCGCCGGCGAGCTTGCCGAGCCGCGCGAGGACGGCGACGGTGCGCGAGCGGATCAGCTCCAGGGAGAGCCGGATCTGGAGCTGCTCGACGTTCTCTGTGAGGTCGCGCGAGGTCATGCCCTTGTGCACGTGCTCGTGCCCGGCGAGGGCGTTGAACTCCTCGATGCGGGCCTTCACGTCGTGGCGCGTGACCTTCTCGCGCTCGGCGATGGAGGCCAGGTCGACCTGGTCGAGGACGCGCTCGTAGTCGGCGATGGCGGCGTCCGGGACGTCGATCCCGAGGTCCTTCTGCGCCCGCAGCACGGCGAGCCAGAGCTGACGCTCCAGCCTCACCTTCTGCTCGGGCGACCAGAGGATGGCGAGCTCGGCGGAGGCATAACGTCCCGCGAGGACGTTCGGGATACGGGGCTTTGCAGGCGCGGCAGTCACGTGTACGGATTCTACTGGGCGTTCGTGCAGGCCAGCGCCACGCCCCCGTTCGTCGGAAGCTACGAGAGCCGACGGGGGAGGGCCGAGATGCGACGGGATGCGCTAGAAGAGCGGGCCGTCGTAGGGGAGCAGCTCGGGACGCTTGGGCGGGCGGCCGTCGCCGGAGGAGCGGCCGGTGAGGCGGCGGCCGATCCACGGCACGAGGTGCTGCTTGGCGAACCGCGCGTCGGCGATGCGGCGCCTGGCCCAGGTGAGCGGCACGGCGGCCGCCAGCGGCGTACGCCAGTCCTCCTCGGGCGGGTGGCCGAGCGCCTGCCACACGGCCTCGGCGACCCTGCGGTGCCCCTCCGCCGTCAGGTGCAGCCGGTCCACGTCCCACATGCGCTGGTCGCCGAGGGCCGGGGCGCCGTAGAGATCGACGACCAGCGCGTCGTGGCGGGAGGCCAGGTCGTCGATGTGGGCGAACAGCTCCTCCATGCGCGGACGGAACCGCTCCATCACGGGGCCGTTCCGGCCGGGGCTGCGCATCAGGACGAGCTGCTTGCACGACGGGGCGAGGCGTTCGACGGCCTCCTCCAGGAGGTCGCGCACGCGGTGCATGTCGCACTTGGGGCGCAGCGTGTCGTTGAGCCCGCCCACCAGGGTCACCACGTCGGCCCGCATCGCGGCCGCCACGTCCACCTGCTCGGCGACGATCTGGCCGATCAGCTTGCCGCGCACCGCGAGGTTCGCGTACCGGAAGCCGGGGCTGTGCGCCGCCATCCGGCCGGCGAGGAGATCGGCCCAGCCGCGGTAGGTGCCGTCGGGCTGCAGGTCCGACATGCCCTCGGTGAAGGAGTCGCCGACCGCGACAAGACTGGTGTAGTTGGCATTCATCTGCATGGCGAGAGAGATCGTATCCCGCCTCCGCGGGCCGGGGCCCCGGAGGCGGGAGCGGATCAGACGGGCTGGCCGAACAGCTCCCGCAGGACGTCCTCCATGGTGACCATCCCGGCGAGCCTGCCGTCCGAGCCGAGCACCGCGGCGACATGCGTACGGCTGCCCCGCATCGCGGTCAGCACGTCGTCGAGCGGCGTCGTCTCACGGACCTGGGCGATCTTCCGCATGTCGGGCACCCGGAACGGCAGATCCCGCGGCGCCCGGTCCAGGGCGTCCTTGACGTGCAGATAGCCGACGATGCGCCGGCCCTCGTCGACGACCGGGAAGCGGGAGAAGCCGGACTCGGCCGACAGGCTCTCCAGCTTCTCCGGAGTGACGCCCACGCGCGCGTAGACGACGTCCTCCAGCGGCAGGACCACGTCCTTGACCGGGCGGCGGCCCAGCTCCAGCGCGTCGTGCAGGCGCTCCTGCGCGCGGCCGTCGATCAGACCCGCGTCACCGGAGTCCTTGACCATGCGGGCCAGGTCGTCGTCCGAGAAGCTCGCCGAGACCTCGTCCTTCGCCTCGACCCGCAACAGCTTCAGCAGACCGTTGGCGAACGCGTTGATCGCGAAGATCACCGGGCGCAGCGCCCGGGCGAGCGCCACGAGCGGCGGACCGAGCAGCAGCGCGGTGCGCACCGGCTCGGCGAGCGCGATGTTCTTCGGGATCATCTCGCCGAGCAGCATGTGCAGGTACGTCGCCAGTGCCAGCGCGATGACGAACGAGATGGGGTGCACCAGGCCGTGCGGCACGCCGACCGCGTTGAACACGGGCTCCAGGAGGTGGGCGATCGCCGGCTCCGCGACGACGCCGAGGACGAGCGTGCACAGCGTGATGCCCAGCTGGGCCGCGGCCAGCAGCGCCGAGACGTGCTGAAGGCCCCACATCACGCTCTTGGCGCGCCGGTCGCCCTCCTCGGCGTGCGGTTCGATCTGACTGCGGCGTACGGAGATCAGGGCGAACTCGGCGCCCACGAAGAAGGCGTTGACGACGAGTGTCGCGAAGCCGATCAGCAGTTGGATGACGGTCATCGGGCGTCCTCCGCCTCGTCCTCGGTCAGCGGGGCGTGCAGCAGCACGCGGGCGGCGCGGTGTCCGGCGGCGTCCGTGACGTCGAGCCGCCAGCCGCCGACCTCCACGCTGTCGCCGACGGCCGGGATGCGGCCCAGCTCCGTCGCGACGAGTCCGGCGAGCGTCTCGTAGGGCCCGTCGGGCGCCCGCAGGCCGACGCGCGCGAGCTGGTCGGTGCGGGCGGCGCCGTCCGCGGAGTAGAGCGTCCTGCCGTCCTCGTCGGCTCCCGCGGTGGCGATGTCGGGCGTCTCGTGCGGATCGTGCTCGTCCCGCACCTCGCCGACGACCTCCTCGACGATGTCCTCCAGGGTGGCGACGCCGGCGGTGCCGCCGTACTCGTCGATGACCACGGCCATCGTCCGCTTGCCCGAGAGCCGGTCGAGGAGCCGGTCCACGGTCAGCGACTCCGGCACCAGCAGGGGCTCGCGCATCAGTTCGGCGACCGATACCCGCGGCCTGCGTTCGGCGGGCACGGCGAGCACGTCCTTGATGTGCGCGACGCCCACGACCGAGTCGAGGTTGCCGCGGTAGACGGGGAAGCGGGACAGGCCGGTCGCCCGGGTGGCGTTCGCGACGTCCTCGCAGGTGGCGTGGACGTCGAGGGCCATGACCTGCACGCGCGGCGTCATCACGTTCTCCGCGCTGAGGTCGGCGAGGTTCAGCGTGCGCACGAACAGCTCGGCGGTGTCCGCCTCCAGCGCGCCCTCCCGCGCCGAGTGCCGGGCCAGGGCCACCAGCTCCTTGGGGCCGCGCGCGGAGGCCAGCTCCTCGGCGGGCTCGATGCCGAAGCGGCGTACGGAACGGTTCGCCGTGTTGTTCAGATGCGCGATGAACGGCCGGAAGGCGGCGCTGAACAGCCGCTGCGGCGTCGCCACGCGCTTGGCGACGGCGAGCGGCGAGGAGATCGCCCAGTTCTTGGGGACCAGCTCGCCGATGACCATCAAGAAGACCGTCGACAGCGCCGTACCGATGACGAGGGCCACCGAGGACGCGGCCGAGGCGGGCAGGCCGAGATCGCGCAGCGGGCCCGCGATCAGCTTGGCGATCGAGGGCTCGGAGAGCATGCCGACCACGAGATTGGTGACGGTGATGCCGAGCTGGGCGCCGGAGAGCTGGAACGTCAGGTTCTTGACGGCCTTGAGCGCGCCGGCGGCGCCGCGCTCACCACGCTCGGCGGCCCGTTCGAGTTCGCTGCGCTCGACCGTGGTGAGGGAGAACTCCGCCGCGACGAAGACACCGCATGCCACACAGAGCAGCACCGCCACGAGGAGCAGGAGCACTTCGGTCATCGGGTCACCTCCGTCCCATGATCGGGCAGGGGCGGGAGGAATGCGCGATGTCGGGTACTGGGAGGCTCGCCCATGGGCGGACGCTCACACCTTTCAGTGGGATACGAGTGATGCGCCCATGGTAAAGGATCAGCAAAGGCGCTTGCGAACGCCGGGAGAGGCGCCGGGGGTGCCGCATGGCGGTGCTCAGTCCGTGAGGGGCTTCACCCAGCGGCTCCACTGCGGCTCGGGGGCGTAGCCGGCCGCGCGCCAGGTGTGGTGGGCGAGTGCGTTGCCGTCCAGGACCATCGCGTCGCCGCGCCGCCCACCGAGGCGCACGAACCGCTCCTCGGCGGCGGCCAGCAGCGCCGAGCCCACGCCTTGGCGGCGGTGCTCCGGGTGCACGGCGAGGCGATAGAGGTGGCAGCGCCAGCCGTCGAAGCCCGCGATGACCGTGCCCGCGAGCTCCCCGCCGCGTTCGGCCAGGATCAGTGCCTCGGGGTCACGGGCCACGAGGCGCTCCACTCCGGTGCTGTCGTCACTGATGCTCGTGCCCTCGGCGGCCACCTTCCAGAAGGCGAGCACCGCGTCCAGGTCCTCGGGCGCGGCAGCCCGTGTGCGCAGATCGTTCATGGCTCCATCTCATCATCGGCCCCGGGACGGCGGGCACGGCTTTTCAGGATGCGGACCGAGGCGTGCTCGGTGGCGTCCTGGTACCCCCTCGACCCCGGAACTCACGCGAGACAGACCCGCGCCCGCCCCCTCGCCCCTCACTCGTGCGCGATGGCCGCCAGCACGTTCATGCGGGAGGCCCGCAGCGCGGGCAGCAGCGCCGCCACCAGGCCCACGACCACGGAGCCGACCACCACCGCGACGATCGTCGTCCACGGGAAGGCGAGTTCCGCCATGCCCTGGAGGGCGAGCACCTGCTGCGCGGCGACGCCCCAGACGAGGCCCAGCGCGAGACCGAGCAGGGCGCCGAACACCGCGATCACCACCGACTCCAGGCGGATCATCCGGCGCAGCTGGCGCCGCCCGAGCCCGATGGCGCGCAGCAGCCCGATCTCGCGGGTGCGCTCCACGACCGACAGCGCGAGGGTGTTGACCACGCCCAGCACCGCGATGACGATCGCGAGGCCCAGCAGCGCGTAGACGAGGTAGAGCATGACGGCGATCTGCTGGCGGACCAGCTCCTTGTAGTCGGCCTGGTCACGCACCTGGACCTGCGGATACGGGTCGAGGGTCTTCTGCAGGCGTGCGCGCAGGGTGCCGGCGTCCGTGCCGGCGGACGCGTTGACGTACACCGCGGAGTCCTGCCCGTCGGGCACGTACTTCTCGAGCGTGCCGAGCCCGAGGAACAGTCCTCCCTCCACGCCGAACCCCTCGGGCGAGCCCTGGTCGGTGAACGCCCCCACGGTCAGCTTCGCCTCGCGCCCGCCGGGGAACGTCGCCGTCAGCACGTCACCGACGCGCACCCGGTGTTTGTGCGCGAATTCCCTGTCCATGCCGAGGTGTCCGGACGCCAGCGCGGCCCGCGAGTTCCCCGTCGTGTAGGTGACGTGGGCGATGTCGTCGAGCCGTCGGTCGTAGCCCGCCGCGGTCGACTCGACGTGCCTGCCGTCGGGCAGCGCCAGTTCCAGGGGGCTGAAGCGCTGGCGTACGACGAGGCCCGCGCCGTCGGTGTCCTCGATCTTCCCCGTGACCTCCGGCGAGAACGGCATGAAGTTGCTGTTCTGCACCACGAAGTCCGCGCCGAGCGTCTCGTCGATCCGCCGGTCGAACGACGCGGTCATCGACGCGCTCGCCACCGAGAGGCCGCCGACCAGCGCCAGCCCCACCATCAGGGCGGCCGCCGTGGCCCCCGTTCGCCGCGGATTGCGCAGCGCGTTGCGCTGGCTCATCCGGCCGACCGAACCGAACACGGCGGGGAAGGCGCCGCCCAGCACCCGGATCACCGGGCGCACCAGGAGAGGGCCCGCGACGACGGTCGCGACCAGGGTCAAGACGATGCCGAGCCCGAGGAAGGACGCCGCCGAGGACGTCTCGTCGGCGGCCGCGCAGCCGGCCAGCGCGGCGGCCCCGGCCACCCCGACCACGCAACCGGCCACCGCCCGCACCTTCAGCGGCCGCCCCACCCCGGCGATCTCGGCGTCCGCGAGCGCCGCCATCGGCGAGACGTGGGCGGCCCGGCGCGCCGGGAGGTACGCCGCGACGAAGGTGACGCCGACCCCGACGACGTACGAGGCCACAGGGGTCGCCCAGGTGACGACCATCTCCGTCGACTTGAGGTTCATCCCGAGCAGGCCCATCAGCTCGATGAGGCCGAGGGCCAGGCCGATGCCGGCGGCCAGCCCCAGTGTCGAGCCGAGCAGTCCGAGCAGCAGCGCCTCGATGAGCACGGAACGCCGCACCTGCCTGCGGTCGGCGCCCAGCGCGCGCAGCAGGCCCAGCTCCCGGGTGCGCTGCGCGATCAGCATCGAGAAGGTGTTGACGATGAGGAAGACGCCCACGAGCACCGCGACCCCGGCGAAGCCGAGCATCACGTACTTGACGACGTCCAGGAAGCCGCCCAGCGAGGCGGCGGCGGAGTCGGCGTGCTCGTCGGCGGTCTCCAGCTCATAGCCCGAGCCGATCTCGGCGGCGATCCTGCGCTTGAGGACGTCGTCGTCGACGCCCTCGGCGGCGGTCACCGAGACGCTCGTCGCCGTGTCCGCCGTGCCGAGGAGCCGGCGCTGGGCCGTCGGGGTGTCCAGGAAGACGAGGGCGGCGCCCGGGTTGGTGGTGGTGAAGGTGGCGATGCCGACGACCTCGACCTCGAACGAGCCGGGGCGGGCGAGGATCGTGAGGGTGTCGCCGATCCCGACGTCCTTCCGGTCGGCCGTGTCCGCGTCGAGCATCGCCTGGCCGGCGCCGCGCGGGGCATGGCCCGAGGTCAGCTCCACGGGGCTGCGGTCGGTGGGATACCAGTTGGTGGCGACGGTCGGCGCGCCGGTGGTCGAGCCCACCGATTCGTTGTCGCGGTCGACGACGGTGACGTTCTGGACGGACACGTCGATGTGGGCGTCCGCGACACCAATGACCTTCGCGACCTTCTCCTTCAGGCCGGCCGGGACGGTCGGCGTGCGCCCGGAGGGCAGCGCCTCTTCGAGTTCGTCCTTCGGCGCGACCATCACGTCCGCCGACGTGGAGGCGAACAGCCGGTCGAAGGTACGGCTCACCGTGTCCGAGAAGATCAGGCTGCCCGCCACGAACGCGACCGACAGGATCACGGCCAGCGCGGACAGCACGAGCCGGCCCTTGTGCGCGAGGAAGCTTCTGAGCGTCGCCTTCAGCATCGCGTCCCCCGCCTCAACTCGGCCCGGACGAACCGTCGGTGGGCGCCTGCCGGGCGGCTCTGTCGTGCGCCGCGCGACTTCGCCGGCCGCCGAGGGGATCGGGCGCCTTCGCGTGCAGGGTGTCGAACCGCTTCATGCGTTCGAGCACGGCGTCGGCCGTCGGCCGCTCCATGTCGTCCACGATCCGCCCGTCACCGAGGAAGAGCACCAGATCGGAGTGGGCCGCGGCGCCCGGGTCGTGCGTCACCATGACGACGGTCTGCCCGAGCTGGTCGACCGCCTCGCGCAGGAAGCCGAGGACCTCCAGACCGGCCCGCGAGTCGAGGTTGCCCGTCGGCTCGTCGGCGAAGATCAGCTCGGGCTTCGACGCCAGCGCCCGCGCGCAGGCCACCCGCTGCTGCTGCCCCCCGGACAGCTGCGCGGGGCGGTGCCGCAGCCGATCGCGAAGACCCAGCGTGTCGATCACGTGCTCCAGCCACTGACGGTCGGGCCGCTGCCCCGCGATGTCCATCGGGAGCGTCATGTTCTCCAGCGCGTCGAGCGTGGGAATCAGGTTGAACGACTGGAACATGAAGCCGACGCGGTCGCGCCGCAGCCGCGTCAGCTCCCGCTCCTTGAGCCCGGTGATCTCCGTGTCGCCGAGCCAGACCTGGCCCGCCGAGACGCTGTCGAGCCCGGCCAGGCAGTGCATCAGCGTGGACTTGCCCGAACCCGAGGGGCCCATGACGGCGGTGAAACGCTCGCGCGCGATGTCCACGTCGACCGAGTCGAGAGCGAGCACGGTCGTCTCGCCCGAGCCGTACGCCTTCGTCAGACCGCGGGCGCGCGCGGCGGTCCCGGCAGGGCCCGAGCGGCCGGTGGACGGTGCCGAAGCAGGTGTGGACAAGGCCGCCTCCTGGGTTGTGCCCGTGCCAACTCCCTTGATTTCGCAGAGAGTAGTGGGACGGACCGGCCTCGCGGTATCCCTCCGGGGTCGGGGCCCGAGACGGTTGTAGGGAGCATGGTCCCGGCGCCCTTGTCGCGCTAGCACCCCGGCGCTAGCGTGAAGGCATGGCGAAGACTCAGCTGAACGTGCGGGTGGACGAGGACACCGCCCGGGCCGCGCGCGAGCGCGCCCTGGCCCGAGGCATGAGCGTGAACCGCTACATAGAGGAACTCGTGAAACAGGACGCCGGTGAGATCGGGCACACGTTCGTCGAGGCGGCGGCCGATTTCATGAAGCAGTACGAATCCGTCTTCGCGGAGGAGTTCGGCGCCGAGCGTGAGGGCACCAGGCCGCTCCGCGAGCCCGTCCGCCCCGTGCGCACGCTCCAGGAGAGCGCGCGGCCGTTCGGTGAAGGTCGACGTTGAGCCGTTGAACGTCAGAATCGATCTTGCCTGGCTGCTGATGATCGCCGAACACAAGACGCCCGGAGACCCCCAGGTCACCGACTGGGGCGCCCTCGTCGCCGCCCTCAGCCGGTACGAGGCGGAGATATTCGGCACACCCGTCTACGAGACCCCGCACGACCGGGCCGCGGCACTCCTCCAAGTACTGCTCCACATCCCCGCGTTGGAACGCTCCAACGCCCTCTTCGCCTCCTCCGTCGCCTACGCCTACCTCGTCTCCAGCGGCCTGAAGGTCGTCACCTCGCCCGAGCAGGTGCGCGACCTCGCCCGGCTGGTGAAGGAGGAGGGCGCGAGCGTGCACGCGATCGCGGAGCGGCTGTGCCAGTGGAGCCTGTGACCCGCCCGCCCGCGGCTGCTCCGCCCCGCCCCGGACGTCAGGAGTCCGCCGGGCGGCGCGCCGTGCCGAGCACGCAGTACGAGGTGGGCAGGCGCGGCCCCTTCGCGGGCACCAGGACAGGGCGGTAGGCGCCCAGTTCGAAACCCGCCTCGCGCAGGGCCCCCATTCCCCTCCGCGACGGCGAGTCCCCGCGGACCTCAGGGCGCCCCCGGCCCCGCCCGGCCGACCGACACCGGCTCGACCAGGCCCGGGGCCGCCGACGTCTCAGTTCGCCGCCGCGCCCGCCCCCGGCCCCTCACGGCGGGTGAAGGACTCCGCGTCCCACGTGCCGCCCAGCGCGGGGCCGAGCCAGTTCGGTGCCGAGGTGCGGAAGGAGGGGCCGGTCAGGGAGCCGGCGCCCTCCGGGACCGCGCCCAGCAGCGGCACGGTCGCCGACGCGGGAAGGTCCGCGAGGTTGCAGCGGGACGCCAGGTCGGGGTCCGTCGGCCAGCTGCCGATGACGACACCCAGGCTCTCCACACCGCGCGCCCGCAGCGCCTCCGCCGTCAGCGTCGTCGTGTTCAGCGTGCCGAGGCCCGCCGTCGTGACCACCAGGACCGGCGCGCCGAGCAGCCTCGCCGCGTCGGCCAGCGTGCCGCCCTCGTCGTCGAGGCGGACGAGCAGCCCGCCCGCCCCCTCGACCAGGACCAGGTCGTACTCGGTGGCCAGTTTCGCCGCGGCGTCCGCCACGTCGTGCGGGCGCACCGGAGCCATCCCGGCCCGCCGCGCCGCGGTGTTCGGCGCCAAGGGCTCGGGGAAACGGGCGAGTTCGAGCGTGGTGACGCCCTCGCCCGCGAGCCGCGTCACCTCCTGGGCGTCGCCGGGCTCGCCGGGCCCGACCCCGGTCTGCGCGGGCTTGAGCACGGCGACTTGGCGCCCCGCTGCCAGCGCGACCGCGGCCACCGCCGCCGTCGTCACCGTCTTGCCGATCTCCGTGCCCGTCCCGGACACCACGATCACCGTCATGTCAGCCCTCCCTGGCCGCCGCGCACACCGCGCGGGCGATCCGTGCCACGTCGTCGTCGCCGGTGATGAACGGCGGCATCGTGTAGATCAGGTCGCGGAACGGCCGCAGCCACACGCCTTCGCGCACCGCGGCCCGTGTCGCCGCCCGCATGTCCACCGCGTGGTCCAGCTGGACGACACCGATCGCCCCGAGGACCCGTACGTCCGCCACCGAGGGGTGCTCGGCGACCTCGGCCAGGCCCTCTCGCAGGCCCGACTCGATGCGCTTGACCTCGCTCTGCCAGTCCTGCCCGAGGAGCAGGTCGATCGAGGCCCCCGCCACCGCGGCGGCCAGCGGGTTGCCCATGAACGTCGGCCCGTGCGCCAGGACCGGCACCTCGCCCCGCGAGATGCCGTCCGCCACCCGCGGGGTGCACAGCGTCGCCGCCAACGACAGATAGCCGCCGGTCAGCGCCTTGCCCACGCACATCACATCGGGCGTGACACTGGCGTGGTCCGCCGCGAACAGCGCGCCCGTACGGCCGAAGCCCGTCGCGATCTCGTCGAACACCAGCAGCACGTCGTGCGCGTCGCACGCCTCGCGCAGCACCCGCAGATAGGCCGGGGAGTGGAACCGCATCCCGCCCGCGCCCTGCACCACGGGCTCGACGATCACGGCCGCCAGCTCATGGGCGTGCCGCCCGATCATGTCGTGCAGGTGCGCCGCGTACGTCTCCTCGTACGCCGACGGCGGCGCGTCCGCGAACACCTGGCGGGGCAGGACGCCCTGCCAGAGCTCGTGCATGCCGCCCTCGGGGTCGCAGACGGCCATCGGCTGCCAGGTGTCCCCGTGGTAGCCGCCGCGCCAGGTCAGCACGCGCTGCTTCGCCGGCCGGCCGAGGGAACGCCAGTGCTGGAGGCACATCTTCAGGGCGACCTCGACCGCGACGGAGCCGGAGTCGCAGAGGAAGACGTGCTCCAGGCCCTCGGGAGACATGTCGACAAGGCGCTTGGCGAGCAGGACGGCGGGCTCGTGCGTGAGCCCGCCGAACATGACGTGGCTCATGCGCTCCAGCTGGCCGCGCACCGCGTCGTTGAGCACGGGGTGGTTGTAGCCGTGGATCGCCGACCACCAGGACGACATGCCGTCGACCAGCTCGGTCCCGCCGTCCGCGAGGCGCAGGCGGATGCCGCTCGCGGACTCGACGACCAGGGGCTCCTGACGGCCCGGCATCGGCCCGTACGGGTGCCAGACGTGCTGCCGGTCGAGGGCGAGCAGCCCCGACGTGGTCAGGTCAGGCATTGGGCGCCAGGTCCGTCCCCGCGCCCCGGCGGCGTACCGCCACCAGGTCCGTGCGCACCCCGCCCGGCTCGGCGACCGGCTCGGGAGCCGGCTGCGCCACCTCACCGGTCGCGGGCTCGGCCGACCCGCAGGGACCGCAGCCGCCCCCATGGGAACCGCAGCCGCCGCCCTCGTGGGACCCGCACCCCGCCGCGTCCGCGACGGCGTCCGACCGGTGCTTCGGCAACGTCACTTCGCCCGCGCCCTCGACCTCGAAACCGGCGTCCGCGATCATGTCCAGGTCCGTCTTGCCCGCCTGCCCCTCGCTGGTGAGGTAGTCGCCCAGGAAGATCGAATTGGCGAGGTGCAGGGCGAGCGGCTGCATCGAGCGCAGATGGACCTCGCGGCCGCCCGCGATGCGCACCTCCACGTCCGGGCACACGAAGCGGACCATCGCGAGGATGCGCAGACAGCGCTGCGGCGTCAGGTGCCACTCCTTGGCCAGCGGGGTGCCCTCCATCGGGATCAGGAAGTTCACCGGCACCGAGTCCGGGTCCAGCTCGCGCAGCGAGAAGACCACGTCCACCAGGTCCTCGTCGCTCTCGCCCATGCCCGCGATCAGCCCCGAGCAGGCGGACAGGCCCGCCGCGTGCGCCTTGCGCACGGTGTCCACGCGGTCGGCGTAGGTGTGCGTCTTCGTGATGCCCGCGTACGTCGCCTCGGACGTGTTGAGGTTGTGGTTGTAGGCGTCCGCCCCCGCGCCCCGCAGCCGCTCGGCCTGACCGTCCGAGAGCAGGCCGAGGCACGCGCACACCTCGACGCCCTCGTTCTCTTCCTTGACGGCCGCGATGGTCTGCGCCACCCGGTCCACGTCCCGGTCGGTGGGCCCGCGCCCGCTGGCCACCAGGCAGACCCGCTTGGCGCCGCCCGCGACCCCGGCCGCCGCGGCCCGCGAGGCCTCGTCCGGCTTCAGCCAGGTGTACTTGAGGATCTCGGCCTTCGACCCGAGCCGCTGCGAGCAGTACGAGCAGTCCTCGGGGCACAGCCCCGACTTGAGGTTGACCAGATAGTTGAGTTTCACCCGTCGCCCGAACCACTGCCGGCGCACCTTGCCGGCGGCGGCCACTACGTCCAGGAGATCGTCGTCGGAGGTGGCCAGCACGGCCAGCGCCTCTTCGCGGGTCGGCAGTTCGCGCCGAAGCCCCTTGTCCACCAGCGTGTTCAGCAGATCCATGGCGCTGATCCTTACCCACGGCAGGCTCCCCGGCCAAGGAGAGTTCACACAACAGAACCGGTTTGAGGTGTGGGTATTGCCACATACTGGCCAGGTGGCAGGACGGCTAGGGTCTGTGCAATGTCTACAAACAGGCACTCCGTGCCGGGCCCGTCGAGTTCGCCCGGACCCGTCCGCCCGCCGCACTCCGGGCCCCCGCCGCGCTCGCCGTTCGACTGGCTCGACGAGCAGGCCAGGCTGCGCGCCGAGGCCGGGCTCGTGCGCGCCTTGCGGCCGCGCGCCGCCGACGCCGGCGACCTGCTCGACCTGGCGAGCAACGACTATCTGGGCCTGACCCGGCACCCCGAGATCATCGAGGGCGCCGCGGCGGCGGCCAGGCGGTGGGGCGGCGGCGCGACCGGCTCCCGGCTCGTCACCGGCTCCACGCAGCTCCACGCCGAGCTGGAGCGGGAACTCGCCGCGTTCTGCGGCTTCGAGGCGGCGCTCGTGCTCTCCTCGGGCTACGCGGCGAACCTCGCGGCGGTCACCGCGCTCGCCCCGCACGGCTCCCTCATCGTCTCCGACGCGAGCAACCACGCATCCTTGATCGACGGCTGCCGGCTCGCGCGCGGCGTGACGCAGGTGGTGCCGCACGCCGATCCGGCGGCGGTGCGCAAGGCCCTGGGCACCCACGACGGACCCGCCGTCATGGTGTCGGACTCGGTGTTCTCGGTGGACGGCGACGCCGCGCCGCTGGCCGAACTGGCCGCCGTGTGCCGGCAGGCGGGCGCGGGGCTCATCGTCGACGACGCCCACGGACTCGGTGTCCTCGGCGACGGCGGCCGGGGCGCCCCGCACGCCGCGGGCCTCGCGGGGGCCGCCGACACGGTGGTCACCCTCACCCTCTCGAAGTCCTTCGGCAGCCAGGGCGGCGCCGTGCTCGGCCCCGCCAAGGTCATCGAGCACCTGGTGAACGCCGCGCGGACGTTCATCTTCGACACGGGGCTCGCACCGGCCGCGGCGGGCGCGGCGCTCGCGGCCCTGCGGCTGCTGCGCCGGGAGCCCGAACGCGCGGCGCGGGCCCGACACGTCGCCGCGGAGCTGCACGCGCGCCTCACGGCGGAAGGGCTGTCGGCGGTACGTCCCGACGCCGCCGTCGTCTCCGTGCGCGCGCCGTCCCCCGAGTCGGCCGTGCGCTGGGCCGCCGACTGCCGGGCGGCGGGTCTGGCGGTCGGCTGCTTCCGGCCGCCGTCGGTGCCGGACGGTGTCTCCCGGCTGCGGCTGACCGCCCGCGCGGACCTCACCGACGCACAGATCGCCGAGGCCGTACGAGTGATCAGCCGCACCGCTCCCAGGTGAGCGGAAGCCGGCCCCCGGCGGGGCCGGCCCCTTCTCACCGGAGGCTGTCGACGAACGTCTCCCAGGGGCCGGGGGAGAAGAGCAGGGCGGGCCCCGCGGTGTTCTTCGAGTCGCGCACGGCCAGCAGGGCGGCCGGTGTGCCGGAGTCGAGCGTGGCCGTCTCGACGCAGTTGTTCGTTCCGTTGCTGCGGCTGCTGCGCCGCCACCGCGCGCCCTTGAGGGTCGTGCTTGAAGGTACGTACCGAGGCAGTGCGGTCATGGTGCCTCCTTACGCGCCGTCGCTTAGCCCGGCGATGAATTCCTTTGAGTCCTCGGGTGAAAGCGCCTGTTCCTGAAGGGAGTTGAAGGCCTCCGTGTACGCCTGGAGGTCGTCCTTCCCCTCCAGATAGAGGCTACTCGTCAAGTGGTCGAGAACGACCACATCCAGATCAGCAACGCTCGGAAATGACAAAATAACGAAAGGTCCGATGAGCCCCGCATGCTCGCCGCGACCGAACGGCAGCACCTGGAGACGCACCTGGGGCAACAGCGCCACCTCCCGTAACCGTGCGAGCTGTTGTGCGAAGACCAGCGGCCCGCCCACCGGACGGCGCAAAACCGCCTCGTCCATGATCGCGCTCAGGCGCAGCGGCGGCTGGGCGCGCAGCACCTCCTGACGGGTCAGGCGCACCTCCACCAGAGCGTCGACCTGCGGCTCGGAGAGCTTGCCGAGTGCGGCCCGGGTCACCGCGCGCGCGTACGCGGGGGTCTGCAGCAGCCCGGGCACCACGGAGGTCTCCAGCGTGCGCACCCAGCCCGCCTGGGCCTCGAGGCTGATGAAGTCGCGGTAGGCCGCCGGCAGCAGGTCACGATAGGCCCGCCACCAGTGGTGACGTCCGGCCGTGCCCTGGTCGTCGGTCCCGGCCAGCGCCACGAGCAGCTCGCACAGACGGCGGTCCGCCACCTCGTAGGCCTCCAGCAGGAGGCGCACGTCCCCGGCCTTCACACCGCTGCGGCCCGTCTCGATCCGGCTCACCTTCGACTGGTGCCAGCCGACCTTGGCGGCGGCCTGGCTGCTGGTCAGTCCCGCGGCGGCGCGCAGTGTACGCAGTTCGGCGCCGAGCCGGCGGCGGCGCACCGCGGGGCCGTACTGCATGTCCGTCTCCTTCGGGACCGGGCCGTCGGATTCCCGGCGGCGGAGCGGGGGACAGGGGCGACAGTAGAGGAAGCACGGTCCCGGCGGCCAAATACGGTCGGCCGTAGCAGAGTTCACCGCTTCGAGCGACAGATATATGCACATCTCGGTGGATCGCCACCCGGGACCGGTCAAGGAGTGGGAGGCTGGCGCGAAGCACCGGTCCGGGGCCGTCCTCGAGTCATCCGCTCCGAGTCGTAGGACCGACCCCGGTGGGAAAGGGACAGCGTCGCCATGGCAGACCATCAGGAAGCATCCGTCACTCTGCCGAGCGATCCCGCCTCGGTCTCCGCCGCCCGCACCTACGTGGCGAAGGTCCTCACGGAATGGGGCCTGCCGGAGGGTGCCGAGGTGGGGGACACCATCAGGCTCATCGTCTCCGAACTCGCCACCAACGCCGTGCAGCACACCCTCGGCCAGTCGCCGACCTTCACCGTGGACGTCCGGCTCGACCGGGACGAGCAGCTGCGGATCGGTGTCACCGACAGCCATCCGCGCCATCCGCGGCGGCTGCCCGCGGCCGTCCAGCAGGACAACGGCCGGGGCATGGTCATCATTCGCTGGCTGACCGCCGAGTGCGGCGGCAGGCTCTCGGTCAGCCCCACCGAGGAGGGCGGCAAGACCGTGTGGATCGCCCTGCCCTGGACCCTCCCCGCCCAGCACCGGCACCGCGACGCGGCGCACTGAGCGCGCGAGCCGGCCCGACGCCGCGCGAAGGACTCAGCCCGTGCCCGCCGACCGCCCGAAGGCGCCCCGCAGCAGCGCCCGGAAGGAGTCCGCCGCGGCGTTCGACTCGTCGGCCCGGTGGACGACGGAGATGGTCCGCCGCAGATCACCCGGGTCGAGCAGCCGCATGCCGACGGGCGTCGCGGCGGTGCGCGCCACCATCTCCGGCACCACGGCCACCCCGAGCCCCGCGCTGACCAGGGCGCAGACCAGGGCGTAGCCCGGCGTCCCGACCACCACGGCGGGCGTCGCCCCGGCCCGGGCGAGGGCCCGCTCCACGGCCCGTCGCGGCGGATGGTCGGGGGCCATGCTGATCAACGGCTGCCCGGCCAGTGCCGACGGCGGCAGGCGGGACGTGCCGCTCGTCAGGGCGTGCCCCGGCTGGGTCACCAGGACCAGCTCCTCCACGAGCACCGGCTCGGCCGACACGGCGGCGGGCAGCGGCACCGGGTCGGCGGGCTCGTACGCGTGGGTGAGGGCCAGATCGACCTCACCCGACGCGACCGCCTCGACGCCGGAGGGCGGTTCGTGCGCCGTCACCGTCAGTTCCACCGCCGGGTGGGCCCTGCGGAAGGCAGTCAGGACCGGCGGCAGCAGATGGATGCCCGCCGTCTGGAAGGTGCCCACGCGCAGCCGCCCGCCGGACAGCCCGGCGAGCCGGGCCAGTTCGTGCCGGGCCCGCTCCAACTCGTCGAGCACCCGTCGGGCGTGCCCCACCAGCAGCTCGCCGGCGCCGGTCAGCCGGGCCCCGCGGTGATGGCGTACGAGCAGCGCGCTGCCCGTCTCCCGCTCCAGCTTGGCCAGCTGCTGGGAGAGCGCGGGCACGGTGTAGCCGAGGCGCTCGGCGGCCCGGGTGATCGAACCCGCCTCGGAGACCGCGACGAGCGCGGCGAGTCGCGTGGGGTCGTACACGGGACACCCTCTCTGCGCCGCGCGTCGAACGCGCCCACGGGGTAAACGTCTGCTTAAGGCAGATCCAGGATATTGCACATACCCGTTGAAGGCCCGCGCACGGCAGGCTGGCCGGCATGGACGCACAACTGGTCGCCTTCACGGGAGTCGCCGCGGGCATGGTCGCCGTGCCGGGTGCCGACTTCACCGTCGTCGTACGCAATGCCCTCGTCTCGCGGCGTACGGGGGTGGCCTGCGCGATGGGGGTCGCCGCGGGCCTCTTGGTGCACACGGCGCTTGCGGTCACGGGCGTGGCGGCGGTGCTCGCAGCGGCGCCCGCGCTCTTCAGGGCGCTCCAGCTCATCGGCGCCTGCTACGTGCTGTACCTCGCCGCGCGCGCCCTGCGGTCGGCCTTGCGGGCGCGCATCGGGGTGGGCGACGAGCCGGTGGTGCGGGGCGGTGGTCTGCGCGAGGGGTTCCTCACCAACGCGCTGAACCCGAAGGCGGCCATCACCTTCCTGAGCGTGCTGCCGCAGTTCGTGCCCGACGGAAGTCCGGTGCTGCCGAGAACGCTGCTGCTCGGGGCCGTCGTCGTGGTGTTCGCCCTGCTGTGGTTCCCCGTCGTGGCGCTCCTGGTGGACCGGCTCGGCCCGTGGCTGCGCAGGCCGCGGGTCTCCCGTGCGGTCGAGGGCGTCACCGGCGCCGCTCTCGGCGCCCTGGGGCTCGTGCTCCTCCTCGAACCGCTCCTCGCGTGAGGACCGCGGCGTGCGCACCGAGCACCGGGGGAGTGCTCGGGGCGCGTGCGGACGTGCCGGCCGGGTGAGGTCAGCGCACCCGGCCGTACCAGACGCTGCCGGACCAGATCTTCTCCAGGCGCACCACGGCCCCCTTCTTCGGCGCGTGCCAGATACGGCCGTTACCGGCGTAGATCCCGACGTGGTAGACGTTGCGGCCCGAGTGGAAGAACACGAGGTCGCCCCGCGTGCGCTGGGACTTCGCGATGTGCCGGGTCTTGTTGTACTGCGCGGCGGCGGTGCGCGGCAGCTTCTTGCCCGTGCGCTTGAACGAGTACAGCGTCAGGCCCGAGCAGTCGAACCGGTGCGGCCCCACGGCCCCGTAGCTGTACGGGGCGCCCTTCTTGGACGCCGCGATCTTGAGCGCCTTCGTCCCATGAGTGGCGGCCTCGGCCTCGGATGTGAGCCCAGGGGCCACGACGGTGCCGCCCACGACGGCGAGCGTGAGAGCCGAAGCGGCTCCCGCCCGACTGAGCAGCGGCGGAACGTGATTCAGCGCGGTCATGCGTAACCCTTCGTCAGCCGCCTGTGAAGGATGACCTGTCGGGTTCGGGCAGGCGAAGATGCCCGGCCGCGTCGTGCTCTGCGGCTTCACCCCAAGGGCGTCGTCCGGACCTTCCGGACGGGCCCGCCATGCTTGGGTCCTCCACTCCTGCCGGTGCACCGATGTCGACCGGTCATCCGGGCGGCGGCAGGACTCGGCGTCCGCCCGGATCGCCCCGCCGCTGTGGCGGGGGCTTGTCGTCGGAAGGGATCTTGACCCGAAAAGGGTTCGAAAACCGAGCCGAAACGGTGTTTTGTGAACCTACTCACGACTGACCTGTTCGAGTGGACACGGTGAAAATCACCCCCTGGCCGCCGGGTCCGAGGACGGTTCGACCAGCAGCGGAAGGGTTCATTCCGCCCTCTTGGCGCGCGTCGGGCGCAACTCCCGACCGCACGACAAAGGACGCCCGCGTACGCCGACCGGGGTAGCCCGTCTGGTCCGTTTCGAAAGGGAGCGGGACGCTCCGAAGAGCGGAAGGGCTCATTCGCCCTGACGCGGGGCCGGCGGCAGGCCCACTCGGCCGGCCCGCCGCTCGCCGTCGAGGACGCGTAACGCCTGGGCGAGCGTGGCGGCGTGCACCTCGCTCTCCCCGCGCTGGTGCATGAGCGTCAGCGCCTCCAGCAGAGCGTTCGCCCGGCCGACCAGCGCCTGGGCGGCGCGCAGCCCGCCGTAGGTGTGTTCCGCGCGGGCGGGATTGATCTTGCCGAGCAGGTCGACGACTTCGAGGTAACGGTCGACCAGGTCCGCCTCGGCCCGGGTCAGTGCGGGCAGCGGGGGGAGTTCGGGGGGAAGCATCCTCGGATCACCTCGCGTCGCGCGCGGCGAGCGAGGACTTGCGGGACGGGATGATCCGGTCCACGAGTCCGTACTCCACTGCGGCCGGGGCGTCGAGGATCTTGTCCCGCTCGATGTCCGCGGCGATCCGCTCCTTGCTCTGTCCCGTGTGCCGCGCCAGCAGGTCCTCGAGGAGCTCCCGGGTGCGCAGCATCTCGTCGGCCTGGATCACCAGATCGCTGGCCTGGCCCCGCACCGGCTCCGTCATGGCGGGCTGGCGGATCAGCAATCGCGCCCCCGGCAGCATGTACCGCTTGCCGGGCGTGCCCGCCGCCAGGAGTACGGCGGCGGCTGAGGAGGCCTGCCCCAGACAGGTGGTCTCCACGTCGCAGGTGACGAACTGCATCGTGTCGTAGATCGCGGTCATCGCGGTCAGCGAGCCGCCCGGGGAGTTGATGTACAGCGAGATGTCACGGTCCGGCGCCACGTGTTCCAGGTGCATGAACTGCGCCATGACGTCGTTCGCCGAGGTGTCGTCCACGGGAGTGCCGAGGAAGACGATGCGCTCGTCGAGGAGTCGTGAGTACGGATCCATGGTCCGCGTCCCCGAGCTGGTGCGCTCGGTGAACTGGGGCAGGACGTAACGGGCGGACGGACGGTTCATGGCGCGCCTCTCTTCTTCCGGTCGGCGGGGCGACCCTCGGATCTGTACAGAAAGTACAGGACGTACGTGCCCTGCGGGAGGCTTTCCGGAGCATGGGCCGGGGCGGGCCGTGACACCGATAGGGCCCATAGGGGATCGCTCACGCCCGGGGCCCGTGCGGGCCGGGCGTCTAAGCTGGGGGGCATGGCCTACGAGATTCCGGTGACGCAAGCCCGCGCAGAGCTCGCCGAACTGATCAACCGTGTCGTCTACGGCGGCGAGCGCGTCGTCGTCACGCGGCACGGCAAACCGCTCGTGGCACTGGTCTCCGCCGCCGACCTGGAGCGCCTGGAGGCGCTCGCGGAGGCCTCGCAGGAGCGGGCGGTCAGCTCCGTCACCTCGATCGGCCCCGCGCCGGCGGCCACCGCCGGGCCGGAGCGCCACCGATTCGGCATCGCGGCCGAGCACCGGGGACCCAACCCCACGTAGCGCGGGGACCGTTGCCGCCCGTATGGCACCGCCCGGCCGGGGCGTCGCCCACGCGCGCCCGGCGGCCCGCCGAGCGCCGCGCCCAGGAGGCGCGGGCCGTCGGCGCGAGGGGTCTTGTGGCAAGGATCGGTATGGCGCGGCCCAGCTGTCGGTCATGCGCCGGTCAACGTCTGGTTAACCTCGTTGAAACTCCTCCCAACTACCCTCCCGTGCCACGCCACCAGGGGTTTTGGTAACCGGAGTGCGCAAGATCGCGCGCATTCGTTGTGTGTTACATCTATGCCCGCCGCGGTGGTCGCGGCAGCCGGACCCCGCACGGTTCGGAGCGAGACGTGAGGTGGGACCGGTGCGACTGACCCCGCACGAGCAGGAGAGACTGCTCATCCATGTGGCCGCGGATGTGGCCGAGAAGCGAAGGGCGCGAGGGCTGCGGCTCAACCACCCCGAGTCGATCGCCCTCATCACCTCCCACATCCTCGAAGGCGCCCGGGGCGGCCGCACCGTCGCCGAGCTGATGTCGTCGGGCCGCAGGGTCCTCACCCGGGACGACGTCATGGAGGGCATCCCCGAGATGATCCACGACGTCCAGGTCGAGGCCACCTTCCCGGACGGCACCAAGCTCGTCACCGTCCACGACCCGATCGTCTGACGGGAGTCACGCGCCTCATGCACGCCGCGACGCACGGTACGGCCCACGGCCCGGTCCCCGGTGAGATCCTCTTCGCCGACGAGCCCGTCCCCTACAACGAGGGCCGGGACGTCACCCGCCTCACCGTCCTCAACGCCGCCGACCGCCCCGTGCAGGTCGGCTCCCACTACCACTTCGCCGAGGCCAACCCGGGGCTCGACTTCGACCGCGGCGCCGCGCACGGCCTGCGGCTCAACATCCCCGCCGGAACCGCCGTGCGCTTCGAGCCCGGCATCCCCGTCGACGTCGAACTCGTACCCCTCGCCGGCCGGCGCGTCGTGCCCGGCCTGCGCGGTGAGACCGGAGGTGCCCTCGATGCCTGAACTGTCCCGTGCCGCGTACGCCGACCTGTTCGGCCCCACCACCGGCGACCGGATCCGGCTCGCCGACACCGACCTCCTCGTCGAGATCGAGGAGGACCGCTCCGGCGGCCCCGGACGCTCCGGGGACGAGGCGGTGTTCGGCGGCGGCAAGGTCATCCGCGAGTCGATGGGCCAGTCCCGCACGACCCGCGCCGAGGGCGCCCCCGACACCGTGATCACCGGCGCGGTGATCATCGACCACTGGGGGATCGTCAAGGCCGACGTCGGAATCCGCGACGGCCGTCTCACCGGCATCGGCAAGTCCGGCAACCCCGACACCATGGACGGGGTCCACCCCGACCTCGTCATCGGCCCCGAGACCGAGGTCATCGCCGGCAACGGCAAGATCCTCACCGCGGGCGGCATCGACACCCACATCCACTTCATCTCGCCGACCATCGTCGACGAGGCCCTCGCCTCGGGCGTCACCACGCTCTTCGGCGGCGGCACGGGGCCCGCCGAGGGCAGCAAGGCGACCACGATCACCCCGGGCGCCTGGCACCTGGCCCGGATGTTCGCGGCCCTGGAGGCGAGCCCGGTCAACATCGGCCTCCTCGGCAAGGGCAACACCGTCAACGCCGAGTCGATGCACGCCCAGCTCCGCGCCGGCGCCGTCAGCTTCAAGATCCATGAGGACTGGGGCGCGACCCCCGCCGCCATCGACGCCTGCCTGAACGTGTGCGAGGAGACCGGCGCCCAACTCGCCGTGCACACCGACACGTTGAACGAAGCGGGCTTCATCGACGCCACGTTCGACGCCGTCGCGGGCCGCACCCTGCACGCCTTCCACGTCGAGGGCGCGGGCGGCGGGCACGCCCCCGACATGATCACGGCGGTGTCGCTGCCCAACATGCTGCCCAGCTCGACCAACCCGACCCGGCCGCACACCGTCAACACCGTCGAGGAGCACCTCGACATGCTGATGGTCTGCCACCACCTCAACCCCGCCGTCCCCGAGGACCTCGCCTTCGCCGAGTCCCGCATCCGCCCCACCACCATCGGGGCGGAGGACATCCTCCACGACCTCGGCGCCATCTCGATCATGTCGTCGGACTCCCAGGCGATGGGGCGCGTCGGCGAGGTGATCATGCGTACGTGGCAGACCGCCCACGTCATGAAGCGACGCCGCGGCTTCCTGCCGGGCGACACCCGCGCGGACAACCACCGCGCCCGTCGCTATGTCGCCAAATACACGATCAACGCGGCCGTCGCCCAGGGCATCGACCACGAGGTCGGCTCGGTCGAGCCCGGCAAACTCGCCGACCTGGTGCTGTGGGAACCGGCGTTCTTCGGCGTCAAGCCGCAGCTCGTCCTCAAGGGCGGACAGATCGCCTACGCGCAGATGGGCGACGCCAACGCCTCCATCCCCACCCCGCAGCCGGTGCTGCCGCGCCGCATGTTCGGCGCCCACGGCAGGGCGCCGGGCCTCAACTCGATCAACTTCGTCACCCAGTCGGCCCTGGACGACGCACTGCCCGAACGCCTCGGCCTGGCCAAGCCGTTCCTGCCCATCCGCTCCACCCGCGGGCGCTCCAAGGCGGACATGCGGCAGAACGACGCGCTGCCCCGCGTGGAGGTCGCCGCCGACAGTTTCGCCGTCACCATCGACGGCGAACTCGTCGAGCCGTCCCCCGCGGCGGAACTGCCGCTCGCCCAGCGGTACTTCCTCTTCTGACGGCCCTCACGACACCACTGGCGACGATCACATGTCACGCGCAGCACTTCTCGTCCTCGCCGACGGCCGCTTCCCCGCCGGTGGGCACGCCCACTCCGGCGGGGCCGAAGCGGCCGTCAAGGCGGGCCGCGTCACCGGGGCCGAGAGCCTGGAGGCCTTCTGCCGGGGGCGACTGCACACCAGCGGTCTGGTGGCGGCCGCCCTCGCGGCGGCCGCCGCCCTCGGCGTCGACCCGGCCGCCCTGGACGAAGCGGCCGATGCCCGCACGCCCTCGCCCGCCCTGCGCACGGCGGCGCGACGGCTCGGGCGGCAGCTGATGCGGGCCGCCCGCGCCACCTGGCCCCACCCCGAACTCGACGAGCTGGCGCGGCGGTTCCCCAAGGGCGCCCACCAGCCGGTCGTCCTCGGGCTCACCGCCCGCGCCGCCGGACTCGGGCCGCGGGACGCCGCGTACTGCTCCGCGTACGAAGGTGTCAGTGGTCCGGCGACCGCCACGGTGCGGCTGCTGAGCCTCGACCCCTTCGACGCCACGGCGGTCCTGGCGCGGCTCGCCCCCGACCTCGACCGTGTCGCCCAGGAGGCGGTCGAGGCGGCCGGGCGCGTCGCCGCCGACGGCGTGGAGGCGCTGCCCGCCGCGTCGGCTCCGCTGCTGGAGATCGGGGCGGAGGCGCATGCGGGGTGGCCTGTGCGGTTGTTCGCGTCCTAGCTCGGCGCCGCCCCGGGGGCTGCGCCCCCGGACCCCCCTTATCGGCCTGGACGGCCTCGTCCTCAAACGCCGGACGGGCTGAGTTGTCCGGCCTCGTCCTCACGCTCGGGACGGGCCCTCAAACGCCGGGCGGGCTGGAGATGCTCGGCCTGTCCTCAAACGCCGGACGGGCTGGAGATGCCCGGCCTCGTCCTCGAACGCCGGGTGGGCCGGAGATTCGCGGCTCGCCTCGACCATTGGAGGAAATCATGCACCTCGACCACTCCCACGACGGGGCCGTCGCCGTCAGTGCCGACGCCGTGCGGCCCGACGGGCGGCGCCGTGCGCTGCGCATCGGGCTCGGTGGGCCCGTCGGCTCCGGCAAGACCGCGACCGTCGCCGCCCTGTGCCACGCGCTGCGCGACCAGCTGTCCCTGGCCGTCGTCACCAACGACATCTACACCCGCGAGGACGCGGAGTTCCTGCTCCGCGAGGCCGTCCTGCCGCCCGAGCGGATCACCGCCGTGGAGACCGGCGCCTGCCCGCACACCGCCATCCGCGACGACATCTCCGCCAACCTGGAGGCCGTCGAGGACCTGGAGGACGAGGTCGGCCCGCTCGACCTGATCCTCGTCGAGTCCGGCGGCGACAACCTCACCGCCACCTTCTCCAAGGGCCTCGTCGACGCCCAGATCTTCGTCATCGACGTCGCGGGCGGCGACGACATCCCGCGCAAGGGCGGCCCCGGCGTCACCACGGCCGACCTGCTCGTGGTCAACAAGACCGACCTCGCCCCGCACGTCGGCTCCGACCTCGCCCGGATGGCGGCCGACGCCAAGACGCAGCGCGCCGAACTCCCCGTCATATTCCAGTCGTTGCGCTCCGCGGAGGGCGTCGGCCCGGTCGCCGCCTGGGTGCGCGCGCAGTACGCCGCATGGACCGCGTCGGCGTGAGGGCCGACCTCGCCCCGGCGGGCGGCGCCCGTGCGCGCGGCGGCGCGGGCCTGCGGGCCACCGCCCGCGTCGTGGCCCGCGCCGACGGCCGGGGCGGCACCGCGCTGCCCGTGCTCGACGGCGAAGGACCGCTGGCGTTGCGCCGCACCCGCTCGACCGGGCCGGCCGCACGCGTCACGCTGGTCGGTGCGATGAGCGGCCCCCTCGGCGGCGACCACCTCACCGTGGAGGCCACCGCGGGCGAGGGGGCGAGGCTGCACATCGGCTCCGCGGCGGCGACCCTTGCCCTGCCCGGCCAGACCCGGGAGGCGGCGCGCTACGACGTACGCCTCACCGTCGCCGACGACGCCGAACTGCACTGGCTGCCCGAGCAGTTGATCTCGGTGCGCGAGAGCGACCTGCGGATCACCACGCGCGCGGAGCTGGCCCGCGGCGCCCGGCTGGTCCTGCGCGAGGAACAGGTGCTCGGCCGCACCGGCGAATCCTGCGGCCGCCTGACCAGCCGGCTCACCGTGCGCCGCGCGGGGGCGACCCTGCTCGACCAGGAACTCTCCTGCGGCCCGGGCGCCCCCGGCGGCTGGGACGGCCCCGCCGTCCTCGCCGGCCACCGCGCCGTCGGCCAGCTCGTCGTCGTCACCCCGGAGTACGAGCGGCACAAGCCGCCCGCGACGACCCTGGGGGAGTGGGCCGCGCTCACCCCCCTGGCCGGACCCGGAGTCCTCGTCACCGCCGTCGCACCGGACGCCCTGCGGGTGCGCCGCGTACTGGACCACGCCTTGCGCGACCTGGGCTGACCGTCGGCCGCGGCGTGCGGCCTACTGGGAGATCGCCTCGATCCGAGGGGCGGCGATCTCCCGGTAGTCCGCCGTCCGCAGCGCCAGCGACCGGTCGAGGCGCGCCGCGTTGAAGAAGATCTCCTCGTGGTCCAACAGCGCCGGATCCACGACCAGTTCCAGCTCCGGGTCGAACGAGAACGGCAGGATGGTCCCGCTGACGCTCCCCGAGAGCCGCTCCGCCACCTCCTGCGTCGCGAACCCGGCATAGGTGCCGCCGAGCAGCGCCTTCAGCGCGTTCAGGTCGACGCGCCGGTCACCCGGCACCACGGCGAGGGCATACCGCTTCGTCTTCTTGCCGGTCTTCACCATCACCACGATGCACTTGGCCGCCTGCTCCAGGGTGTTGCCCCGCAGCGCGCTCACCGCCTCCGTGGCGCCCTCCGGCTCGTGCTCGATGACCCGGTACGCCGCCCCCCGCTCGTCCAGCAGTCCCACCAGCTTGGTGTACTGGGCGTGCTGCTCGCTCACTTGGCCTCCCCGCCGCGCCCCTCGGGCGCCTTCCGCCGTGCAGTCGAAGCATTCGACTCCGGGATCATAGTTCGCGGGCGCCGGCCCAGCGGCGTCCGCGGCAGCCCGCGCGGCTCCTTGCCGCGCGTCGCGGCGCGTTCGGCCTCCTCCGCCTTCACGACCGCCGCGTACTTGTCGACGTACTCCTGACCGGAGAGGCCGAGGATCGCGTACATGATCTCGTCGGTGACGGCCCGCAGGACCGCCTTCTCGTTGTCCATGCCGGCGTACCGGGAGAAGTCGAGCGGCTCACCGAAGCGGATCGTCACCCGCCGGACGCGCGGCACCTTCTTCCCCGGCGGCTGCGCCTCGAAGGTGCCGATCATCGCGCAGGGGATGACCGGCGCCTCCCCCTTGAGCGCCATCGCGGCCACCCCGACCTTGCCCTTGTACAGCCGCCCGTCATGTGAGCGCGTGCCCTCGGGATAGATGCCGAGCAGCTCCCCCTTGCGCAGCACCCCGAGCCCCTCCCGGATCGCGGCCTGGCCCGCCTCCTTGCCGGAGCGGTCGACCGGGATCTGCCCCGCGCTGCGGAAGAACGCGGCCGTCAGCCGGCCCTTGACGCCGGGCCCCGTGAAGTACTCGGCCTTGGCGAGGAAGGTGATGCGCCGCTTGATGATCGCCGGCATCAGGAAGTGGTCGGAGAACGACAGATGATTTCCGGCGACGATCGCGGCACCGGACTCGGGCACATGCTCCAGACCCTCGATCCTCGGCCGGAACAGCAGCCGTAGCAGAGGACCGAGGATCACGTACTTGAGCAGCAGATAGAACATGACGGCCACCTTCCCTGATCCGGGTGCCGACGCACCGTAGCCAATCGGCGACGCGTACGCGAGAGCCCGTTCGGGCTCTTACCCGCCGCCGCGCGGGCGACTCACCGGCGAGGCGGCTCGACGCACGGCCCGGACGGAGGATGCGCTGGTTGCCTCCCGGCGTCCCCGACGCCATGCACCGACGCCACCGCACGTCACCGTCACTCCCCCCGGAGGTTTCGCATGCGCCCCTTCACCGTCGCAGCCGCCGCTCTGATCGCGCTCGGCGCCGCCGTCCCCGCCCAGGCGGCGGACGAGGCCCCCGCCCCACGCCAGCGCGGCCTCTTCCTCACCGTCTCGGGCTCCGACAACACCTGGGTCCGCGGCGTCCTGCTGCGCTGCCACCCCCGGCCCGACGGGCACGGCCACCACCCGCACGCCGCCAAGGCGTGCGCGGCCATCGGCCGAGCCAAGGGAAACTTCGACAAGCTGGCCGACGAGCCGCACGCGTGCACCAAGCAGTACGACCCGGTGACCGTCACGGCGACCGGCACCTACCGGGGCCGGAGCGTCAACTGGCACAAGAAGTACCCCAACGCCTGCGCGATGGACGTGGACACCGCTCACGTCTTCCGCTTCTGACGTACGGGGCGGGCCCAAGCGGCACTCCCGGCCCCCGGCTGTCGCGCGGCGCGCCTCACGCGGCGCGCGACAGCACCATCGCCAGCGTGATCAGTCCAAGGACGACCCAGCCGAACCACAGCCAGCCGTTGCTCCCGAGCGTCACCGAATAGGCCGTCACCATGACCAGGCCTCCGATGGTGAACCCACCCATGGTCTTCGTGGAACCGGGCATCGCTCAGCCTCCTCCCGGCAGTCCCGGGCGCCTGCGCGCCAAGACCGCGGTCCGAAGACCATCGTGACCCGTGGAGGGCCTCCCGCGCTAGCGGCCGCGTGCGGCCAGTGAGGCCAGATAGGCGTTGTACGCCTCCAGCTCCTTGTCCCCGTCGCGGTCCGCGGCGCGGTCCTTGCGGCGGGCCTCACGGTCCTCCGAGCGCCGCCACTGGAAGAGCAGGGCCACCAGGACCACCACGGAGGGGATCTCGCTGAAGGCCCAGGCGATACCGCCCGCCGCCTCCTGATCGGCCAGCGGATCGATGCCCAGCGAGGCCGGCGGGTGCAGGTACGTGCCGATCATCGGCTGGGTCGCCATCATCAGCGCGATGCCGAAGAACGCGTGGAAGGGCATGCCGGCGAACAGCTCCAGCATCCGCATCACGTAGCCGGGGCGGTGCGGCCCCGGGTCGACGCCCATGATCGGCCAGAAGAAGACCAGGCCGACGGCGAGGAAGTGCACCATCATCCCGATGTGGCCCGCCTTGGAGCCCATCAGGGTGTCGAAGATCGGCGTGAAGTAGAGCGCGTACAGGCTCGCGATGAACAGCGGGATCGTGAACGCGGGGTGCGTGACGATCCGCATGTACCGGCTGTGCAGCAGCCACAGCAGCCACTCGCGCGGCCCCTTGTGACCGCGCGCCGCGGCCGGCAGGCCGCGCAGGGCCAGGGTGATCGGCGCGCCGAGCAGCAGCAGGATCGGCGACAGCATGCTGATCACCATGTGCTGGACCATGTGCACGCTGAACATGACCATGCCGTAGTCGTTGAGCTTGGTGCACATCACGAGCAGGACGGTGAGGATGCCGGTCACGAAGGAGATCGTGCGGCCCACCGGCCACTTGTCGCCGCGCCGCACGAGCCGCGTCACGCCCCACCCGTACAGGGCGAGGGCCACCAGGCAGCCGATGAGGAAGAAGGGGTCGGCGGAGAGTTCCAGGCCTCGCCCCAGCGTGAACGGCGGCAGATCCATGTTCATGCCGTGCCCGCTGTGATCCATCCGGTGGCTCCTGATTCGTGCGGATTGTGCGACGTGCGTCGGCACCAGAGTAGAACCGCCCCCGGCCGCTGACGCGACCGGGGGCGGCTAGTACAACGGGCAACGACTAGAGCACGCACTCCGCCTCGGCGTACCGCTCGTCCGGCACGGTCTTCAGCGTCTCGACGGCCTCGGCGAGCGGCACCATCGTGATGTCCGTGCCGCGCAGGGCCGTCATCCGGCCGAACTCGCCGCGGTGCACGGCCTCCACCGCGTGCCAGCCGAAGCGGGTCGCGAGGACGCGGTCGTACGCGGTCGGGGTGCCGCCGCGCTGGACGTGGCCGAGGATGACGGGCCGCGCCTCCTTGCCGAGGCGCTGCTCCAGTTCGAGGGAGAGCTGGCGGGCGATGCCGGCGAACCGCTCGTGGCCGTAGACGTCCTTGGCGCCCTCGTCGAAGTCCATGGACCCGGCCCGGGGCTTGGCGCCCTCGGCGGCCACGACGATCGCGAACTTCTTGCCCGCCGAGAAGCGCTCGCCGACCTTCGCGGCCAGCTCCTCGATGTCGAAGGGGCGCTCGGGCACCACGATGGCGTGCGCGCCGGCCGCCATGCCGGAGTGCAGGGCGATCCAGCCCGTGTGCCGGCCCATGACCTCGACGATCAGCACTCGCTGGTGCGACTCGGCGGTGGTCTTGAGGCGGTCGAGCGCCTCCGTCGCCACGCCCACCGCGGTGTCGAAGCCGAAGGTGACGTCGGTGACGGCGATGTCGTTGTCGATCGTCTTGGGCACGCCGACGATCGGCAGGCCCGCGTCGGACAGCAGCCGGGCCGCCTTCAGCGTGCCCTCACCGCCGATCGGGATGATCGCGTCGAGGCCGAGATCGGCGACGTGGCCCCGGGCGCGCTCCACACCGTCCCGCAGATGGGCGGGCTGCACGCGCGAGGAGCCGAGGATCGTGCCGCCGCGGGCGAGGATGCCGCCCACCGCGTCCAGGTCGAGCTTGCGGTAGTCGCACTCCAGGAGGCCTTTCCAGCCGTCGTGGAAGCCGATGACCTCGTCGCCGTGGTCCACGACCGCGCGGTGCACGACGGAGCGGATGACGGCGTTCAGGCCGGGGCAGTCGCCGCCGGAGGTCAGGACACCAATGCGCATAGCCCGGGAAACCTTTGCAACGTGGGCCGAAAGGGCCGGACCACGTCGTCCGGCTGGATCCCCGCCACCCTATAGGCGCCGGGGGGCGGGCCCGCATCAGGCGTCCGAGGGCTGGACGCCCCCGCTCACATGTGCGGGCGGGGCGTCAAGCGGGCCACCGCGCGGCCGGCGGGGCGGGCACTACGCGGGCTGCTGCGCGGCGTTGATGCGCTCGGCGCGCAGCGCCTCGTACCAGCGGTCGTCCGTGGGCGGCAGCGCGTTCACGTCGAGGGCCAGCTTGAGCAGCAGGTCCGCGATCAGCGGGTTGCGGGCCAGGACCGGGCCGTGCATGTACGTCCCGAAGACCGTGCCGTTGTACGCGCCCTCGGTGCCGTCGCCCGTGCCGTTGCCCCGGCCGAGCGTGACGCGGGCGAAGGGGCGCGCGGAGGGACCGATGTGCGTGATGCCCTGGTGGTTCTCGAAGCCGGTCAGCGGGGGCAGGCCCAGCTGCGGGTCGATGTCACCGAGGACGTCACCGACGCAGCGCTCGCCCTCGCCGCGCGTGGAGACCACGTCGAGCAGGCCGAGGCCCGGCTCGCGCTGACCGAGGTCGTTGATGAACTCGGTGCCGAGGATCTGGTAGCCGGCGCAGACCGAGAAGACGATCGCGCCGTTGCCCACGGCGCGCTCGAGGCCGCCGTCGCGGCGCAGCCGCTCCGCCGCGAGCCGCTGGGGGCGGTCCTCGCCACCGCCGATGAGGTAGATGTCACCGGAGGTGGGGATCGGCTGGTCGCTGCGCACGTCGTACCGCTCGACCTGGAGGCCGCGCTGGCGGGCGCGGCGCTCCACGACCAGGGCGTTGCCCTGGTCTCCGTACGTGCTGAGCAGGTCGGGGTAGACCCACACCAGCCGCAGGCTGTTGTCGCTCATGCTCATGTGTCCCTACGAAAAGGTCTAGAGGGGCCGGTGGGGTCAGTTGCCGACGCGGCGGCGCAGGTCCTGGAACGCGGTGTAGTTCGCGATCGTCTCGATGCGTCCCGGCGGGGCGAGCTGCACCGCTTCGTCGAGGCTCTCGCAGACCCGGAAGTCCAGGTTCGCGACCTCCAGGCGCACCGCCAGGTCCAGCTTGCGGTCGCCGAGCACGAAGATCGGGTGACCGGCGAGGCGGGTGTAGTCGACGTCCCACAGCCAGGAGGTGTCGGTGCCGTCGGCACCCCGGGCGTTGACGGAGAGGATCACCGGGGTCGGCGGCGGGTCGATCAGCGAGAACGTCTCCAGCCAGCCCGCGGGGTTCTTCGCGAGGAGCAGCCGCAGGTCGCGGCCCTGGAACTGCACGACGTCATAGCGTCCGGCGACCGCCTGCACCTGGTACATGCGCTCCAGGGCGACCTGCGGCGGCACACCGAAGACGGCGGCGACGGCGGCCGAGGAGGCGGCGTTGGCCTTGTTGGCGCGGCCGGGCAGCTGCAGGTGGATCGGCCAGGCGGAGCCGTGCGGGTCCAGGACGTGGTCGCCGGAGAGCACCCAGCTGGGCGCGGGGCGGCGGAAGCCGCACTCGCCGCAGAACCAGTCGTCCCCGGGGCGCTGCATGACGCCACCGCAGGACGGGCACGACCAGGCGTCGTCCTTCCACTCCTGGCCCGCGGCCACCCACACCACGTTCGGCGAGGAGGAGGCGGCCCAGACGACCAGCGGGTCGTCGGCGTTGGCGACGACGACGGCCTTGGTGCCGGCCAGGCCCTCGCGCCACTTCTCGGCGAGCATGCGGGTCTCGGCGGCGCGGTCCAGCTGGTCGCGCGAGAGGTTCAGCAGCGCGATGGCCTTGGGGTCCACGTCACGGGCGACGCCCGCGAGGTACTTCTCGTCGACCTCGATCACGCCGTACCGGGCGTCGGAGCCGCCGGCGAGCGCCGAGGTGATCCCGGCCGGCATGTTGGCGCCGAGGGCGTTGGAGACCACCGGGCCGCTGGCGCGCAGGGCCTCCGCGATCAGACGCGTGGTGGTCGTCTTGCCGTTGGTGGCCGACACGAGGACGACGTCCAGGTGTGTGGCGAGCCGTCCGAGCAGCTCGGGGTCGAGCCTGAGCGCGACCTTGCCGCCGATCACCGATCCGCTGCCGCGGCCCGCGGCGCGCGACACCGCGGCGGCCGCCTTGCCCGCCGTCACGGCCAGCTTGGCCCGCGGCGAGAGCGGGTCCGTGTTGCCTGACATCTGTCGAGATCCTCCTTGCGTACGGCGCCGCGCCTGCCCCCGGCATCGTTTCTCTGCTCAGCCTATCGAGATCCGCCGACAAGCCCGAACCACGGCACCACCTCGGCGCCGCTCCACTTCAGGACCGTACTCTTGCCGCCATGCGACACGGCTCGATCCCGGGCGCCTCGGGGCGCGTACGACCTCTGACCCTGCTCGGTGACCCCGTGCTCCACACGGCCTGCGCGGAGGTGAGCGACTTCGGGCCCGAACTGGCGCGGCTGGTCGAGGACATGTTCGCGACGATGTACGCGGCGCAGGGCGTGGGGCTGGCCGCGAATCAGATCGGCGTGGCCGAGCGGGTGTTCGTCTACGACTGCCCCGACGACGAGGACGTCCGTCACCTCGGGCACGTGGTCAATCCGACACTCGTCACGGCGGACGGGGTCACCGTGCGCGGCCCCGAGGGCTGTCTGTCGCTGCCGGGTCTCGAAGCGGGCACGCCCCGTTTCGACCATGCCGTGGTCGAAGGGTTCGACCTGCGGGGGGAGCCCGTGCGGGTGCACGGGACGGGCTGGTTCGCGCGCTGCCTCCAGCACGAGTGCGACCACCTGGAGGGTGGGGTCTACACCGACCGCGTCACCGGCTGGCGGCGGCGCAGGGTGCTGCGGGCCGCCGCCAGGGCCTCCTGGAACAGCTGAGGTGGCCTCCCGCGACGGCTGAGGTCCGCCGCGGGCCGGCGCGAGCGCCGGGGCGGACGCCCGCTCAGAAGCCCGGCCCGCCGACGCGGTTGCCCGCGGCGGCCAGGCGCCCCCAGAGCAGATCCGCCAGGCTGCGCACCAACTGCTCGCGCGAGCAGGGTCGTTCGCCGAGCCACCAGTCGCCGGCCGCGTGCATCATGCCGACGATGCCGTGCCCCCACACCCGGGCCAGCTGGGCGCCGTCGGGGCCGAGGTCGACGCGCTCCTCGATGACCTCCGCCAGCTCCTCGCCGAGGCGGCGCAGGACGGGGGCGGAGTGCAGACCGACGTCGAAGCCCTGCTCGCCGGGGGAGGGGGCCTCGGAGGGGTGCATCAGGAAGCGGTACACCTGCGGGCGGGCCTCGATCGCCGCGAGGTAGGTGTCGAGCGTCGCCTCGACGCGCTCCCTGCGTTCGGCGGGGGCGTCCAGGGCGGCGCGCAGGGCTTCGAGGAGCGCGTCCGTGTGCCGCTTGGCGAGGGCGGCGTACAGGCCGCCCTTGTCGCCGAAGTGGCGGTAGAGGATGGGCTTGGTGATGCCCGCCTCCGCGGCGATGGCGTTCATGGAGGCGCCGGGGCCGTCACGGAGCACCACCCGGTCCGCGGCCTCCAGCAGCTCGCGCCGCCGGTGCTCGGCGGACTTGTGCTGATCGTTCCGCTGTGTGGTCTCCATAGCGTTTCTCCCCGCCCCGTGCGATTGCGTGCCGCACGCGCAACGTAACACCTGGCGGGCGGCGGGCATCGAACGGGCTGCCGGAGGTTGACACGGACTACTGGCCGGTAACAGACTTTCGTTACCGCTAGTAACGCCGCAGTTGATCGCTGGTCCTGGAGGGGTCATGGCCGAGTTCACCATGGAGCTCAACGACGAACAGAAGGAGGTCCGGGACTGGCTCCACGGGTTCGCCGCCGAGGTGATCCGCCCCGCGGCCGCCGAGTGGGACGAGCGCGAGGAGACTCCCTGGCCCATCATCCAGGAGGCGGCGAAGCTCGGCATCTACTCCCTGGACTTCTACGCCCAGCAGTTCTTCGACCCGACGGGCCTCGGCATCCCGATGGCCACCGAGGAGATCTTCTGGGGCGACGCGGGCATCGGCCTGTCCATCATGGGCACGGGCCTGGCCGCCGTCGGGGTGCTCGCCAACGGCACCGAGGAGCAGATCGGCACCTGGATCCCGCAGATGTACGGCGACGCCGCCGACGTCAAGGTCGCCGCCTTCTGCTCCTCCGAGCCGGACGCGGGGTCCGACGTGGCCGCCATGCGCACCCGTGCCGTCTACGACGAGGCCAAGGACGAGTGGGTCCTGAACGGCACGAAGACCTGGGCGACCAACGGCGGCATAGCCAACGTCCACGTCGTCGTCGCGGTCGTCGACCCCGAGCTGGGCTCCAAGGGGCACGCCTCCTTCATCGTCCCGCCCCGGACACCGGGACTGTCCCAGGGCCAGAAGTTCAAGAAGCACGGCATCCGCGCCTCGCACACCGCCGAGGTGGTCCTGGAGGACGTACGCGTCCCCGGACACTGCCTGCTGGGCGGCAAGGAGAAACTGGACGAGCGCCTCGCCCGCGCCCGGGAGCGCGCCAAGTCCGGCGGTGAGCGCGTGAAGAACGCGGCGATGGCCACCTTCGAGGCGTCCCGCCCGGCCGTCGGCGCGATGGCGGTGGGCACGGCCCGCGCCGCGTACGAAGAGGCCCTGGAGTACGCCAAGACGCGCACGCAGTTCGGCCGCCCGATCATCGACAACCAGGGCGTGGCCTTCCAGCTCGCCGACATGCGCACCCAGATCGACGCGGCACGCCTCCTGGTGTGGCGCGCCTCGTGGATGGCGAGCACGGGCAAGAAGTTCGAGTCCGCCGAGGGCTCGATGTCGAAGCTCTACGCGAGCGAGGTCGCCAAGAAGGTCACCGCGCAGGCCGTGCAGATCCTCGGCGGCAACGGCTTCACCCGCGAGTACCCGGTGGAGCGCATGCACCGCGACGCCGCGATCTACACCATCTTCGAGGGCACGAGCGAGATCCAGCGCCTGGTCATCGCGCGGACCCTCTCGGGCATGCCGATCCGCTGAAGCAACCGGCACCCCGCGTGCCCCGCCTCCCGTCCGCCGCGGCGGGAGGCGGGGCCCGTCTCACGGCTGGTACACGTACGGGGTGGTCGTGCACAGCGTCGCGAAGCCCAGCCGGTCCAGGATCGGGCGGCTGTCGTCGGAGGCGTCGACCTGGAGGTAGCGGTAGCCGCGCTCGGCGGCGATCCGGGCGCGGTGGGCCACCGTCGCGCGGTAGATGCCCCTGCCGCGCCACCCGGGTGCGGTGCCGCCGCCCCAGAGTCCGGCGAAGTCGGTGCCGGGGCGCAACTCCATCCGGGCGCCGCACACCGGACGGTCACCGGCCATCGCGACCACCGCGACGATCTCGTCGGGCGTTTCGGCCAGCTGGGCGAGCACCCGCTGGGCGAGCCGCTCGCTCAGCGCGGCGTCGCCCTCGCCGAACGCCGCCAGATGGGCCTCGGCCATGAGCCGGACGCCCGCCGCGTCCGTCACCGGCAGCAGCCGCACGCCCTCGGGCAGCTCCGGCCCGGCCGGCAGCCCCTGCGCCTCGGCGACCATCACGGTCTCCGTCGGCTCGGCCACGAACCCCGCGGCGAGGAGCCGCCCGGCCAGATCAGCGGGGCGGTCGTAGGAGTGGAGCTTCCATTCGAACGCGCGGCGGGCGGCGGTGTAGTGCCGTATCTGCTCCGCGATCGCCGCGTCCGCCGTCGTCACGTCGATGTCCGCCCACAGGACACCGTTCCAGTCGTGCTCGGACCCCGTCTGGCGGACGATGCCGCCGACCCGCTCGACGCGGGTACCAGGACTGTCGCTTCGCGCGTCGCGCCTGATCTGCCGGTCGTACGCGGCCAGCGCCGCTGCGTGATCCATTCCGTCACTTCAACAGGGGCGGCCAAGGGGCGGCAAGCGAATATCGGCGGCGCGGCGAGGGTCAGGAGCGCCAGTGGCAGCGCAGCGCCGCCATGGAGAAGCCGGGGCCGAAGGCCACCGCGATGCCGGAAGCGCCGTCGGCGGGCGGCCCGCCGTGCGTGCGCTCGATGACGCGCAGGATGCTCACCCCGCCGAGGTTCCCCTCGTCGGTGAGGGTGTCCGTGGAGTGCCGCGCCGCGTGGGCGTCCAGGCCGAGCGAGGCGGCGGTGTCGGTGATGATGCGCGGGCTGCCGGGGTGGATGACGGCGAAGTCCACCGGCCGCGCGCCGACCCATGCGGTGAGCGCGGGCAGTACGTCGTCGGCGGCGGTGAGGGCCTGCTTGGTCGAGTCGAAGTGGAAGCCGTCCGGGGAGATCCGGCCGCGCTGCCGGTCGAGGCTGTCCGGCAGGACGTACTCGAAGGAGTCCTCGATCGCGAGCCCCGGACCCAGCGGGACATCGGTGACGACCGCGGCGGCCGCGGAGTCCCCGAAGAGGGCTTTGTAGATCATCGCTTCGATGCCGGTGTCGGCGTGGTGATAGACGCTGGAGATGACCTCGGCCGCCACGACGAGGACCTTGCTGCCGGGGCGCGCCGCGACGAGTTCGGCCGCCCGCATGAGGCAGTGGGTGCCGCCCGGGCAGGCCAGCGTGGTGAGCGCGATGCGCCGGACCGTGGGGCGCAGGCCGAGCCGTGCGATGAGGTTGACGTCGAGGTTCGGGACGGACCAGCCGGTGCTGTGGGTCGTGACGATCGCGTCGATGTCGCGGGCCTCAAGGCCCGCGGTGTCCAGCGCGGCCAAAGCGGCGCGTTCGGCCATCGTGAGCGCGTCGGTGAACGCGGCGCGGGCGCGCTCGCCGATGTCGGCCGCACCCGACACGGTGGGGGCGGCCAGCGGGCGGCTGAAATTACGGGTCCGTACGCCGCAGTTCTCCACCACGCGCAGGATCGCCCGCAGGCGGGGGTGGCCGGCGTGGTGGGCGCGTATGTCGTCGGCTATCTCCGCTGTGGTGACCTTGTGGTCACCGACGACGGTCTGCGGTCTGGAGACGTAAGCGGGCACAGGGCGGCTCCGACAGGGCTCGTGAGGACGTACGGGTGCGGCACAACGTACTTCACCGTCACGAAGCCGTCTTGCGACGAATGTGAGGGGAAGACCCTCAAGGACCTGCGGAGTTTGTGGGGGCAGTGAAGCCTGTGGGGCCTGTGGGGCTCACAGGGCGCGGAGCATCGGCGAGCGCCGGTGGGAGCGCATTTCGCCGGGGTGGAACACCAGGATCATCAGACGCGCGCCGGGCGCGGTCATGGGCTGCGCCGTGCACATGGTGACCCAGCCGGGCCCCAGTTCGGGATGGAGCAAGGGGCGCTCGTCCCCGTCGGGGTGGGGGTAGGAGACGCCTGTGCGGTACAGGTCGGCGGTCTCGGGTTCCGCGAGCACCTCCTTCTCGATCTGCAGGAGGGTGTCGTCCTCGGGTCTGGAGGCGAGGGCGGCCCGCAGCTGGGGGAGGACCATCGGGGCCCAGGCGCCGTGCCAGTCCATGAGGGCGCGGCGGCCGTCGGGGTCGAGAACCATCCAACGCATCACGTTGCCGGGGACGTTGCCCGCGGGGAACATGGCGTTGAGGGGCTCGTTGTAGGCGAGCATGTCCCAGGACGCGTCGGTGACGTAGGCCATGTGGGATATGCCGTCGACCGCCTCCTGCCATACGCCGGGGACCTCTTTGCCCGAGGAGAGATGGAGCGGGCCGGGCGGGTCCTGGAGCAGCGCGTAGCGGTTGAGGGAGACCCACTCCTGTTCGTTGAGCCCGAAGAGGCGCGCCACATCCCGCAGCAGGGAGGTCGGCGGATTGGGGTAGTTGCCGGATTCGAGACGGTGGTACGTCCCGAACGTGCGGTGCAGCAACTGGTCGACCTGGTGCTGCGACAGACCGGGAGCCCGCCGCCCCTGACCGCTCGGCCGGGAGAAGCCATGCGATTCGGGGGCAATGAGGGCGCGTCGTTCGCGGAGCAGAGCGCGGAGCGCCGTCTTGTTCATGGTGGGTAATCCCTCTTGGTGCACGCCGAGTTGGAGCGTGATCAGTCTAAATATTCACAGCTTCTTTGGTAGTAAACATTGCCCGAAGAAAACGATCAGACACTGCGGCATCATGGAGTGCGCGACCTCGTCGGCCTGCAGGTTTGATCGTCGGCGAGTGCGCGGGCACAACAGTGGGGCATCTTGTCCGGGGAGCCTGAGAATGGCTGAAATTCCCCGGCATTGGGTTCCCCCCAGGCCCCTCGGGCCGATGTGGGAAGCGTGTGGGACGGTTGTTCGTATTCCGATCCGTGTGGTTGGAAACAGGGCGACGCGGGACCGCGCGGAGCTCCTTCCCCGGTCGGTCTGGTGGGTCCACCGGCTGCGGTCGGTGCCGTCACTCGCCATTACGTAGCGGCCACGGTACCGACCGCCCGCGGTCGTCCCGGGTCGCTCACGCGGTGGCGATCCGCTCCTGTGCCCGTGCCAGGATCTGGGTGACCCGCAGCCCGAACCGGACGTCGCACGGGTGTGCCGTGCCGGTGCGCGCGGCCGCGACCAGGGCGTCGATCGCGTTGCGGAACGCCTCGTCCGCGCCCTCCCAGGACGGCAGCGCCGCGATGCCGTGCTCGCCCCGCAGCTCCATCGCGAGGCCCGCGCACTTCTCCGGCGCCGTCAGGCTCAGCGCCGCCGTGCTGGACGCGCCGCCGGTGTGCCGCAGGATGAGATGGGCCGTGTCGCCGGGCCCCGGCGCCGCCGTCACGTCGGTGACGTCCCCGAGGACCGGCAGCAGCATCGACAGGGCGTGCGGGCCCACGTCCCACAGGCCGCCGCGGCTCGCCCGCCACGGGGAGTCGAACGCGGCGCCCCCGTCGGGGGTGTAGAACGAGCCGTACCAGTCGGCGCGCCCGGTGAACCAGCCGCCGAGGGCGACCTGTTCGGCCAGCCAGGCGGAGCTGTCCGGGGCGAAGCGCAGCGTGAAGAACACCACCGACGCCACCTGGGCGCGTTCGACGGCCCGTGCGAGGTGGTGCGCGGCGTCCGGCGTGGTGGCCACCGGCTTGTCGAGCAGCAGATGGCATCCCGCCGCCGCGGCCCGCGCGGCCAGCGGCGCCTGCACATCGGGCGGCACCGCGAACGCCACGGCGTCACTGGCCGCGAACAGTTCGTCCGCGTCCGCGTACGCCGTCGTCGCGTGTGCGGAGGCGAGCGTGGCGGCGGCCTCCGGGCGGCGGCCCCACACACCGCTGAAGTCGACGTCGGGGTGCGCGGCCAGGGCGGGGGCGTGCGTGGTGGTGGCCCAGGGCCCGGTGCCCACCAGGCCGATGCGGAGTCGGTTCATGGGCGGCAGTATGACCGAAGCCGTCCGAAGCGGGCCTCCCGCGGCAGAAACGGTCCTCCGCAATGGCCGGTTGCGCACGGCACGCATTCCCGGGGAACGGCAGGCATGCGCTCCCGGCACATGCCAACTTCCGGGCGGTGGACACCCCTTCACCCGCTATGGTGAATTTCCATTCACCTCGTGGTGGCGGGGGAGCTTCATGGCGGCCATCCCGATTTCCGGCGATTCGCGCGCCCCGGGCAAGCGGTTTCGTCCAGGAGGGGACCGTGGAAGGAATGTGTCCGTGGGGAGAAGACACGTCATCGCGGAGAGTGTGGAAAGTGTGGAGAGTGTGCGGGGGGAGGCGTCCGGGGCAGGTGCGCGCGCCGGGGCCGCGGAGGCGCCGCGTGCCCTCGCGCCTCCGCCGGCCGGCTGCCGCAGGGGCTCCGAGGAAACCAAGGAGGCGATCACCCGCGCCGCGCGGTACCTCCTCGCGCGTCACGCGTACGGTGACATCACCCTCAAGGCGGTGGCCGACCGCGCCGGGGTGAGCGCGCCGCTGGTCCTGAAGTACTTCGGCAACAAGGACGCCCTGTTCGCGCACGTCATGTCCTTCGCGGCGGACGCCGAGACGTTCTTCGACGCGCCCCTCCCGGGTCTCGGGCGGCACATGGTCCACCACCTGCTGACCGGCCAGGCCGAGCGGGGCGCCGACCCCATCCTGCGCATCGTCTTCGCCCCGCTCCACGGCGAGCGCGGCGACATCCTGCGCGCCGACTTCCGCGCCCAGGTGGTCCAGCGGCTGACCGATCGGCTCTCCGGACCGGACGCGGGGCTGCGGGCCGAGCTGGCCGCGGGCATGCTGCTCGGGCTCGGTGTCATGTACGGCATCGCGCGCGGCCCGCGGCTGCGGGCCGCGGCGATCACCGAGATCACCGACCGGTACGCGCCTGCGGTGCAGGCCTTCCTGACTCCTCGCTGACGTGTCCGGCCGGGAGTCGGGCGGCCGTTGACAAGACTTTGCCCGTGGCCGGAATTTTTCCTTCCGCGCCCGTCCGAGCGTCCCTGCTCGGGGGAGCCGGGGAGTCGGAACGGGCCATGAGGCACCCTCTGGCCTTGGCAAAGTCCGGCCGAAACCATGCGGGTCGAGCCGTCGCGAGACCCCCGGTGTGTTGACCGCACGCCTTCGCGGGCACAGGATCCCTATGTAGGTGCTAGATACAACTAATTCATCGACCGGGAGGAACGACATGTGTGGCATCACCGGCTGGGTCTCCTTCGACCGTGACCTGACGGCCGCGTCCACCACCCTGGACGCCATGACGGAGACGATGTCCTGCCGGGGACCCGACGACCGCGGCACGTGGACGGAGGGTCCCGCCGCGCTCGGCCACCGCCGGCTCGCCATCATCGACCTGCCCGGCGGCCGCCAGCCCATGACGGCCGAGACGCCGACCGGCACCGTCGCCCTCGTCTACTCCGGGGAGACCTACAACTTCACCGAGCTGCGGCGCGAACTGGCGCGCCGCGGCCACCCCTTCGCCACCGACTCCGACACCGAGGTCGTCCTGCGCGGCTACCTGGAGTGGGGCGAGGCCCTCGCCGAGCGGCTCAACGGCATGTACGCGTTCGCGGTCTGGGACGCCCGGCACGACAAGCTCGTCATGGTCCGCGACCGCATGGGCATCAAGCCCTTCTACTACTACGAGACGCCGGACGGCGTCCTGTTCGGCTCCGAGCCCAAGGCGATCCTCGCCAATCCGCTGGCCGGGCGCCGCGTCACCAGGGACGGACTGCGCGAGCTGTTCACCGTCGTCAAGACCCCCGGCCACGCCGTGTGGGACGGCATGCGCGAGGTCGAGCCCGGCACCGTGGTGACCGTCGACCGCGCGGGGCTGCGCCGGCGCGTGTACTGGTCCCTGGAGACCAGGCCGCACACCGACGACCGTGACACGACCATCGCCAAGGTGCGCGAACTCCTGGAGGACATCGTCCGCCGCCAGCTCGTCTCGGACGTGCCGCGCTGCACGCTGCTCTCCGGCGGCCTCGACTCGTCGGCGATGACGGCCCTCGCCGCGCGGCAGCTGGCCGAGTCGGGCGAGACGGTGCGCAGCTTCGCCGTCGACTTCGTCGGCCAGGCGGACAACTTCGTCGCCGACGAACTGCGCGGCACGCCCGACACCCCCTTCGTGCACGACGTGGCGAAGGCGGCGGGCACCGAGCACCGCGACATCGTCCTGGACTCGGACGCGCTCGCCGACCCCGAGGTGCGCGCCAAGATGATCCGGGCGCGGGACCTCCCCATGGGCTTCGGTGACATGGACGCCTCCCTCTACCTCCTCTTCCGTGCCATCCGCGAGCACTCCACCGTCGCGCTCTCCGGGGAGTCCGCGGACGAGGTCTTCGGCGGCTACCTGCAGTTCTTCGACGAAACGGCGCGCACGGCCGACACGTTCCCCTGGCTGGTGCGGTTCACGGACCACTTCGGCGACGACTCCGACGTGCTGCGCCCCGACCTGACCGCGGCGCTCGATCTGTCCGCGTACGTCAAGGACAGCTACGCGGGCGCCGTGGAGGGCGTCCGCCGCCTGGACGGCGAGAGCGACTTCGAGTACCGGATGCGCACGATCTGCCATCTGCACCTGACCCGCTTCGTCCGCGTCCTGCTCGACCGCAAGGACCGCGCGAGCATGGCCGTGGGGCTCGAAGTGCGCGTGCCGTTCTGCGACCACCGCCTCGTCGAGTACGTGTACAACACGCCCTGGGCGCTGAAGTCCTTCGACGGCAGGGAGAAGAGCCTGCTGCGCGAGGCGACCGCCGATGTGCTGCCCAGGTCGGTGTACGACCGGGTGAAGAGCCCGTACCCCTCCACACAGGACCCCAAGTACGCCACCGCGCTCCAGGGGCATGTCAAGGATCTGCTCGCCGGGCCGGACCACCCGGTCTTCGGGCTCGTGGACCGGGAGCGGGCGGCGCGGGCCGCCGAGCGGGAGGCGCCGCAGATCACCCAGGCGTCGCGACGCGGCCTGGAGCGCACCCTGGACCTCGCGCTCTGGCTCGACCTCTACCGGCCCGAGCTGGACCTGTCCTGATCCCGGGCGCTCACTCCTTGGGCTCGGCCGTGGCGGCCAGGGTGTCGAGGAACCGCTGGAGCGCGACCTTGCGCCCGGCCCCCAGGCCCCGCTGCACGGGCGGCACGCCGGCCCCGCGCCGGGCCTCGGGGACCGGGGTGTCGGGGTGGTTCTCGATGTGGACGGTCGCCGCGTGGCGTACGAACTCCGCGACCGGCATCCCGAGCCGGTCCGCGTGGTCCACGATCGCGGCGTACTCCTCGGGCGTGAACAAGACCTGCACAGGCTTGGCACCGTCCATGGGCGCATGATGCCGCCCGGCCGGGTGCCACGAGGTGCGCTCGGCATATTCGCCCACGAAGGCGTGAAAAAGGGGAGGACGGCCGCGACGGGGCAGCGAAGCGGCCCCGGCCGGACGGGGGAATCTCAGCCGGGGCCGCTTCATGTTCAACGATAAACCATCGGGGGTGCCGGCGCGGTGAGGGGGGCGGCCGGAAGGAGCGGGCCGCGCGCGGGCCCGGCGCCCGCGCGCTGTCCGGGACCTCGCGGCACACCCCCCTAGTTCAAGATCATGGCCGTCGAGGCCGCGACGCCCACGATGACGATGAAGCCGCGCAGGGCGGCCGGCGGCAGGCGGCGGCCGTAGCGCGCGCCCACGAGCCCGCCCACCGTGGAGCCGGCGGCGATGAGGCCCGCCGCCGTCCAGTCGATGTCGGCGACCACGACGAAGACGACCGCCGCGACGCCGTTGACGAGCGAGGCGAGGACGTTCTTCACGGCGTTCAGGCGCTGCAGGTCGTCCAGGAGGAAGGCGCCGAACAGGCCCATGAGCAGCACGCCCTGGGCCGCGCCGAAGTAACCGCCGTAGACGCCGGCGCCGAGGACGCCGCACCACAGCGGCACGCCGCCGTCCCGCCTGCCCCGGCCCTCGCGCTCCTTGAGCCGCCGGCCGAGCCGGGGCTGGAGCAGCACCAGCACGCAGGCCGTCAGGATCAGCACCGGCACCACCGCCTGGAAGGCGTCGGCGGGCAGCTTCAGGAGCAGCAGCGCGCCGATCAGGCCGCCGATGAGGGAAGCCGCGCCGAACCGCAGCAGACGCCCGCGCTGCCCCTTCATCTCGCGGCGGTAGCCGTACGCGGCGCTGAGGGTGCCCGGCACGAGGCCGAGGTTGTTCGACACGTTGGCCAGTACGGGGGGCAGGCCGAAGGCCAGCAGGGTGGGGAAGGTGATGAGCGTGCCGGACCCCACCACCGCGTTGATCCCGCCGGCCGCGACACCGGCGGCCGCGACGGCCACCATTTCGAGCGCTTCCACACATCACCTTCCGCAGAGGGGCGCGGCCCGGGCCCCGGAGTCCGGTGGACCCCGGGTCGACGCCCGTCACCGGGTCGCCGCCCGGGCCGACAACGATCTTGGGCCCGGCACATACCCAAGTCAATCCTCGGGTTTTCTTGCATCTCCCCAAGTATTGGCTTCACTTGGGGTCCGGTCAGGCGGTAGCTTCGGTCCCCGTGACTCTCGATGATCTCCGTGTCTTCGTGGCCGTGTGCCGCGCGGGCAGCCTCAGCGCGGTGGCCCGCGACCTCACCTGTACGCAGTCGGCCGTGAGCCAGCACGTCAAACGGCTGGAGAAGGAGCTGGGCGTCAGCCTCCTGGAGCGGCACGCGCGGGGCGTGGTGCCCACCTCGGCCGGCCGGGTCCTGCGGGCCGCCGCCGCTGAGGGCATCGGCGGCATCGACCTCGCGGTGCGGCGCCTTCGGGAGCAGGCGCGCGGGGACGGCGGCGCGGTGCGGATCACCACCGGGGCCACCTCCGTGCGCCACTTCATGGCCGAAGGCGTCGTCGACTTCCGCCGACGCTACCCACGCGTGGGCCTGGAGTTCCAGACGGTGAGCTCCAGCAGCGGCTGTTTCGACGCGCTCGCCGCCGGCGACCTCGACCTCGCCTGGATCACGCTCGGGGAGCCCGTGCGCGGCATCGAACAGCGGCCCGTCGTGGACCTGCCGTGGGTCCTCGCCGTCCGCGCCGACGACCCGCTCGCCGGGCGGCCCTGCGTCGAACCCGCAGACGTGGCCGCCTGCCGGCTCATCACGCCGCCGGTGAACTCGACCTCGCGTGCCCATCTCGACGCCCGTCTCGGCGAGTTGGGCGTGGTGCTGCCGGCCGGGACCAGTGTCGCCGACTGGGACACGGCCGTGCTCCTCGCGGAGCTGGGCCTCGGGCAGGCGGTCGTGCCCGCGCTGCCCGACTCGCGGGGCCCCGCCCCCGCGGGCCTGCGCATGATCCCGGTGCCGGGTCTGCCGCCGCTCTCGGTCGGCTGGGCGGTACGCCGCTGGGACGCGCTCGGCCCGCTGGCCCGCGCCTTCGCCGACACCGTGGCCGAGCACTGCGCGCCGACCGGCTCCGTCCCGGCCCAGGGCGGTGCCACCGTCCCCGCCCGTCCTCGCTGAGGGGCCACCCGTCTTCGGTGAGAGGCGACTGTCCGCGGCGAAAGATCAGGCGAAAGATCAAAAGGAACGGCAACCTTTGTGCGCCCCGCGGCGACTGCTCAGCGGCCCGTGATCCACGGGCGCTCCACGTACGTACAGACGGGAAGCGACCCATGACTGAGCAGCACAGCCGCGGCAAGGCGCGGCACCGCAGAAAGAAGAAGGTGCTTCTGGTGGGCGCCCCGACGGTGCTGGCGGCCGCGGGGGTCCTCGCCTATGGCACGGTCTTCGGGGTGTTCGGCGAGGACGCGCGGCCCAAGGCGGCGGCCGCCCCGGCACCGGCCTGGGCCGACGACATCGCCGACGGCTTCGCGTCGGTCCACGCGCTCGGCCAGAAGGGGACCTACGGCGGGCGGGACGGGAGGACGGTCACCGTACGCAACCTCACCGACCTGGAGAAGTACGCGACCGCCCCCGAGCCCTACGTCATCGTGGTGGCCGCCACGATCCCGATGGACCCCAAGGGCAAGGAGATCAAGGTCGCCTCCGACAAGACGATCGTGGGCGCGGGCACCTCGGGGCAGATCGTCGGCGGCGGCTTCTTCCTCGGCCAGGGCGTGCACAACGTGATCATCCGGAATCTCACGATCCGTGACGCGTACCACGGCATCTGGAACGACAAGGAGCACGACTGGGACGCCATCCAGATGGACGGCGCGCACCATGTCTGGATCGACCACAACGACCTGCGGCACATGGCCGACGGGCTGATCGACAGCCGCAAGGACACCACGTACGTGACGGTGTCGTGGAACAGGCTCAGCGACAACAACAAGACGTTCGGCATCGGCTGGACCGAGCACACGACCGCGGACCTGACGATCCACCACAACTGGTTCCGCGAGACCGAGCAGCGCAACCCCTCGACCGACAACGTCGCGCACGCGCACCTCTACAACAACTACCTCCAGGACGACCCGGGCACCCGCATCACCTCGTCCTACGGCAACTACGCGCGCGGCAGCACGAAGATGGTCCTGGAGAACAGCTACTTCGAGGGCATGAACAACCCCGTCATCAAGGACGGCACCGCCGCCCTCGTCCAGCGGGGCAACGTCTTCTCCCGCACCAGCGGCCGCAACGAGAGCGGCGGCACCGCCTTCGACCCGAAGCGGTACTACTCCTACCGCCTGGACAAGGCCGCGGCGCTGCCCGCCCTCCTGAAGTCCGGTACCGGGCCGAGGAGTTCGCTCGGCACCGACGACAGCGGCAAGGCCACCGCGGCCGGCGCCCTCACCGTGGCCAAGGACGGCAGCGGCCAGTACACGAGCGTCCAGAAGGCCGTCGACGCCGTTCCCGCCGGCAACACCTCGCGGGTCGTGATCCGGATCGCCCCCGGCACCTACCGCGAGACGGTGAAGGTCCCCGCGAACAAGCCGCACGTCACGTTCGAGGGCACCGGCCGCAGCCGCAAGGACACCGTCATCGTCGAGGGCCACGCCGCCGGCATGGCCAAACCCGACGGATCGGGTACGTACGGCACCGGCGGCAGCGCCACGGTCGCCGTCGAGGCCGACGACTTCCAGGCCCGCAACCTCACCGTCTCCAACGACTTCGACGAGGCGCGCAACCAGCACCTGGACGGCCAGCAGGCCGTCGCGCTGCGCACCGCCGCCGACCGGATCCGCCTGGCCGACCTCATCGTCAGCGGCGACCAGGACACCCTGCTGCTCGACACGGCGGCCAAGGACAGGACGGGCCGGGTCCTGCTCACCGACTCCTACGTCATCGGCAACACCGACTTCGTCTTCGGCCGCGCCACCGCGGTCATCGACAAGTCCATCCTCACCCTGAAGAAGCGCTGGAACGGGACCTCGGCCGGATACGTCACCGCGCCCAGCACCCCGGCCGGGCGCAAGGGCTTCCTCGTCACCCGCACCACCGTCGACGGTGACGTCACCGCCCGCAGCTTCCACCTCGGCCGCCCCTGGCACGCCGGGGGCGACGCGAGCCTCGACCCGCAGGCCACCATCCGCGACAGCAAGCTGGGCGCGGCCGTCAAGACGGCCCCGTGGACCGACATGGGCGGCTTCTCGTGGAAGGACGACCGTTTCGCCGAGTACAAGAACACCGGCCCCGGCGCGGGCGGCCCCAGCGGGGAGCGCCCGCACCTGACCGACGCCCAGGCCGCCGCGCAGGAGCGGGCCGACTGGCTCGGCGACTGGCGGCCCACCGACTGACCTGACGGACGTGCACGGGCGGGGTCCGGGGCCGGTCCCAGCCCGCCCGTGCCGGGCCCGCTTCCGGCGGCGCGGGCGCCCCCGTACCGTCAGAAGTTGATCATGTGTCCGGCCAGGCCGTGCACCGCTTCCTTGACGGCCTCGCCCAGCGTCGGGTGCGCGTGGACGTTGCGTGCCACCTCGTGGACGGTCAGGTCCCACTGCTGGGCCAGGGTCAGTTCCGGCAGCAGTTCGGTCACGTCGGGGCCGATCAGGTGGGCGCCGATGATCTCGCCGTACTTCGCGTCACTGACGATCTTGACGAAGCCGACGGTGTCACCGAGGCCGTGCGCCTTGCCGTTGGCCTGGAAGGGGAACTTGGCGACCTTGACGTCGAAGCCCTTCTCCTTGGCCTGCGCCTCGGTCCAGCCGAAGCTCGCGATCTGCGGCTGCGAGTAGGTGGCGCGCGGGATCATCGGGTAGTCGAGTTCCATCGTCTCGGCGTCCCCGATCGTCTCGGCGGCGACCACGCCCATGGCCTCGGCGGTGTGCGCCAGCATCAGCTTCGCCGTGACGTCACCGATGGCGTAGATGTGCGGCACGTTCGTGCGGCAGCGGCCGTCCACGTCGATCGCGCCGCGCTCGGTGAGCGCCACGCCCGTCGCCTCCAGGCCGTAGCCGGTGACGTTCGGCGCGAAACCGATGGCCTGAAGGACCTTGTCGGCCTCCAGGACCTGCTCCTTGCCGTCCTTGCCGGTGACGGTCACCCGGACCTGCTCGCCCGACTCGTCGATGGACTCCACGCGCGTGGAGGTCAGCACGTCGATGCCGAGCCTGCGGTACTGCTTCGCCAGCTCCTTGGACACATCCGCGTCCTCCAGCGGCGCGACGCGGTCCAGGAACTCGACGATCGTCACCTTCACGCCGTAGTTGTGCAGCACGTACGCGAACTCGATGCCGATCGCGCCCGCGCCCGCGATCACGATGGAGCTCGGCAGGGAATCGGCGAGGATCTGCTCCTCGTAGGTGACCACGCGCTCGCTGCGCGAGGTGCCGGGCAGCAGCCGGGGCGTGGCACCGGTGGCGATGACGCAGTTCTCGAAGCCGATCGTGGCGGTCGTGCCGTCGGACTTCGCCACCTGGAGCGTGTTCGCGTCCAGGAAGGTGCCGCGGCCGTCGAACTCCGTGATGCCGTTCTTCTTCATCAGGAAGTGGACGCCCTTGACGCGGCCGTCCGCGACCGTGCGGCTGCGGCTGAACGCCGCGCCGTAGTCGAAGGACACCTGGCCCTCGACCTCGATGCCGTACGTCTTCTGCTCGTGCGTGAAGAGGTGGGCCAGCTCGGCGTTGCGCAGCAGCGCCTTCGTCGGGATGCAGCCGACGTTCAGGCAGACACCGCCCCAGTACTTCTCCTCGACGACGGCCACCCGCTTGCCCAGCTGGGCGGCGCGGATGGCGGCCACATAGCCGCCGGGTCCTGCTCCGAGCACGACGACGTCGAAGCGGTCTTCCATGGGGAGGTCCTCTCTGGGGTGGAACGGGATCCAGTGGTGCGGATGGCTCACTGCCACGATCATGCGCCATGCGGCGGCCCGAAGGGCGGGCGGGTGGCGCACACCACGGCACACCCCGGCCGCCGCCCGCCGGGGATGCGGCCACCCGCGTCCCCAACCACCGCTCGACACGCCTCCGTTGGAGTTCTCGTGAGCAGTTCACCCGAACGTGGATCACCGGATAGTGTCACGCCGACGGCACACGTTCCGCGAACCCCGCGGGAGAGGTGGAGAGCGCGCTGTGGACAGTGACAACCGGTCCGGGACGGCGGCCACGCCGCCGAGTCCGTCCATCCCCTACGACATCCCGACCTCGGCCCGCGCCTACGGCTGGATGCTGGGCGGCAAGGACAACTACGAGGTGGACCGCGACTTCCTGCTCTCCACCCTGCCGTCGTTCCCCGAGTGCGTCGACATCGCCCGGCAGAACCGCCAGTTCCTCTTCCGTGCCGTGCGGTACCTGACCCGCGAGGCGGGCATCCGCCAGTTCATCGACCTGGGCTGCGGTCTGCCCACCGACGCCAACGTCCACCAGGTCGCCCGGCGCTTCGCCCCCGACGCCCGCGTCGTCTACGTCGACATCGACCCGATCGTCCTCGCGCACGGCCGCGCGCTGCTCGCCGACGACTCCTCCACCACCGTGATCCACGGGGACATGCGCGATCAGGAGGCGATCCTGGACCACCCCGACGTGCGGCGCCTGATCGACTTCGACGAGCCGGTCGCGGTGCTCTTCCTCTCCGTCGGCCACCACCTCACCGACGCCGACGAACCCTCCCGCGTCCTGCGGACCGTCATCGACCGGGCGGCCCCCGGCAGCCTCATCGGCTTCTCCCAGGTCGTCGCCGACGACCCGGCCCGGGGCGCGGCGATGACCGCGCACATCTCCGGCGGCGGCGTCCCCTGGCAGACCCGCACCCCCGCGGAGGTCGACGCGCTGCTCGACGGCCTCGAACCCCTGGAGCCGGGCCTCGTCAACCTCGTCGACTGGCGCCCGGACGCCACCCAGCCGCCCCTCGCGCCGGTCGACCCGGACCTCGTGCCTTATCTCGGCGCCACCGCACTCAACAAGGGCATCTACGAGTACGGGGGAGTGCTCGGGGTGCCGCGCCGGCACGGCTGAAGCGCCGCCCGCGATCGGTTGACCCGGGGCGCCACGCGGCCCACAATGACGACCATGATCCAGCACCTGACCGCCGCAGCACGGACGTTCGGCGTCCCGTGGCGGCGCGGGTGCGAGCGCTCGGGCCGTTAGCCGTACGGAACCGCTCCGTCACCCCTGTCCGGCACCGCGCCCCGAAGGATCCCACCCCATGGCCGTCACCGACCGCGTCCCCCAGCCCCCGACCGCCGTCCTGCGCGAGGCCCGCGTGCCCGCCGACGGCATGTATGAAGGCCGCCGCACCCTGCGCCGCCTGCCGAAGGGGTGGCAGGAGCGGCCGTACGAACTGATCGACGTCACGCCCCTCGGCCGGCTCATCGGCGCCGAGATCCGCGGCGCCGACCTCGCGCGGCCCCTCGCGCCCGCCCTGCGCGACGAGCTGAACCGCGCCCTCCTGGAGTGGAAGGTGCTCTTCTTCCGGGGCGCCCACCTCACCACCGGGCAGCAGCGCGCCTTCGCCCGCAACTGGGGCGAACTGGAGACCAACCCGCTGCTCGCCGGCGGCTCCGCCGAGGACGTCGTCCGCTTCGACAAGGGAGCCGGCGCCGTCCCCACGTACGAGAACGTCTGGCACGCGGACGTCACCTTCCGCCGGTGCCCGGCCCTCGGCGCGGTGTTGCAGCTGCGCGAGGTGCCGCCGTTCGGCGGGGACACGATGTGGGCCGACATGGCCGCCGCGTACGACAATCTCGCCGACGACGTGAAAGAGCGCATCGAAGGGGCGCGGGCCGTGCACGACTTCATCCCCGGCTTCGCCCGCTTCTACGGTCCCGAACGGCTGGCCCCGCTCCAGGACCGCTTCCCGCCCGTCACCCACCCCGTGGTGCGCACCCACCCGGAGACCGGGCGCCGGACGCTCTTCGTGAACACGTCCTTCACCACCCACATCGTCGGCATGGAGCGCGCGGAGAGCGACCGGCTCCTCGGCCACCTCGTACGACAGGCCCATGTGCCGGAGTACCAGGTGCGGTTCCACTGGCAGGCCGGCGACGTCGCCTTCTGGGACAACCGCGCGACCCAGCACTACGCCGTCGACGACTACGCGCCGCACCGCCGGGTCGCGGAGCGGGTCGCGATCGCCGGGGACCGCCCGTACTGACGGGGCGATCCGCCCGACCGGCAGCGGCCCGCTCTTGACCCGCCGACCTGCGGACTCCTAGCCTCGCGGCATTCCGACCGGCCGTCGAACGCACGAACTGGGGCAGTGATCCATGGACTTCGCGTCGACCGAGGAGCGGGAGGAGCCGGGCCACGGCGCCCTCGCCGGGCTCAAGGTGCTCGATCTGTCCCGGGTCCTGGCCGGGCCGTACTGCGCGCAGATGCTCGCCGACCACGGCGCCGACGTCACGAAGGTCGAACCGCCGGCGGGCGACGAGACCCGGGGCTGGGGGCCGCCGTTCGTCGCTCCCGGCACCTCCGCCTACTACCAGAACCTCAACCGGGCCAAGAAGAACATCGTCGTCGACCTGTCGCTGCCCGCGGGGCGCGAGATCCTCGACACCCTGCTGCGCGACACGGACGTCCTCGTGGAGAATTTCAAGGCGGGCACGCTCGCCAAGTGGGGCTACCCCGACGAGGAACTGCGCCGCCGTTTCCCCGCCCTCGTCCACTGCCGCGTCACCGGCTTCGGGACCGACGGCCCGCTCGGCGGGCAGCCCGGCTACGACGCGGTGCTCCAGGCGTACGGCGGTCTGATGAGCGTCAACGGCGAGCCGGACGGGCCGCCCCTGCGCGTCGGGGTGCCGGTCGTCGACCAGGTCACCGGCATCCTCGCCTTCTCCGGCATCCTGCTCGCCCTGCACGAACGCCACCGCTCGGGCCTCGGCCAACTCGTGGACTGCACCCTCCTGGACACGGCCGTCAGCCTCCTGCACCCGCACTCGGCCTCCTGGCTCGCGGGCGGCGCCGTGCCCCGCCGCACCGGCTCGGCACATCCCACCATCGCCCCCTACGACTCCTTCACCGCCGCCGACGGGCCGGTCTTCATCGCGGTCGGCAACGACCGGCAGTTCGCCGCGCTCACCGACGTACTCGGTGTTCCCGGCCTCGCGGACGACCCCCGCTTTCGCACCAACCCGGACCGCGTGCGGCACCAGGGGGAGCTGCGGGCCGCGCTGGAGGAGCCCGTCGCGGCCCACCCCCGGGCCGAGCTGGCCGCCCTGCTCACCGCGCGGGGCGTGCCGGCCTCGCCGGTGCACGACGTGGCGCAGGCGCTGACCGCGCCGCAGGTGCGCCACCGCGGTCTGGTGGTCGAGGACGGCGACCACCGCGGGATCGCCTCCCCGGTGTCCCTCTCCCGTACGCCGGCGCGGGTGCGGCCCGAGGTGCGGGGCGCGGGAGCGGACACCCGAGAGGTACTCGGCGCGGCGGGCTACGACGACCAAGCCATCGCCCGGGCGGAGGCGGACGGCGTCGTACGCGCCGCCCAGGCGCCGCCGCCGAGCGGGCGGAGCTCGGCCTGACGCGCCGCCCGCCGCACACTACGGCCCCCGGTGTCCTCGGACACCGGGGGCCGCCCCGCATCCCGGCTGCCTTCCCCCACGAAAGGTCACCGGGACTCCCCTGAGTGTGGATCAGGGTCGGATCTCGTCAGAAGGTCAATGCGGCACCCTCCCCGAGTCCGGCCTTCATCATGCACCGGTTGGCGAAGGTACTGGACCAGCCGACGTGCTTGCCGTTCCAGACCCCGCTGACGGTCACCGTGACGGGCCGCCACTCCTTGGTGCAGACAGCATCGGACGTGTTGTTCACCAGGAGGCCGAACTGGCCCTCCGCCTTGGCGAGTTCGGCACACGCGGCCGCCGGCGAGGGGTGGGTGCCGGAGGGACGCGGTGCACAGGTGAGCGTCACGGCGCGTTCGACCGCCGCGGAGGTGGCGTCCTCGCCCTGACCGACCGTGAGCACCAGGACCGAGGGCGCGAAGAGGCTCGTCGGCTTGGGAGCCCCGGCCTGCGCGATACCTGATGTCGCGGCGAGGACGCAGGTGGCCGCCGCGGCGGCTGCTCCCATCGTCCTGAGGGTGCGACGCATGGTGATCTCTCCTTCACTCGTTGCGGTTGGTGACTGCGGTGGGGAGTCTTGCCGGTGCGCAGAGTGAGTGCCAATACGGATGGTCGATTTCCGGATGTGTGCGTTCGGTGGGCGGTTCCCGCACGGGCGTTCGGGCAGCTCAGGGGCGGTGGATCGGCGCCGTGCCGCCTGTCCAGCATATGGACCAACGTCACTGGTATAAACGCCAACTACCCTTTGACCTGGGGGAACGTGAAATTGGTTCTTTTTTCGACCACTCGCATCGTCCGGAAATCGCCGCTGGATCATCGGTGACCGCCCATCAGGCCACGACCGAGGCCCCGGACTTCCGGATCGGCGACCGCGGAAGGAGCCAGGTGCCGTGTCAGCCGGCGGGGTTGGCGGCCGCGCCCTCGGTGCTGATCAGTACGACGGTGCCGGCGGGCCCGAGCCCCAGCGCGGCCCGGCGGGCGGCACCGCCCTCGCCGCCGAGGGCGGCGCGCACCCCGGCGAGGGAGGCCGCACCGCAGGGCCCGGACGAGACCCCGAGCCGCGCGAGGTCCCGCACGGCCGTCGCGCTGTCGGCGTCGGTGACGGCGACCGCCGCGTCGAGACCGTCGCGCAGCACGGGCCAGGCGAGCGCCGAGGGCGTGCCGCAGTTGAGGCCGGCCATCGCCGTCGCGCCGGTCGTCACGCCGGTGAGCCGCCCCTCGCGCAGGCTCGCCAGCACGCAGGCGGCCGTCTGCGGCTCCACCGACAGGAGGGCGGGGGAGGTCCCGGGCAGGGGGCGTCGGCCGCGATAGTGCGTCACGGCGGCCTGGGCGAGCGATCCCACCCCCACCGGGACGGCGACGAGGGAGGGCGCACCGGCGCCCGCCGCTGCCAGTTGGGCGTCGATCTCGGCGAACAGCGTCGCGTACCCCTCGACGATCAGTGCCGGGATCTCCTCGTAGCCGTCCCACGCCATGTCCTGGACGAGCACCGTATCCGGCGCCTCGGCGGCGCGCGCCGCCCGTTCCACCGCCGCGTCGTAGGGGCCGGTCACGACGGTGACCTCGGCGCCCTCGCCCTCGATGGCGGCCACGGCCGCCGGATGCACGCCGTCCGGGACGAACACGCGGGCCCGGCACCCCAGTTGGCGGGCGGTTCTGGCCACCGCCCGGCCGTGATTGCCGTCGGTGGCCGTGACCAGACACGGCCGCGCACCGGATGCCGCCGGCCCGTCCTCCGCCCGCGCCAGCACTTGGTGGATCGCCCAAGAGGCACCGAGCGCCTTGAACGCGGGCAGGCCGAGCCGCGTCGACTCGTCCTTGACGAAGACCCGCCCTACGCCCAACTCGACGGCCAGAGTGGGGAGATCATGCAGCGCGGTCGGTGCGTAACCGGGCAGCGAGCGGTGGAAGGCGCCGGCATCCGCCCGCGCAGGGGGGCAGGTCCACGCCCGTGCGGCGGGACGCGCGTACCAGAGGAGGGAGGAGCGGGAACCGGCCACGGAGTCAGTCTCTCGATTCTGCACGTGATCACCTTCCCGCCCGCCCCGACCATCGGTCCAGCGAGAAAAGGTGGGCACGGGCATGTCGACGTCCGCGCTCTCCAGCGGTGAGCTGCTGGACCCCGGCCGGTTCCCGTCCGTTCCCGTCCGTTCCGGTCAGTTCCGGCCAGTTCGGTCAGCTTCGGGAGAAGGCGAGCACCGCCGCGAGGTTCATGGGCCGACGCGTCGAGACGTAGATGTAGGGCGCGCCGCCGTAGGCGTTCCTCAGCTCGATGCGCAGGGCGGTCGGGATGTAGGAGCGAAGGAGCAGCAGCGCGTACGGGTTCGCCTTGACCGTGCGCCATTCGAAGGCTTCCCGCTCGTCCAGGATCTCCGTCATGCCCAGCGCCTCGATGGGCACGGTCCGCTCACCGACGACCAGGGAGCCCGGCGTCACCAGGATGCGCGCCCTGCCGTGCGCGTGCACGATCGCGGAGGCCACCGCGATGCCGAGCGCCGCCACGGTCACCGCGACGATCGGTCCGAAGGGAATCGCCCCGAGCCCCAGTCCGGCTCCGCCCAGGACGACCAGGGCCCACCAGGAGCGGGGAACACTCAGCCGCTCTTCGTAGATGTGCATGACCGCATCCTGGCAGGGGAGTCCGCCGCCGCGTACAGCAGGATCCGGCCCTGCCGGTCTCCTGCGGTCCGTACGCGCGCCAAGGCAACGCGAAGCCTCCGGTTCCCGTCCTCGAAGAAGCAAGAGGGGCACATGAGTTCGTTTCTGTGCTCTGAGGACAGTGATCCAGAGGAGGACCACTTTGAGACGCGTCTCAAGAGTGGCGACCACGGCGCTCGCGATGCTCGCACTCGCGGCGGCGTCCCCGGGGGCGGCGCGGGCGCTGCCGTCGGCCGACGCCCGGCCCCCCGCGTCGCCCACCCCGCCGGGAAGCGACGACGGCCTTCCCCACGGCTGGCGGGTGGTGGGCGAGGGCAACGGCAGGGAACTGGTCTGGGCCGCGCCCGAGCCGGTGCCCATGGGGGACGCCCGCGTCGAGTTCTACTCGGGGGACAAGCTCCTCGGGCGGCCCGAAGCGGCCCGCGACGGCCGCTCGTTCCGGCTGCCGCTCGGCGGTGCGCGCGTCGGAGCGGCGAAGAAGCTGCGCGTCGTCGCCGGCGGCCGCCGCCTGGACGAGGCGGGAACCGGCCGGGAGCCGAACGCCCCGCGCTCCGTGTCGCTGCCGGCCCCGGCGCCCGCGAACGAGGTCGACCCCGGCACGCCGGGCCGCTACCGCACCGTCAGCGGCTCGTACACCCTGGACTCCGTGCGGCTGCCCGGCTACGCGCAGCCGGTGGAGATGAAGGCCGACGTGGTGGGCCCCGCCGACGCCCCGGGCAAGCGGCCACTGGCGCTGTTCCTGCACGGCCGGCACGCCACCTGTTACGGCGGCGGCGACGGAGCGGACGGTTCCTGGCCCTGCAAGGGCGGCGCCAAGCCGGTGCCGAGCCAGTCCGGTTACCAGAAGGCCCAGAAGCTCCTGGCCTCCCAGGGCTATGTCACGGTGTCCATCGCCGCCAACGGCATCAACGGCCAGGACCACCTCGCCGAGGACGCCGGCGCGCAGGCCCGCTCCTCGCTGGTGCGCCTGCACCTGGCCCACTGGGCGGACTGGGCCGAGAAGCGGGACGGTGCCCCGGCGGCGGTCCGCGACACCGCGCCCGCGGACCTGGACCGGGTGCTCCTGGTCGGCCACTCCCGCGGCGGCGAGGGCGTCAACCGGGCCGCCCTGGACAGCCTTTACGCCCCGCCCGCCGACCAGGACGGCTACCACGGCCCCGTGCGCTGGAAGATACGGGGCAACGTCCTGATAGGCCCCACCATCTTCGGGCAGAACCCCGTCCCGGACGTGCCCTCCGCGACGATCCTGCCCGGCTGCGACGGAGACGTGTCCGACCTCCAGGGCCAGCTCTACGCCGACGGGACGCGCCGCGTCAGCAACGGCACCGCCCTGCACAGCTCGCTCTACATGGTCGGCGCCAACCACAACTTCTTCAACAGCGAATGGACTCCCGGGCAGGCCAAGGCGCCCGCCGACGACGACTTCCAGACCGGGGGCCGGGACCGGGTGTGCTCGCCGGGCAGCAGGACCCGCCTGACCGCCAAGCAGCAGCAGACCGCGGGCGCCACGTACATAGCCGCGGCGGCACGGCTGTTCGTCGGGGGTGACGACCGGGTGCGGCCCCTCCTCGACGGCTCGAACCGGCGTGCTCCCTCGGCCGGCCCCGCGCGGGTGCTGAGCCACGCCGTCGGCGCGCGCCGCACGGAGGCCTTCCTGCCCGACTCCTCGACCACCGTCACGGGCGGCCGGCTGTGCGCCCAGGTGCATCCGGACGCCGCCCGCTCCTGCCTGCCGCCCGACATGGCGGGCGGCTCACCGCACTTCGCGGGCTGGGAGGTCTCGCCGGAGCCCGGCCGGGACGCCGTGGCGATGCGCTGGACGCGGGCCGGCGCCCCGGTACGGGTGAGCCCCGCCCGCCCGGTGTCGCTGGCGGGCGCCAAGAACCTCGCGCTGCGCGTGATCGTGCCGCCCAACACCACCGGCACCCAGCTGGACGTCACGCTCGTGGACGCCGCCGGGCACCGCGCCGGGCTCGGCCGGGTCCGCGTCGACGGGCTGCCGGGCACCGGTCGGACCGCCTCCTACTGGGGCCGCGAGGTCCGCGTGCCCCTGACCGCCGAGGTCCGGGCGAAGCTCGACCTCAAGCGGGTGAAGACCCTCGAACTCACCCCGCGCACCCGCTCCGGGAAGGCGTGGCTGGTGGACGCCTGGGGCTGGCGGGCCGGGACGCCCGCGGTGAAGCAGTCCGCGCTGGCCCGGGTCGACATCGGCCGGCTGACCGTCGACGAGGGCGATTCCGGGGTGCGCACGCACCACGTACCGGTCCGCGTCACCGGCTCGGGCACCGGCAAGGTCCGCCTCTTCGCGCCCAAGCCCGGCTCGGAGGAGGTCGGCCACCGCACGGTGCCGGTACGCCCGGGCGGCCCGGACGTCGACGTGCCGATCGAGGTGCGGGGCGACACCCGCTACGGCTATGACGTCCCGCACGACGCGTTCGCCAAGGCGGTGCGCGGCGCCGTGATCGGGTCCCACCACGGCGGCGTGACGGCACGCAACGACGACCCGATGCCCAAGCTGACCCTTGAGCCCGTCACCGACCGCGTCACCGAGGGCAAGCGGCTGAAGTGGCGCATGACGCTCGCGGAGCCCATCGACGTGGACCTCATGGCGGGACTCGCGTTCCGGCCCGTCGACCGGGGCGTCGAACTCTCCACGCTCGACGTGGATCCGCGCTGGCTCATGGAGGAGGCGGGCCAGAAACCCCGCCCGGGGCGCGCGCTCTCCAAGATGTGGAAGGACGGCGAATCCCTCTTCCTCATCCTGCCCGCCGGCAAGAAGAGCGTCGAGGTGAGCGTGCCGACCATCAAGGACACGGTGCGCGAGCCGGACGAACACCTGAAGGCCCAGCTGTTCGTGTACGACCAGTACGGGGAACCGCAGGACGGCGGACCGGTGATCACCGGAACGGTCCGGGACGCGAGGTAGCGCGGGGATCGACCGGCCCCGGCGGCCAGTTCAGTCGCCGGGCCGGTCGACCCGCCACGACGTTCGACCATCCGGGCTCACGGACTGTGCTCGACCGTGTCGGGTTCCTGCCCGTCGGTGATGTCCGGCTCGACGGTCGCCCCGGGGTCCGCCACGCGTTGGCGCTCTGAGGTCTCGGGGGCGGCCGCCGGGGGTTGCTGGGCCCGTTCCAGGAAGCGGAGCAGCTCCACCGGGAACGGCAGGACGAGGGTGCTGTTCTTCTCGGCGGCGACGGCCACCACGGTCTGGAGCAGCCGGAGTTGGAGCGCCGCGGGCTGTGTGGACATCTCCTTCGCGGCCTCGGCGAGCTTCTTGGAGGCCTGGAGTTCGGCGTCGGCGTTGATGACGCGGGCCCGGCGCTCGCGGTCGGCCTCGGCCTGGCGGGCCATCGAGCGCTTCATCGTCTCGGGCAGCGACACGTCCTTGATCTCGACGCGGTCGATCTGCACGCCCCAGCCGATGGCCGGGCTGTCGATCATCAACTCCAGGCCCTGGTTGAGCTTTTCGTGGTTGGAGAGCAGGTCGTCGAGGTCGCTCTTGCCGATGATGGAGCGCAGCGACGTCTGCGCCATCTGCGAGACCGCGAAGCGGTAGTCCTCCACCCGCACGACCGCCTCGGCGGCGTCCACCACCTTGAAGTAGATGACGGCGTCCACCCGCACCGTGACGTTGTCCCGGGTGATGCCGTCCTGCGCGGGCACCGGCAGCGTCACGATCTGCATGTTCACCTTGCGCAGCCGGTCGACGAACGGGACGACCAGCGTGAAGCCGGGCTCCCGCACATGTCCGGAGAGCCGGCCGAGACGGAAGACCACACCACGCTCGTACTGCTTGATCACCCGGGCCGCGGCCATCCCGTACACCAGGCAGCCCGAGGCGACCGCCGCGCCTGCTGTCAGCAGCTCTTGCACCATGGCGACCCCCCTGACGTCCGAGTCGGCCACTGTTTTCACGATATGCCCGCGCTTGTCCATCGGTCGAGCCCCGGGCGGCACCGGAATCAGCCGGCACCGGACTCGGCCGGCACGCGGGTCAATCGGCGGCGGGCCCGGGCCGGTCCGGGTGGGGTCGGGACTCGTGCAGGCGTGTGTGATAGCGCCCCTCGGACTCGCGCCCGGTCGGATCCTCACCCGCCATGATCACCTGCCGCACGGTGTCCCGCCGCTCCTCGGGACCGGTGAAGAGCCGCTGCGGGTAGGTGCGCGACCTGTCCGTCTCGGTGCGCAGGCCGTGCGCCGCCAGCGTCGCCGCGATACGGCCGTAGGGCACGCTCCGCAGCACGAACGCGCTCACCCACACCTGGGTGCGCGCACAGCCGAGCAGCGCGTCGAACGTGCGGTGGGAGAGGTAGCTGATACCGCCCGTGACGGTGATCAGCCCGACGCGGGCGACCGCGCGGCACAGCTCGGCACTGGGCGGACGCTGTTCCAGGTCCTCGGCGTACGCCTCGTCGAGGAGCCCCACCTCCAGCGCGTAGCGGGTGGCGTTCGCCGCGACGTCGAGCCCGATGACCGGCGTGGCGTCCGCGCGCCGCCGCGAGGCGTAGAACTCCTTGTCGTACTGGACGAGTTCGTGCGGGGTGAGTGCCGCGGTCCGCGCGGAGGTGTAGTGGGCGTACAGGTCGGCGAGGGTGAGGTCGTGGTTGAGCAGCGCCGCGTTGATGCCGTAGGAGCAGCACACGTCGAGGACCGTGACGGGGCCGCCGCTGCCGGGCACCTGGGCGCGCAGGTCGCGGGTGCGGCGGAAGACCGCCTGGGCGTGGTGCGGGATCTCGTACTCGTACGGCGCCAGGGTGCGGAAGTAGGCGCGCGGGTCCGGCTGGTCGTAGAGGTCGTCGAACCGGGTCTTGCCCGATGCGGTCCTTTTCCTCGGCCGGTCTGTGGCCATGGGGCACCTCCGGGAGTGAGGGGTCGGTCGGGGCCGATGTGCAGCTCTACCCGGCCCGCGCCGACCTCGCCAGGCCCCATGGCGGCTACCGGCCACGGCACCGCCCGCCGCGCCGTTCCCGAGGCGCCTGTCCGACCGCCCTGGAGCCGATGCTCACCTCCCAGGGTCCCACGCCCCGGAGCCGGCCGTTCCGGCGCATTCCTCCGGGCCCCCGCGCCGGGGCACCTGGCGAGAGGCACCCGGCGAGGGGCCCGCCTCCCGTACGGCCCCCGGCCCCCGTGCGACCCCCTCAGCCGACCGCGACGGCAGGCCCCTCGGCCGGTGCCGTGTGGCCCGGCTCCCGCGCGGTCGCCCCCGCCCGCCGGGCCCACCGCACCGCGGGCCCCATCAGCAGGGACGCCGCGAGGAAGACCGCGCCGAGCACCAGCCACCCCGGCACGCCCCACGTCACCAGGAGCCACGTCAGCAGGAGCGGTCCCGCGGTGCGGGCGACCGGGACGCCCGTGCCGAAGAAGCCCTGGTACTGGCCCACGTGCCGCGCGGGCGCCAGCGCGAAGCCGATCTGCCACGACCCGGCCGACTGCTGCATCTCGGCGATCACCTGGAGCACCGCGCCGACGACCAGGACGGCGGCCGCCGCCCACGGCGAGAACCCCGCCGCCGACCCCGCGAAGACCGCGCACGAGGCGAACATGACGAGCCCGGAGCGCCGCACCGCGCGGACGGCCGTCGCCGGACCGGTGACGCCCCCGGCCATGCGCACCTGGAAGGCCATCACCGCCAGGGTGTTGAGGACGAACAGCGCCGAGACCAGCCACCCCGGGGCGGCGGTGCGCTCCACCGTCCACAGCGGGATCGCGAGGCTGAGCAGCGGCATCCGCAGCAGCAGCACCGCGTTGAGGAGGGCCACCACCGCGTAGGGCCGATCGCGCAGAACGGCGAGCCTCGGCCCGCCCACGGCCGCGGCCGGGGTCCGCGGCAGCGCGGGAAGCCGTAGCAGCACGGCCCCGCAGAGCAGGAAACCCGCCACGTCGAGTGCGAGGACCGCGCGGTAGGCCTCGGCGGTGTCATGGCGCAGGGCCAGCCCGCCGATGGCCGCCCCGAGGGCGAGACCGGCGTTGAGCGTCGACTGGAGGTGGGCCAGCACCGCCGTGCGCTCCGGGGCCGGTACGAGCCCGGCGAGCAGCGCCTGCCGGGCCGCCGCCAGACCGCACTGCGCGACCGCGTACACCACGGCCGCCACGACGAACAGCGGGAAGGAGCGGACGAAGAGGAAGGCCCCCACCGCCGCCGCCGTGGCCAGGGCGAGCAGCACCGACGTCCCGCGCGGCCCCCGCCGGTCGGCGAGCGCGCCCAGCGGCACCCCGGCCACCGACCCGATCGCCCACGCGACCGTCAGGCCGAGGCCGATCTGGGTGGGGGAGAGGCCGACGACCCGGGTGAAGTAGAGCGCCGACGACACGTAGTACGCGCCGTCGCCGACGGAATTGCTCAGCTGCGCGGCCGCGAGGGCGCGCGGCGCCCCCGGCGGCGGAAGAACACGGATCGACACGACGCTCCCCGAGTCGGCGGCCCGACGGGCCGGCCCTGGTGTGACGCGTCGAAGGTAGGCCGGGGGCGACGGCCGTGAGCGGGCCAATCACCCACCGCGATCGTGCGCCAATCCGGCCTCGCACCTCACGCCTGGCGCCTCGCCCCTCCCGTCTCACGCTTCGCGCCCCACACCTGGCGCCTCACACCCGCGCCTCGCACTCCCGCGTTTCAGCCGTCGGCCGCCGCCCGGAGCGCCGCCACGTCGAGCTTCTTCATGCCGAACATGGCCTGCATGGCGCGCTGGGCGCGTTCCGGGTCCGGGCCGGTGACCAGTTCGGTGAGGATGGTGGGCACGACCTGCCAGGACAGGCCGTACTTGTCCTTGAGCCAGCCGCAGGGACCCTCCTCGCCGCCCTCGGACAGCTTCGCCCAGTAGTGGTCGACCTCCTCCTGGTCGGCGCAGTCGACGGAGAGGGAGACGGCCTCGCTGAAGGTGAACTCCGGGCCGCCGTTGAGGGCGGTGAACGGCTTGCCGTCCAGCTCGAAGTCCACCGTCAAGACGGTGCCCGCCGGGCGCGGGGCGCCTTCTCCGTAGTACGAGATGTTCTTGATCGCGGAGTTCGGGAAGACCGAGACGTAGAAGTTCGCGGCCTCCTCGCCCTGCGTGTCGAACCAGAGGTTGGGGGTGATCCTGGGCATGGCACTCTCCTGTCGCGTACGCGCCGGTCCCGCCCGCACCTGCCGGGCGAACTGTCTCTATGGGGACCGTCGCAGCGCCCGGAACTCATCGCCACTCGGTCACCGGGATGCGCGCACGCGCGGCTCCCGCTCCAGACGGATGCCGAAGTACCGCTCGTACGCCGCGAGGACCTCCGCCTCCGAGGCCAGCTCGGTGACCGTCCGTTCGCCGTCGCGGGTGGTGGTCAGGGAGCGGCCGCTGAGCGTGATCCGGCTGTCCCCGTCGATGATCGAGCAGACCAGGGAGCGGGTGAAGTGGGAGGCGGGGGAGGTGCGGTGGTACCAGGCGCCGCCCGTGAAGTCCGCCAGGGTGCGCGGGCGCGGGTCCAGCAGGTACTGCGGTTTTCCGTCCTTGAGGACGTCCAGGTCGCCCTCCGCGCTCTCCACGAGACGGAACGTGCCGCCGGGGTCCTTCTGCTCGCCCCGCTCCCCGTAAGCCAGCGGCAGATGGCTCTGGGCGCCGAACCCGATGTCCGCGAGCCACTGGCCGCCGTCCCGCGTACGCACCAGGAGCGCCAGGTGGTCGAAGGGGATGCCGAGCCGTCCCTCCTCGTCGTACACCCGGGCCTGCAGCGGTGTCACGTCGAAGCCGAGGGCCGTCAGAAGGGCCCCGAAGGCGCCGTTGAGTTCGTAGCAGAAGCCGCCGCGGCGCTCCCGCACGACCTTCGCCACCAGGGCCTCGGCGGTCAGTTCGATCTCCTCGCCGAGGTGGACCGAGAGGTTCTCGAAGGGGACGCTGCGCAGATGCGCGAGGTGCAGCTCGCCGAGGGCCCGGGCGGTGGGGGCGGCCGGGCGGGCGGCGCCGATCCGCCGCAGGTAGGCATCGGTCTGTTCGGTGTCCATGGGGCAAGTGTGGCGGGGGCGGCCGCGCCCGGACCACGGCCCCCCGGCGTTGCCCGCACCGGCCATCGGACCTAGGACCTCCGCCCTACCGTCCCGCGCACAATTCCGGGACGCGGCACCAGCGAGACCTCAGGAGGTGCATCACCGAGGGACCACAGGCAGCGAGGGACTACAGGCAGCGAGGGATCACAGGCAGGAGGAACCGATCGTTCCGCGCCAATGGCCGACGAGAGTATTGACACGTGACTGCACCCTGTGAACTAGACCGGGACCGCGCCTCTCCTCCCAGGGGATGAGACTCCACCGCACGCAGTACACCGCCCGTGGGCCGATAGTCGGGCTCGCAGTCGGACTCCCGCGCCGCCGTCGGCGGCGAGTATGGAGAGCAATCCCGCCGACCCGCCCGACGTGCGCCGACCGCACCGACGGAGGGCCGGCTCCTGCCAGCTCCAACCCGACGGGGGTCCCTTTCGCCGTGGCTACGTTCCTGTACAAACTAGGCCGCCTCGCCTTCCGGCGACGCCGTTACGTGGCGCTGCTCTGGGTGGCGCTCCTCGTCGGTGCGGGCGTCGCTGCCTCGACCGCCCCGGCCCCGCCGGAGGACTCCTTCTCCATGCCGGGAACGGAGTCGCAGAAGGCCTTCGACCTCCTGGAGAAGCGCTTCCCGGACGCCAGCGCCGACGGCGCCAGCGCACGCGTCGTCATACGGGCCCCCAAGGGCGAGAAGATCACCTCGGCCGACTCCAAGGCCGAGGTCAAGAAGATGGTCGCGGCGATCGGCGAGGGCTCGCAGGTAGCCGGCGTCGACGATCCGTACAAGGCGAAGACCGTCAGCAAGGACGGCACCACCGCCTACACCTCCGTGACGTACAAGGTGGCCGCCACCGAACTGACGGACAAGTCGCGGGACGCCCTGACCAAGGCCACCGACACGACCCGGCACGCGGGTCTGACCGTCGAGGCCGGCGGCGACGCCGTCATGGCCGAGCAGGACATGGGCGGCAGCGCCGAACTCATCGGCATCGCCATCTCCGCCGTCGTCCTGATCCTCACCTTCGGCTCGCTGGTCGCCGCGGGCATGCCGCTGCTCACCGCCGTCATCGGCGTCATGATCGGCGTCAGCGCCATCGGGGCGCTGGGCAGCACCCTCGACCTGTCCGCCACGACCTCCACCCTGGCGACGATGATCGGCCTCGCCGTCGGCATCGACTACGCCCTGTTCATCGTCTCCCGCTTCCGGGCCGAGATAGCCGAGGGCCGCACCCCGGAGGACGCGGCGGGCCGCGCCACCGGAACCGCAGGTTCCGCCGTGGTGTTCGCCGGGCTCACCGTCGTCGTCGCCCTCTCCGGCCTCGCGGTCGTCAACATCCCGATCCTCACCAAGATGGGCCTGGCCGCCGCCGGGACCGTGGTGGTCGCCGTCCTCATCGCGCTCACCCTGATCCCCGCGCTGCTCGGCTTCGCCGGCCGCAAGGTGCTGCGCCGCAAGGACCGCAAGAAGTCCACGAGCGAGCTTCAGGACCCGAACGCCAAGCCCAAGCTCGGCACCCGCTGGGCGCGCTTCGTGCTGCGCCGCCCGCTCGCCGTCCTGCTCGTCGCGGTCGTCGGCCTCGGCGCGATGGCGATCCCGGCCACCAGCCTCGAACTCGGCCTGCCCGACGAGGGCACGGCGGCGCCGGACACCACCCAGCGCAAGGCGTACGACATGCTGTCCGAGTCCTTCGGCGCCGGCTTCAACGGCCCGCTGATGGTCACCGTCAGCAAGGACTCCGGGGTCGCGGCCGCCGCGAAGACCGTCGGCGAGAAGCTCGCCAAGGTCGACGGCGTCGTCACCGTGACGCCTCCCACGCCCAACAAGGCCGACGACACCGCCATCCTGAGCGTCGTCCCCGGGAGCGGACCGAGCGACCACAAGACCGAGGAACTGGTCAAGTCGATCCGCTCCAGCGCCGAGGGCATCGGCGCCGACACCGGCTCCGAGATCCTGGTCACCGGCCAGACCGCGATGACCATCGACTTCTCGCAGACCCTGGACGACGCGCTGCTGCCCTACCTGGGCCTGGTCGTCGGCCTCGCGTTCCTGCTCCTGATGCTGGTCTTCCGCTCGATCCTCGTCCCGCTCAAGGCGGCGCTCGGCTTCCTGCTCTCGGTGGCCGCCGCGCTCGGCGCCGTCGTCGCCGTCTTCCAGTGGGGCTGGCTCGCGGACGTCGTGGGCGTCGACCAGCCGGGCCCGATCATGAGCATGATGCCGATCTTCATGATCGGCGTGGTCTTCGGTCTCGCCATGGACTACGAGGTGTTCCTCGTGACGCGGATGCGCGAGGCGTACGTCCACGGGGCGCGCCCCGGTGAGTCGATCGTCACCGGCTTCACCCACGGCGGACGGGTCGTGGCCGCGGCCGCGATCATCATGATCAGCGTCTTCTCCGGCTTCATCATGGAGAACGACGACATGATCAAGATGATGGGCTTCGGACTGGCCGTGGCCGTCCTCTTCGACGCGTTCGTCGTCCGCATGGCGATCGTGCCCGCCGTGCTCGCGCTGCTCGGCAAGGCCGCGTGGTGGCTGCCGCGCTGGCTGGACAAGGCGCTGCCGAACGTGGACGTGGAGGGCGAGAAGCTGCACAAGTCCCTCGGCGACACGATGACGCCCGACGCGCGGGACGAACGGGAGCTCGAGTCCGTCGGCAGGTGACACGGCCGTAACCACCGGGCGGGCCGGCCGGGGCATCCCTCACGGGGCGCCCCGGCCGGCCCGCTCGGCGCTTGTCGGCCCCGTCAGGGCTGCTGCCGGCGCTCGCGCTGCTGCTGTGGTGAGGCGTCGTACGAGGCGCGGGCCGCGGCGATGGCGGGCCGGTGGCCGATCGACCAGTCGGCGAGCGCCTTGACGAGGTGCGTGAAGCTGTGGCCCATCTCCGTCAGCTCGTACTCGACCTGGGGCGGGATCGTCGGATACACCGTCCGTCTCACCAGCCCGTCCCGCTCCAGGCGGCGCACCGTGACGGTGAGCATGCGCTGCGAGATGCCGCCGTGGATCCTGCGCTGCAACTCCTTGAACCGCAGGACACCCGCGGCGAGTTCCACCACCACGTACACGGACCACTTGTCGCCGAGCCGGTCGAGGACGTCCCTGACCCCGCACTCGTCCTGCGGCGTCTCACAGCTGATCACCGGGTCCCCGGCCGCGGGGGTGGTTACCGCGGTGTGCCCTGCTGACATCCAAGTGCCTCCTTACGCGGCGCGGTCGCCGCTGCCGATGATGGTCCCGAAACCGCTGACCGGCGGCGTCACGTAGAGAACCGCTCACCACGGGGGGAACCATCCCATGCTCATGATCACCGGCGCCACGGGCGCCCTCGGCAAGCTCGTCACCGCCCGCCTCACCGGCCGCGACGACGTCGTCATCGGCACGCGCCGCCCGGCGCCCGGCGAGCGCCGCGTCGACTTCGACGACGCCGCCTCGCTGGACTTCACCGGCGTCGACACCCTCCTGCTGATCTCCGCGGGCGCCGCCGAGGACGACGTGGTCACCGCCCGCCACGACGCCGCGATATCCGCCGCGGAGAAGGCGGGCGTGCGCCACCTCGTGTACACCAGCCTCAGCGGCGACGGCGACCACCTCACCTACGCGCCGGCTCACCGGTGGACCGAACGCAGGCTCCGCGCCTCCTCGTCGGCGTGGACCGTGCTGCGCAACGGCCTGTACGCGGAGTTCCTCGCCGCCATCGCCGCGCCGGGCCCCGACGGCACGATCGCCGCGCCGCTGGGCGTCGGCCGCCTCGCCGCCGTGGCCCGCGAGGACCTCGCGGAGGTGGCCGTCCGGGTGGCGACGGCGCCGGCCGCGCACGCGGGCCGCACCTATGAGCTGGTCGGCGAAGAGACCCTGGGCGGCGCCGATCTCGCGGCCGCGCTCGGCGGCTCGTACGAACCGGGCTCCCTCGCCGCGACCCGCGCCGCCCTCATCGAGGCGGGCCAGGCCCTGCCCTTCCAAGTGCCGATGCTCATGAGCACCTACTCGGCCATCGCGGGCGGCTTCCTGGACGGTACGTCGGTCGCCCGCAACGACCTGCGCACCCTGCTCGGCCGCGCACCGCGCCCGGCGATCGAGGCGTACCTGCGAGCGGTACGGGGCTGAGGGTCCGGCCCGGTGCCCGTGGAGCCGTCGGGCCCATGGCCCCGCTCCGGGCGCTACCGCGACGGTGGCGGCGCCGTGCTGTCGCGCAGGACGAGCCGCGTCGGCACCAGCGTCGTACCGCGCTCGGCGGCGCCCTGCCGGACCTGCCGCAGCACCCCCTCGACACAGCGCCGCCCGACCTCCGCGAAGTCCTGGTGCACCGTCGTCAGCGGGGGCAGGAAGGAACCCGACTCGGGGATGTCGTCGAAGCCGATCACGCTGACGTCCCGCGGTACTTCGCGGCCCCGCTCGTGCAGGGCCCGCAACAGACCGAGCGCCATCTGGTCGTTGGCGGCGAACACCGCCGTGCAGTCGTCCCGCGGGGCGAGTTCGAGACCGGCCCGGTAGCCCGACTCCGCCGACCAGTCGCCCCGCACCGGCGGCGGCACGAAGCGCCCCTCCTCGACGAGCGCCGCACGCCAGGCGTCGGCGCGGCGCTGGGCGGCGAACGACTCCGCGGGCCCCGCCAGATGCCACACCGTGCGATGGCCGAGGTCGAGCAAGTGCCGTACGGCGGCCCGGGTGCCGCCGCTCTGGTCGGTGTCGACCACGGTGTAGCGGTCGCCCGCGTCCGAGTCCGCCACGACGACCTGGACGTGGGGCGGCAGGGAGAGCGTCGCCGCGTCCAGCAGATGCACCTCCATGATGACGATCACCGCGTCGACGGCCAGTTCGCCGAGCCGGGAGAAGGCGCCGCGCACCTCGTCCTGCGTGGGCACGGCGACCGGCAGCAGCGTGACGGCGTACCCCTCCTGGGCCGCGGACGTGGCGATCGCCTCCAGCGTGCGGACGTTGCCCGTGGTGGAGAGGGTGAAGGTGATGACGCCGATGGTGCGGAACTCACCGCGTTTGAGGGCGCGGGCGGCGCTGTTGGGCCGGTAGCCCAGCTCCTTCATGGCGGCGAGCACCTCCAGGCGGGTCTCCTCCGTCACGCCGGCGTAGCCGTTGGAGACCCGGGACACCGTCTGGGAGGACACGCCGGCGAGGCGGGCGACATCCGCCATGGAGGCACGCTGGGGCTGCCCCCCGGCCCGGGGCCGACGGCCTGCCCGCGCCCCTGCTCCCCGCTCCGACGGGCCGCTGCCCGCCTCCCTCGCCGGGACCCTGCCCCTCGTCCCCACGCCGTCCTCCGCTGCCACGCCGTCCCTTGCTTCCACGCTCTCCCTCACCAGGTGAGCCGTCGGTCCGCCGAACGACCCTTGACCCCCGTCATCGGGGCAGTGTAGACATGCCGCCACCGAATGTTTACGTAAACATAACACCGCGCCCTGCACGGCGGAGCGTGATGTTTGCGTAAACACGCGGCCTATGTTTACGCAAACATCGGCGGCACGGAGCGGCACACGCCGGTTCCGCGCGGGACGAGCGAGGAACGTGACATGACGACGCTGCACCCGACGACGGCCACAGGGCGGAGATCCATCCGGCCTCCCTCGCGGCGGCCCCGCCGCGCCGGCCGCTCCTGGGCGGGGTGGGGGTTCATCGGCCCGTTCGTGACGGTCTTCGCCCTCGTCTTCCTCGCGCCCCTCGCCTACTCCGTCCACCTCAGCCTGTTCCGTGAGCAACTCATCGGCGGCACCACGTTCGTGGGGTTCGACAACTACGAGCAGGCGCTCAAGGACGAGCAGTTCTGGGCGTCTCTCGGCCGCGTCTCGCTGTTCCTCGCGGTCCAGGTGCCGATCATGCTCGGCATCGCCCTGCTCGTGGCCCTCGCCGTGGACAGCGGCCGCCTCTACGGCAAGGACTTCTTCCGGATCGCGGTCTTTTTGCCGTACGCGGTGCCCGCCGTGGTGGCCTCGCTGATGTGGGGCTTCCTGTACGGCACCCGCTTCGGGCTCGTCGGCGACATCAACGACGCCCTCGGCGTGTCGCTGCCCGACCCCCTCTCCCCGGACCTGGTGCTCGCCTCGATCGGCAACATCGTCACCTGGGAGTTCGTCGGCTACAACATGCTGATCTTCTACGCGGCGCTCCGCGTGATCCCGCACTCCCTCTACGAGGCCGCGCAGATCGACGGCGCCGGCCAGTGGCGCGTCATCGCGGCGATCAAACTCCCCGCCATCCGGGGCGCCCTCGTCATCGCGACCATCTTCTCGGTCATCGGCAGCTTCCAGCTCTTCAACGAACCCGCGATCCTCCAGAAGCTGGCGCCCAACGCCATCACCACCGACTACACCCCGAACTACTACACGTACTCGCTGTCCTTCTCCGGCCGGCAGCACAACTACTCCGCGACGGTCGCCATCGTCATGGGCCTGATCACCATGGTCGTCGCCTACGTCGTCCAGCTGCGCGGCATGCGCAAGGGAGCGTGAGCCCGATGACCGACGCCACCACCGCCCCCCGCCCCGCCACCCGGCCGCCCGCCGCCGTCCCCCGGCTGCGCGCCCCGAGCCGCCGCGTGACGAGGCGCCGGCCGAGGCGCAGTGTCACGCTGACCGTCGTCACCGGCGTGGTCCTGCTCTACAGCCTGGCACCGCTCGTGTGGCTGCTGCTGAGCGCCACGAAGACGCAAGCGGGCCTGGCCGACTCGTTCGGGCTCTGGTTCGACGGGGAGTTCGCGCTCTGGGACAACATCACCGAGACGTTCGCCTACCAGGACGGCGTGTTCGTCCGCTGGCTCCTCAACACCCTGCTGTACGTGGTGGTGGGCGCGGGCGGCGCCACCCTCCTCGCGGTCCTCGGCGGCTACGCCCTCGCCAAGTTCGACTTCCCCGGCAAGCGGGGCGTGTTCGCGGTCGTCATCGGGGCGGTCGCGGTGCCCACCACGGCACTCGCCGTCCCCACCTTCCTGATGTTCAGCGAACTGGGTCTGACCGACACCCCCTGGGCGATCATCGTCCCCTCCCTGATCTCGCCGTTCGGCCTGTACCTGATGTGGGTGTTCGCGAGCGAGGCGATCCCCACCGAGCTGATGGAGGCCGCCCGCGTGGACGGCGCGGGCGAGCTGCGCACCTTCTTCCAGGTCGCCCTGCCGCTGCTGGCGCCCGGCACCGTCACCGTGCTCCTGTTCACCACGGTCGCGACCTGGAACAACTACTTCCTGCCGCTGATCATGCTGAAGGACCCGGACTGGTACCCGCTGACCCTCGGCCTCGACGCGTGGAACAAGCAGGCGTCCACGGCCGGCGGCGAAGCCGTCTTCAACCTCGTCGTCACCGGCTCCCTGCTGACCATCGTGCCGCTGATCGCGGCCTTCCTGCTGCTCCAGAAGTACTGGCGGTCCGGCCTCTCCGCCGGAAGCGTCAAGGAGTGAGCTCGACCCCCGCCCGCCGTACGGCAGCCCGGGCACGACAGCCCACGCACGGAATGTCGCACCCCGTCCCCGAGCACCACCACGAGAACACGAGAAGTGGAAGCATCGCCATGCCCAAGCGTCCCCGCCGCCTGCTGCGCGGCACCGGTATCGTCTGCGCCCTCGTCCTCGGGGCGAGCGCCTGCGGCGGCTCCGACGACGGCAACTCCACGCAGGAGCGGGTCGGCCCGGCCGACATCCGGGCCGCGCTGAAGAAGGGCGGCACCGTCACCGTCTGGGCGTGGGAGCCCACCCTGAAGCAGGTCGCCGCCGACTTCGAGGAGAAGTACCCGAAGGTCGACGTCGAACTGGTCAACGCGGGCACCAACAACGACCAGTACAAGGCGCTGCAGAACGCCATCTCCGCGAAGAAGGGCGTCCCCGACGTCGCGCAGATCGAGTACTACGCGCTCGGCGAGTACGCCCTGACGAAGTCCGTCACCGACCTCACCCCCTTCGGCGCAGGCAAGCTCGCCGGCAGCTACTCGCCGGGGCCGTGGAACGCCGTGAAGAACGACGAGGGGATCCACGGCCTCCCCATGGACTCCGGGCCCATGGCGCTCTTCTACAACAAGAAGGTCTTCGACAAGTACGAGATCGCCGTGCCCACGACCTGGGACGAGTACGTCGAGGCGGCCCGCAAGCTGCACGAGGCGAACCCCAAGGCGTTCATCACCGGTGACGTCGGGGACGCCGGGCTGACCACCAGCCTGCTGTGGCAGGCCGGTTCGCACCCCTACGACGTCGACGGCACCGAGGTCGGCATCGACTTCACCGACGCGGGGGCGAAGAAGTACACCGGCACCTGGCAGAAGCTCATCGACGAGAAGCTTCTGGCGCCCGTCGCGGGATGGAGCGACGACTGGTACAAGGGCCTCGGCGACGGCACCATCGCCACCCTGCCCATCGGCGCCTGGATGCCCGCCAACTTCGCCTCGGGCGTGAAGGGCGCGGCCGGCGACTGGCGCGTGGCGCCCCTGCCCCAGTGGACCAAGGGCGCCGGGGCGAGCGCCGAGAACGGCGGCAGCTCGCTGGCCCTGCCCACACTCGGCGAGGACAAGGAACTGGCCTACGCCTTCGTCGAGTACGCCAACTCCGGCGCGGGTGTGCGGACCCGCGTCGCGGGCGGCGCCTTCCCCGCGACCACCAAGGACCTCCGGTCCAAGGAGTTCCAGGACACGAGATTCCCCTACTTCGGCGGCCAGCGGGCCAACAAGATCTTCGCCGAGTCCGCGGCGGACGTCCCGGCCGACTGGGAGTACCTGCCGTACCAGGTCTACGCCAACTCGATCTTCAACGACACCGCCGGGAAGGCCTACGTCTCGGGCACGCCGCTGGCCAAGGGACTCAGGTCCTGGCAGGACGCCTCGGCCAGGTACGGAACCGAGCAGGGCTTCACCGTACGGAAGTAACAGAAGCAGCCGACGGCCCCGGCCGCCCCGCACGGGCTCATCCCCCTCCCGCATCCCCGCACCCGTGCGCCGCTCGCCGGCGGCGCACCGGAAGGACCACCATGATCTCCCCCCTCCCGCTCCGGCTCCTGGACGGAGCGGACGGCGACGGCCCCCGCCCCCGCCTCGCCTACGGCGCGGACTACAACCCCGAGCAGTGGCCGCGCGAGGTCTGGGCGGAGGACGTGCGGCTGATGCGCGAGGCCGGCGTGAACATCGTCTCCCTCGGCATCTTCTCCTGGGCCCGCCTCCAACCCGCCGAGGACACCTGGGACTTCGCCTGGCTCGACCACGTCATGGACCTGCTGCACGCGGGCGGCATCGCCGTCGACCTGGCCACCGCGACCGCCTCACCGCCGCCCTGGCTGACCACGGCACACCCCGAGATCCTGCCCGTGACCGCGTCCGGCGAGACCCTGTGGCCCGGCGCCCGCCAGCACTGGCGGCCCACCTCACCCGTCTTCAGGAGCCACGCCCTGCGGCTGGTGCGCGCGATGGCCGACCGCTACGCCGGCCACCCCGCCCTGGTGGCCTGGCACATCTCCAACGAGCTGGGCTGCCACAACGTCTACGACTACTCCGACGACGCGGCCCGCGCCTTCCGCGTCTGGCTGCGCGAGCGCTACCGCACCCTCGACGCCCTCAACCACGCCTGGGGCACCGCCTTCTGGTCCCAGCGCTACGGCGACTGGGAGCAGATCCTGCCGCCCCGTCTCGCCGCCTCCCACCCCAACCCCACCCAGCAGCTGGACTTCAAGCGGTTCTCCTCCGACGCGCTGAAGGAGTATCTGCGCGCCGAGCGCGACATCCTGCGCGATCTCACCCCGGACGTGCCCGTCACCACCAACTTCATGGTGATGGGCGGCACGAAGGGCATGAACTACGCCGACTGGGCGGACGAGACCGACTTCGTCTCCAACGACCACTACGTGAGCCCCGGCCCCCAGGCGCGGGACGAGCTGTCCTTCTCGGCCAACCTCACCAGCGGCATCGCGGGCCACCGCCCGTGGTTCCTCATGGAGCACTCCACCAGCGCCGTCAACTGGCAGCCCGTCAACCTCGCCAAGCGCCCCGGCGACCTCGCCCGCGATTCACTGCTGCACGTCGCCCACGGCGCCGACGCCGTCTGCTTCTTCCAGTGGCGCCAGTCGGCGGCGGGCGCCGAGAAGTACCACTCCGCGATGGTCCCGCACGCCGGGGCGGACAGCGAGGTCTTCCGCGCCGTGCGCGACCTCGGGCGGACGCTCGGCGCGCTGGCCCCCGTCGCGGGCAGCACGCGGGAGCCCGCCCGGGTCGCCGTCCTCTTCGACTGGGAGTCGTGGTGGGCGAGCGAACAGGACTCCCACCCCACCACACTCCTCGACTACCGCCAGGAGGCCCTCGACTGGTACTCCGCGCTGCTCGCCCTCGGCATCCGCGCCGACGTCGTCACCACGCGGGCCGACCTCGACACCTACGACCTGCTGATCGCGCCCGTCCTCCACCTGGTCCCCGAGGCGCTCGCCAAGGACCTCACGGGCTATGTCGAGAGCGGCGGCCACCTGGTCACCACGTACTTCTCCGGAATCGTCGACGAGAACGACCACATCTGGCTCGGCGGCCACCCCGGTGCCCTGCGGGAGCTCCTTGGCATCCGGGTCGAGGAGTTCGGGCCGCTGCTGGCCGACGACAGCGTCGAGCTGGACGACGCCACGACGGGCACGGTGTGGACCGACCGGATCACCGTCGCCGCCCCCGGCGTGGAGGTCCTGGCCACCTACCGCACCGGCGCGTACGCGGGCCGCCCCGCCGTCACCCGCAGGGCCTCGGGCGCAGGCTCGGCCGCGTACGTCTCCACCCGGCTCGGCGCCGAGGGCCTGACCGCGCTGCTGCCGCGGCTGCTCGACGCCGCCGGCGTGGACAGCGAACTGCCCGCCGCCGCACGCGGACGCGCCGAACTCGCCGTACGCCGTGGCGAGGACGGCCGCTACCTGTTCCTCGTCAACCGGACCGACGAACCGGTGCCCCTGCCCGGCCTGACCGGCGAACCGCTGACCGGCCCCGGCGAGGGCGGCGACCTCGTCCTTCCCCCCAGGGGCGTCGCCGTCCTGCGGCAGCCCGCCCCCTGACCCGCACCCGATCCCCGCCCACAGCGCCACCGCACCGCGACCGCACACGAGTTGGGAGCACACGTTGGCACGCCGTACCCGCACACGACGCCTCGTCGCAGCCGTCGGCATCACCGCCCTCGCCACCGGGGCCGCACTGATCACCGTCCCGCAGCCCGCGGCCGTCGCCGCCACCGCCGCCGTCACCGTCCGGCCCGACCCCTCCTACCGGCAGGAGAAGTTCGAGGGGTGGGGCACCAGCCTCGCCTGGTTCGCCAACGCCACGGGCGGCTACCCCGAGGAGATACGCCAGAAGCTGGCGCGCCTCCTCTTCGACGACGACGGACTCGCCCTGAACATCGCCCGCTACAACATCGGCGGCGGCAACGCCCCGGACGTCAAGGACTACCTCCGCGCCGGGGGAGCGGTCGAGGGCTGGTGGCGGGCCCCCGAGGGCACCACCCGCGAGGACACCGGCTGGTGGGACGCGAAGGACCCGGCGAACTGGAACCCCCGCGCCGACGCCACCCAGCGCTGGTGGGTCGACAGGATCAAGAACGACATCGACCACTGGGAGACGTTCAGCAACTCCCCGCCCTGGTTCATGACCAGGAGCGGCTACGTCTCCGGCGGCTTCGACGCCGCCCAGGACCAGCTGAAGGCCGAATCGGCCGACGATTTCGCCGCCTACCTGGCGGGCGCGACCAGGCGGCTGGAGAAGGAGCACGGCATCAAGGTCGACACCCTCGACCCGTTCAACGAACCGAACACCACCTACTGGAGCACCCGCCTCGGCAGCGACGGCGAACCCGTCGGCGGCCGCCAGGAAGGCGCCCACATGGGCCCCGAGCTCCAGCAGCGTGTCATCCGGGCCCTGGCACCGGCCCTGCGCGCGTCCGGGACCCGCGCCAAGATATCCGCGATGGACGAGACCAACCCCGAGGTGTTCGCGCGCAACTGGCACAGCTACCCCGCTGAGGTCCGCGCCCTGGTCGACCGGATGAACGTCCACACCTACGGCACCGCCGGCCGTACGACGGTACGGGACCTGGCGAAGGCGGCCGGCAAGCCGCTGTGGATGAGCGAGGTCGAGGGCGACTGGGGGGACGGCCAGGACTTCGCGGACATGTCCCCGGGCCTCGGCCTCGCCCAGCACATGGTCGACGACCTGCGCGAACTGGAGCCCCGTGCCTGGGTGTTCTGGCAGCCGGTGGAGGACTACGACAACATGAAGCCGGGCGGCGAGTCCGCCAAGGGCGGTAACTGGGGCAGCATCCAGCTCCCGTTCAGCTGCACCGCCGAGGACACCCTCGACACCTGCCCCATCCGCACGAACACCAAGTTCGACACCGCCCGCAACTTCACGCACTACATCAAGCCCGGCGACCGCCTCATCAAGGTCGACGACACCTCGAGCGCCGCCGCCGTCGCCGCGAACGGCCGAGGGGCGACCGTCGTCCGCGTCAACAGCACCACCGCCGAACGGACCGTCACCGTCGACCTGTCGAAGTTCGCCCGCGTCAGCCGCGGCGCCACCGTCACACCGGTGGTGACCAGCGCCGAAGGCAAGCTCGAACGGCACCCCGCCATCGGCGTCACCGGCCGGAAGGCCACCTTCACCGTGCCCGCGGAATCGGTGACCTCCTTCGTCGTCACCGGGGTCTCGGGCGTCGCCGAGGACGCGGCCGTGCCCCGCAAGGACGCCACTACCCGGCTGACCGGCGTCCACAGCAGCAAGCACCTCACCGCCACCGAAACCGGCCTCGTCGTCGAGAGCGTCGGGGCGCCCGGCGGGACACAGCGCTGGCAGCTGCGCGGGATCGGCGGCGCCACCGGGAGCACGCGGTGCCACGTGATCACGGACCCGGCGGGCGGCAAGCGCCTGACCGTACGCGCCACCGGGAAGCACGCCCCGGTGCTCGAACCCGACCGGGGCCGCCCCTGATCAGCTGCGGTCCGCGTAGACGATCCAGACCTGACCGGGGGCGAAGGGCATCCGCCGGCCGTCGGGCAGCGTGAACGTCGTGCCGGCGGTGGCCGAGGGCCGCGCCCACCGGGTGGGGTAGCTCTTCCCGTCCCGTAGGACGAGCGCCTCCCCGCCGCCGACCGTCTCGATGTACGGCGTCACCGCGCCCGTGTAGTCCTTGTAGCGCGAGGACCGCATCGTCACGTACTGGATCACGACGGTGCGTGCGCCCAGCCGCGCCCCGGAGGTGCTGCGCGCCGGCGCACCGTCGAAGGACGCCAGCCAGCGGCCTTCATCGGCCGACCAGTCGAAGGTGTGCGAGGCCAGGTCGTAGTCGACCGCCATCCGCGCCATGGGGGTGCCGCCCGCCGGGGCGGGACCGAAGCGGAAGCCGATGTCGGCGGGCCGGTCGGCCTTCGGCATCGAGCGCAGCAGCGCCTTGGGACGGACGAAGAGGTCGTGCGGGGCGGGCCGGCCGGACTGCCGGAAGTACGCCTCGGGGACATCGGTGTGCGTGCGGGCGTGGACGGGGGAATCCTGGAGCGTCTTGAGGAGCGCGCTGCGCACCCCGGAGTACGCGAGGGCCGGCCGGCCGAACTGGCGCAGGAGTTCGATGTCGGACTCGCGGGCGCTGCGCACCGGCCCCGCCGCTTTCGGCAGCTTGCCGGAGTACACGCCCATCAGGCGGCTCATCCCGCCCTCGACCTTCTCCACGTAGACGATGTCCGCGTCCCCGATGCCGGTGTGCGGACGTGCCTCGCTCGCGTTGTCGAACTTCACCGCGAGCACCGGGCCCTGTCGTGCCGCCTGCCCGGTGAAGGGGGAAAGGCTCTGGGCCGGCGGCACCCGCTCGGGCGCCGGGGCACCGCTGCCCGCCGGGGCGGGGCCACCCGCGGGGGAGGAGTCGCCGTCCAGGGCGGAACAGCCGGCGGCGAGGGCCGCCGTGGCGGTCAGGGTGAGAACGGTCGCGGCGACGCGGTTGCGGCGCGCGGGGCGGACCGGTGCTGATGCCATCGAGGTGTCTCCCTTCATGGCGGTACCCGGCGTCGGGCCGGGCATCTGTCGTGGCCGCACAGCGGCAGCACCAGGCCTTCCTCCCGGAGCCGGGCCCGTATCACCGCAGGGGCCATCCACCCGGTCGCGTCACTCCTTCCGGGCGTTGTGCGCCCCTCCTGGCGCGCCGCACCCGGGCGGCGCGTCGCGGCAGTAGGCGGGACTCAGCAGTAGGCGGGACTCAGCGGTGCCACGCGCCCGTCGGTGAGAATCATGTGCATGGCAGCGCTGAACGAGATCCTCCCCGTGGCAGCCGTCCTCCTCGACGCGCCGGCGGCCGACTGGCGCGAAGCCGTCCGGCGCGCCGGTGACCTGTTGGTCGCGACGGGCGCCGCGGCGGACGCGTACACCGTCGAGATGATCGAGAACGTCGAGCGGAACGGCCCGTACCTCGTCGTCGCCCCCGGTCTCGCCCTGGCCCACGCCAGGCCCTCGCCCGCCGTCCACGCCACCGGCATGTCCTGGGTGCGCCTCGCGGCACCCGTGGAGTTCGGCCACGAGACCAACGACCCCGTCGAACTGGTCGTCGGTCTCGCCGCGAAGGACGCCGGCGAGCACACCGCCGCCATGGGCGCGCTCGCCCGGCTCCTCGCCGACCCCGACACCGCCCGCGTCCTGCGCGAGGCGCCGACCCCGCGAGCGGTGCACGCCCTCCTGGCGGACGCGCCCGAGGAGGCGCGTCCGGAGGTACGCGGCGACAGGGGCGCCTCGCACAAGATCCTGACCGTGTGCGGCAACGGCGTCGGCACGAGCCTGTTCCTCAAACAGACCCTGGAAGTCGTCCTGGAGCGCTGGGGCTGGAGCGGGTACGTCACGGTCGAGGCGACCGACACCATCTCCGCCAAGGGCAAGGCGCACGAGGCCGTCGCCGTCCTCACCTCGCGGGAGATCGCCGGGACACTCGGCGACGTCGGCGTGCCGGTGAAGGTCGTGGAGGACTTCACCAGCGCGGCGGAGGCCGACCGCGTCCTGCGCGACACGTACGACGTCTGACGGCCCCGGCAGCGGCAAGGAGAGGGAACACACCATGGACCGGTTCGTGACGATCGCACAGTTCCTGGTCGACGAGATCCTCAGCCGACCCGCCTACCTCATCGGGCTCATCACCGCCGCCGGGCTGCTCGCCCTGCGGAAGTCCGCCGGGCAGATCGTGGGCGGCGCCATCAAGGCGACGCTGGGCTTCCTGCTGATCGGGGCCGGCGCCACCCTCGTCGTCGACGCCCTCGCCCCGCTCGGCAGAATGATCCAGGGTGCCACCGGGGCGCACGGCGTGATCCCCACCAACGAGGCGATCGTCGGCATCGCCCAGGAGCGGTACGGCGCCCGCGTCGCCTGGCTGATGATCCTCGGGTTCGCCGTCAGCCTGCTCCTGGCCCGCTTCACGCCCCTGCGGTATGTGTTCCTGACCGGCCATCACATGCTGTTCATGGCGACCCTGCTGACGATGGTGCTCGCCATCGGGGGCCAGGCCACGTGGGTCGTGGTCGTCGTCGGCGGTGTCCTGCTCGGAATCCTGCTGGTGGCACTGCCGGCCTTCGCGCACCCCTGGACCAAGCGGGTCACCGGCAACGACAGTGTGGCGATCGGCCACTTCGGCACCGCCGGTTACATCGCGGCGGGCGCCACGGGCCGGCTGGTGGGAGGCCGCAGCCGCTCCACCGAGGAGATGGACCTCCCCGAAGGGCTGCGCTTTCTGCGCGACTCGATGGTGGCGACCGCCCTGTCCATGGTCCTGATCCACCTCGTCACCTCCCTCGTCTTCCTCGGCAAGGTCGGCAGGACGGCCGCCTTCAAGGCCTTCGGCGAGGACGGCGCGGCGGGTGCGGCCGGCGTCGGCGACTACGTCATGCGGTCCGTCATGCAGGGGCTCCAGTTCGGCATCGCGGTCGCCGTGATCCTCTTCGGCGTCCGGACGATCCTCGGCGAACTCGTCCCCGCCTTCCAGGGCATCGCGCGCAAGCTGGTGCCCGGCGCCGTGCCCTCGCTCGACGCGCCCATCGTCTTCCCCTACGCCCCGAACGCCGTCCTCGTCGGTTTCCTCTCCAGCTTCACGGGCGGCCTCGTGAGCCTCGGACTGCTCGCCTGGATCCTCCACCCCGCCTTCGGTCTCGCCCTGGTCCTGCCCGGTCTGGTCCCGCACTTCTTCACGGGCGGCGCGGCCGGCGTCTACGGCAACGCGACCGGCGGCCGGCGCGGCGCGGCCCTCGGCGCCTTCGTCAACGGCGTCCTCATCACCTTCCTGCCGGCGCTGCTCCTGAAGGTCCTCGGTGCCTTCGGCGAGGAGAACACCACGTTCGGGGACGCGGACTTCGGTTGGTTCGGCACGCTCGTGGGGTACGCGGCCAAGGCGGGGGAGCCGGGCGGGGCCCTCCTGATGCTGCTGATCGGCGCGGTCGTCCTGCTCGGCGCGATCGTCGTCCAGAAGCGGGTGGTGGAGACCGGCTGGGACCCGGGCGCCCACCGCGACGCCCTGCTGCCACCGGACAAGGGCCCGGCCGCCGGGGCCACGGACACCGGCGGTCCCGCGGTGACGTACGGCAAGATCGCTCCTCCGCGCGGCGCCCCGAAGCCCCCTCCGCCGCCCGGGCGGCAAGGCTGACCTGCCGGGACGCCCGCGCCGTCAGCAGTGCCGGTACACGTGCCCGTCCTCGCCCTCGGGCAGGACGTCGCGGTCGCGCAAGGTCACCGACAGTTTCGCGCCCCAGGAGCGGCAGGCGGCGTCGAAGTCCTTCTGCTCGTACTCGATGTCGAAGACCCTGCCGTCGTACGCCGCCTCGAACGCGGGGCACTCCCGGTAGCGGGCGCACTCCTCGGTCACGGCGAAGTCGAAGCCGATGGCGCGCCGCCGCGTCAGGAGGTCGGTGGTGTTCTTCTGGGCGATGGCCAGGCCCTCGTCATGGGCGCGGCGGGCCAGGAGCCGGGCGAAGGCCACCGCGTCATCCACGGTGAGCAGCCCCTTGGAGCGCTCGTAGGAGTCGAGGTTGTCGGGCTCCACGGCGTCGAAACCGGCCTCGGAGCAGCCCTCGATCCACTTCCCGACGACATCGAGCAGGGCGGAGCGCTTGGCGGGGGTGGAGATGTCGAGCAGGGGCTCGTGCCAGTCCTCGTCGACGACCAGGCGCCCGTCGCCGTCGCGCAGGAGCAGCTCGGGGTGCTCGCCCTGCCACCAGCGCGCGGCCTTCCTGCCGGGCTGGGCCTGGAAGGCGTTGACGTAGCAGATGTTGTACCGGCCGGGGGCGGGATCGGCGGCGCGATCGCGCGTGAGGGCCCGCACCTTCGCCGGGGGCCGGTAGGCGCCGCCCAGTTGGTAGTCGAACGCCGCGTCGACGGGCGGGCGCCGGACGGCGTCACCGGCGGGGGAGCTGGGGGCCGGCGAACAGGCGGTGGCGAGGGGGCCGAGAAGCACGAGGAGCAGCGCGCCCCCGACGCCGGCGCGTGCGGTCCGCGTGCGGCGGTTCTTGCTGGTGGGCCACTTGATTCCGGTCACCGGGCCAGGATCGCAGCCCCGCGCCGTCGGACGGTGCGCGGGGCGCGGTCCCTGGGCGGTCAGGACAGTTTCAGTGCTTTCGCCGCCTGCTGGGCCATCCCGGCCTCGCCGGCGGCGTTGGGGTGCACGGGGACGAAGTTCGTGCCGAAGAGCACCGGTTCGATCCACCGCTCCTTCGCCGGGCGGCAGGCGTCATGGGCGTCGGAGGCGGCGTCCATGTCGACGTACGTCGTGCCGGTCGCCGCGGCGGCGCGCCGGGCGGCGGCGTTCAAGTGGGCCTGCGTGTCGCGGAGGTAGGGCACATCGCCCTCGGCCAGGGACATCTTGAGGAAGCAGCCGGGGACGGCCTTGGCGGGAGTGATCCAGGGGTAGCCGAGGATCGCGACCCGCGCCTTCGGTGATCTGGCCTTGATCCGCTGGAGGGAGGCCTTGATGGCCGGGTACGTCGTGGACTCGATCCGGTCCTTGAAGGTGGTGCCGTACGTGTCCTTGCAGGGGCTGCCCTTGCCGCCGGAGAGGACCCCGGCGGTACCGCAGGCGAGGACGGCGTTGATGAACGTGTTCTCGTCGTTGCCGCCGATGGTGAGCGTCACCAGCTGTGTGTCGCCCTTCAGCGCGTCGAACTGCGGCGGCACGCCCGGGTGTTGGGAGGACGTGAAGTCCTTGGTCTGGGCTCCGCCACAGGTCACGTCCGTCAGTTTCGCGCCGAGGGAGGCGGCCAGGAGGTGCGGGTAGTTCTTCGACGTACGGGCGCAGACGAGCGGCGCTCCCGGGTCGAGGGGCAGAACGCCCGAGCCCGCGCTGTAGCTGTCGCCGAGGGCGACATAGCGCAGCGGCTTCGGGGTCTCGGCGGCGGCCGGTCCCGCGCCGAGGCCGAGTACGGCGACCGCGCCGACGGCGGCGAGGGCGGCGACGGGGCGATGCTGAGCGGGCATCCGCATGGACGTTCTCCTCCGAGGGGGGAGCGAGGTGCCGGGGCCCGGGCAACGTATTGCAGGATCGGCGGCGTCCACTACAGGCGGGGATGCGTGTCGGGGTGAGACGTGTTGGCATCGGGGTGACAAAAGACGACGACCGGCGTCCGCCCCGCGCCCAGGTCCCTCGTCGTGAGGTCTGGTTGCTGCGCGGTGCGAACGCCGGTCCGGCCTCGAAGGCGACGGAGTCACGAGGTGACGGGGCGAGCGGATGAGTCCGTGAGCGGGTGGGCGGGTGAGTGGGTGTGGGGGGCGCCGGGTCAGAGCTTGCGCCAGCGCGCGTTCGCGAAGGAGAAGAGGCCGAAGGCGGCGAGCCCGAAGGCGATGATCGCGAGCAGCCACGGCCCGAAGCCGGTGTCGGCGAAGGAGCGCAGGGTGTTGTCCATGCCCTTGGCCTCGCCGGACTTGTGCCGCACACCGGCGGCGACGGCAAACCCACCGGCCACCGCGAAGACGACGCCCCTGGACACGCCGCCGAACACACCGAGGATGTCCACGGCCTGGCGCACCCGGTGCGACATCTCGGACAGACGCAGCCGCTTGTGGAACTTGCGCATCAGCGCGCGGCCGGCGATCCAGAGCCCCGCCACGAGCACGGCGGCGCCCGCCGCGGCGACGATCCACCGCCCGCCGGGCCAGTCGAAGGCCTTGGCCGTCACGTCCTTGGTCTGCTGGTCGCTCGAACCGCTGCCACTGCCCTCGTCGCCGGTCGCGTAGGCGAGGACGGAGTACGCGACGAAGATGTAGAAGAGGCACCGCGCGGCGGACATCGCCCGCTTGCTCGGCTTGTCGCCGTCCGGCCCGGCCTGTCCGAAGAAGGCCTCCGAGAGCCGCCACAGGGCCATTCCGGCCAGGGCGATGCCGAGCAGCCACAGCAGGATGTTGCCGAACGGCCGGTCCGCGAGCTCCGCCACGGCGCCACCGCGGTCCGCCTGCCGGCTCCCGCCGTCGGAGAAGGCGATCCGCAGGGCCAGCGTGCCGATGAGGAGGTAGATCACTCCGCGGCCGATGAATCCGGCGCGGGCGATCGAGGCGATGGCCGTCCCCTTGGCCGCCCGTCGGGCCCGGCCCTTTCCGTGTGCTGTCACCGAAGGCAGATGCATGGCTTCCCCATGCCCCGAGGGCCTCTCCTTATGCGATCCGAACAGTCATGATGTGCCCCCCGACCGGCGGGGGCACATCAGTGGTGGACGCTCCGCGCGCCCGGTCGCCTGTTGGTGTACGGGGCGCCGGCCGGGATCGTGAAGCTCCGGTCGAGGCGGGTGATGCGCAGCACGCGCCAGTTGCGGGCGCTGCCCGGCACGAGCCACAGCGTGCCCTGTGCCGAGGCCACCTGCTGCCGGATCCGTACCAGCAGCCGCAGGCCGCCGGCGTCGAGGAACGTCACCTTCCGCAGGTCCGCGACGACTTGCCGACCGGCTCGGTCGAGCAGGGCCGTCACACGAGGGGTGAGCTCCTGGTCGGCCCAGGCGTCGAGTTCACCCCAGAACGCAAGGACATCCGTGCCGTTCACCATGCGATGGTTCAGGCCGAAGGTGAAGTCGGCGGTGCCCGTTTCCCAGTCCAGCAGTGTCCTGCCTCCTTCACTGAAAGTAATCAATGGAAGGGTGGTGCGGCTGATGCGAAGCGGCATCGGACGCCGCCGGATTCCAGGGCGGTACCGAAGTCCTATGCTCATCTTTCCCGCTCAGCGCCGTTCGTACCCTTGTCCGGCCGGTAGTTTGAGCGGATCGAACGATGGAGCACAGTTCAAGTGGTTTACTACTCAGTGTAGTTGCGGTCCGGGTGGTCGGCGCCCGGTCCTGACCCGCCGATGACGGCGGCGGCCCCCCTCGCCGTACGCCGGGGCCGCCCGGGCAATTCGAACGGATCACCGCCTGCTTGTCGTGCCCGGCGCAAGCAGCGGATACGGTGCTGACGTGGTGATCGATAGGGAGGGGCCGATGCCAGGTACTGCGCTGCTCATCGCGGCGGCCCCCGTCAGCAAGAGCCGGCTCGTCGACGCGGCCTCCGTACTTCCCGTACTCGCGGCGGTGTCGCCCGCGGCGCTCGCCGGGACCGACCCCGCGAGCGTGGTGGAACTGGCCGACCCGCTGGACCCGCAGTCGGTCCTGACGCGGCTGCGGGCCGCCGCCATGGCGCCGGGGCCGTTGATGATCTACCTGGTCGGGCAGGTCCATCTCGACCGGCGCCAGCGCCACCTGCACCTGGCGCTCGCCCGCACCACCCCGGCGACCATGCGCTACACCGGATTCCCCTGGCACTGGTTCACCCAGGAACTCCGGCTGCGCCCCGCGGGCAGCACCACCCTCGTCGTCGACCTGCACACCGACCCCGAGAGCTGGCAGGCCCTGCACGAGCACCCGCTCGACGCGGGAGCCGGCGTCGCGCTGTACGGCCGTATCGCCCCGCCCGCCAAGCGGCGCGCGCCGGCGGCCCCCGCCTACATGAAGGCGCTCGCCACCGTGCTGCGCAGCGGCCACCGGCCTCCACTCCCGCACCTGCACGAGCAGGCACTCGCCCAGTCCCTCGCCGAGGGCGCGCAGGACCTCGTGGTCGCCGGGGAGCCCCGCCTGGCACCGCCCGCCGCCCACCAGAGGATCACCATGAGCCCCGCGCCGGAGCCGGCCGCCCCGGCGGGCGGGCCCGAGCCGGACGCCGGGCCCGCCGATCCGCACGCCGCGATCACCGCCGCCGTCGAGGCGGGCCGGCACGAGGAGGCGGCGGCCCTCGCCGCCTCCTGGGAGCAGACCGCACTGCGCGCGCACGGACCGGGCTCGAACGAGGTCATCCATTGGATGGAAGTTCGTGCGGATCTCGCCCGGTTCGCCGGTGACGTGGCGCGCAGCTGCGAGATCTGGCTCGCCGTGGCCGAGGCCCGCCTCGCCGCCGGGCAGGCCCCCGACTCCCCGCAGGTGGAAGCAGCGGCGGACCGGGCCCACCACCTGTGGGACCGCGTGCGCCACGCCGAGACCGTCCGGGCCCTCGGTCCCGACCTGATCCGCCTGCGCCGCCGGGTGCCGGGCCGCCGGCCGGGCACCCTGCAGCTGGCGCAGCGCCGTCTCGAACAGTTCCACACGCAGCGCGTCGGCTGAGGGCGTCCGCCCGCCGGGCGGGGGTTCAGAGCGCGGTGCCGAACGCCTGCGTCCACCAAGGCCCGCCCGAGCCGTTGTGGATGCCCACGCCCAGCTCCTTGAAGTCGCAGTTGAGGATGTTGGCGCGGTGCCCGGCGCTGTTCATCCAGGAGTCCATCACGGCGGTCGGCGTCCGCTGGCCGCGCGCGATGTTCTCGCCGTAGGTGCTCCAGCGGTAGCCGGCGGCCGTGATGCGGTCGCCCGGGCCCGTGCCGTCCGGGCTCGTGTGGTCGAAGTAGTCGCGCGCCGCCATGTCGGCGGAGTGTTTGGTGGCGGCCGCGGCGAGCCGGCCGTTGGAGCGGACGGGCCCGCACCCCGCCTTGGCGCGCTCGGCGTTGACCAGGGCGACGACCTGTGCGGCGGTGCCGCTCGGCGTGGCCGCAGGGGTGGGCCCGGGCGCCTTCGGCTTCGGCCGGGGCTTCGGCGCGCTCTTGACCGGGCTCGGCTCCCGCTTCGGCTCGGGCTCCGCCTTCGCCTTCGGCTTCTTCTTCGCCTTCGTCCTGCTCGGGGTGGGCTCGGCCGACGCGGAGGCGGAACGCTTCGGGGAGGGGGACGCGCTCCTGGAGGCCTCGGCCGCGGCGGGGGAGGCCGGTGCCGCGGCGGTGGCCGGGGCGGTCTCGTCCGTCTCCGGGCCGGTCAGCAGGTGGAGGGCGGCGCCCCCGGCGACGAGCGCGACGACCGCGGCCGCCACGCCCGCGGTACGGCGCCGGCGCCGGGCGCGCCCGCGGCGGGCCCGCGTCCGCGCGGGCACCGGCGCACCGGCGGCGGGGGCGGACGAGACCGAGCCGACCGTGCCGAGGTCGGGCTCAAGGACCCGCTGCGACAGGGCCGCACCGACGGGGACGAGGGCGAGCGCCACGAGCAGACGCTCGGCGGGCACCAGGTCCGTCCAGTGGCCCGAGCAGGCCACGCAGTCGCGCGCATGGCGGGCCAGCCGCTTGCGCCACAGGGCCGAGGGCACACCGTCCCAGCCCGCGGTCAGCTGCCCGAGCGCCGCGCAGCGGGGCTCGGCGGCGAGGGCGCGGACCACCACCCGCGCCGTCTCCAGCTGCGCCTTCATCCGCTGCACCCGCACCGCCGCGTGCTGCGGGGACAGGTCGAGGGCCGCGGCGACCTCCGCCCGGGTCAGCTCGCCCGCGGACTCCAGCCACCACAGCGACAGCAGCCCCCGGTCGTCCTCGTCCAGCCACCGCGTGGCCTCGGCGGTCTCCCTGCGCTGCCCGGACAGGCCGAGCCGCACGATGGTCAGGTCCACGAAGTCCGCGCCCGGGTCCACGACGTCGTAGCCGTCCACCGGACCGCCACCGGCCGGTATCGCGCCCGTGGCGCGCTCACGCCAGTGCCCGCGTATCCGGTTCATGGTGATGGCCACCAGCCAGCTGCGGAAGTGGGACGGATCGCGCAGCCCGTCCAGGCCGCCGAGGACGCCGAGCATGGTCTCCTGCACCACGTCGTCGACGTCCGCGTGGCCGCCGAGGGCCCGCCCCACGATGTTGTAGACCAGCGGCAGGTACTCCGCCACGAGCGCGTCCTGCGCCTGCTGGTTGCCGTCCTGCGCTGCCCTGACCATCGCGACTTGGCGTTCGCTGCTCACGCTGTGACCACTTTCTGTGTGGGGACCTGTCTCCTCCGACACAAGGGAGACGCGCGGCCCGCGCCCGGATAACAGAAATCCGGCGGACCTCACGCCTCGTCGTGGGCGGTGAGCCGCTCGGACCTGGCCACGAGCCGGGACAGTTCGACGCGAGAGCGTACCCCGAGCAGCGCGAAGACGTTCCGCAGGTGGTGGTCGACGGTCCGCGGGCTCAGCGACAGGCGCCGCGCCACCTCACGGTTGGTGGCGCCCTCCGCGACGCAGTGGGCGATCCGCAGCTGCTGCGGGGTCAGCCGCGACAGGCCGCCCGGCGCCCCCGTGCTCCACGCCTCCCCGGTGGCGCGCAGCTCGGCGCGCGCCTGCTCGGCCCAGGCGCGGGCGCCGCACCGCTCGAAGGAGACGAGGGCGTCCCGCAGCCGCCCCCTGGCCTCGCCGGGACGGCGTCTGCGGCGCAGCCACTTGCCGTACAGGAGCTGCGTACGGGCGTTCTCGAAGTCGCCGCCGGCCTCCTCGTGGCGGGCGAGCGCGACGGCGTACAGGGCGTCACCGTCCGCGGGGCCCGCGAGCAGGGCGTGGCAGCGGGCCAGCTGGGCGGGGGCCTGCGGGTCGGCGCCCTGGGCGGCCCACTCGGCGAACTCCGCGACGCGCTCGCGGGCCGCGCCCTCGTCCTCCCCGGCCAGGCAGGCCGCCTCCACGAAGCAGGGCACGGCGAGCATCCGCACGGCGAAGTGGCCCCGGCGCGGCCCCGGCCGCACCACCGGGCCGAGCCGGGCGGCGGCCTCAGGGGCGCGGCCGCGGCTCAGGTCGAGGCGGGCCAGCGCCCACTGGGCCAGGGTCGAGGCCTGCGCGAGGCCGTGCCGCCCGGCGGTCCGCGCCGCCGCTGCCGCGTGGGCGGCGACCGCCTCGTCCTCGCCCTCCACCGACGCCACCAGCGCGAGGATCGCGTGGTGCTGGGCGGCGATGTTGCGCTGCCCGGTACGGCCGGCGGTGCGCAGCCCCTCCTCGGCGTGGGCGCGGGCGCGCGCGTGCCGCCCGGCCCGCAACTCGGCGTAGGCGAGGTACTCCAGGGCCTGCGGTACGTGGATCTCCGTGCCCCGCGCCCGCGCGGCGGCCAGGGCCCGGGCGTTGACGCGGGAGGCCGCCGCGAAGTCCCCGACGAGGAGGGCGGCGACCCCGGCCCGCAGCAGCCGCGACGGCTCGTCCGCCCCCGCGCCGTGTGCCACGACGTCGCGCAGGCCGGGGCTCGCGGCACCGAGCCGCCCGCTCATGACGACGGACATGGCGGCGCGGTACTCCTCGGCCAGCGCGTCGGCGCCCCCGGCCGGCGCACCGGTGGCCCCGGCCGCACGGGGGGTGCCGAGGGCCGCCAGGTAGGCCTCGGCGTCCCCCATGTCCCAGGCCGCCGCCATGGCGCACAGCCGGGCCTCCTGGGCGCCGTCCGGGTCGTACGGGGCGAGGAGTTCCGCCGCGAGCAGGAGCGCCTCGCGGGCATCGGCGACGGGGCCGTCCCCGAGCGTGAGCCGGCCCCGGACCAGTGCGACCGCGCCCCGCACCTGGGCGTCGCTCGACTCGGCGCGGGCGGCGGTGAGCAGCTCCTCGGCCTGTGCGGGGCGGCCCGCGAGCCGGGCGTGGTGGGCGGCGGCGACACGTCGCAGGGCACGCTCCCGTGACGCCCGGGTGAGATCCGCCGCCGCGGTCAGGGCCGCGGCGCGCAGCGCGTGGGACGGAGCGGTCCCGGGCGCGCGGGCCTCGACGGCCAGCGCCGTCGCGAGCCGGGCGTCGGGCCGCTCGGCCGCCAGGGCCCGGTGCAGCCGCTGGAGCAGCGCCGGTGTGCGCCCGTCGTCGAGGGCCGAGGCCAGCAGCCGGTGGGCGGCACGGCGCCGGGCGGCCGGGGCCCCGGTGTACAGGGCCCGGCGCAGATCGGGGGCGCCGAAGTGGACGCGGCCGGCGCTCAGGCGCACGATCCCCGCCGCTTCCGCCGCCCGCAGCGACGCGCCGTCCAGGCCGGCCGCCGCGCCGGCCCGCAGTACGAGGTCCAGGTCCGCGCCGGCCGGCTCGTCCCCGGGGTCGTGGACGGCGGCGGCGATGAGCAGCAAGCGCGCCGTGTCCCGGGGGAGTTCGGCCGGATCGATGCCGCCGTACGGCGGGGACAGCGCCCCCTCGGCGACCCGTCGGGGCAGTGGCGCCCGCCCCGCCAGCTGAGGAGACGTGAGTCCGGCGAGGAGGGCGTGGACCAGGGCGGGGTTGCCGCCCGCCGCGCGGAGAACCGCCTCCCGTACGGCCGGGTCGGCGCCGCCCGGGGCGACGTCGTCGAAGAGCGCGGCCGCCTCGGACGGCGCGAGCGGGTCGAGGCGCAGGACGGGCAGCGCGGCCAGATGGGGATCGTCCGCGCGGTGTGCCGCGACGGACAGGAGGAGAGCGACGGGGTGGGGCCCGCCGAGGCGGCGGGCGGCGAAGCCGAGGGCCGCGCGGGAAGCGGCGTCCCACAGATGGGCGTCGTCCACGCAGATCAGCAGCGGATGCCCGCCCGCGAGGTCGCGCACCACGCAGAGCAGGGCCCCGGGCCCCTCCGGCAGCGGGCGCAGCGGCGCTCCCGCACACCACAAGGAGTGGACGCCGCTGTACGGGATCAGGGACTCGGCGGGGACGGCGCGCGTGCTCAGCACCGTCCCCGTTCCCAGCGAGCGGAACCGGTGGGCGGCGTGGGCGAGCAGCGTGGTGCGGCCGAGCCCCGGTGCCGCGGCCAGCACCAGGGCTCCGCCCCGACCTTCGCGCACGCCGGTCAAGAGGGCGTCGACGGCGTGCAGTTGAGCGCTCCGGCCGTATACCCGGAGGGGACCCGTCGCAGTCGTCAGTCCGGCCACGACCGCCACGTTACTTCGGCGTAAAACTTCTTGGAACCCTCCTCGAACCCTCAAGCGGAGGCGTTCTCAGGAGGTGTGCGGGCAGTTGCCCCGGTACTCCTCGATCGTCGTGCTGGGACGAGGCAGCGGGCAGAGGAACTGCTCGTAGCGCTGATCGTTGTCGATGAACCGCTTGAGCCACGAGACGCTGTACTTCGCGATCGTGGTGTTCGAGGTGTTGGGCGTGAAGTGGGTCGCGTTGTTCAGCTCCAGGTACGCCTTGTCGAGCGAGGCGGGCAGCGTCTCGTAGAAGGGCTCCGAGTGGGTGGCGACGGGGGCGACGGTGTCGCCGTCCGCGCCGACGACCAGGGTGGGGGTGCGCAGTTCGGGCCAGGTCTTGTCGAGGTTCCAGCCGGTCAGCGGGATCGCCGCCTGGAGGCTGGGGCGGTCCTTGGCGGCCTCCAGAGTGCCGCCACCGCCCATGGAGTGGCCCATGACGCCGAGTCTGCCGCTGTCGACGCGGTCCCGCACGGAGCTGCGCTGCGTCAAGTAGTCCAGGGCCGAGCGGAGTTGGCTGCCCCGGCTGGCGGGCTGGTCCAGGGTGGTGAGGGTGTCGATGGTGAAGACCACGAAGCCCTGCGAGGCGAGCCGCGGCCCCAGCCAGGAGATGGACGACTGGGTGGCCGTGTAGCCGGGCGAGACGGCGACGGCGCCGAACGTGCCGTCAGCGGTGGTCGTCGGGTAGTAGATCGTGCCGCCCCCGAAGCCCGTCACGCTCAGGGACGACACGCGGGTCTCGGACACGGCGTAGGGGCCGCGGGGAGCCTCGATGCTGGAGACGGTCGGCGCGGGACCGCGTTCGTACGGGTTCTCCGCGGCGCCGGCGCTGCCCGACTGCGCGGTGATCAGCCCGCCCACGGCAAGCAGGGCGGCGAGCCCCGCCCGCACCAGGCGCGGACGGAGCCGGCGGGTCGGACGCGGAGGGGGCGGGGTGCCGAGGAATGCGTCGGTGAGCTGCTGCACGGCGGTCGTGTCCTTTCGGCGAGCGTTTGCTGGCAGCGGCAACTGTCCGGGCACACCCGCCCCGGGCACATCGGTGAAATCACCGGTCTTCGGCGCGGAGCCGAGCCGGACGGCCGCTCCTTCGGCCGGTCAGCGCTTGGGGAAGGCGACCTCGGGGTGCTGCGGTGCCGGGCCGTCGAGCAGTGGCCGCGGCGCTCCCCCCAGCCACTTCTCGAAGAAGGCGCCGGCATAGGCGCGGGTGATCCGCTGGGACCGCTCCCCGGAGAGCGGCACGTCGGGATCGACGATCCCGGCCTGCTCCGCCAGGACGGGCACGTCGGTGAACGTGAAGTGTCCGGCGCCCTTGACGGTGAGCCACCGCTTCCAGCCGTCGAGGCCCTGCCAGGTGCTGTCCCAGTTCTCCCCGTCACCGCGCCCCGGCGTGTGCTCCGCCTCAGTGCCGAGCATCAGGAACGGGCGGCCGTCGATCCCGCCGGGGTCCGTGTGGAAGTGGCCGTCCATGTTCATGCCCGCCCGTACGCGGTCGTCGCGGGTCATGGTGGCGACCGCGGCCGCGCCCCCGATGGAGTGCCCGCCGGCTCCGATCCGGCGGGGGTCGATCATTCGGGAGTGCCGCCACGCGGGGTCGCGGCCGGTGAGCCGGTCGATGACGAAGGACAGGTCCTTGGCCCGTCCCTCGGTGACGACCTTGCCCATCCCCGGCTTCTCGGCGGGACCGCAGGCCTCGCAGGTGAGGATCCGCCCGCCGGGGAACGCCGTGCCGAGCGACTCGTACGCGTGGTCGACGGTGGCGACGACGAACCCCCGGGCGGCGAGGTCCTCGGCGAGGTGGGTGAGCGTGGACCGGGGTGCGCTGAAGCCGGGGGAGAGCACGACCAGCGGGAAGCGCCCCGGCGCGGGCCGTGCCCCGGAGCGGGCATGGGTGCGCGTGGCGCTGTACGCGGCGGGCGAGAGTTGCCCCTGCACGCCCCACCACTCCAGCAGGGGCCGGGCCTCCTCCTCGGAGGTGTACGCGGTCGGCCGCCCGCCGCCGTGCCGGCCCGGATAGTAGACGGACACCATCAGCTCCCGCGCGTCCGCCGACGGCACCCATGGATCCCGGCGGCTCTTGTCGACCAGATGCACGGTGTCCCGTCCCACCGCGTACGGCCCGGTGGGGCGCGGCAGGCGCAGCGGAGCCGACGCCGGTTCATCGGCCGTGACAGGTGCGGAGCCGGCCGGCCGGGGCGCGGCGTGCGCGGTCGCACCGCCCACGGCGGGCACGGCGAGGGTGAGGACGAGAGCGGCGGTGAGGGCGCTGCGGCGCGCGGTGTTGCGGGCTGGATTCATGTCGACTGACGCTAGTGCGCCGCCCGTTGCCGACACGTCGCCCCGTGGTCGGACCCGGGGCAGACCGTGGAGGTACGCGCGCGTCAGCTTCTGGTAGGACCACCGGCCGCGCCATCGACCCGGGGCGTGACCAAGGGGGCCGCGTCGGGGCCGTGGGGACGCGCCCGCGCGTCACGGGGCGCCCCCACGGTCCTCGGCCGCCGTTCGGGGGCAACGGCGACGCCCCTCAGCGGCGCCGACCCCGCTGAGAGGCGTGGGGAGCGAGGTCCGGGCGCCCCCTGCCGACCCCGAGTCGGCGACGACCACGAAGGGCTGCCCCTTGCTTCCGCCGCCCGGGGGCGCGCGGATGCACCAGGCCGAGGATTTCTTCCGCTCGCTGCGGCCGAGGGCTTCTCATGCCTCGCGGGAGGCGTCCCCCAGCAGCGCGCGAAGCCGCTGCATGCCGCGTCGCGCGTGGCTCTTGACCGTGCCCAGCGGCCACCCGGTGCGCTCGGCGATCTGCGGCTGCGTGAGATCCTCGTAGAACGTCAGGCGCAGCACCGTCCGCTGCGGCGCCGGAAGCCGTGCCAACTCCCGTTCCACGAGCACCCGGTCGAGGACCACGTCCGCCTCCGGGCGGCCGGGGCGGCCCGTGGCGTGCAGCAGCCCCGCGTCCTCCACGAGGTCCGCCCTGCGCGTCCGCGCCGTCAGCGCGTCCGCGACCTTCCGCCGCGTGATGCCCGTCAACCACGCCATGGGGCTGCCCAGTTCGGGCCGGTACCCGGCGTGGCCGCGCCACGCGGCGAGGAAGACCTGCTGGGCGACGTCCTCCGCCTCGCGGCTGTCGCCGAGCGCGCGCCATGCCAGCGCCCGCACCCGGGGCCCGCACCTGCGGTACACCGCGTCGAGGCACGCCTCGTCGCCGCGCGCCAGCCCCACCGCCAACGCCTCCTCCCGCCACGGCACTTCGCCGAAGGCCGCCGCGGGCTGTGACACCGCTGTGCTCATCGACGCCTCGTCCGCTCCTCGTAGTGATCGCCGACGCCTCGTTCCCGAAGCGAATCGGTCAGGCGGGCCGCGGTTTCGGCCGCGGCTGGGTCATCTTGGGAGCAGCCCCGGACACCCGGCAACCCGCATCGGTTGTGCGTCGTATCGTGAGCGCATGAGCCAGCCTCCGGGACCCAGGGGACGCACCGAAGCGGTGCGGGGCCGCCCGTCGGACGAGGCGAGGGGCGGCTGGACGGCCAGTGCGACGGAGGAAGCCGCCGTCACCACCGGCGCCCTGGCCAGGCGCCTTGGAGTGTCCCCCACGACCTTGCGCACCTGGGACCGCAGATACGGCCTCGGCCCCGCCCGGCGGGAGTCCGGCCGCCACCGCCGCTGGTCAGAGCGGGACATCGCGGTCGTCGAGGAAATGGGCCGCCTCACCGCACGGGGAGTGCCCCCGGCCGACGCCGCCCGCACAGCCCTCCGACTCACCCCCGCCTCCTGCGGCATAAGCCCAGATCCCACCCTCGTACCCCCGTCCGGCACTCCCGGGCCGACGCGCACCGGACCGCCCGACTCCCTCGCCCGCCGGCGCAAGGGCCTTGCCCGCGCCGCCGTCCGGCTCGACGCGCCCGCCGTCCAGGACCTGCTGACCGAGACGGTGGAGCGCCACGGCCTCATCACCGCCTGGCAGGACGTGATGGCGCCGACACTGCACGCGGTGGGCCGCAAATGGGAGGAGGCGGGCGACCGGTACGTGGAGGTCGAACACCTGCTGTCCTGGCACGTCTCCCGCACCCTGCACCACCGCGCCGCCACCGCCACCCCGAGCGCCTCGCCCCGCGCGACACCGCTCGTGCTGGCCTGCGTCCCCGGCGAGCAGCACTCGCTCCCGCTGGAGGCGCTCAGCGCGGCTCTGGGCGAACTGGGCGTCCCCCAGCGCATGTTCGGCGCGGCTGTGCCCGTCGAGGCGCTCTCGGCGGCGGTCCGCAGGACGGGCCCCGAGATCGTCGTCCTGTGGTCGCAGGCCCGCTCCACCGCGAGCGTGCCACTGGCCCAGCACCTCGCCGACACCCGCTGGGGCGTACGCGGCGCCCGCGGCCGGCCCGTCGTCATGCTCGGCGGCCCCGGCTGGGCGGGACCCGCGGTGCGCGGCGCGCTGCGGCCGACCTCGCTCCAGGAGGCGCTGGCCCAGATCGGCACGGTGCGCAGCCGGCCGAGCGGCGGGCCGGATTGACCCGCGCGGCCCGCCGACACCCATGCATACGTGTACGGTTTCGCGACTTTTGAGCATCGCCGAGAGGACGGTCGATCTGAGGTGGACATCACCATCCACGGGCTCGACGGGCTGAGTGACGCCCTGCGTTCGGCCTGGCACCAGGCGATGGACGAGTCGCCCGAGTACGCCAACCCCTTCCTCGCACCGGAGTTCGCGGAAGGCGTCGCCGCATTCCGGGCCGGCGCGCAGGTGGCCGTCCTGCGGGAGGACGACAGGCCCGTGGGCTTCCTCCCGTACGAACGCAACCCTCTCGGCGTCGGCCGCGCCATCGGGCTCGGCCTCTCCGACTGCCAGGCGCTCGTGCACCGCCCCGGAGTCACCTGGGACACCGATGACCTGCTGAAGGCCTGCGGCCTGTCGGTCTTCGAGTTCGACCACCTCGTCCAGGAGCAGAAGCCCTTCACCGGCCACGTCACGGGTACGTTCGCCTCGCCGGTGCTCGACCTGACGGCCGGCGACGGCAACTACCCCCACTGGCTGCGCGCCACCTACCCCGGGCTGGCCAAGACGGTCCTGAAGAAGGAGCGCCGCCTGGCCCGCGACGCCGGCGAGACGCGGTTCGTCCACGACGAGCGCGACCCGCGCGTACTGCGCACCCTCATGCGCTGGAAGTCCGCCCAGTACCGCAGGACCGGCCGCATGGACCGGTTCGCGCGGCCCTGGATCGTCGGCCTGGTCGACCACCTCTTCCGTGTCCGCGAGGAGCACTTCACCGGCGTGCTGTCCGTCGTCTACGCCGGTGACCGGCCGGTCGCCGCGCACTTCGGGCCCGCCTCGCGCACGGTCCTCGCGGCGTGGTTCACCGCGTACGACCCCGCGTTCCGCTACTACTCGCCCGGCCTGATGCTGCACCTGCGCATGGCCGAGGCGGCGGGTCGCGCCGGAATCCGGCTGATGGACATGGGGCGGGGCGAGAAGGAGTACAAGGACTGGCTCAAGACACGTGAGCTGCGCGTGGGCGAGGGCTTCGCGACCCGCCCGCACCCGGTGGCCGCCGCGCACCGCCTTTGGCGCCGACCCGTGCGCGGCCTGCGGAACACGGTCCTGGCGCACCCGGGCCTGCGGGACCCGGCCGACCGGCTGCTGAGGACCGTCGGTGCCCTGCGCACGTCGAACCGCACGGGCTGACAGGTGCCGAGCCCCTACGGCTCGCGGCTCGCCGCGCGGATCACACGCCGAGCGGAGCCGACCTGGCGGAACGTGGCCGCCGCTGCTCGCCCGCACGATCAGCAACGCCCTGACGAAAGAAGCCGTACGACCCGCACGCCCCGGCATCCGTGCACCGCGCTGCTACCGTCGCGCCATGTCCAAGGCCGAGATAGACACGCTGACCGCCGACTTCTTCGGCGCTTTCGACAACCGGGGCGGCAAGCCCGCCGACGTGGCCCGGCTGCGCCGCCTGATGCTCCCCGGCGGGGTGATCGTCAGCACGGGCGAGAAGCTCACCGCCTACACCGTGGAGGAGTTCATCGAGCCTCGTGAGCGACTGCTGGCCGACGGCCGGCTCGTCGAGTTCTCCGAATGGGAGACCTCCGAGCGGACCTCGATCGTGGGCGACATCGCGGCGCGGTTCGGCGAGTACCGCAAGGCGGGAATCCTGGACGGCGAACCGTTCGAGGGGAGCGGCACCAAGAGCATCCAGTTCGTCCGCGGCGAGGACGGCTGGCGGATCGCGTCGTTCACCTGGTACGACCACTCCTGAGGTCAGTCCGAGGCCGGCTCCGGGGTCAACGTAGCCGTCGAGCCCTGTGGTGACGGCCCGTCAGTCGTACCTCGACCGTCAAGGGGCGGGGCGCCGCCGCGGCCCTCGCCTCGGCGACGGTCCGGCGCACGAGCTCGCCCAGTACGGCCTCCGGGCGGCCCTCGGCGGTGAGGACCAACGTGACGCGCGCCCTCAGCCGCCGCGGGCGGCCGAGCAGGCTCACGTGCGCGCGGGCAACCCCGTCGAGCCCCTGGGCCCGTTCGGCCACCGCCGCGGCGAGCGCGGGGCCGGACAGCGTCACCTCCGGCTGCCCGAGCGGCAGTTCACGCAGCCGCCCCGCCCGGACCTGTGCCACGCCCCAGCACAGTGACAGCAGTACGCCGACGGCCAGCGCGCTCATCACGAGCGGCGGCCACCAGCCCTGGTCCCGCCAACGGCCCAGGGCGTCCCCGTCCAGCCACGCCCTCCCGGAACCGAGGCGGGGCCAGTCCGAGGGCAGCCGGTCGCGCACCACATCGGTCGCCGAGCCCAGCACCGCCCCCACGGCCAGCAACGCCACGCCGGCGCAGGCCAGGACGGCGCGATTGGTGCCGTTACGGAGCCGGCTCATGCGCGGCTGCTCCCCTGCGTCGTAGCCGTCGTAGCCGTCGTAGCCGTCGTGGCCGTCGTGGCCGTCGTGGAGTCCGACGTGGGGGAGGGCGAGGCGGGTGAACCGGCCGGGCCGGAACCCGTGTTCGCCCCGGGCGGTGTCGGAGCGCGCCAGAGGGGATCGGTCCGCACCCGCGCCCTCAACCGCGAGGACCTCGCCAGGCCACACGCGCCCAACGCCTCCTCGCAGGCCTCGGTCACCGCTCGGCGCGCGGACTCCAGGCCGCCGAACCCGAGCCGGGCACGTACTCGCGCCCCGCGCCGGCCGACCCGCACGCGCACCCGCGTGATCCCCGGCACCTCCGACACGGCGTCGCGCAGCAGCGCCGACACGGCCCGCCGGTCGAGGACGGCCCGGACGCCCTCGGCCGGCGCCGCCATCGGCAGCAGGCGCCGCCGACCCGGTGTGAGGGCCAGCACCAACAGCCACACGCCGAGCAGGAACACGGCGCCCGCCGACACCAGGCCGGGCCAGACACCGCTGTCCGGGCCGTGCGTGACCAGCCACTCCATGAGCCGCGCCCGCCATCGGGCAGGAGGACGGCCCGCCGCGTGCACCCGGACCACGTCGTACAGGAAGGCCCCGCAGACCGCCGCGCAGCCGAACGCCGACACCGCGGCGGGGACCCGGCGTTGCGACCAGGGCCGCCCGGTCCCGGACCGGCCCTGCCCCGCCCGCGCCACCGGCGCGGCCGCCTCCGCGCCCTGCCTCGGCTCCCGCACCCGCAGGGCGCGGACCCGCACCCGTGCCGAGGGCACGACGAGTCCGGTCAGTCCGGCCGTCCGGTCGGCGACATGCGAGCGCACGCGTTCACCCGCGTCATCGAGCACCGTCGGATAGGGCAGCGTCACGGCGACACTCACCCGGGCCCGGCGCCCGCGCACGGCGGCGGACCCCCGGGCGGCCTGGACCTCGCCCGAAGGCAGCGCCTCCGTGGCGGCCCGTTCCGCGATGCGGCGGACCGCGCGCTCGGCCACGGTGGTCGCGCCGCGGTCCGCCGCCGGCACGCTCATCGGCGCTCCCGGTCACGGCCGCCGAGGAAGGTCCGCAGGTCCGTGCCGTCGTCCACCAGGCGCCCCACGACGAAGCCGACCGCGCCGAGCGCGGCCACCAGAAGGAAGGCGCCGAAGCCGCCGAACCACCCGGCGGAGCCGAGGGCCATCCCGGCGATCATGCCGGCCAGAGCTGTGCTCACCACTCACCTCACACCACAGAAGGAGACACCACGGCCATGCCCGGACCCGCTCCGGGCGCTACTCCACGCGCGTCTCGCCCGTGGCGTCCGAGGTGTCGTCGTCCGGCAGGCGTACGTCGTTGACCGCGACGTTGACCTCGACGACCTCCAGGCCCGTGATGCGCTCCACGGCCGCGACGACGTTCTCGCGCACGTCGTGGGCGACATCGGTGATCGGCACGCCGTACTCGACGACGATGTCCAGGTCGATGGCCGTCTGCCGCTCGCCGACCTCCACCTTCACCCCGCGTCCGACGTTGGGGCGCCCGCCGGGGACGCGGTCGCGGACCGCGCCGAGGGTGCGCGAGAGCCCGCCGCCCATGTCGAACACGCCGGGGATCTCCCGCGCCGCCATGCCGGCGATCTTCACCACCACCACATCGGCGATGGAGGTCTTCCCGCGTGTCGCGGCGGGCTCACCCGGGCCCGTCCGGCCCGTCACGGTGGTGGTGCCGGCGCTCTTTTGGATCGTGCCGGTGGAACCGGTCGAGCCCGCAGGGCCGACGGGCTCGCCGCCGGACGTGGTCGCGTTCGAGCGGATGTCCTGAGTCGTCATGCCGCCATCTCCTCGGTCGAAGTCCTGCCGTCGGTCGCCGGTGCGTCGCGCACCCGACCGGGTGCCCGGCTTCCCGCTTGTCTGACACGGTTGCCGGCAATTCGTTACGCGCCTCGGCAGAACTGCTCCTTCCGGGAGGTAACGTGCCTTCGCCGCGTAACGCCGGCGGCCTTCCGTGTGTCGTACGAGCACGACCTGGATGAGAGGAGCCGCGTGTGCCCGGGGACCGGGGCCAAGCGCCCGAGGGCCGAGCGGAGCAGCCCGCACGGCACGACGACGGATTGCTGGCGGTACGGGCCGGGGAAGGTGACGAAGAGGCCTTCGAGGAACTGGTGCGCCGCCACGCGCCCCCGCTGCTGCGCCTGGCGACGCGGCTGCTGGGAAGCAGGACGGAGGCCGAGGACGCCGTGCAGGAGTCTTTCGTGAGCGCTTGGCGCAAGCTGCCGGAGTTCCGCGCCGACGCGCGGTTCGGCACCTGGATACACCGGATCGTCACCAACCGGTGCCTGAACGTGCTGCGCGCGCGCCGCCCGGCCCTCGACCTGGCGGGCGTGCCCGAGCCGCAGGCGCCGGACCACGAGGCCTCGCCCGTCCGGGTGGCCGAGGGGCACGCCGCCGTGGCGGACCTGACCAGGGCGATGGCGGGCCTGTCACCGGAGCAACGGGTGTGCTGGGTGCTGCGCGAACTCAACGGCCTCTCCTACGAATCCATCGCCGAGTCGGTCGGGATCAGCCCGGAGGCGGTGCGCGGCCGCGTCTTTCGGGCACGGCGCTATCTCACGGAGGCGATGGCCGCATGGCGATGAACGAGGGGACCGGATCGGGCGTGGAGCGCGGGGTGCCCGCCGGGGGGCGGCAGCCGGACGAGGGCTGCGCGGAGCGCGAGCCGCTGCCGTGCGGACGGGACCTGTGGGGCGTCTGGGAGCGCGGCGAGAGCGGCGAGCCGGACCCCCACGCCGCCGAATGCCCGCACTGCACCGAGGCGCTGGAGACCCTGCGCCGGCTGGAGGACGTCGTCTCCGCCGCGCGCCGGCGGGAACCGCGCGAGCGGGAGGCCGACGCCTCCGCGCTCGTCGGCCGGGTCATGGACGTGGTGCGGCTCGAACTGCGGCCCGGCCGGACGCTTCCGCTCGGCGAGGAGGAAGAGGACGCCTGGATCGTGGAGGCGGCCGCCGCCCGGACCGTGCGCGCGGCGGCGGAGAGCCTGGCGGGGGTGCGGGCGGGCAGCTGCCGCATCGAGGTGCCGTCCGAGGCCGACGAGCCCGCCGGCCCCCGGGACCGCTCGCGCAGGGGCCCTGTCATGATCCGCCTCGAAGTGCAGGCGGCGCTCGCCCCGAATCTGCGGGAGACCGCCGAGCGGGTCCGCCGGCGGGTCCTGGCGGCGGTCCGCGCCGAACTGGGCATGCCGGTCCTGGCCGTCGACGTGACGATCACGGACATCACCGGCGACGACGACACCGAAGGACGGCAGCCGTGACCGAACAGCCCGCTTCCGGTGATCTCACCGACGCCGTCGCACGGGCGGTGCTCGGCACGGCCGGGGTCGCCTTCCTGCGCCCCGGCCTGGCGCAACTGCTGCGCGCCTCGGGCCCCTTGACCCGGCTGAACCGGGACGGCGGGGGCGCGGGCACCGGCCGGTCCGGGCGCTCGGCGGGCGTACGCGTGAAAGGGGGCGGTGACGCGGGGCGGTGGCACGTCGAGGTCCACGTCGTCCTGCACCGCGGCCACCGCGCGGTGGACGTGACACGGGCGGTGCGCGCCGCCGTCGCCGAGACCGTGCGCGAAGCGCTCGGGGCACCCGAACCCCCACGGGTGTCCGTGACCGTGACGGGGCTGGTGTGAGGCGGCGTGTTGCCGTTCGGTGACATGGCGGACAGACCTGTGACGCGCGAGAGGGCAACGACCCCGGGGTGTGGCGGGTCGTATGAGGCGTGGGATCCAAGGGCGGACCGATCCGTCCGAAGCACGTCGACCGACCGAAAACATGTGGGGGAACGATGAGGATGAACACGCGAATCGACAAGAAGCTGCTCGCCGCGGCCGCCGTACTGGCCGCGTCAGGTGTCGCCGCGACAACGGTGCCTGCCTCCGCTGCCGACGACACCCCCCGCTTCCTGGCGGCTTCCGAACTGCCGCCGCACGCCTCGTCGGCCTGGCAGGCCGGGCCGGTGACGGCGGGGCAGCCGGACCCCCTGCCGATGTGTGTCGGTGAGGCGCTGCCGTCGATCTCCGTGCACCGCGCGTACCGCACGGACCTGGACACCGGCGCGCTGCAGGTGACCGTGGTCGAGCGCAGCGAGCAGCGGGCCAAGGACTTCGCGGCCCTGCTGCGCAAGAAGCTCGACGGATGCGCCGAGACGGTGATGAAGCTCGACCCCGAGATCACCGCGAAGCAGAAGTACTACGGCAAGCTGGACGTCGAGGAGGGCGCCCATGTCTACGGCGTCCACACGGTCGCCTCGTGGGGGGCCTCCGACATCAACATGTTCTCGGTGGGGCGCGACGGCACCACCGTGACGCTCGTGCAGTGGGGTCAGATGGGCGGCTTCGCGGACGCCCAGGTCTCCGACTTCAAGACCACGACCGTCACCGCCGTCAACAAGCTCTACTGACGGTCACGGAGCTGTGCTGATTTTCGGCAGCTGATGCCCGGCTGCTGATGTCCGGCTCCGACGGATCCGCATGGCATCCGCCGGAGCCGGACATCAGGACTTCGTGCCCTGCCGGAAGAGTCGTTGGTCCCGAGTGCCGCCGAACCCACCGGGGCACCCGATCATTGCTCCGGTCGCCGGACTCGTCTGGCGCCGCCCCCCAGTGTGGTCATGCTGAAGGCGGGTACCGGAGCGACCGATCGACTTCGAAAGTGAACGGAAGGTAGCACCGTGGGCGTCATCGCCTGGATTCTGGTCGGCTTGATCGCAGGGGCGATCGCGAAGGCACTGACGCCGGGGAGGGACCCGGGCGGAATCATCGTCACCATGCTGCTCGGCATCGTCGGCGGGCTGCTCGGCGGCTGGCTCGGCAAGCTGATCTTCGGAGTGGAGTCGATCAACGGGTTCTTCCACCTGTCGACGTGGATCGCCGCCGTCGTCGGATCGGTGGTCGTCCTGTTCCTCTACCGCATGGTGACCGGCCGCACCGCCCGCTGAGGCCGAAGACCACGGCGCACGAAGAACTCGGCGTGCGAAGAAGACGGCGCCGAGGGAAGCCGAAGGAAACAGCACAGCACCAGGAAAGGCAACCTCATGGCTGACAACACCCTGAACGGCCGCCGCGTACTGGCGATCGTGACCAACTACGGAGTCGAACAGGACGAGCTGGTGGTGCCGGTGCAGCACCTGCGCTCCCGCGGCGCGCACGTCGACGTGGCCGCCGTGTCGAGGGAGGAGATCCGCACCCTGGTGGGGGACAAGGACCCCGGCAAGAGCGTCGAGGCCGACGTCACCCTCGCCGACGTGGACGCCTCCTCCTACGACCTGCTGCTGGTCCCCGGCGGCACGGTCAACGCCGACACCCTGCGCCTGGAGGAGAAGGCCGTCGACATCGTCCGCTCCTTCGCCGAGCCCGGCCGCAAGGTCGCGGCCATCTGCCACGGCCCGTGGCTGCTGGTGGAGGCCGACGTGCTCGACGGCAAGACCCTGACGTCCTACGCCTCGGTCGCCACCGACATCCGCAACGCCAAGGGCACCTGGGTCGACAAGTCCGTCATGCGCTGCGACGCCAAGGGCTGGGAGCTCATCACCTCCCGCAACCCCGACGACCTCGACGACTTCCTCCGCGAGATCGACTCCGCGCTCGAAGCGGCCTGAGCGGCGGCCCGCCGCGCGGCGGGACCACCTGACACACCGGTGGTCGGGAGACTCCCTCCCGGCCACCGGTGTGTCCGCGCGCGTCAGGACTCCCGGCGCCGCGTCCGGTACACGGTGTATCCGCCGGCCGCGAGGACCAGTGCCACCCCGGCCCCCACATACCCGGCGTCCACGCCCCGGGACCCGCCCGTCCCCGCCCGCACACCCCGCTCCGGGGTCGGCGTGGCCGCTCCCGCCACGGTGATCGAGTACGTGGAGGTGCCGCCGCCGGGACACGAGACGTGCACGGTGTGGGCGCCGGAGTGGGCGTCCGGGCGGATGGTGCCCGTCCCGGTGTAGATGCCGGCCGAGCCGGTGGACAGCTGGACGTTCTGGGTGAAGGCGTCCGAGCGGGCGGTGGCCGACGGGGCGTGGCAGCCGCCGCTGACGGAGACGACCACCGACTGCCCCGGCCTGCCGGGGCTCGGTGTGATCGACAGCGACGGCTGCCCCCCGGCCTCCTCGTGCTGCCCCCCGGCCTCCTCGTGCTGCCCCCCGGCCTCCTCGTGCTGCCTCCCGGCCTCCTCGGGCGGCTGCCAGGCCTCCTCGGGCGGCCGTCCGGCCTCTTCCTCCATCGGCCTCTCGGCCTCCTCCTGCAGCGGCATCGTCTCGTCCATGTCGCTGCGCGTGTGCGGCGCCGGCGGAGGTTCTGCCTCGGCCCGGGCCTGCGGAGCGAGCGAGGCGAACGCCAGGGCGGTGAACACGGCTGCGGTGACGGTGGGACGGACGCGCATGAGTGGAGACCTCGATCCTTCGCGCGGCCGGGAGCACACCTCCCTGCGGACTCCGCGCTGCCCCTCATGCAAGGCGCAACCGGCGTCCGCTGCGCGCCGGACACGGCCACGCGGAGTAGCCCGCCACCGCGGCCGACCACCATGGCCGACCACCTCGGCGAACGGGTGACGAGCGGATCGGGGAGAACCGGCGACGCGCGGGCGTCTCGCGCTAACGGGCCGACCAGACCAGCACTCCGCCGAGGACGAACAACAGGCAGATGGCGAGGTTGGTCCAGCGGTAGGCGACCAGCACGGCGGCGAACTCGCGGAGCGTCGCGTTGGGCCAGAAGTACCGGGCGGTGGGCGCGCCCACCACCTGACCCCTGACGCCGAGCCGCCGGGCGGTGACCGCGGCACGGAAGGCGTGGTAGTTGTTCGTGACGACCACGCACCGGTAGTCGGGCTTCGCCGCCTCCATGATGGCCTTGCTGAACAGCAGGTTCTCCTCCGTGGTCGTCGACCGGTCCTCCCGCTCGACGAGATCGGCGGGAAAACCGCGCTCCGTCAGATAGTCGGCCATGGCGTGGGATTCCGGCAGCTCCTCGTCCGGCCCCTGACCGCCCGAGGTGATGAGTACGGGGGAGCCCCCGCGCGCGGAGAGCCGCTCGTGCACCTCCCGCGCCCGCCCGAGACGACTGGCCAGCAACGGCGGCACCGTCGAGCCGCCGACGAGCCCCGAGCCGAGGACGACCACGAAGTCGGCCTTGCGGCGGATCCGCAGCCGCCCGTAGAGGAAGGCGTAGCAGACGAAGCTCAGGAACAGGAACGAGATGTAGCCCGACAGGCCGAGGGCGGCCGCCCCCACCCCGAGCAGCACCGGCGTGCGCACGACCGCGGCCGTGACGACCAGGGCGATCACGCCGAGGATGCCCAGGGCGGCCATCAGGGAGAGCAGATTGGTCGGGCTCCTGCCCTCCTTGCGCGCCATCCGCAGGCCGTTGACGAACAAAAGGTACGTCAGGACGAGGATGCCGAGCGCGCCGACCGTCAGCAGGGAGAAGGCGATGACCAGGCCGGACGTCGAGCCCGACCGCAGCAGTTGGGACATCCAGGCGACCAGCCCGCACACGACGGCGAGCCCCAGGAGCACGGCGTTGCCGAATCTTCGGCGTTCCCGCAGCACCCGCCAGCAGAAGACGAGGAAGAGCAGGGCTGCCGGCGCGTAGACGAACATCCGCACAGCGTAAGGGGGTGCCAGGGCACGGGTGACGCGCACCCCCTGCCCACCGGCTGCCCGGCGCCCCCGGTGCGCCCGGTGTCAGTGCCGAGTGGAGTGGGCCGTGCGCTGGGAGGGCACCCCGAAGGGGCGGTGGGGCCGGGGGTGACCGGCCTGCGCGTCGGCCTTGCGGTCCTGCGGCCGGGGCAGCAGCAGCTCGTGGAAGAGCTCGTACCCGGCGAGCATCGCGCGGCGCATCGCCTCCGTGTCGGCCTCGCCGGCGGCCGCACGCCGCGCGCACTCGTGCAGCTCACGGCAGCCCTGAGCGTGCCGCGGGCAGTGCAGCGACAGGGCGTCGGCCTGCCGCTCACGCGACTCCGCGGGGAAGCCGCGCTCGACGGCCAGCCGGTTGAGCAGCGCGTTGGCGCGGGCGACCGTCTGCCCCGGGGCCTCGATGAACCGCTCCTGCACGAGGGCCCATTCGGTGCGGTAGCGCTCACGGACGTCCGTGGTCAGCCCCTTGACCCGCAGACCGCCGAAGCGCCGCAGCCGCTCGCTGAGCTCCCGCTCGGCGGCCGCCGTGTCCCCTTGGTTCCGTGTCACCGCGCGATCGAACTCGGGGCCGAAGCGGCGCCGCAGGTCGTCGGTGGTCGTCTGGTTCAGCGGGCGGGCGAGCAGCAGCGCGGTGACGATCGCCACTGCCGCACCCAAAATGGCCAGCATGCTTGCGGACATGTGCCTGCCTTCCGCAGAGGATCCCTCACGCGAGGCTTTCGCTACAGCGAGTTACCAACCCGGGGGGTAAATAAACGCATTGGGTGGCATTCGCGGGGTGATTCACCTTTCCAGGCCTGAGGAGGACCGAAGATGCCTGGTCAGGGGCTCGACACGCCGCGTTTGGTGAAGCGGTGCCACCAGTGCCGACGGCGCGGGTGCACGGCCCGTCCGAGCCGCCGTCCCAGCAGGAGGTAGCCGAGCAGCGCGCCCGTCGTGTTGAGGATGACGTCGTCGATGTCGAAGGTCCGGCCGGTGACGAAGGCGCCCTGCGCCAGTTCCACCAGCACCATGGTCAGCGCCGTGGCCACCGCCACCCGTACCAGTCCCCGCGTACGGGGGAGCAGCACCGGGAACAGCATCCCGAACGGCACTCCCAGGAGGATGTTGCCGCCTATCTGCTTGACGGTGTCGCGGAAGGCGGGCTGGGCGAGGTAGTCGCGGATGGAGTCACCGGGCGTGAAGTTGCTGTGCGTCAGGTCCACGGAAGCCGCCGAGGGCTGCAGGGTCAGCCGGGCGAGCACCACCCCGAAGGCGACCATCCCGGCGAAGGCGACGAACATCGCGGCTCCGCGCGCCACGGGGGACAGGGGCGCTCTGCGCCCGTCCGCCGCCTCGATGTCCTGTTCCCGGGTTCCGCTTTCTTCCGTCAGCTGCCGGTATCGATCTGTTCGTGCCATCAGTGTCTCCGGGGGGTCGGGGCTCTGGACCGGGCGGCACGGCGGGCGGTGCCACGCAAACGAGTTCCTCCGTCCGCGCGTTCCAAGCACGGTCCGGCGCCCCGACCCTCGACGCAAGCCCCCGGCACTCCACGAAAGGTGTCCGACGGTCGGCCGACGTCAGCGCGCGGCGGTCCGGGCGCGGGCCAGTTCCACGGTGAACTGCGCCCCGGAGAGCAGCGCGAGGTTGGACACCCACAGCCACACCAGGAAGACCACGACGCCCGCGAGGGAGCCGTAGAGCTTGCCGTAGGTGCCGAACCCCGACGCGTACCAGGTGAACAGGCCGGAGGCGAGCAGCCACAGCAGCGCGGCCAGCAGACCGCCGGGCAGTATCTGCCGCCAACCGCGCGCCACGGGCGGCCCGTTGCGAAAGAGCACGAGGACGAGCAGCGCCACCAGACACAGCAGCGCCGGCCACTGCAGCACGCTCCAAGCGGTCCGCCCCGCGTCACCGAGGCCGACGCGCCGCCCCAGCCCGGCGGCGAGCGGACCACTCAGGACGAGCAGCAGCGCGCTGGCGACCAGCAGCGCGAGCAGCGTCACCGCGGTCATGAGGACGCGGTGCGCCTTGCGCAGCGCGGGCCGGCAGTCCTCCACGCCGTGCATCGCGTGCAGCGCCCGCCGGAAGACGGCCGCGTAACTGGACGCCGACCACACCGCGCTGACCGCTCCGCCGATCATCACCATGAGGGCCGCGGACCGGGCGTCGGCCATCTCGCTGAGCGCCTCGTGCAGGGAGCGGCCCGACTCCGCGGGCGCCCAGTCGGTGACCTCCGCGATGAGCGCCGCGGTCGTGGAGGGCGAGACCAGGCTGATCAGGCTCACCGTGACGAGCAGGGCGGGGAGCAGCGCGAGGATCGCGTAGTACGTCAGCGCCGCGGCCCAGTCCGACACGTCGTCGTTCCACATGGATATGGGGGTGCGCCGCAGCGCGCGGCGCCCCATGGCCCACGTCGAGGACACCTCCGCGGGCCCGGCCGGGGCGGTGGGGGCCGCCCCGGTCCCGTGCGGGAACCCCGCGCACCCTCCGTCGGCGGTCGACGGCGGACTGTCCATGGGGATGCTCCTTCTCGGATGTGCGCGACGCGAGGGGCGGCGCGGTCAGTCCTGCTGCTCCGCCTCGTTGCGGTTGAGGCCGTGGGCCAGTTCCTGGAGCACTTCGTGCTGGGTCTTTCCGGTCATCTCGGCGAGCTGCAACAGCAATGCGGCACACAAGGCCGTCGCACTGTCGGCGAGTTGATCCAGATTGCCGTCGGCGGCGCGCTTCTCCGCGACGTATTCCTCCATTACGGGCTCGCCGGAAATGTAGGCCGTCATCGCCTCGATGCCCGCACGCACACGGTCGTAGTCATTCATCGTCATGGCCGTAGACTTTCACGTTCTCTCATCATCACGCCAAAGACGGCGACGACGTACGACTGGGCCTTCCAGTGGGCCTTGCGGTGGGCCTTCCGGCAGAAAAACAATCCGAAGGGAAACCCGCGGCGGTGCTGGTGGTCTTTGCCGCGCGGCTGCGGCCGGGACCCGCGAGAGTTCCGTTCGGGTCCCGGCCGCGGCCGTGCGGTCAAGCAGCTTTGCTGTTCCGCGGTTGCCTGTGGTGCTGTGGTGCCGGTGGTGCGTCGCTGCCACCGGGAATCAGGCGCAGGTGCCGCCGACGGGCATGACGGGCATGTCGGGCGGACGTCGTCTCACCTTTGGCGGCGAGAAGCCCGTCTTCCAGACGTGCCATCACGAACAGCACAAACGCCAGCCCCGGCAGGAGGAGGACGGCGACCGCGATCATGCCGCTTCCCTTCCGTTGAGGACGCGGTGCGAGTGCCCGTCACATCGGCGGATAAGACCGCCCAGGCGTGAAGATTCCGCGACGACTCGGCCGGGCCGGCCGGGGCTAGCGGTCGCGGGCCAGTCGGTGGAGGTCCTCCAGGGCGTCGAGCAGGACCGTGCGGCGGTGCCAGTCGATCCACGAGCCGACGGTCCGGCCGGCGTCCTGGAGCGCCAGGAGCTGGGTCCGGGTGAAGCCGGCGAGGGGCCGCGCGTGGTGGGAGGAGATGACGCCGTGGACGTTGTCGGCCGCGTCGACGAGCGGCACGCTGTGGCAGGCACGGCTGCCGGCCGAGAGGATCACGCGCCGGGTGGCGTCGTCGAACCCCCGCGAGGAGGCGATCTCCTTGACCGTGACCTGGTGGCTGGCGCTCGCCGCCCGGGAGCAGGAGGTGCCCCCGTCCACGAACGCGAAGTAGTCGGTGAACTCACGGGGCAGACCGGCGTGCTTCTCCATGCGCAGCACCCCGTCCTCGACCAGCTGGACGTTGCCCATGGACGTACTGGTGACGGTCAGGACGCGGCGCAGCGCGGCGCCGAGCACCTCGCCCTGGTTCCGCGCGTCGAGGGTGCCCGCGCCGAGCGTGCCCAGCGGCGGCGCCGGACGGCGCTCCCGCACCCCGAACCACACGGCGGCACCCGGCGTCGGCCCCGGCGTGCGGGCGACCACGGTGGCCAACTGGTGCATCTTGATGTTGGCCCGCTGAGAGGCCTGGCGCAGCAGATCGAACGCCGCGTCCGCGTCCGGCAGACGGTACCGCTCGACCAGGACGCCCTCGGCCAGCGCGATCCTCGGGCGGGCGCGGACCTGCACCTCCAGCTCGGCCACCTGGCGTTGCAACTGCTGGGCCCGGGCGGCGAGCCGGTCCGCCTCGCTCTCACGCGAGGCCGGCCGTTCGTCCTCGGGGCCAGGCCCGGTCTGGTGCTCCGTCATGCTTTTCTTTCTCCCGCGGCGCGCTCGGAACTTGCTCTCGTGGTTCGGTGAGCAACAACGTTCACGAGGACTCCGCTGTCCTCGCCGCTCCGCCCGGCCCCTGAGAGGGGCGCTCCCCACGCACGGGGGCCGACAGTAGCCGGGCCCGTTCGCCCCTGTCATGGCGGGTCGGGAAGAGCGGCCGAGAACCGCTGGTGGGACGGGGTGCGGGACCGTCCGGCCTGGCCCCAGACGGCGCTAGGGCCGGGCGGAATCAGGGCCCGCCACCAAGCCGGTCACGCCCGGCAGGCATGGAAGGCCCACCCCGGGGCAAGCGGCCGGGTGAGTCACCCCCCTTGTCCGCGCGGGAACGAACCGCGCCCCTCGAAGGAGTAACCGTGCTCGCTCTCGCCGCCGCCGTCGTCTTCGGCATTGCCTGGATCCTGCATCTCACCGAGACATCGACCAACATCTTCTTCGGCACCACCAGCCTGATGCTGCTCGGCCTGACCCTGACCGCGATACACCTCGCGGGCATCGGCGCCGGCTGGTCCCCGCAGAGCCGCCGGCGCCGCTGACCACCGAGCGAGCCGACGGCCGGAACCGCTAGGCGAAACGCGTCGTGTCGCCCGCGCCGTGGCGCACGACCTCGGCCTCGCCGTTGGAGAAGTCGATGACGGTGGTCGGCTCGGTGCCGCAGTCACCGGAGTCCAGGACGACGTCCACGACGTGGTCGAGCCGCTCCTTGATGTCCCAGCCCTGGGTCAGCGGCTCCTCCTCGTCGGGCAGCAGCAGGGTGCTGGACAGCAGCGGTTCGCCGAGCTCGGCCAGCAGCGCCTGGGTGACCGTGTGGTCGGGGATGCGCACCCCGACGGTCTTCTTCTTCGGGTGCAGCAGCTGGCGGGGGACTTCCTTCGTCGCGGGGAGGATGAAGGTGTACCGGCCGGGAGTGGCGGCCTTGATCGCGCGGAACACGTCGTTGTCGAGGTGGACGAGCTGACCCAGCTGTGCGAAGTTCCGGCACATGAGGGTGAAGTGATGGCGCTCGTCGAGATCACGGATCGCACGGATCCTGCCGATGCCGTCGCGGCTGCCCAGCCGGCATCCCAGCGCGTAGCAGGAATCCGTGGGATACGCGATGAGCGCGTCGGCGCGGATGCTGTCGACCACGGTGGTGATGCTGCGCCGCTGGGGATTGTCGGGGTGCACGTCGAAGTACTTCGCCATCGGACGAGTCTAGGTGATCAACGCGCGGATGGCAGCGCGGCGCCCTCCCGGTGGGACGGACCGTGCGCGCCCCCACTTCCACCGGTGGCGCGTCGCGGTCAGTGCCAGGGGCAGCGGGGCAGGCCGGGGAAGGGGTCGGTGGAGGTGAGGACGCTGCTCGCCGGCACGTTGCCCCACGCCTGGAGGCTCGGCAGGTTCACCGCCTCGTCGCCCTGCGTGTAGTACCAGACGTTGTTCCCGCCCTTGTGCGCCTCGCCGTACGACCAGCAGACGAACCAGCTCTGGGTCGTCTTCAACCGACCCGTGACCGGAGCGTCGAAGGCCGGGCGCCCGTACAGGTCCCCCGGGGCGTTGGCGCAGTACAGGTCGCCGGAGAAGGCGTTGCCGAGCGTGTCCTTGTGGGTCACTCCGGGCCGCAGCACGCAGGTGGCCTCGTCCGCGCTCGCGGCGGCGGGCGCCGCCGAGGCCGGGGTGGCGGCGGGCCAGGTGACGGCCGCCGCCAGGGCGAGGGCCGACGCCGCGATCCGCGCGGGCCGCAAGACGGTGGGGAACGCCATGAGTTCACTCCTCGGTTCGACAAGCGAGTCGGTTCGATGGGCGCACCGGCTCCGCGAGCGGGCCGGTGCGGTGGACGAGCAGGGGGCCGGGGCGGAGGGCGCCGCTCAGCTGGGCAGGCAGGCCGGCAGGCCGGGGAACGGGTCGGGCTCGGTCTCCACGCGGAACGCCGGCACGTACCCCCAGCCCTTCCACAGCGGCCAGTTGGTCACCTCGTCGCCCTGCGTGTAGTACCAGATGCGGTTGCCGCCCTGATGCAGGTCACCGCTCTGCCAGCACACGTACCAGCTCGGTGACGTCGTCAGCTTGGCGATGACCGTCCCGTACACCTCCGGGGTGGCGAAGACGTCCGCCACCGTGTTCTCGCAGTACAGGTCCTTCGTGTACGTGTGTCCCTTGACGTCGGTGTGCCGCACACCGTCACGGAGGTGACAGACCGGCCCCGCCGCCGCGGTCGTGGCGCCGGCGCTCGCGGGCAGGCACATCGAGGCCGCCGCCGCGGCCAGCAGCGCCCCGGCGACCCGGCGCCCCGCGCCACGCCGCTCCCGTGGTGTCGGACGGCCACCGCCCCTCTTCGCGTTCATACGTGGCAACTCCCTCAGCCCCATGAGCACTTGGGCAGACCCGGCACCGGGTCCTCGGTGGTCTCCAGCATCACGGCGGGCATGTAGCCCCAGCCCTGCGCGGTCGGCCGCGAGACCACCTCGTCGGCCTGCGTGTAGTACCAGATGTTGTTGCCCCCGGCGTGCGGGTCGCCGACCTTCCAGCACACGAACCAGCTGCGGGTGGTCACCATCCGGCCGACCACCGGGCTGCCCGTGAACGACTGCAGGCGCACATCGCCCGGCGCGTTGTCGCACAGGATGTCCGCGTCCCACTTCATTCCGGTCCAGTCCGTGTGCGGATGGCCCTCCCGCATGACGCACGGCGTGACCGAGGCCGCGGCCCCGGCCGGTGCGGGCGCCGTGCCCAGCAGACCCGTCGTGGCGATGGCGGTCGCGAGCAGCACACCACCGTTTCTTCGCCTCATGGGATCTCCTCGTCCTTCCGTGGATCCGTTTCCTGGCGGGATACTCGCGCAGCCCGCTGACACCGGCCTGACCTCCCCCGCCCAAGATCCGCCGCCCGGCGGGGGAGCGTGAAAGGCGTGTACATAAGGTGGCGGCATGTCCGAGGACTCCCCCCTGATACGAAGCCTGCGCACCGCTGTCGAAGCGGCACCCGCCGATGTGCCCCTGCGGCTGCATCTGGCGGAGATGCTGCTGGACGCCGGGCAGCCGGACGCCGCGGTCGCGGAGGTCGCCGTCGCGCTGCAGCACGCCCCGGGCGACGCCCAGGCCCGTACGCTGATGGCCCGCGCGATGGGCGCCCCCGCCCCCGCCGCCGCACAGTCCGCGCCCCCGCAGGACCAGCCGCTCGTGACCGCCCCGGCGTCCGCGCCCGCGCCCGAGGAACCCAAGGGCCGCGCCGGTTTCGACTGGCGTGCCGCCGCGGACCAGGTCGGCGACGTGATCCCGCCCCGCTTCGTCGAGGCCCCCCTGACCGCCGACGGCAGCGGCGACCCGGGGGACGCCTCCGCCTGGGACGTCGACAAACCCGGCACGATCCGCCTGGCGGAAGTCGGCGGCATGCGGGAGGTCAAGGAGCGCCTGGAGGCCGCGTTCCTCGCCCCGATGCGCAACCCCGAGCTGCGCAAGCTCTACGGCAAGAGCCTGCGCGGCGGGCTCCTGCTGTACGGGCCGCCCGGCTGCGGCAAGACCTTCATCGCCCGCGCGATCGCCGGTGAACTCGGGGCGGGATTCCTGTCCGTGTCGGTCAACGACGTCCTGGACATGTGGATCGGCAACTCCGAGCGCAACATGCACGAGATCTTCCGGACGGCCCGCCGCCAGGCGCCCTGCGTCGTCTTCCTCGACGAACTCGACGCGCTCGGCGCCAAGCGCAGCCGCACCCAGCACAGCGGCATGCGCAACACCGTCAACCAGCTCCTGACCGAGCTGGACGGCATCGACTCCGCCGCCAACGAAGGCGTCTTCGTGCTCGCCGCCACCAACGCGCCCTGGGACGTGGACATCGCCCTGCGCAGGCCCGGGCGCCTGGACCGCACGCTGCTCGTCCTGCCGCCCGACGCCCCGGCCCGCGAGAGCATCCTCCGCTACCACCTCGCCGAACGCCCCGTCGAGAACATCGACCTGGGCAAGCTCGTCAAGGTGACCGACGGCCTGTCCGGCGCCGACCTCGCCCACCTGTGCGAGGCGGCGGCCGAAAGCGCCCTGCTCGACTCGGCGCGCACCGGCACCGTCCGCATGATCGGCATGAAGGACCTGCTGGGCGCCGCGAAGCAGACGGTCCCGTCCGCCGAGCCGTGGTTCGCCTCGGCACGCAACGTCGCCATGTACGCCAACGAGGGCGGCACGTACGACGATCTGGTCACCTACCTGAAGAAGAAGCGGAAGCTGTGAACGCGCTGCACCCGGCCGTCGAGAAGGCCCAGGCCCTGATCGAACTCGACCGCTACGACCAGGCGAAGGCCCTGCTGGCCGGCCGCCTCGCCGAGGACCCCGGCGACGTGCGCGCCTGGGTCAAGATGGGCTACTGCCACCTCAACACGGAGCAGCCCAAGGAAGCGGCGGCCGCCGCCGACGAGGCCCTCGGGCTGGCCCCCGAGGACTACGGCGCGCTCAGGCTGCGCGCCCAGGCGATGGTGCGCGACAACGGCTGGCTCAAGGTCCAGCCCGTGCTGCGCGAGCTGATCCGCGTCGCGCCCGAGGACTCGTTCGCGTACGCCATGCTCGCCGACGCCGTGTGGCGCGAGGCGCTGGTCCGTTACGGCAAAGAGAGCGGCGCCCGACAGCTCACCGCCGACGTGATCGACCGCATCACCCGGGAAGCCGCCGACCTGGCGATGGAGGCACTCCGGCTGGGCCCCGAGGACCTCTACGCCCATGAGATCGCGCACCGCATCGCCAGCACGGCCGGGAACGGCACGGTCTCCGACATGCTCGACGAGGCCATCCTGCGCATCGACCCGCAGCACGCCGAGGCCCTCGCCCGGCAGACGAGGAAGGCGGCACGAGCCCCGGGCGTCGGGGCCACCGAGGCCGCCGACCTGTACGCGGACGCGCTCGCCGCCGAACCGAACTCCGCCGACCTGCGGGAGCAACTGGACCACGCCACCTACCGCCTCCTGCGCGGCACCCGCTGGCTCGCCGTCCTCTGCGTGGCGCTGGCGGGCGCCATGGTCGACGTCTTCCCCGCCGAGGACCGGCCCGCCCCCGAGCTGCCCGTGCCCGTGGGCCAGCGCCTGTGGTTCCTGTGCATCATGGGCGCGATCTGGGCCTTCGGTGCCTGGCGCCGCTATCGCCGGCTGCGCGCGGGTGTGCGGCTCAACGTCCGCTCCCTGATCCGCCGGGGCCGCTGGGCCCGCGTCGTCCTCGCGCAGGCGGCCTGGGCGATGCTGTGCGCCGTGCTGATCGCCGAGATCCCCTGGACCGACCGGTCCGTGCCGCAGCTCCTGTTCTGGGCGGGGCTCGTGCCCACGGCGGCGACCATCTGGTTCGACCGGAAGAAGGCCGCCTAGCAGCCGTTACCCTCGATCCCACCATGACGAACCACCGCACGCCGCTGGAACCCAAGGCGGACAAGGACACGGTGCGCCGGCACAACCTGAGCCTCGTGCTCCGTGCCGTGCACGACGAGGGCGAGACCACCCGGGCCGCCGTCGCGGGCCGCTCGGGGCTGACCCGCGCGGCCGTGTCCTCGTTGACGGAAGAGCTGCTGGCCGGCGGCTTCCTGACGGAGTCCGGCAAGGCGTTCAGCGGTCAGGCGGGGCGCCCCGGCACGGTCCTGAAGGTGGCGCGCACCGGATTCGCCGGGCTCGGCGTGGAGATCAACATCGACTACGTCACCGTCTGCGTCGTCGACCTCGCGGGCACCGACCGGGTACGCCTGACCGAACACGTCGACAACCGCGACGTGCCGCCCACCGAGGTCATCGCACGCGCCGCGCGGATCGCCGCCCACGCCCTGGAGTCGGCGGCGGAGCAGGATCTGCACCCCGCGGCGGCCCATCTGGCCCTGCCCGGACTGGTCTCCGGTGGCGTGGTGCGCCACGCCCCGAACCTGCGGTGGAACCGCGTCGCCGCCGAGGGCATGTTCGCCCAGGCCCTGTCGAAGCTGCGGCTCATGCGACCGCCGCACCCCGCCGCCGACCCCGCCCCGCGCCCGCTGCCGGTGACCACGGGCAACGAGGCGGACGCCGCGGCGCTCGCCGAGCTGTGGTTCGGGCGGCTCGGCAAGGTCCGCAGCTTCCTCTACCTCACCGGCGAGATCGGGATCGGCGGCGCCCTGCTCGTCGACGGCGAACTGCTGGGCGGCGCCCACGGGTTCGCCGGCGAGATAGGACACTTCGTCGTGGACGAGGAGGGGCCCGAGTGCCGCTGCGGCGCGCGTGGCTGCCTGGAGCAGTACGCGGGACAGGCGGCGCTGTTGCGCGCGGCGGGCATCGCCGAGGGCGCCGGGCAGCCCGGCGTCGCCGCGCTGGAGCGCAGGGCGCTGGAGGGCGACGATCAGGCACGCGCCGCCATCGCGGTCGCCGGGCGCAGGCTGGGCCTCGTGCTGTCCGGCGCCGTGAACCTCGTGGACCCGGACGCGGTCGTCCTCGGCGGCACCTTCCGCGCCCTGATGCCCTGGCTGCGCGACCCGATCGAACGGTGTCTGGAGCGCCGCGTCGTCTCCGGCCTGTGGGGCGCGGGCAGCGGCAGACTGCGCGCCTCGTCGGTGGCCGGCGACGCGGCCCGCGGATCAGCGGCCCTGGTCGTCAGGGACGTACGGGCGGACCCGCAGGGGTACGCGGAGCGCGCAGCCACGACGCGCGGTCGCCACCGCTGACCTGACCGACCGGACATCGGCGGCGGTGTCGGCCGCCCAGGGTTGTACGCGACACGCGTGGTGATCAACACACTGATGAAGATGCGGTGAAGAACGTAGAGTCGTCGTGATCACAACTTCTGCCGGGGCGGATCGTCAACTCCGGCGTCACCATTATCCCGTGGGGGGATTCATGCGTCACCGCATCCGCATCGCCGTGCTCGGCTCGGCCCTGGCCGCGACCGGCATCATGGCGCCCAGCGCCTTCGCCGCCCCGTCCGCCGACGTGACCATCGACAAGGTCACCGTCAACGGCGGCAAGCCGATCGTGCTCGGCACCACCGCCGCGCAGTCCTTCACGGTCTCCGTGACGGCGTCCGACGACTCCGGCATCGAAGAGGCCGACATCACCCTGTACGGTCCGGCCTCCGCGATCGCCCTGCCCGCCTCGGCGCCCAAGTGCGTGGACTCGAGCGCGACGACCGCGACGTGCACGGCGAAGTTCACGCTCGACCCGGACACCGACTTCTACGACAACAGCCCGGCCGGCGCCTGGTACGTCGACACGATGGTGACGGCGAAGGACATCGACACCGTCCTCCTGGAGAAGGCCGGCACCTTCAAGGTGCAGCGCCTGTCCAAGCTGACGGCGGACGCCTCGCCGGAGCCCATCAAGAAGGGCAAGACGCTCACCGTCACCGGTGCGCTGACCCGCGCCAACTGGGAGACCCACAAGTACGCGGGCTACACCAACCAGCCCGTGCAGCTCGAGTTCAAGAAGAAGGGCGCCACGACCTACACGGCCGTGAAGTCCGTGAAGTCCGACACCAAGGGCAACCTGAAGACCACGGTCAAGGCCGCCACCGACGGCTACTTCCGCTGGAACTTCGCCGGGAACGCGACGACGCCCGGGGTCAAGGCCGCCGGCGACTACGTCGACGTGCGCTGACCCACTCCCTCAGGCGACACCACGCCGCACGAAGACGTCGTGCGTGCCGTTGGTGTCGCCCGGGACCAGGTCCGATGCGGCGGAGGAGAAGGCGACGAGCGCCCCGTCGGCGCTGATGGCGGCCTCGGACGAATAGTGGTCGACGTCCTGCCCGTCGGTGTGGGCGGTGCTGACGCGCCGCGTCCCGCCGGACTGCCGGTCGTGGACGAACACATCGCTCACCCCGTTGGCGTCACGGGCGATGAGGTTGGCGGCCGAGGACGAGAACGCGACATGGCGCCCGTCGGCGCCGATCGACGCACCTCCCGAATGCCCGTCGCCCTGCGTGCCGTTGTCGGCCACGCTCACGCGCTGCGTGGTGCCCGACTGCCGGTCCCGCACGAACACGTCGATGCGCCCGTTGGTGTCGCCGGCCACGAGGTTGGTGGCGCTCGACGAGAAGGCGACGTGGCGCCCGTCGGCGCTGAGGGACGGGGCCATCGAGCCCCGGTCGCCCTGGCCCCCGCCGCCACTCACGCTCACGCGCTGCGTGGTGCCGCTCTGCAGATCGCGTACGAAGACGTCGTCGGCGGCATTGGTGTCACCTGCCGTGAAGTTGGTCGCCGAGGAGGTGAAGGCGACCTGCCGCCCATCCGCGCTGATCGCCCCCGCCGTCGACCCCCCGTTGCCCTGGGCGCCCCCGCCCGAGACACTCACGCGCTGCGTGGTCCCGGTCTGCCGGTCGTGGACGAAGACGTCGTCGGCGCCGTTCGTGTCACCCGGCACGAGGTTGCTCGCGCCCGAGACGAAGGCGACGTACCGCCCGTCACCACTGACCGACGGCGAGAACGACCACCCGTTGCCCTGGACACCGCCGCTGCTGACGCTGACCCGCCGCGTGGTGCCGCCGGTGCGGTCGCGCACGAAGACGTCCCGGTGCCCGTTGGTGTCACCCGCCACCAGACCCCGCGCGACGGACTCGAAGGCCACGTACCGTCCGTCCGCGCTGATCGACGGCTCGTCGGACCACTCGGCGGGCTGACTCTCGGCGCCGCCGTCGGTGAGGCTGACGCGTTCGGTGACGCCCGCCGTCCGGTCCCGTACGAACACGTCCGCCGCCGCGTTCTTGTCGCCGGGTACGAGGGTCGTCGCGTCGGAGGTGAAAGCGGCGTAGCGCCCGTCCCCGCTCAGGACCGGCGCCGCGTCCATGAGCTGCGCGGTCGTCTGGGCGCCGCCCGAGGCCACATTGACCCGTTCGGCCACGGTGGCGGGAGGCAGGACGGGCGGATCGTCCAGCGGGCTCTCGTTCCCCACCCGGGGCGCCCGCTGCATGAATCCGCTGCCCGACTGGCCGTAACACTGGGCCAGTTGGAGAGCGGCCCCCGCCTCATGGGTGCCGGAGGCGACGTCGAGGCAGAGGGCGGGAGCGGGCCCGGCCGCCTGGATCGCCACATGCTCGCTGCCGGTGTCCAGGAGCCGGAAGTCGGCGCCGGCCGGTGCGGTGCAGTTGCCCTGGCGGGTGTGGGTGCCGACGTGGGCGGAGGCGGGGTCGGGGACGGTCAGGCAGAGGTTGCTGTGGGCGTTGACGATGTTGAGGGTGCCGCCCCCGCTGGGGGATTCCCGTACGTACCATTCGGCGCCGGCCTGTCCGGTGCAGTCCGCCTGTACGACGGGGGCGTCCTGGGACGGGGAGGAGTCCTTGGTCTCCAGGCACTTGCCGCTGTGGACGGCGACGACGTTCACGGCGGACGCGGCATGCGCGGCGGGAGCGCCCAGCGAGAGCGAGGCCACCGCCATGACGGCCGCCGACGGGACGCTCAGCAGCCGCATCCGACGCGGCCACACGAACTGACGCATGATCAAGCTCCTTGAGGCACGGGGGGCGTGGGGGCATGGGGCACTAGGGAACGAGGCGACGGAGGAACACGTCGGGGCGGCCGTTGCTGTCGTCGGCGACGAGGTTGGTGGCACCGGAGGCGAAGGCGACGGAGCTTCCGTCGGCGCTGACCGACGCCGAGGAGCACGGCGCGTCCGCCTCGATCCCGCTGCCGGAGGTGCTGACCCGGTGGGTGACGCCGTTCTGCCGGTCCCGTACGAACACGTCGGCCACGCCGTTGGTGTCGCGCACGAGCAGATTGGTCGAGCCGGAGGTGAAGACGACGTACCGCCCGTCCCCGCTGAGCGCCGCGTCCGCCGCGTAGCCGTTGCCCTGGCCGCCACCGACCGAGAGGCTGACGCGTTCGGTCGTGCCGCTCTGCCGGTCGCGCAGGAAGACGTCCTGCTTGCCGTTGCTGTCGCCCCTCACCAGGTTCGACGCATGGGAGGCGAAGGCGATGTGCCGGCCGTCCGCGCTGATCGACGGCGCGGCGGCGTGGCCGTTGCCCTCGCTCTCGTCGTCGGCGACGCTGACCCGCTCGGTGGCGCCGCTCTGCCGGGACCAGACGAAGACGTCGTGCTGATTGTTCGTGTCACCGGGGACGAGCGCGGCGGAGTTGGAGACATAGGCGATGTGCCCGCCGTCCGCGCTGATGGCCGGGGCGGTCGAGCTGTCGTAGCCGTCGTTGCCGCCGCCGGTCTCACTCACGCGCCGGGTGGTCCCGCTCGCCAGATCGCGGACGAAGACGTCCCATTCGTTGTTGACGTCCTCGGGCGCCAGGGTCGCGGAGAAGGACGCGAAGGCCACATGGCGTCCGTCGGCGCTGAGGGAGGGGTCGGACGATCCGGAGTTGCCCTGGGTGCCGTCGGTGGCGACGCTGACCCGCCGGGTGGTGCCGGTCTGGAGGTCGCGTACGAAGACGTCACCCGAGCGGTTGGTGTCGCCGGGGACCAGGTTCGACGCGTCGGACGTGAAGGCGACATGGCGTCCGTCGGCGCTGAGGGAGGGTTCGGACGATCCGGAGTTGCCCTGGGTGCCGTCGCTCGCGACGCTGACCCGCCGCGTGGTGCCGGCCTGGAGATCGCGTACGAACACGTCGCCGTAGCCGTTGGTGTCGCCCGCCACCAGGTCCGCCGCGTTGGAGACGAAGGCCACGTGACGCCCGTCCGCGCTGACGGCCGAAGCGCCGTGGGAGTCGGAGACCGGCTTGGACTGGCCACCGCCGGAGGCGACGCTGACCCGCTCCGGGGGCGCGGTGGGAGTGCCGGGCGGCGGTGGATCGAGCGGCACTTCGTTGCCCACGCGAGGCAGCCGTTGCGCGAAGCCGGACCCGGACTGCCCCTCGCAGGTGGCGAGTTGCACGGGCACGCCGATCGCGTGGGAGCCGGAGGCGACGTCGAGGCAGAGGGCGGGCGCCGGTGCGGCGGCCTGGATCCGGACGTACGCGGTGCCGGTGTCGACGAGCCGGAAGTCGGCCCCGGCCGTGACGGCGCAGTTGCCCTGGCGGGTCCGGGTGCCGGCGCGGGCGGAGGCGGGGTCGGGGACGGTCAGGCAGAGATTGCTGTGGGCGTTGACGATGTTGAGGGTGTTGCCGCCGCTGGCGGATTCGCGGACGTACCACTCGGCGCCGGCCTGTCCGGTGCAATCCGCCTGCACGACGGGCGCGTCCGGGGACGGCGAGGAGTCCTTGGCCTCCAGGCATTTGCCGCTGTGCACGGCCGTGATGTTCACCGCCGAGACGGCGGCCTGCGCGGTCGGGGCGCCCGCGCCGACGGAGGCCGCCACGGCACCCCCCACCGCGATCAGCGCCGCGCCCGTCCGCCACCGCCACCGCTGTAGGCGCATCGCCCTCGTCCCTCCCGCCGGGTCCTGGCAGCGTGGCCGCCGGCGCTGACGCGCCTCTGACGTGACGCCGGCCTCCCAGGTGCGCGGGGTTCAGGGCCCGCAGGCCGGTGGTGTGCCGAGCGGCTCGGACGCGGGGCGCGGAGTGCTCGTCGTCGTTCCGGTGCCGGGCGTCGGGCGGGCGGTGTCCGTCCTGGCGATCGCGGCCGCCAGCTGCCTGCGCACGGTGTCGGGCAACGCGCTGCCCGACGCCGTGCCCACCAGCTCCCCGGCCAGGCGGTGCAGCTTGGTGTTGGTGTTCTGCGACGCCGAGACCAGGACGTCCCAGGCGGCCTCGGGGCTGAGATTGAAGGAGGACATCAGCATGCCGCGCGCCAGATCGATGGTGGGCCTGGTCCGCATGGCCCGCCGCAACTGGGCGACCACGGCCCGCAGATCCTGTTCGCTCTCCTCGCCCTTACCGGCCTCCTCGCCCTTCTCGGGTCCGTGGTCGGCCGCCGCCGCGCTGTGCCCGCCTCCTTGCTCCACGGGCGCGAACAGATGGCGGGTACCGGTCAGGTCAAGCAAACGGTCGACCCAGGGACTGCTGTGGCCGATCGTGAGGATCTTGCCCTGTTCGAGCGCCGACTGGCGCAGGCCGAGCAGCAGATTGAGCCCCGAGCAGTCACAGAAGCCCACCCCGCGCAGGTCTAGGTCGATGACGCGTGCCGACCGCCTCAGGGCCTGCCGCAGATCGGGCCGTAGCAGCCGGCCCGCCTCCAGGTCCAGCTCTCCTCGCAGAACGACCCGCAGCCGCTCGCCCTCGACCAAGGAGTCGAAGCCGGCCGTCGGTGCCGCGGCCGTCCGGGACACCGGTGTTCGATCACCCCGCCCGTCGTGGCCACCCTCCTGCTCGAGGGATTCGGGGTGTACAGGCTCCGGCATGGCCTCTCCCTCTCGTTTCGCCCAGCGCCGCTCCTAGGCTGCCCTCCGCAGCCCACACACGTCAATTAATACCTGAAACACAGTACGTGTTTTTGAAAACACGTACGCATCATCGCTAGAGTTGACGCATGGATGGAGTGCCCGAGCCACACACCGGATGGACGTTTCTCACCAATCACGCGCGGGTGCTGGCCGCTATCGCGGATGATCACAACGCCCGTATCCGCGACATCGCCGCGCACTGCCGCCTCACCGAGCGCGCGGTCCAGAAGATCATCGCCGATCTCGAAGCGGACGGTTATCTCTCCCACACGAGGGAGGGACGCACCAACACCTACCGGATCGACCCCAGCAAGGTGCTGCGCCACCCGGCCGAATCGGGCCTGGCCGTGGCGTCGTTGCTGTCCCTGCTCGTCCACGACGAGGCCGACCGCACCTCGTCCCCGGAGAACCCCGACCGGGACCACGCCACCGCCTGACGCGCCTCCCGGGTCAGAGCTTCTGGGCGCCGCGGACCCGGTGCAGGTGGACGAGAACGTCGTAGGCCCTGCCGAGGGCCAGGGTGGGGAGCGGGTCCGGCGTGTAGGTCGAGCCGGCGTCGTAGACGGGGCGGGCGGTGTCCAGCCAGGCGCCGGCCGGGGCCGGGACGTCGCGCAGATCGACGTAGAAGTCCCGGTGGCGCACCCGGTCGAGGGTGTACTCGTGCATGTCGGGGCTCGCGGGCGGCACGGTGGTCTCGTGCCAGTCGCCGCCAAGAGCGGCATCCTTGGTGAGGAACGAACCGCCGGCGAAGGTGAAGCCGATGATGGCGTAGTTCCGGCCGAGGGCGTCGCGCAGGTAGGAGCCCTGCGTCTTGGGGTACATCACGGGGTCGGTCGACAGAAGGCCGACGTGGCCGTTGTGCGCCGACAGCAGAACCTTGTGACCGGTCTCGTGATGCCACCATGTGATGTTGTCGGCCATCGCGCGATCGCGCAGGTGTTCGACCTCGGCCACCGAGGCCGGGTCGGTGACGTCCAGCGCGGTGAAGGCGAAGGTCTGCGCGATGTTCTTGGCGTGCTGCACCGCCCACGCGTGCCCGGTGCCGCCCACCCCCCTGCCTGCGGTGACCACGTCGAGCGCCTGCTGTGCCCGGACTGCGTTCTGCCGCCGCAGCGCGAGCGGCCTGTTCAGGTACTCGAAGACGTCGTCCAGCGGGCGCAGTTGCGCGTACAGCGCGGTGAGCCGTGCCAGCGAGCCCGGGTCGGCCTCGCGCACGTGGGAGAGCACCCGCTCGAAGAGCGCGTCGCCGAGCCGGGGGGCGCCGATGTCGTCGCCCATGAAGTGGACCCTGCGCCTCGGGTGCCGGCGGTTGTGCTCCCGCATCCAGGCGATGAGGCTCACGAACTCCGCACGCTCCCACGGGGATCCGGCCAGGGTCTCCTCGGCGATCCGCCGGGCGTCTCCCTCGCCGCCCTGGAGGTACTCGTCGATCCGCAGCCCCGCCGACCAGCTCATTTCCAGGGCGAACGTCGTGAAGCCCTCGTGCTCGACGAGGTGGCGGAACACCCGCTCCTTCATGGCGAAGAACTCGTGCGAGCCGTGGGTGGCCTCACCGAGGCCCACCACCTCGGCGTCACCGATCATCGCGCCGAGCGCCCGGAGATCGGCGGTGCGGGTGCCGGGCTCGGTGGAGCGCAGCGGGTGGGCGGCACGCTCGATGGCCCGTACGACGGCGGCCTGCCCCGTGCCCCCGGTGCCGCCGGCTGTCGCGCCCGCGCGTGCTGCCGTGGCGGCGCCCGCCCTGGGCGCCGCCAGAGCCGTGGCCGCGCCCGCCGCCGTCACCGCCAGCAGCCCCCGCCGACCGAGCCGCTTCTCGTACACCGTCATCCTGATCGCTCCTCGCCCATCTCACCTCATGTGTCCCGAAGGACCGGTGAGTCGATCATGACGGGCGGTGCGGTGGCGGCGCGCTGAGGCGGACCTCCGTCCTGACCGGGGGATAACCCCCCCTCGGCGGCGGCCGGGGTGTCACGCCGAGGGCCAGGAGAAGCGCGAGCGCGGGGCCGGTCGATTCCGGGCCCCGAAGCGCCAGGCGTCGACGTCGCGGTAGCGGATCGGCCCCGGACCGCGGCCGATGTTGCTGGCGACCAGATGCAGACGCTCGGCCGGCCACGGGCGGCCCGTGAACCCGCTCAGGCCCGCCGCCGTCTCCGCCGCGCACGAGGGCGTGTCCCGCCGCGCCCGGGCCAGCGTCAGATGCGGGCGCAGCGGCCGGTCCGCGAAGGCCACACCGCACTCCTTGACCACGGCACGCACCTCGGCGGCGAGCTGCCGGAACGCGTCGAGCTCCCCGTCGATCCCGCACCACACCACGCGCTCGTCGAAGTGCCCGCCCCCGCGCAGCGCCAGCGTGAGGGGCGCCCGGGCGGCCGCGAGGTCCGCGAGCGGGGGACACAGCGCGGGAACGACCGCGCTCGGCACCTCGCCCAGGAACGCCAGGGTGATGTGCCAGTCCTCGATGCGGTTCCACCGCATGCGCGGATGGGCGTGGTGGGCGGGAGCCAGCTCGGCGGCCAGTTCCCGCTTGGCGTCGTCGGGCGGGGCGAGGGCGATGAAGACGCGAACGGTCGCGGGCGGGGGCGCGGGCTGGATCTGTTCGTTCACGGAAGCCTTCGTACCGCATCGGGCCGGGCGGATGGCCCGCGGCCCCGGCCTTGGCCGACGCGGTCGGCCGACGCGTCGACGCGGTCGACGTGAGGAGTACTCAGTAGGCGGAGTCGACGTTGTCGATGGAGCCGTACTTGTCGGCGGCGTAGTTGGCCGCGGCGGTGATGTTGGCCACTGGGTCGGTCAGGTTGTTGGCGGTGCCCTCGACGTGGTAGGCCTCGAAGGTCGGCTGGATGACCTGGAGCAGCCCCTTGGACGGGGTGCCGTTCTGGGCGTTGACGTCCCAGCCGTTCTGCGCGTTCGGGTTGCCCGAGGACTCGCGCATGATGTTGCGGTGCAGCCCCTCGTAGGTGCCCGGGATGCCCTTGGCCTTCATGATGGCGAGCGCCTCACGGATCCAGCCGTCGAGGTTGTCGGCGTGGGCCGCCTTGGGCGCCGCGGCCCGGGAGACGGGCGCGTTCGTACCGGTGGGCTCCGCGGCGTGGGCGGGGGAGGGGGCAAGGGTCAGCGCCGCGGCGGCGGCGCTCGCGGTGGCGATGCCGGCGACGGAGAACGTGCGGAGCCGGGCGGTGCGGGGCTGCGTCTGGGTCGTGGCCATGCGGGGGGTGACTCTCCATGCGGTGCGTGGGCGGGGTGGGGGAGGGCCCGGGCGGAGCGGTACGGATGTGCTCGGTGCGAGGCCGGGCTCCCCGGAACTTCCGCCAGAGTGAGCGGTGCCCGGCGGGGAAGGCAAGGGTGTGACGTACTACCGAAGGCCGCAGATACGCAGGTCAGAACGCCTCCGAAGGCTTACGGGCCTGCCCGGCGCGGCCCTCGCCGACCACTACCGTCTTTAGCATGTGACGTGGACCCTATGGGTGGGCTCACAGTCCCCGCCCCCTGGCGACCCCGCGAAAGTGACCCGGCCCACGCCCCCGTGGACACCCCGGAGCCGCCCCCCGAGCGGGACACCGAAGCGTGGGCATCAAGAGCGTGGGCAGCACAAGAGCGCCCCGCCCGGATGGGCGGAGCGCTCTGCGTGGGGGTGGGGGCGGTTCAGCCCTGTGAGCCGTCCGGCTTCAGCTGCCGGAGGGGCCCGTCCAGCTCGCGCTGGTAGAAGTCGATGAAGCCGTCCGGGTCGGGGCCGGCGTTCTGCATGACCAGCCGGTCGAAGCCCGCGTCGACGAAGCTCTGCGCGGCCTCCAGGTACCGGGACGGGTCGTTGCCGCAGGCGAACTTCTCCAGGATGTCCTCCTCGCGCACGGTCGTGGTCGCCGCGTCGAAGTTCACCGGGTTGGGCAGCTCGCTCATCACCTTCCACCCGGTCAGCGCCCACCGCGAGGTCTCCAGGGCGGCCTTCGCCGCCGTGTGCTCGTCGGGCGCCCAGGCCATCGGCACCTCCGCGTAGCGGGGGCCGGTGCCACCGGCCTCACGGTAGTGCCGGACGATCTCCGGCTTGTCCTCCGTGGCGAACAGGCCGTCGCCCAGCTCCGCGGCGAGCCGCGACGACGGCTTGCCGCTGGCGGCGACCGCGATCAGGGGCAGCTCGTCGGGCAGGTCGAACACGCGAGCGTCCGCCAGCCGCAGGTGCTTGCCCTCGTAGGACCGGTACCCGCCGCTCCACAGCAGCCGGATGATCTCCAGGGCCTCCCTGAACATCTCGTGCCGGGTGCTGACCGAGTCCGGGAAGCCCTGGCCGACGACGTGCTCGTTCAGCCGCTCGCCCGAGCCGAGGCCGAGCACGAAGCGGCCCTCCGACAGCAGGGCCAACGTGGCGGCCGCCTGGGCGATGATCGCCGGGTGGTAGCGCATGGTCGGGCACGTCACGCCGGTCGCCAGTTCGATCCGGGACGTCTTGGCCGCGATGGTGCCGAGGACCGTCCAGGCGAAGGGGGAGTGGCCCTGGTTGTCGAGCCATGGGTGGTAGTGATCGCTGATCTCGACGAAGTCGAAGCCCGCCTCCTCCGCGAGGACGGCCTGCCGCACCAGTTCCGCCGGACCGAACGCCTCGGCGGCCAGCTTGTAACCGATCTTCATGTGGTTCCTCGTCTCCTTGCGCCGGCGCCGTTCTCGTCCGCACAGGTACCCGCCGAAGACGGGACATAACGTGTCCCGTGGGCTCATCGGAGGCCACCCCCATTGTTTTCACCGGGCCGCCACCACCGCACCCCGAGACGGCCGTCGCCCTCTCCAGCGCACCCCGAGACGGCGGCCGTCGATTCCATCAAACCCCGGGACCGGCGGCCGCCGGTAAAAGTCAACAGGCGTGAAGTTCGAGCCGGGGCCATACCGTACGCTGACGCCATGCCCGCGACCTCCCGACGCCGCCCCGCCACCCGCAGGGGCCGCCCGGTCCTCACCCGCGAGAGCATCGCGGCCAGGGCTCTGGAGATGGTCGGCTCCAAGGGGTTCCCGTCCCTGACGATGCGCGCGCTGGCCAACGAACTGGGCGTCACCGTGCGGTCGTTGTACAACTACGTCGAGGACCGCCAGGAGGTCGTCCACCTCGTGGTCGACCTCATGCTCAGCTCCTGGGAGCCGCCCCCGCTCGACCCCGCGCACTGGGAGCGGTCCGTCGCCGACTACGCCCGGTCCCTGCGCGCGCTGTACCGGCGCTGGCCCCGCGCCCTGCTCGTCTCGCTCGACGAGGACACCCCGCCGGCCTCCGTGCACCCCAACCGGCTGCTCGACCTGGACCGGTTCCTGCGGTTCCTGCGGGACGTCGGCCTGGACCTGTCGGCGGCACTCGCGGCGCACCGCCACCTCTGCCTGCTGGTCCTCTCTTTCGCCCTCCTGGTCGACCAGGAGGGCGACCGGTCCGGGGCCGACCGGAGCCCGCTCGTCCCCGCCGCCTGGCTGACGGCCCAGGGCGACCTCGACGTCCCCACCCTCCGCCAGGCCGCCCTGCTGCCCCTGCCCAGCGCGGACGAGCAGTTCGACCAGCTCGTCTCCGCCGTCACGACCCTGATCCGTGCCCACCTCGGCGCCGACGAACAGCCCTAATCCGGGACGGCGTTCGCCGAGGGGGCGTCACTGCGGCCGTAGTGACGCGTGGTGAACATGTACACGAGCCCCACCCCCACCACGATGCCGCCGCCCAGCAGCACGATCCAGTTGTCGTACCAGGCCGCCTCGGGAGTGCGGGGCCAGGCGATGGTGATGATGGCGAAGATGCCGTAGGCGAGGGCCCCGATGTTCACCGCGAGGCCCCACCGGCCCAGCCGGTACTCGCCGCTCGGCCGCCAGCCCTTGAGGCGCGCGCGCAGGGCGGCCAGCACGACCATCTGGAAGGCGGTGTAGATGCCGAGGATCGCGAAAGAGACGATCTTGGTCAGGGCGTCCGTCGAGATCAGCGACCCGATCGCGATCAGTGCGGGGATGGCCGCGGCGACCAGCAGCGCGTACTCGGGCACCGCGCGGCTCGGCGAGAACTTCCGCAGGAGCCGGTGACCGATGATCATCTCGTCGCGCGCGTACGAGTAGATCAGCCGGCCCGCCGCGGCCTGGAGGCTGATCGTGCAGGAGAGGAAGGAGATCAGCACGACGGCCATCACCACCCGCGCGCCGGCCTCGCCGAGGGCGTCGAAGAGGATCCTGACGGCCGGGTCGGAGTCCTGCCCGGAGATCACCGCCCGGTAGTCCACGACGGCCAGCAGCAGCGTCAGACACGTGAAGGTCGCCGCGGCCCCGCCCACGTAGATGGTGCGGCGCATCGCCTTGGGGATCACCTTGCCCGGGTGCTTCACCTCCTCGGCCACGTCCCCGCAGGCCTCGAAACCGTAGTACTGGTAGAAGCCGATGATCGCCGCCCCGAGGAAGACGGGCAGATACGAACTGTCCCCGGCGGCGCCGTAGTCGTCGAAGAGGACACCGAGGCCGTGGAAGCGGTGGGTGACGAGCAGGATGATGCCGACGACGAGCGCACCGATCAGCTCCGCGCCGAACCCGATCAGCGCCGCCCACGAAAGGGCCTTCGTACCGGCGTAGTTGATGAGCACGGCGATGAGGATCAGCCCGATCGTGCACAGCACGGTGGTGTGCACGGTGGCGTCGAAGCCGAGCAGGATGGCGATGTAGGGCCCGGCGCCGTACGCGACGCTGGTGATCGTGACGAGCAGCGCCCACATGTAGATCCAGCCGGTCATCCAGGCCCAGCGCTTGCCCCACAGCCGCCGCGCCCACGGGTAGACCCCGCCCGCGACCGGGTACTGGGCGACGACCTCGCCGAAGACCAGCGCGACGAGGAACTGGCCGCAGCCCGCCATGAGGAACGCCCAGATCATCGGCGGGCCGCCGTCGGCGAGGGCGGTGCCGAAGAGGGTGTAGGTGCTCACCACCGGGGAGAGGTAGGTGAAGCCGAGGGCGAAGTTCGCCCACGGTCCCATGTCCTTGCGGAACTCCGACTTCTCTTCCCCAGGGGCGGCGTCCGGCGCTCCGGCCGTGGTCACTGGAACACCCCTTCGGCGTGCACGGGGCCGGGCCCCGGCCGGGCGCAGATGAGGTCCGCCGCGCGCTCGGCGGCGAGCAGCACCGTCACCATCGGATTGATGGTCGGCATGGTGGGGAAGATGGAGGCGTCCACGATGCGCAGCCCGTCGTGCCCGCGCAGCCGCAGCTGCGGATCGACGACCGCCATCGGATCGTCCTCGGCGCCCATCTTGCAGGTCCCCGCCGGGTGGTAGACGGTGTGGGCGGCGCGTCGCCCGTACTCGGACAGGTCCGCGTCCGACGTCACGTCCGGGCCCGGCGCCACCTCCCGCACCAGCCAGTCGCTGAGCGGCGCGGTGGCGGCGACCTCGCGGGCGATCCGCAGACCCTCGACGATCGTACGTTCGTCGTGCCCCTCCGGATCGGTGAAGTAGCGGAAGTCCAGGGCCGGTTTGACGGCGGGATCGGCGCTGCGCAGCCACATGCGGCCGATGGAACGCGCGCGCGGCACGTTCGGGGTCATGCAGACGCCGTGCTCGGGCACGGGGTAGCCGAGCCGCTCGGTGTTGACGGTGAACGGCACCTGGTAGAAGTGGAACATCAGGTCGGGACGCGGGCCGTCCGCCGTGTCGCGGCGCAGGAAGAGGCCGGCGTCGGAGTCCATGGCCGAGTTGGGCGGCAGCGGCCCCCGGGTCTCCCACACCATCACGGACTCGGGGTGGTCCAGGAGGTTCTCGCCCACCCCGGGCAGATCGGCGCGGACCTCGATGCCCAGGTCGCGCAGCTGGTCGGCGGGACCGATCCCGGAGAGCAGCAGGAGCCTCGGCGTATCGATCGCCCCGGCGCACAGCAGCACCTCCGCCTCGGCCTCCAGCGTCGAGAGGGAACCGTCGGGGTTGCGCACCTGGACGCGGGTGAAACGGCCCTCGCTGTCGGGCAACAGCCGGTACGCCCAGGTCTCCAGACGCAGTGTCAGGTTCGGGCGGTCCATGATGGGGTGCAGATACGCCACCGAGGCGGAGGAGCGGGTGTTCGTCTTCGGGTCGTAGGCCAGGGAGAAGAAGCCGGCGCCGTCCGTGAAGGGGCGGGCGTTGAAGTCCTCGATGACCGGGACGCCGAGCCGGGTGGTCGCCGCCCTGACGAAGTCCTCGGCGATCGCGTTGCGGTCGGCGGCGGCGACGGGCACGATGTTGTTCCGCAGCCGTGTCCGGTAGGGCAGGATCGTCTCCGGCCCCCAGCCCTCGCAGCCGGCCGCCACCCACTCGTCGAGGTCCTGCGGGAACGGCAGGAAGCTGATCAGGGTGTTGTGCGAGGAGCAGCCGCCGAGCACCCGCGCCCGCGAGTGCAGGATGTGCGAGTTGCCGCGCGGCTGCTCCTCGGTGGTGTAGCCGTAGTCGAACTCGCCGCCCAGCAGGTTGATCCAGTTGCGCAGCCGCAGAATGCGCTCGTCGCCCACGTCGCTGGGGCCGCCCTCCACCACGCACACGCGGCTGGCCGGGTCCTCGCTCAGCCGCGCGGCCAGTACCGAGCCCGCCGTACCGCCGCCGATGACCACGTAGTCGTAGGTCGTCGTCTCGTCGTCCATGCCGTCGCCCTCTCTCTCGCCCTTGCCCGCTCAGCCCTTGAACCAGCCGGAGACGCCCGGCCTCAGGTTCTGGTAGATGTGCTTGGCCTCCTGGTACTCGCGCAGCCCCGTGGGCCCGAGCTCCCGGCCGAATCCGGAGCGGCCGAAGCCGCCCCACTCGGCCTGGGGGACGTAGGGGTGGAAGTCGTTGATCCAGACGGTGCCGTGCCGCAGCCGGGCGGCGACGCGCTGGGCGCGGCTCGCGTCGCTGGTCCACACCCCGCCGGCCAGGCCGTACCGGGTGTCGTTGGCGAGTTCCACGGCCTCCTCCTCGCTGTGGAAACGCTCCACGGTGACCACCGGACCGAAGACCTCCTCCTGCACGATGCGCATGGAGCGGTCGCAGTCGGCGTAGATGGTGGGCAGCAGGAAGTAGCCGCGCGACAGCTCGGGATCGTCGGGGCGCCGGCCGCCGCAGACCAGCCGGGCGCCCTCCTCCCGGGCGATCTCCAGATAGCCCTCGACCTTGTCCCGGTGCTCGGCCGAGCTGAGCGGCCCGCTCTCGGTCGCCGGGTCGAGGCCGTTGCCGAGCCGGATGGCGCCCGCGCGGGCGGCGAGGCGCTCCACGAACCGGTCGTGCAGGGAGTCCTCCACCAGGAGGCGGGAGCCTGCCGAGCACACCTGCCCGGAGTGCAGGAACGATGCCTCCAGCGCGTGATCGACGGCGGCGTCGAAGTCGCAGTCGGCGAAGACCACGTTGGGGTTCTTGCCGCCGAGTTCCAGCGCGAGGTTCTTCACGCCGGGGGCGCACGCCTCCATGATCCGGCGCCCGGTGGCCAGGCCACCGGTGAAGGACACCATGTCCACCTCGGAGTGGGCGGACATGGCCGCGCCGACGGTGGCGCCCGGGCCGAGCACCAGGTTCGCCACCCCGGCCGGGGTACCCGCCTCGGCGAGCAGCCGGAACATGTGGATCGTGGAGAGCGAAGTCGTCTCGCTGGGCTTGAGCACGAAGGTGTTGCCCGCCGCCAGCGCGGGGGCGACCTTCCACGAGGCCTGGAGCAGCGGGTAGTTCCACGGCGCGATGAGCGCGCAGACCCCGATGGGGTGGTAGGTGACGCGGCTGAGCACGTCGGGCCCGACATCCACGACCCGGCCGCCGTCCTTGTCGGCGATCTCGGCGAAGTAGCGGAACGCGTTCGAGACGTCCTCGACGTCGATCCGGGCCTCGGCGAGCGTCTTCCCGGTGTCGAGGGACTCGACGTGGGCGATCTCCTCCTGGTCGCGCAGGAGGTACCGCGACACCTTCAGCAGGACGTCGGCCCGCTCCCGGGTGGGCGCCGACGGCCAGTCACCGCGGTCGAAGGCGCGCCGGGCGGCTCGTACGGCGAGGTCGACGTCGGCCTCGTCCGCGTCGTCGACCTGCTGGACGACGGACGCGTCGTACGGGTTGATCACATCCCGCCGCCCGCCCCGGACGGCACCGGTCCACTCCCCGTCGATGAACAGCTCCGCCATCGTGGCCTCCCTCGCTCCCACACCTGTCCGGTACCGACGTGACCACCGGCACGGCATACCGGGCACCAACATCGTCCGCCGGGCTCTCCGTGGTCATGGGGGCGCACGGGCCGGGGGGAGAGTCGGGGGCAGATGTGACCTGGTTGGGCTAGGGAGGGGTGGGCCCCGGCGGCGCGGAGGCGGGGCGCGCGCTCGCCGGACCTGGCCGCGCGCTGCTTCCGGGATCCGGGCGTGGTGCCCGCCGGGGGCCGGTCACCGACCTCGGGGGCGACCGGCGAAGCCAGGGGGGGGCGGCGGGCAGCCACGTGTGCACGCCAAGGTGCCGGTGCGGTCGAGCAGCCGCGGGGCGTTCGGCGGTGCGGCAGGCGCGCGGAGGCTTCACCGGGGACGGTCGGGCCGGGTGACGTGATGGGGGGGGGCTCAGCGCACCGGGAAGCCGAACACGTAACCCTGCTCCTTGAGGCGGGGGAGGAGCCGGCGCAGCGCCTCGACGGTCTGGGTGCGGTCGCCGCCCGCGTCGTGGAAGAGGAGCGTCGGCCCATTGGGCAGCTCCCGCTCCACGGTGGCGACGATGGCGTCCGTGCCGGGGCGCTCGAAGTCCTTGGTGTCGACGTTCCAGCCCAGCGGGCGCATGCCCCGGGAAGCGGCGAGCTTGCGGCTGTACGGGGTGAACGCCCCGCCGGGCGCCCGGTAGTACATCGGCCGCACACCGCCGGACGCCTTCGTGATCATGCGTTCGGCGTCGAGTATCTGCTGCGACTGATAGCGCTGGGAGTTCTTGTCCATGGCGGTGTCGTGCGACACCGAGTGGTCGCAGAGCCGGTGCCCGTCCGCGACCACTTTCTTCACGAGGTCGGGGTGGGCCCGCGCCTGCGTCCCCACCATGCAGAACGTGGCCTTCACCCCGTACTCCCGCAGCAGGTCGAGCACTTGAGGGGTCCATACGGGGTCGGGGCCGTCGTCGATCGTGATGTTGACGCCGCGCTTCCCCTTCTCCGAGGCGTGCGCGATGGTCGCCGAGACCGGCTTGACGTCACCGCCGGGCTCGGCCGATGCGCCCGCGCGCGGCGGCGCGTCGCTCACGTCGCCGGCCTGCGCGGTCCACACCGAGGCGCCGGTGGCGAGCACCGTCACACCGAGCGCCGCCCCGATCAACTTGCCGTACCAGCCCCGTCCCCCGCTGTGCCGTGCCATGCCCGCCCCTCTCACGTCATCCTCGCCGGTCCCCGGTCCGGTGGCCTTACCGCCACATGCCAGGACGGGGCCGGGCGACCGAGGGATGCGCCTGTTACGGATCACGGACAATTTCGTGAGAGTTCGCGGACAACCCGCCGCGAGCGGAGGCGCGGGTGGCGGGTGCCGTCGACTTCCGCCGCCTGTGCCGAGGCGGCGTCAAACCCCGTGGCAAGGGCCCGCCTTGACCGGCGTACGCGTCGAACGCACGGGTTTTTTGAGCGAGACGGACATCGGGCGGCCCGGCCTTCGACCGCCCCCGAAGGACTGGGCGCCTCGCACCGCGATATCGACGATGTCCACCCGCTGGTGGCCGCTACCTCGTCAGGGGTGAGAATGAACCCCGCATTTCCCCTCGACCAGGAGATTCATGTACAAGCGCCTGCCTGTCCTCGCCCTCTGCCTCGCCGCGGCCGTCCTTGGCGCATCGGCGTGCGACGACGACGGCGACGACCGCCCCCGGGCCTCGGCGTCCGAGCCCTCGACCACCGCGTCCGCGCCCTCGGCCGGCGCGTCCACGCCCGCGCCCGGCGCCGCCGAGCCGCGCAAGCTGACGGGCGTGATGTCCAAGCTCTACCTCAAGACGATCCGGGACCACTACCCGGACCTGGCGGACATCGATGACGCGACGCTTCTCGCACACGGCAACGCCTTCTGCGCCGCGCGGGGGAAGGCACTCGGTGACCAGGCGAAGAAGACGATGAGGGAAATCGGCACCACTCCGAAGCAGACTGCCCAGATCATGGGAACCGCGCACGGCCTGTGCCGGTAGCGCCAGTGGTGACGGCCTGTCAGCCGTGCACCCGCTCCGAGCTGGACGGCCTCTACCGCACGCTCGGCGTGCGGCTGCCCGAGAACGTCGAGCGATCGCTGTTACGGCACAACGGGTCGGGACTCACCGACGTCATCCCGTCCATGTACGCGCTCTACAGCGTCCCCGCCCCCGTGGATCGCCGTCATGGGTGACGGTGAGGAGTGGCGGGCCGTCGATATGGACACCGACTTCCCAGGGACATTGGTCTGGGCGGATGTGAGGGGTTGAGGGATGATTCGCCCCAGTTCGATCCGTTCCTTGGAGTGGCCGGGTGATCCGGTTCGCACTCGGCGGGCCGGGCGCAAACGGCCGGGCCGGCCGGTCCGGGCCCCAGTGGAACGAGCCGCCCGGCGGGTGATCCGCCGGGCGGGCGGTCTGCGTGGGGGATGAGGGCTAGTACGGGCCGTTCACGTTGTCGATCGAGCCGTACCGGGCGGCCGCGTAGTTGCAGGCGGCGGTGATGTTGGCGACGGGGTCGAAGCTGTCCAGCGACGTGCCGGGCACGTGGTACGCGGTGAACGTGGGGCCGATGACCTGCAGGAGTCCCTTGGAAGGCGTGCCGGCGACCGCGTTGACGTCCCAGTTGTTGATGGCCAGCGGGTTGCCGGAGGACTCACGCATGACGTTGCGGTGAATGCCCTCGTAGGAACCGGGGATGCCGTGCTGGGCCATGATGTCCAACGACTCCCTGATCCAGCCGTCGAGGTTGTCGGGGTAGGTCTTCTTCGCGGGAGCGACGGCGGGCACGGCCTCACGCGCCGAGCGGTCCGCCCGCTCGGCGGACGCCGGGGAGGCGGCCGGCTTCTTCGCGGGCTCGGCCGCGCCCTTCGCGCCGAGAGTGAGCTTGAGACCCGGGTGTATCAGCTTCGGGTCGGCGCCGAGTACGCCGCGGTTGTCCTCGTAGAGCTTCTTCCAGCCGCCGCTCAGGGAGTGCTTCTGGGCGATCTTGGAGAGGGAGTCGCCCGCGACGACGACGTAGGTCCTGGAGTCGGCGGCCGGCTTGGCGGGGGCGCCGGCCTCGGCCGCGCCGGCGCTGGTGGCACCGAGCACGGGGAGGACGAGCACGGCTCCGCCCGTTCCCGCGGCGGCGATGCCCCGGTTGAGCGAGCTGGACTTGGGGCGGCGGTGCTTTCCTTTTGCGGGCATGACGAAACGTTCCTCTCCGTCGCCTGCGAGGTGAGCTGTCGGGTTCGGACGGGAGCTGTCCTGGCGCGTGGGGAGCGCGCCTTCACCCCGAGCCGATCCGGAATCCGGATCGGCGGCTTACCTGGGTCCCCCGCTCCTGCCGTGGATGAGTGAGTGGAAGGGTTTCCGGACAGCGGCAGGATTCGGCGTTCCGTCCGGATTGACGGTGACATTAAGCGAGAGCGCCGGGCCGGAACAAGGTCGGAATTCACACTGGCGAATCCGAAGAGACTTCCCTGGGAATTTGATCTCCCCGACTCTTTGATCGTTAAAGTCAACTCGCTTTGCGGGGAACGGGAGTAAGTGTGGGGGGCTACGCGATCATCCTCTGTCGGCGTGACACATTTCACTGAATCGGCAGGGAGGAACCAGCGTTTAACGCCGCAAAGAGTGTCTTAAATTGCACATCTGCGACCAAAGTAGCGACAGGTCTAATTGCTGCGCAAAGATGGACATATTGAACCCCTTGGGGGCGGCACTGCCCCGGCATGGCGCAGGGGGTTCATCACGCCTGCTGCCATGAAAGGCCTGTCTTCCTGATGGCAAAGCAGTCCAGCCTGTCCACCGGTCACCGATTGCCTGCGGGAATGAAAACTGCTCGTGCCGGATGGACCGACACGAGCAGGAGAAGCGGTGAATTGATGGTGAGGTCACGTCATGAAACGGCAGTTCCTTCGAGTTCGACCATCTGACCCGGGATCGCCAGCCGTGTCACCCCGAGCATCGTGGTGGCCGGTGCCACTCCCGCCACGCCCAACCGCGAGGCCAGCAGCCCGTAATGAGGGAACAGCAGATCGACGTCCGTGGTGTAGACGTTGAGCCGGACAAGGTTCGCGAGGGACATGCCGGCCTCGCCGAGCACGGCCTCCAGATTGTCGAGGCTCAGCGTCAACTGTCCGGCCATGTCACCCTCGTGTTGAGGCTTGCCGTCACCGTCCATCGCGGTCTGCCCGGAGCAGTAGAGGGTCCGGGTGTGCCCGCTGACGAGTTCCCCCTGGTTGAATCCCATCTCCACCGACCACGTCACGGGATTGACCGCTGTTCGTTCCACTGCCACATCAGCTCCGTTCGACTGCACGGGAAATACGGACATCCGTCGGCGCCGGCGCTGCAGCCGACGTCGGTGCCCCGGAGCCTGTCAACGAATCACGACACCCTCGGTCATGTATTCGATAGGGTCTGCCGCATGCGCGCCGATCGACTGGTCTCGCTGGTGCTGATGCTGCGTCAGCGCGGTCGGCTGACCGCGGACACACTCGCCCGTGAGCTGGAGGTGTCCACCCGTACTGTGCTGCGCGACATCGAGGCGCTGTCCGCGGCCGGGGTCCCGGTCTTCGCGGAACGCGGCAGGCACGGCGGGTTCGCGTTGTTGCCCGGTTTCCGGACGGAACTCATGGGGCTGAACCACGACGAGGCCGTGGCCCTCCTGGCCGCCGGACCGGGGCGCGCGGAGCGGGTGTTCGGCCTCGGCCCGGCGCGCGCCGCCGCCTTGCGGAAAGTCGTCGACGCGCTGCCCGAAAGCCATCGAGCCCCCGCGAGCGACGCGGCCCGGCGCTTCCTCGTGGAACCGGAGACGGACCTGCTCCCAAGCCGGTCGGACGCCGAGAAGGTGCCGGCGGCGGTGATGGCCGAGATCCGGCGCGCGGTGCTCGCCGGGCACAAGCTGCGCATCCACTACGCGGCCACGGACCAACCGCCGCGGTGGCGCACGGTGGACCCGATCGGCCTGGTCACCGTGCGGGACCGGGGCTACCTGCTCGCCACGCGATCCGGCGCGGACCGCAACTACCGGCTGTCCCGGGTCTCGGTCGCCGAGGAACTCCCCGAACCGGCACAGCGGCCGAACCAGGTCGACCTGGAACGGATCTGGCGGGAACGCTGCGCGCGGTTCCTGTCCGACGGCCACCTCACCGTGCCGCTACGGGTGAATCCGCGCCGGCGCGAGGAGTTGCTGAACACGGCCGTGGCGGTGCGCGCCGCTGACCCCGGCCTCCATCCCGACCTTGAAGGGTGGCTGCGGCTGGAGGCGACGTACCAGGACCTGCGCCATGCCGAGTGGGCGCTGTGGCAGCTCGGCACGGATGCGGAAGCCTTGGCCCCCGCGGCCTTGCGCGCCTCCCTGCGCGACCGCGCCGCCGCGATGGCCGCGCGTTACGCCGAGTCCCCGGAGTCCTAGGTCGGACGCCGGCCACAGCCGCAAACCAGTGGGACAGCCACGCGTCCGCCGCCGTGGCGGCCTGTTGAGCGGCTCGTCCCGCCGGGAAACGTGAGTGGAGTACTCCTCCGCGAAGCCCCGCAGTGTCACCCCGGCCTCGGCCAGTGAGCGGCGCTGCGCGTCGAAGGACTGCCGGACGACCGAGGCGCGGGCGCATCCAGCAACAAAAGGCCGAAGCCGTGCCGAGGGCAAGCCGCCCTTGTTCGCCCCCAGGCCCCCAGCCGCCGTCCCGCAGGATTGGTCACATGCCCCCGGGGTAGCCGCTTCTCATGCTTGGCAACCCTCATCGGCTGCCGGGGTCTCTCGCCCGCGCAATCCAGCGGCGCAAAACGCCCCGGCACGCCCGATCCCAGCGCCGACGCGGCAGGATCCACCGCCGCCTGCTCGCCTACCGCGATGTGCAGATCCTCCACTCCATCGCGCCCGACGCCCGGGCCGACAGCCTCCTTCTCGTCCACATCCGCCGGGTCGTGGGCCATCTCACCTACGAGGTCTGCGAACAGTGCGCGAGCGGCGTCATCTCGGAGATCCACGTCGCCGCGCCCCTGCTCGACAGCGGTCTGGAGACCCGCGCCATTTCGCACCTGCGCGCCTGCTACCCCGACGTGACGTGGCGCAGCTGCCCGGCGCGGCGCACGACCCGCACGTTGGTGCACCGTATGCACCTGCCGGAGAGCAGGACCGAACGCGCGTGCTCCCACACAGAGGCCCTCGACCCGACCGGAAGCTGAGACGGCGCGCAGTCACCTTCGCAGTCCCACCGGCAGCTCCACCCAGTGACGCGGAAAGCCGGCGCCGATCGCCACGCGGCCGTCGGTGACGCGGAGCGTCGGGGGTGGGGCCGACTGGTCTGTACGCGATGCGACCAGCGGACATGACACGCGCGGTCAGGGCGAGGTCATGACGCCGACCGGTCGCTGCCCGAGTCATCGGCACCGAGTGAAGTGGCCGCGACCAGACGCTCGACGAACGCCTGGAAGTCCCCGGCCAGCGGGAGTTCCGTGTCGTCGTCCACGTCGAACCAAGTCACGGACGGCTCTCCGCCCTTCCCGCACCCTCGATAGTCGAGAGCGATCCAGCAGTGACCATCACCGGACAACAGGACCAGAGGGGACGGGAGACCCCACTCCTCGACCAGGTAGGCAGTGTCCAGCAAGGACGATTGCTCATCGTGGCGGTCGATGCCCATCATGTCGTCGAGCGGAACGTGGTTCTCGCTCCATGACGTGGGCGCATCCGTCGGGCACGCGTTCCACAGCTCCGTCACCGCACCGCCGTTCTGGACCCGGAGGATCTCCAGCAACGAAGCCGGCAGACGGACGCCGAGCTGACGTTCGGCGTCCTGGACGACCGCGTCGGTCAACGGCGGCTGGACCCCGTACCCGCCCGTGTCCCAGAACGTCGCCTTGACCTCGTCGAATCGTGCCACGGAGGCACCCTATGGGCCCCGCCTCCGGACTTGACGGCCAGTAGGAGCTGCAACGAGCCCCGTACACACCGCCCGTAGACACACCCCCTGCCCCGCACCGCACCCCCGTGCCGAGGAACTTCGGATTGTTCGGGTGGCGGCTGTGGGACGTCTGTTCAGCGATGGGTGCACGCCCTAGGCTGAGCGGCCTTCGCCTCTTGGGAGGTCTCGTGAACGGGTTCGTGAACGGTCTCCGTGCGGCCCTCATCTGCTGTGTGATCGCGTGCGTCGTGGCGGTGTCGGCCCCCGGGGCCACGGCCGCGACGCCCGGCTGGACAGTGCTTCCCGTGCCGCCCGCGGCGGCCTCGCCGGTGACCGTGTCCGACTTCGCCGCCCGTGGGCCGGGCGAAGGATGGGTGACCGGATACGAGCACACCGCCGACGGGCTGCGCCCAATGCTGTACCGGTGGGACGGCAAGGCGTGGAGCCGGGACACGACCTTCCCCGGCGCCGGTGACCCGGGCTGGCTCGGCAAGGCGCGGTTCGTCGGCGACGAGCTGTGGATCCTGCACAACAACCGTGCGGGAGAAGGCGAGATCCTGCGCCGGTCGGCGGGGGAGTGGAGCGTTCTCGCCCTGCCGCAGACCCTACGGGTCTACCAGGACTTCACCGCCGTACCGGGCGCCGCGTGGGTCGTCGGAGAGGACGACACGGGACTGAAGGTGCTGCACTACGACGGCTCCCGCTGGACCACGCAGAGCACCCCGGACGGCGTGCACTACGTGATGGGGATCACCGCGCGCACCGCCGACGACGCCTGGGCCTGGGCGGACACCGACACCGGCCCCGCGATCCTGCGCTGGGACGGAACGGCGTGGCGGGACGCGAAGGTGGCGCTGCCGGCGAACGGCAACGTGCACACCCTTCTGCTCGAACCGTCGGGCCGGGCCACGATCGGCGGCAGCCAGTACACCGAGAACGGGGGGCGCACCTACCTGATGACCTGGAACGGGCACTCCTGGCGCACCACCTACCCGCCGCTGGGCGACACGTACACCGAGGCCATGGTGCGCGGACCGGACGGCGCGCTGTGGCTGCCGATGCGCAGTGACCGCGCGTTCCAGTCGAAGTACGCGCGGGTGAACGGCGCGCGCACCACCTTCTCCTACGGCCCCGAGCGCACGAACGCCATCGACGTCAAACCCCTCGCGCTGGCGACCGCCGGGCCCACGCTGCTGTCCTTCGGGACCGTCGAGGTCTACGGATCGAAACCGAACCTCATGAGCGAGGGGCTGGGAGGCTGACCATGGCACGCAGACTTCTCGTCGCGGTCCTCGCCGTCGCCATGACCGCCCTCGCCGCCCTGAGCCCGGCCGTGGCGCAGACCGACCCGGCCTGGCGGCACGTACCCGTCCCGGCGGAGGTGCGCCCGCAGGCAGGGCTCAACGAGGCGGTGGCGTTCGGGCCGGACCGGGCGTGGGCGGTGGGTGCCGACGCCGTCGGACGCGAGGCGCCGGGCTTCCCGCTGGTCCTGCGCTGGGACGGGACCGCGTGGCAGCGGCACAGCCTCCCGGGAGTCCGCTGGCAGGGGGAGCTGCTGTCCGTCGCCGGGACCTCCCCGTCCTCGGTCTGGGCGGTCGGCCGTGACGCGGCGGGCGGCACCCGCCTGCTGTGCTTCGACGGCACGGCCTGGTCCGAGAGCCGGCCGCCGCGCGGTGTCGTACTGACCAAGGCCGTCGCGGGCGGCGGGGAACTGTGGCTGATCGGGTCGCGGGACGGCGCGCAGGCCCTGCTGCGCCGGACCGGAGGCGGCTGGACGGACATGCCCGCACCGCCGGGAACCGTCTACGGCCTGCACGTCAAGGCCGCCGACGACGTCTGGGCGGCGGGCGACACCAACGCGGGCGCGGTCGTCTCGCACTGGGACGGGCGGGCATGGGAACAGACGCTCGTGAGCGGGTTCCCCAGGTCGGCCGTGGGCAGTGTGCTGGCGGTCTCGCCGACGGAGGTGTGGGCGGGAGGCACGGCCGGGTTCGTCGGCGGCCCGGTGGGCAAGCCGATTCCGCCCCTGCTCGCCCGCTGGGACGGGGAGAAGTGGTCCCGGGTGACGATGCCCACGGACTTCGGTTCCATCAGCTCGCTGACGCCCGGGCCGTCCGGGGAGCTGGCCTGGGCCGGGGTGTCCCGTTCGCAGAAGTTCGCCCCGCCGGGCACCTATCCGCCGTTGATTCCGGGGCCGGACTTCCTCGCCTGGGACGGGGAGTCGTTCACCGGGCACAGCGAACCGGAGGTGGCCGGCGAGGGCGGCTCCACACGGTTGTGGCTGGTGCCGGTGCCGGGCACTACGACGGTGTGGTCGGTGGGCCGAGCCGAAGGGCCCGAGGGCACGTTCGCCCCGCGGATCCTGCGGTTCGACTGAGACCGAGGGAAGCGTCCGCACCGGCGGTCGGTGGTGCGGACGGCCTCATGGCCGGAGGGCGACCGTGCTGACCTTCCCGCTGCCCCAGACCGTGGTGTTCAGCAGCACGCGCCCGTCGAGTGAGACCGCCGTGAACTCGGGGACGAACCGGTCCGTCAGGAGTCCCGCCAGCGCGCTGCGGAGCATCGGCACCTCGCTCCGTACGAAGTCCCACTCGTCCAGGAGGCGTACGCGCGCATAGCCCCGGTGCTCTCCGGTGAGGTCCTCCTCCGGGGTGGAGAAGTCGACTGCCAGGAAGAACTCGCGTTCCTCGCCGAACAGTCCGTACTCCACCGCCATCCGGTACCAGCCGGCGTTGACCTTCTCCGCCATCCGGGGCTCGTCCACGTCCGCGACCTCGTCCGGGCGGGAGTCGAACCGCCCGTGCTCGGGCCTGGCGCTCGCGGGACTGTGGCCGGGCGGCAGCGGCGGCAGGCGGACGTCCCCGACGATCCGCTCGACGAGAAGGAGCCCGGCGGGTTCGAGCCCGGCGGCTGTCTCGGTGTGGGTCATCGACACATGGCCACGATAAGCCCAGCTCAAATGCGGGGATCGGCTGGCCCGTCCGGGGTGTACCTCCGCCGTCCGTGTACGCCGTCCGGGTGGTGCTGCCCAGCGGGGCACAGGGCCGGGGAACGTGGATCACATGAACGCTTCCCCACCGCCGGACCCCGACCCCCGCCGGGACCCCGGCCCGCAGCCGGGCTCCGATTTCCGCCAGGGCCCAGCGCCGCAGCCGGGCTCCGACCCTCGCCAAGGCCCAGCACCGCAGCCACGCTCCGACCCGCAGTCGCGCAACACCGCGCCGCCCGAGCCCAGGGGCGGCCCGCCGGGGGAGACGCCGCCCTCGGAGGGTGGCATGTCGGGGGCCGGACCCGCCCAGGACCCGACGAAGGGCTGGGGCAAGGGCCCGCTGGCCCTGATCCTCGGCCTCGCGGTGCTCATCGCGGCGTTCTTCCTCGTCTACGCGCTCGTCCTGCTGCTCTGAGAGCAGCAGGACGCGCCCGCCCGGCAGCGACGTTTCCGTGGTGAATGCGCTGCGCCGGGAGGGTGAGGGGAACGCGGGTCAGGGCCCCGCCGACGGAGCCCGCACCATCCTGTCCCGGGCCGGCTTGTGGAACGGGACCTCGCGCGTCACCGCCCCTGATGGCCGCCCGCTCGGCTACGCGGGCCCCGCTGCGACGGGGCCTCAGGCGTGGGAGAGGGCGAACGACACCAGGAACCCGCACACCGTGATCAGCCCTATGGCCAGATGCGCGTTCTCGAAGGCCTCCGGGATCATCGTGTCGGCGATCATGGCGAGGATCGCGCCGGCCGCCACCGCGGTCACCGCCGCCACGACCGCCGTGGACATGCCGCCCACCACCGCGTATCCGAGCACCGCCGCCACCGTGCTGGCCAGCGCGATCGCGCCCCACACGCCGAACACGTACGCCTTGCCGCGCCCCGCCCGCCGCATCCCGGCCGAACTGGACAGTCCCTCGGGCACATTGCTGATGAACACCGCGGCCACCGTCGCCACACTGACCGCGCCCCCCTTGAGGAGGCTCACCCCGATGACCGCCGACTCCGGCACGCCGTCCAGCAGGGCTCCCAGTGCGAGCGCCAGCCCTGAACCGCCCTGTTCGGACTCCGACGGCTGCCCGCCCGCACCGCTGCGCTTGCGGTGGCGGGCGCCGCGTCCGGCCAGCCAGGCGTTGCCCGCCGTATAGGCGAGCGCCCCGCCGACCGTGCCGATCGCCGCCGGGACCAGCCCCGCCTCGTCGTACGCCTCCGCCACCAGCTCGAAGGACACCGCCGACAGCAGGACTCCCGCGCCGAACGCCATCACGGACGCCACCAGCCACTGGGGCACCCGGATTCCGTATCCGATCACCGCCCCGAGCAGCAGGGCGGAACCGGCCACCAGGCCCCATACACCGGCCATGAAGATCTCAGGCATGCGATCTTGTCTACCCGTCCCGGCCCAGATGTCACCAACACGCTGCCCTGAGGTTCGGGTCCGCGCCCGAGAGGGGGGCCGACTGAGCAGGCGGGCCGCCCGCTCAGCGCGCCGAGACCAGCGCCTCGTACATGGGGGAGGCGCCGTCACTGACGAACGCGCGGATCGCGCCCAGATATTCGTCCCGGTCGATGCGCCCGTCCCCGTCGGTGTCCAGGGCGTCGAACGCCTCCCCGGCGTTGTCCGCCCTGTTGCCGAGCACCTCGCGCAGCCGGGCGAACTCCGCCCGGCTGAGCCTGCCGTCGGCGTCGGTGTCGGCGAGGTCGAAGAGGGAGCCCAACGCCTCGCGGCAGACCTCGTCGAAGGTCTCGGCGCCCGCCCATGTCGCGTACTCCTCGAAGGTGACCCTCCCGTCGCCGTCCGCGTCCATCGCGGAGTACACGCGCTCGTGCGTGGACCGGGCCACGGCCACGAGGGGGTCGTTCAGGTCACGGCCCAGGCTGAGCGCCGCCCGCTCGGGGCGGGCGAGGTACTCCTCGCGGGAGATCACGCCGTCGCCGTCCACGTCAAGCATGCGGAAGACATCATTCCGTGCGGTCATCACGTCCATGCGGTTCCCTTCGGTGCGCTCCCGCTGTCACGGGTGCCGCGAGACATACCCAGACGAAACCACGCGATAACCACTCGATGGGATGGACCGCTCCGCCCTCGCCCGGGCGGTGTTCAGACCGCGCTGAGCGGATGGGCCGCCGTGGCGGAACGCGGCGGCCAGGTGTGGGGAGCCAGGATGCCGAGGACGTAGGCGCGGGCCACCAGGGCCGGCCGGGTCGCCGCGCCCAACAGCAGCCGCAGCCGGCTGAGGTGGTAGTCGACCGTCTGCCGGGACAGCTTCAGCGAGGTGGCGATGTCGCCGTTGCTGCTGCCCTCCGCCAGGAGGGAGAGGATGCGCACCTGCGCGGCGGTCAGCGACGGATGGGCCTCATGGGCGAGGCTCTGATGCGTGACGACGGCCCAGACGTGCCGCGCCCGGGTGGCGGTGTGCCCGGTCGTCGTCAGATGCAGCCGCGCGCGGCGCTGCAGCCCGTGGGCGTCCACCAGTACCGCGGACGTCTCCAGGCGTCTGGTGCGGCGGGCTATCAGACCGTTCCAACGGCCGTGCAGCCGATCGAGGTCGGGCTCCGGGGCCAGCAGGGTGTGCGCCCGGCGGCCGACCAGGTCGTGCGGACTGAGCTGGAAGAGTTCCGCGGCCGCCGCGCTCGCCTCGACCACGCGCCCATTGGCCGACAGCAGGGCGCAGGGCAGGCCGCTGTGGTCGCGCAGGGCCTGGAGGTTCTCCTCGGCCTCCTGCCACTGCACCATGGTGCGCAGATGGTCCGTGACGTCCACGTAGATCCCCGCGACGCAGGTCTGCCCGTTCTCCCGTACGGGGAAGCGGTGGCCCACCGCCCGGCCCGCGCCGCCGTCCTGGCGCCGGTAGCCGAGGGTGTGCCGCACCGGCGTGCCCCGGCGCAGGATCTCCTGGTCCAGGGCGCGGAACCGGCCGGCGTCGGCGGGCGCGTCGAGGTCCTCGATGTACTTGCCGACGATCTCCTGCGGCACCGTGCCGTACAGGTGCGCGTAGGCGTGGTTGGCCCACAGGTAGCGTCCGTCGCTGTCCCGTATGAAGGCGGCGGCCGGGGCGAGGTCCACCAGGTCCGCGAACGCCGCGTACCGGCGCGGGACCTCGACGGGTGCGCCGACCTCCACCGCGAGACCGCGCGTACAGCCGGGGACCGGGCTCCCGCCCGAGGGCCGGCTCACGTCGAACGTACGGCCGTCGAACCGGACCTGCCTGCGGTCCTGCGCCGGCAAGTGCCCCGGCGCCGGGAGTTCCTCGCGCACCCGCTCCAGGAAGCGCCGCGCCGCCCGCTTGTCGGGGAAGGCGCCGCCCCCCTTCTCCAGCACCCGCCACGCCTCGTCGACCTCCCACCAGAACACGGGAAGGCGTTCGAGCAGGGCCTTGAGAGCGGAATCGTCCACAGCGGTCTCCGTCCGTATACGACTGGCTGACGCACAGTCACACCGCGTTGGTTATCCCGCCCTCGCCCCGCACATGCCCCGTTCTCGGTCGAAGTCCCCGGGCCGCGGATCCGCAGGCGGAACGGGCGACTCAGGCAAATGCCTGAGTTCCCGGCCGCCGTGGAGGCCTCACGGGCGAGTCCGGCCTGTTCCCCTTGAGTCAACACCCCGCATACGGCGATCAGTTGAAACAAAGACGATAGGAGACGAATTTCAGTGAGCAAGGTGCTGTTAGTGCATGCCAAGGGTGGTCCGCCGCTCGGTCACGTCCTGTCCCGGACGGCCGCGAAGGCGGAAGTGCACCTGCTGGCCCTCAGCGCTCTTCCTCCCGCCGTGGCAGGCTCCGCCCACAGACTGTGCGCCTCGGTGGTCACGCCCCCCGACACGCACCGCCGCGACCTGGTGTCCCTCATCGCCTCGCGGGCCGAGGCCGTGGGCGCGGACGCCGTCCTCACCTTCTCCGAGTACGCGGTCGTCGCCGTCGCGAAGGCGTGCGAGGCGCTCGGCCTCGCCGGCGCCGGCAGCGCCGCCGCGCTCGCCCGCGACAAGCGGCTGATGCGCCGCACCTGGCAGCGGCACGGACTGCCGCAGCCCCAGTTCCGCCCCGTCGCCACGGAGACGGACCTGCTCGCGGCGGCACACGCCCTGCCGGGCCCGCTGCTCCTCAAGGCGGCCTGGAGCGCCGGGTCCACCGCCCACCAGATCATCCGCTCCCCGCACGAGGCGCCGGCGGCCTGGGCCCGCTCCCGTGACGTGATGGCCGAATCGGCCCAACTGGGCTACGCGGAACTGCACGTGGCCGAGGCCGACGCGCACTACGTGGTCGAGCAGATCGTCACCGGCACGGCGGAGGAGTGGTTCGACGAGCCCGGCTGGGGCGACTACGTCAGCGTCGAGGGCGTCGTGACCGACGGCACCTTCCGCCCGGTCTGCATCAGCGGCCGCATGCCCACCGTCGAACCGTTCACCGAGCGCGCCAGCATCACCCCCGCCCTGCTGGCCGACGACGCGCAGGAGCGGATCGTGGACCTGGCCCGGCGCGCGGTCGACGCCCTCGGCCTGCGGGACTGCGGGACCCACACGGAGATCAAGCTCGGCGCCGACGGCCGCATGTGGCTGATCGAGACGGCCGCCCGCTTCGGCGGCGCGATGACCGTGCCGCAGATCGAGGAGGTCTTCGGACTCGACCTCGTCGGCATGCTCGTCGACCACCTCCTCGGCCGCCCGGTCGAATGGCCCGAACAGGCCCTCACCCCGGAGCGGGCGCGGGGTGCGGCGGGCTCGCTCGTCGTCCTCGCGGTCGACGGCGGCGGCCGGGCCTGGCAGGACCGCAAGGTCTGGGACTTCGCGGCCGTCTCGGCGCACGCACCCCTCAGCCCGGGGAGCGACCTCTCCGTCGTGGCCGAGAGTTCCCTGCCCGACGGCAGCGTCGTACCCGTGTACGACCCGGCAGCCGGCGCCAACACCATGGCCGCCCTGTGCCTGCTCTCCGCCACCGACGCGCGGACCGTGCTCCGCGACTTCGAGACCCTGGTGGACGCCCTGCCCCGGATGCTGCCCGCCGCTCGGCCCGAGGAGGTCACGGTATGACCGCCCCACCGCTCACCGGCGCCGCCGAACCGGCCACGGACCGCACGGTCGTCGGCGAGAACCTCTCCCTGCCGCTGTTCCGCACCCTCTCCGGGGTCCTCGCCGGACACCCCTACCTCAAGGTCGTCGTCGACCGCGAGGAGAACACCTGGCACCTGCTCGACACCGCCGCGCACCCCTTCCACGTCAACTACATCGCCACCCGCGTCCTGGGCATGGACCTGGAGACGCTCGACGCGGAACTGGACGCGTTCAACGCCTCCGTCTACATGGACCCCGCACGCCGCTTCCTGCTGGGTGTGCTCTCCCTGCACACCGACCAGGACACCGAGGGACGCGAGCGCACCTTCCTCGTCCTGGAGACGACCGAGGCCGACACCATGCACGGCGAACTCCTGGAATTCTTCTACGAGTTCGTGCGCGAGCGGGTCGACGGCAGGCTGCCGCTGCTCCTCAAGCCCGCCAATCACGGGCAGGAGGAGGCACTGGCGGCGATCAGCGAACTGCGCGTGCCGCGCATCCTCAGCCACGAGCTGTTCGGCTCCCGCACCCGCACCCCGCTCAACCCCGGCGAGGCCACCGGACGCCTGCGGTACTTCCGCGACCACGAGGAGTACGCGGCCGCCGAGGCCGGGCTCGGCTGGGCGGACATCGTGGCCATGCCCTGCCTGCCGGACGACGTGCCCAGGGTGGCCGGGTTCCTCAACACCGCGCCCATCACCCCGCTGTCCCACACCAACGTCCTCGCGTCCGGCTGGGGCATCCCCAACGCGATCGTGCGCGACCTGGAAGAACTCGTCGAGAAGGACGGCCTGAACGGCGCGTGGGTCCGCTACCGCGTCCGCGAGGACGAGATATCCCTGGAGCGCCTCGCCGGCGAACCCGACCTGCGGGCCCCGGCCTGGCACCAGCAGCGCATCCGCCTAGAACCGCCGCTGCTGCGGGACACCCCCGTCCTGGCCCTGCACCGGCTGCGCGCCGCGGACAGCGACCGCTACGGCACCAAGGCGGCCAACCTCGGCGAACTGCACCACGTGCTCGACAGCCGCACGGCCGACCTGACCGCCTTCTACGGGCGGCCCCGCCCCCCGCGCGAGGACCTCTACAAACACCTCGCGGCCCGGCTCGGCCTGAGCGGACGGCCCTCCGCCGGCGAACTGCGCTCCAAAGCGGCCGAGTTCGTGGCCGGCGCGGTGAGCGCCCCCGAAGGCGTCGCGCTGCCCTTCGCGCTCCAGCAGCGCTTCCTCGCCTCGTCCCCCGTCCTCCAGCAGGGCATCGGCAAGCTCAAGATGGCCCTCGAACTCGACGCCACCGAGGTCCTGGACTCGCTCTGTCTGCAACTCCAGCAGCTGATCCGGAACACGCCCCTGCCCGAGTCCGTCACCCGGCAGATCATCCAGGCCTTCCCCACCGCCGCCGGCCCGAGCGGCCGCCTGGTCGTGCGCTCCTCGTCCAACGCCGAGGACCTGCCCGGCTTCTCCGCGGCGGGCGTCTACGACTCCGTCACCACCGTCCACGGCACCGGCCAACTCCTGGACGCCGTACGCCAGGTGTGGGCCTCCCTGGTCTCGCCCCGCAGCGTGCGCCTGCGCCACCAGGTCGGCATCTCCCTGGACGACACGTACATGGGCGTCATCGTCCAGGAGTACGTCCCCGCCTGTCTCGGCGGCGTCCTGGTGACCTGCGACCCGACCCGCCGCGAGGACTTCCGCAACGTCTACCTCAACTGCTCTCCCGGCTCGCCGGAGCAGGTGGTCGACGGCTCGGTCCTGCCGCAGCAGTACCTGTACAACACCGTGGAGGGCGGCGGCCGCACCGTCGCCCTGGGCTCCTGGGGCGACACGCTCGATGCCGCCACCCGGGCCCGGCTCGCCGATCTGTCCCTGACCGGGCGGCTCCTGCAGTCCCACTTCAGCGCACCCGACGTGGACAGGCCGCTGGACATCGAGTGGCTGATGACCGACCAGGGCGACTTCCGGCTGGTCCAGATCCGCCCGTACGCGCTGTGAGGCCGCGCGCGGGGCGCCGGGCCACGGGCCCCGGCCCGACGGCCACCGCCCGCCGGATCATCCGGCTCAACTACGGCTTCCAGCTCCTGTTCAACCTGCTGTGGTGGATGCCGGTGTTCTACGCCTACCAGAAGGCGGCCGGACTCTCCGACGGACAGATCTTCGGCATCCAGAGCATCTACTACGTGGCCTTCTGCCTGTTCGAGATCCCGACCGGGCTGATCGCCGACCGCATCGGCACCCGCAACTGCCTGCGGGCCGGCGCGGTGGTCATGACGGCGGCGAACCTCGCACCGGTGTTCAGCGCCTCCTACACCGGGTTCCTCGTCCACTTCCTGGCCATCGCCGCGGGCCGCTCCCTCACCTCGGGCGCGGCCAGCGCCTACCTGTACGACGGGCTGCGCGCCGAGAAGTGCGACGAGCACTACCTGCGGGCGGAGGGCACCGCCCGGGCGCTTGGGCTGGTGGCGAAAGTGGTGTGCTGGCCGCTGGTCGGTCCGCTGATGGCCGTGGCCCACCCGGCGCCCTACGTGCTCAGCGCCGCCAGCGCCGCGGGCTCCCTCGCCTGCGCCGTCGCGCTGCCCCGCCTCACGGCCGGGGGCGGTGGCACGGGACAGAGCGCCCCGGGGCGCGGGGGCGGCGCGTTCCTGCGGGACGCGGGTGCCGCGCTGCGCTGCGTCGCGTCCTCGCGGTGGCTGGCCCTCGTGATGGTACAGGGCGTGGCGATCTTCACGCTCTCCCGGATCTGCCAGGTCAACCTCTTCCAGCCGATCCTGCTCGACCACGGCATCGCGGAGGCCTCGCACGGCGGGGTGATGGCGGCGATGACGGTGGCGGAGGCGGTGGCCTCGGCCCGCCCGCAGTGGCTGAGCCGCCGCCTGCCACCGGTCGCCTGGGTCTCCCTCCTCAGCCTCGCGCTCGCGGGCACCCTGGCGGCCATGACGCTCGGCGGCCCCTGGGCCGTCGTCGCGCTGCTGTGCCTGTTCGCCGCCGCGACCGGCTTCGCCTACCCCATCCAGCGCAAACTGGTGAACGACGCGGTGCCCGCGCACGCCCCGCGCGCCACGCTGCTCTCGGTGGAGAGCATCGTGGACCGCGCGGTGTGCGCCCTGGCCGCGATCGCCGCGGGCGCCTATCTCGCCGCGGGCCGCCTGGACGACCTGCTGTGGCACAGCGCGCTCGCCACGGCGCTGCTGCTCGGGGTCTTCCAACTGCTCCTGCGCAGCGGGCTGGTCAAGAAGGAGAGCGCCGGCCCAGCGCCTCGACCAGCCCCACCGGGAGAAACGCGGGCTGATGCGGCCGGCCGACCTGATACGGCACAAAGCCCAGCGAGGAAGCCGCGGTGACCTCCTCGGCCGCCTCCGCCTCATAGACGACCCGGCAGGGACCCGCGCCGGCCTTCGCCCGCTGCCACAGGGCGGGGGCCGGCTTGCGTTCCGCCTCGGTGCGCGGAGTGAGGACGCGATCGCCGAAATCCTGCCAGGGGAACGGCGTGGACCCCCGCCAGGCGGCGTCGACCTCCTGGCGCAGCCTGGCGGCGCGCTCGGCGTCGGTCGCCCCCCAGGAGGGCGGCACATTGGTGATCAGGCCGATCTTGACGTGACGTATCCGCAGGGCGTGCAGGTAGGAGGCCGCGCCGGACCGAAAGCCGATGCCGCCGTCCTCGGCGGTGTGCACGAGGGTCTCGCCCAGGTCGAAGTACACGATGGGGCAGGCCCGTTCACGAGATGCGGCCGTCGCTCTCGTGCCGGGACCGGCGTCGTCGGGCACCGCCGCGCTCGCCGTGGCGCAGAGCACGGTCGACACCAGGGCCGCGCTCAACGCGAGACTTGCCCGGACAGTGCCCTTGGAGACAGTGCCCTTGGAGACGGATCCACTCATCAGTCGTCGCCCTTTCCACGCGGATACCGGTCCACCGCGCTTTACCCGTGAACACCTCATGTCACTCGGGCCACAAGGATTCCCGCACCGTTCATTTGGTGCCGGACCGGCGGCCCGCGCACCGCACGCGCGCACCGGTTCGTCGGAGAAAGTTGGCTCACTCGTCCCTGCCCGCCTCCGTCCCGGACCCCTACGGTCCCTGTGACCAGTCGGCGACGCAAGCCAACTCATCGTTCGCTTCTCGGTGTAGGAGTATCTGTGGACCGTCGCAATTTCCTGCGTGGTGCGGTGTTCGGCACCTCTGCCGCCGTCTTCGGAGGCACCCTCATGCACGGCGCCGCCTACGCGGCCCCCGCCCAGAACGGCACCGGCCCCTACGGCGGCCTGCTCGCCGCCGACGCCAACGGCATCATGCTGCCGTCCGGCTTCACCAGCCGCGTCATAGCCCGCTCCGGCCGGACGGTTGCCGGCACCTCGTACACCTGGCACGGCGCCCCGGACGGGGGTGCCTGCTTCGCCGACGGCACGGGCTGGATCTACGTCTCCAACTCCGAACTCGCCACCGGGGGCGGGGCGAGCGCCGTCAGGTTCGACTCCGCCGGTTCCGTCACGGGCGCCTACCGGGTGCTGTCCGGCACCCGCAACAACTGCGCGGGCGGGGCCACCCCGTGGAACACCTGGCTCTCGTGCGAGGAGGTCAGCCGCGGCTACGTCTACGAGACCGACCCGTGGGGCGCGAAGGCCGCCATCCGCCGCGCCGCGATGGGCCAGTTCAAGCACGAGGCGGCGGCCGCCGACCCGGTGCGCAAGGTGATCTACCTGACCGAGGACGAGCCGGACGGCTGCTTCTACCGGTTCGTCCCGGCCACCTGGGGCGACCTGTCCTCCGGAACCCTCCAGGTGCTCGTGGCGGGCACCGGCACCAGCGGATCCTTCACCTGGACGAACGTGCCCGACCCGGACGGCTCGCCCACCTACACCCGCGACCAGGTCTCCGGCGCCAAGAACTTCAACGGCGGCGAGGGCTGCCACTACGCCGCCGACGCGGTCTGGTTCACCACCAAGGGCGACAACCGCGTCTGGCGGCTCGACCTGCGCGAGAACACCTTCGAGCTGGCCTACGACGACAGCCTCGTCACCAACGGCACCGCGCCCCTGACCGGTGTCGACAACATCACCGGCAGCTCCTCGGGCGACCTGTTCGTCGCCGAGGACGGCGGCACCATGGACATCTGCGTCATCACCCCCGCCGACGTCGTGGCCCCGTTCCTGCGCGTCACGGGCCAGTCCGGCTCCGAGATCACCGGCCCGGCCTTCTCGCCCGACGGCAGGCGGCTGTACTTCTCCAGCCAGCGCGGCACGTCCGGCAGCTCGTCCGGCGGCATCACCTACGAGGTCACCGGCCCCTTCCGCACCACTGCCTGAGAGCCCGGCCCGGCGCGGGCGGGCCGCCCGTCCGCGCCGCTGTTCCGTACCCTGGCGACATGCGTACGCGCCCCACCTTGAACTGGACCCCCGCCGAGGACCTGCCGCCGGGCACCACGGATCCGGGGCCGGTCGCCGAGATGCTGGGCGCCGGCGGTGTACTGGTGCTCAGCGGGGCGGGCCTCTCCACCGAGTCGGGCATCCCGGACTACCGGGGCGAGGGCGGGAGCCTGAGCCGGCACACCCCGATGACCTACCAGGACTTCACCGCCAGTGAGCAGGCCCGGCGGCGGTACTGGGCACGCAGCCACCTCGGCCTGCGCACCTTCGGCCGGGCCAGGCCCAACGCGGGGCACCGGGCCGTCGCCGCGTTCGAGCGACACGGGCTGCTCGCGGGGGTGATCACACAGAACGTCGACGGTCTGCACCGGGCCGCGGGCAGCGAGGAGGCGGTGGAGCTGCACGGCAGCCTCGGCCGGGTCGTCTGCCTGTCCTGCGGCGCCCGCAGCTCGCGCGGGGAGTTGGCGCGGCGGCTGGAGGAGGCCAATCCGGGCTTCGCGCCGGTCGCCGCCGCCCTCAACCCGGACGGTGACGCCGACCTCACCGACGAACAGGTCGAGGGCTTCTGCGTACTGCCCTGCACCCTCTGCGGCGGCATCCTCAAACCGGACGTGGTGTTCTTCGGGGAGACCGTCCCGCCCGAGCGGGTCGAGCGCTGCCGCGCGCTGGTCCGCGACGCGGCATCGCTCCTGGTCCTCGGCTCCTCGCTGACGGTGATGTCCGGGCTGCGGTTCGTCCGCCAGGCGGCCGAGGCCGGCAAACCGGTGCTGATCGTCAACCGGGACGCCACCCGGGGCGACCGGCACGCCGTGACACGGGTCGCGCTCCCGCTGGGGCCGACCCTCACCGCGGTGGCCGCCCGGCTGGGCGTCTCCGTCGACGTCAGATGACGCCCTGGGCGGCCATCGCCTCCGCCACCCGTTCGAAACCGGCGATGTTCGCGCCCGTCACGTAGTCCCCGGGAGCGCCGTAGCGTTCGGCGGTCTCGTGGCACGTGCGGTGGATGTCGTTCATGATCCGCGCCAGTTCCTCCTCGACGCGCTGCGCCGGCCACGACGTACGGGCGTGGTTCTGCGCCATCTCCAGGGCGCTGACGGCGACACCGCCCGCGTTGGCCGCCTTGCCGGGCCCGAAGGAGACGCCCGCCTGCTGGAGAAGGCGTACGGCCTCGGGGGTCGTCGGCATGTTGGCGCCCTCCGAGACCGCCTTCACGCCGCCCCGGATCAGCGCGGTGGCGTCGTCGGCGTCCAGCTCGTTCTGCGTGGCCGACGGCAGCGCGATGTCGGCCGGAACCTCCCAGACCCGCCGGCCCGGCACGAAGCGGGCCGAGGTGCCGCGGCGCTCGGCGTAGACCTCCACCCGGGCGCGTTCGACCTCCTTGACCTGCTTGAGGAGGTCCAGGTCGATGCCCTTCTCGTCGACCACATAGCCGGAGGAGTCCGAACAGGTCACGGCGTTGGCGCCCAGCGCGGTCAGCTTCTCGATGGTGTGCAGGGCGACGTTCCCGGAGCCGGAGACGACCGCCGTCCGCCCTTCGAGGCTCTCGCCGCGCTCGCGCAGCATCGCCGCCGTGAACAGGACGTTTCCGTACCCGGTCGCCTCCGGGCGGATCAGGGAGCCGCCCCAGTTCCGGCCCTTGCCGGTCAGGACGCCCGCCTCCCAGCGGTTGGTGATGCGCCGGTACTGGCCGAACAGGTAGCCGATCTCCCGGCCGCCGACGCCGATGTCCCCCGCGGGCACGTCGGTTTGCTCGCCGATGTGCCGGTACAGCTCCGTCATGAACGACTGGCAGAAGCGCATGACCTCCGAGTCGCTGCGGCCCCGCGGGTCGAAGTCGCTGCCGCCCTTGCCGCCGCCGATGCCGAGGCCCGTCAACGCGTTCTTGAAGATCTGCTCGAAGCCGAGGAACTTGATGACGCCGAGGTTCACCGACGGGTGGAAGCGCAGGCCGCCCTTGTACGGGCCGAGCGCGCTGTTGAACTCCACCCGGAAGCCGCGATTGACGTGCACGCGGCCGCGGTCGTCCTGCCACGGCACCCGGAAGATGATCTGCCGCTCCGGTTCGCACAGCCGCTCGATCAGCCCGGCCTCGGCGTACTCGGGGCGCGCCGCGACGACGGGCTCCAACGTCTCCAGTACCTCGCGGGCCGCCTGATGGAACTCCGGCTGGGCCGGATTGCGGCGTTCGATCTCGGTGAGCAGCTGCGAGAGCACGGTCTTCGTCTCGGGTCGCGTGGTCAAGGGAGCCCTTTCTGGCACGGCCGACACCGGCGATCCGATGCGGGGCGCCGGCTCACTTCCGGTGCGGCACGGTCGGGGCGCTCGGCGCCATTGCCGTGCGCGGGACACGAGCCGCAAGTATGACGCGCGGGGGAACAGGCTGACCAGCCCCGTCCGGCGAACGCCCAGGGTGCGAGACCGGCTGCCCGTATGGCTGGGGTGGGGCGGCTGCTGCAAGGCCTCAGGGGAGTCGTCGCTCAGGTCTGGCTCTCACCGACCCTGTTCGACTCGCGGCGCGACCTGACGACGAGAACCACGTACGTGATGAGCGCGGCGGTGAACAGGATGGCGGCCACCGTGTGCACCGTGAACCACAGCGGGCCCGAGAGGTGCCAGACAGTGTCGATTAAGTTCAGCAGCAGGGTCAGTGAGAACGTGCCCCACGCCCACTTCTTCGCCGCGGCGACTTTGGCGGCGGGAATGTTCATCGGCCCTCCAGGGCGGTCGGCTCATGGGTCAGCTCCTTGACCGCAGCTTCCCGTCGAGCGCCTCCGCCATGCGTGCCGCCCGACGCACCGAATCCGCCGAGGCGGGCAGGAGGGGCAGGCGGACGGACGGGCTCGGGATGCGGTTCTGGGTGTGCAGTAGGCCCTTGATCACCGTGGGGTTCGGTTCGGTGAACAAGGCTGCGGACAGGCGGGCCAGTTCGGCTCCGAGGTCGCGGGCGGGGGTGGCGGCGCCGCGGCGCCACAGGGCGATCAGTTCGGCGAAGTCGGCGGTGCGCACGTTGGCCGACGCGACGATTCCGCCGTGGGCGCCCGCCGCGACGAGCGGCGAGAGGACGATGTCGTCACCGCCGAGCACGGCGAAGCCGGGTGGGGGAGAGTCGAGCAGTTCCATCGTGGTGGCGTCGATCATGCCGGTCGCGTGCTTGATGCCGACGACCCCCGGCAGGCGGCCGAGCGCCGCGATCGTGCCGGCGCCGAGCGGCTGCCCGGTGCGGTAGGGAATGTCGTACACCACCAGCGGGAGGCCGCCGTGCTCGGCCAGCGCCGTGAAGTGCGCCAGGGTCCCCGCTTCCCCGGGCCGGGTGTACGGCGGCGCGGGGACCAGCGCCGCGGCGATGTCCCCCCTGGCGGCCAGGGCGCGCAGCGAGGTGATGGCGGCGGCGGTGTCATTGGTGCCGACCCCGACGATGAGCGGTGCGCCGTGCGCCCGGCAGGCGGCCGAGCAGACACGTATCACCGTCTCTCTCTCCTGCGCGGACAACGTGGCGGTCTCGGCGGTCGTGCCGAGGGCGACGAGACCGGCGGCTCCGTCCGACAGGGCCTCGTCGGCGAGTCGGGCCAGCGCGTCGGGGGCCAGGCGCAGATCGTCGGTGAACGGGGTCACCAGGGGGACGTACAGGCCGTCGAAGATCGGTTCGGGCTTCATGGCTCCCACCCTGGCCCACACCCACCCGGTAGATCCATTTCTGATTTCTGCCCTCACACCTAAGCTGAACTTATGCTCGATGTCCGTCGTCTTCATCTGCTCCGCGAACTGCACCGGCGGGGCACCATCGCCGCCGTGGCCGAGGCGCTGACCTTCACCGCGTCCGCCGTCTCCCAGCAACTGGGGGTGCTGGAGAGGGAGGCGGGCGTGCCGCTGCTGGAACGCAGCGGCAGGCGGGTGGTCCTCACGCCCGCCGGCCGGTCCCTCGTCGCGCACGCCGACGCGGTGCTGAACCGCCTCGAACAGGCGGTCGCCGAGCTGGCGGGCGCGCGGGACGGCGTCGGCGGACCCCTGCGTATCGGGACCTTTCCCTCCGGCGGTCACACCATCGTCCCCGCCGCGCTGGCCGAACTGGCCTTTCGGCACCCCGCGTTGGAGCCGATGGTGCGGGAGATCGACTCCGCGCGCGTCTCCGACGGGCTGCGGGCCGGCGAGCTCGACGTGGCCCTCGTCCACGACTACGACTTCGTACCCGCGTCCCCGGACACGACGGTGGAGGAGGTCCCCCTGCTGGAAGAGCCGATGTACCTGGTCACCCGGGCCGCGACCGCCACCACTCGTGAGAGTGACGTGACCGCGACTGCCACCGCGCCCGCCGGCCCCGGCGGCACGCTGGCCGCACTGGCGGCGCTGCTCGGACCGTGCGCCGAAGTCCCCTGGATCACCGCCCGGGACGGTACGACCGGTCACGCCATGGCGGTACGCGCGTGTCAGGCCGCCGGGTTCCAGCCGAGGATCCGACACCAGGTCAACGACTTCCGCACCGTGCTCGCACTGGTCGCCGCCGGGCAGGGAGCCGGCTTCGTGCCGGAGATGGCCGCCGTGCCGAGCCCGGCGGGCGTGGTGCTCACGGAGCTGCCCTTGTTCCGCCGCTCGAAGGTCGCGTTCCGCGCGGGCGGTGGCGCGCATCCGGCGATCGCCGCTTTCGTGGCGGCGGCGACGGCGGCGGTCGATGGCATGCTGGGGGCAGGAGGTCGGTCCGCGGGCTCTGCGTGAACGGCCGACCGCCGGGCACGTGTTGCCTGGGCGCCGACTTCGGCGCCAGGTACATGTTCGAAACGAGAAGGCGATGTCCCACGATGGCCGATGACGCATACCTGTTCCTCCTTCCCGACCGGCACCCCCGACTGGGTGCGGCCCTCGCCGCCGTCGGCCCCTTGGAGTGCTCGGAAACCCCGGCCGTGCACGGCTGGTTGCAGGCCCACGAGGTCTCCGCGTCGTCGGAAGCGGTGCGGATCCTGCCCGCCGAGGCACAGGCGCTCATCCCCGAGGAGGCCGAGCGGTTGCCGGTGCCGCTGAGTGAGGAGGAGACGCTGAAGGTGCAGCAGGAGTGCGCGCCGCCGGCCGTGACGGAGCTGGAGGGCGAACTGCTCGAGTTCCGGGAGACGACTCAGGACTGGGAGGCGCTCGTGCACCGCGCCCTGACCGCGGGAATCCCCGCGCAGCGCATCGCCCAGCTGACCGGCCTCGACCCGCAGGAGATCGGCCGCCTGACCGTCTGACCGGCCTCGCCCCACAGAAGATCGGCGGCCCGAGCGCCCCCGGGGCAACCGGCCGCCGATCGCACCCCGGTGCGCGCGCCGCACTGAGTAAGGCCCCTCGGGAAGTCGGACGCAGCGCACTCGCGTCCGAGCGGGCGGCCCGCTACGGGGCGGGTACCGTCCCGGCCCCCGCGGCCGGCGCCGGCACGCTCGCGCGCCGCGGCACGCTCGACTCCCGTACGACCAGTTGCGGCGCGAGCCGTACCGCCTGCTGCGGGCCCGCGCGCTCGCCCGACAGGCGCAGGCCCAGGAGCCGCGCCGCCTCGGCGGCCAGTTCCGCCACCGGCTGGCGGACCGTCGTGACGCCCGGCGCGGACAGCCCCGCCATCGGGATGTCGTCGAAGCCCGTCACGGCGACCTCGCCCGGCACGTCGACGCCCAGCTGCTGGAGCCGTTGGAGCGCCCCGATCGCGATCAGGTCGTTGGCGCACACCAGGGCGTCCGGGCGGGCCGGCCACACCTCGTCGACGGCGGCCCGGCCCCACTCCACGGAGAAGTCGCCGAGGGCCACCCGCTCCGGAGCGCCGGGGGCGAGCGCCAGCGCCCGGGCCGCGTAGGCCCCGCGCCGCTCGGCGGCGGTGGACGCCGTCCCGGCCGCCCCGAGGAAGCAGACGCGCCTGCGTCCGGTGGCCGCCAGATGATCGAGGACGAGGGCCATGCCGGCGGCGTTGTCGACGGCGACGGAGTCGGCGACGCCGGGCCCGCAGCCGCGGTCCATCAGCACGAGCGGCACCCGCGCCGCCGCCGCGGCCACCGCCGCCCGGCTGCGCTCCTCGTGCGCCGGGATCACCAGCAGGGCGTCGACCTGCCGGCCGAGCAGGTCCGCCACGTACTCCGCCTCGGCCACCGGGTCGTCGTCGCAGTCGGCGAGCAGCACGGCGCGCCCGTCGGCGTGCAGGGCGTGCGTCAACTCCCGTACGAGCGTCGGGTAGAAGGGGTTCGTGATCTGCGGCAGGACCAGGCCGACCGTGCCCGTGGAGCGCCCGCGCAGCGCCCGGGCCGCGTGATTGGGGCGGTAGCCGAGCGCCTCGGCGGCCTCCCGCACCCGGCGGGCCGTCTCGGCGCCGACGGGCCGCGTACCGGCCAGGACCCGGGAGACCGTGGCGACGGAGCAGCCGCAGGCCCGGGCCACATCTCGCAGCGTTGCGTCGGCCACGCCGCGCCCCCTTCGACAAGCCGACAGGTACCGGTAAACGTTATCAGCGGACGTTCGTCACAACCAGGGTCCGGTCAGGGTCCGACCAGGCCGCACAGCGGGACGGATTGCGCCTTCATGCCCCCTTTTCGTGCCGTACGGGAGCGTGTCCGTTCCGGGCGAGTTTGCCTGGGTGTGGTTTCGGCCATTGACATAATTCGCCACTGTGCACAGAGTCTTCGGAGAACGTTTTCCCGAGCCGTTTCCGCCCCGCGCCCGTCGGGGTGGCAGCGGCTCAGCCGAACAAAGAGGTTCCGCGATGCCCCGAAAGATCATCCTGGACTGCGATCCGGGACATGACGACGCGATCGCCATGCTCCTGGCGCACGGCAACCCGGATGTGGAGCTGGTCGCCGTCACCACCGTGGTGGGCAACCAGACCCTGGAGAAGGTCACCCGCAACGCCCTGTCGGTGGCCCGCATCGCGAACATCACCGGCGTGCCCTTCGCGGCCGGCTGCTCCCGCCCCCTGGTGCGCACCATTGAGACGGCACCGGAGATCCACGGCGAGAGCGGCATCGACGGCCCCGTCATGCCCGAGCCGACGCTGGCCCTGGACGAGCGCCACGCCGTCGACCTGATCATCGACACCGTCATGGCGCACGAGCCCGGCGAGATCACCCTCGTGCCCACCGCCGGCCTCACCAACATCGCCATGGCCGCCCGCAAGGAGCCCCGCATCGTCGAGCGCGTCCGCGAGGTCGTCCTGATGGGCGGCGGCTACCACACGGGCAACTGGAGCCCCGTCGCCGAGTTCAACATCAAGATCGACCCCGAGGCCGCGCACATCGTCTTCAACGAGCGCTGGCCGCTCACCATGGTCGGCCTCGACCTGACCCACCAGGCACTCGCCACCCCCGAGGTCGTCGAGCGCATCGCGAAGGTCGGCACGCGCCCCGCCGTCTTCGTCAACGAACTGCTCGACTTCTTCGGCGCCATGTACCTGCAGTCCCAGGGCTTCGCGGCCCCGCCGGTGCACGACCCGTGCGCGGTCGCGTACGTCATCGACCCCGACGTCATGACCGTCCGCAAGGCCCCCGTCGACATCGAGCTGACCGGCACCCTCACCCTCGGCATGACCGTGACGGACCTCCGGGCGCCCGCGCCCGCCGACTGCCACACGCAGGTCGCCGTGGACCTGGACCACCGGCGTTTCTGGGACCTGGTCGTGGACGCCCTCGAGCGGATCGGTGACGTCCCCGCATGAACGCCTCCTTCACCGAACCGGCCGCCGCGCCCGGCGGCGCCCGCGGCTCCCGACCGGTGCGCATCGGCGTCCTGGTCACCGCCCTCCTCGCGGCGTGCTTCGCCTTCCAGCTCAACGCGAGCATGCTCAGCCCCGCCCTGAAGAACATCGAGGACTCCCTCGGGGCGACCTCCGCGGAGATCGGCCTCACCCAGACCGCCTTCTTCACCTCCGCCGCGCTCTTCTCGCTGTTCCTGCCGCGCCTCGGCGACCTCGTCGGACGCCGCAAGGTGCTCGGCGGGATGCTCGCGCTCATGGTCGTCGGCTGCCTCGTCGCCGCCCTCGCCGAGAGCGTGCCCATGCTCTTCGTGGGCCGCGTCATCCAGGGCGTCTCCGGGCCCACTGTGCCGCTCTGCCTGATCATGCTGCGCAACGAGGTCCACGAGCCGAAGAAGTACGGCACGCTGCTCGGCGTCATCACCGCCGTCAACGGCGGCATCGCGGGCGTCGATTCCCTCGCGGGCGGCTACCTCGCCGACCATCACGGCTTCCAGTCGGTCTTCTGGGCGATGGCGGGCGTGGCCGCCATCGCCGCGCTCATGGTCGCCACCCTCACCCCGGAGTCCAGGGCCACCGCCACCGCCGACACCCGGATGGACTGGCCCGGCGTCACGTTCCTGGTCGTCTCGGTGGGCGCCGCCCTCATCGCCCTGAACGAAGCGGGCAAGCTGGCCGCCGCGAACTGGCCGCTGGTCGCCGGCCTCTTCGTCGTCACCGCCGTCGCCTTCGTCCTCTTCTGGCGCACCGAGGACCGCAGCAGCCACCCCCTGGTCGCCACCCGCCACCTGCGCCGGCGCTCCACCTGGGCCCTGCTGCTCACCACCGTCCTCACCATGACCGGCGTCTTCGCCGTGATGAACGGCATGATCCCCGCCTTCGCCCAGGACGCGCAGGCCGGCTTCGGGATGAGCGCCGAGCAGTCGGCCTGGTGGACCCTGACCCCGTACGCCCTCGCCGGTCTCGCCATGGGCCCCATCGCCGGGCGCCTGGCCGCCACGTACGGGTACGGGCGCGTCCTGCGCCTCGGCCTCATCGGCTCGATCGTCACCGTGGCCCTGATGCTGTTCACCCTGCACGCCGACTCGCGGCTGCTGCTCCTGGTCGCGTCGATCCTCATCGGCGTCACCTACGCGGGCGTGGGCAACATCGTCCTCAACGGCCTCGGCATCGTGCTCTCGCCGAAGGAGAACCCGGGCTTCCTGCCCGGTCTGAACGCGGGCGCCTTCAACCTCGGCGCCGGGCTCAGCTTCGCCGTCCTGTACGCCGTGCAGACCGCCGCGGAACCGGCCGACAAGACCTCGCCGGCCGGATACACGGCAGGCATGATCGCCGGCGTCGTGCTCATCGCGGCGGCCTTCGCGACGTCCTTCCTCATCCCCAAGCCGGTGGAGGCCGAGGCCACGGAGTGAGCGCACCGCCAGGGCCCGTGCCACGGTCCGGCCGTGGCACGGGCCCTCGGTTGTGATGCGGCCGCCGCCGGCCCCTCCGGGGACGGCCCGGCGGGCTCAGCCGCCCCGGACGTCCGCGACCCGCGCCGAAAGGCCGTAGTCCAGCTCGGCCCCGTCGACGAGCAGCGCCTCGACGGACCGGGTCGCGGGGTCGATGTCGGCCTCCATGCCGTCCCCCGCGTACCGGGGATAGCCGGAGGCACCCGTCTCGCCGGTGGCGACCACGACGGCGGAACGCAGCGCTCCGCGCGTGTCGCCGGTGCTCCTTCCGTCCTCGGTGAACTCGGGGACGAGCAGGATCTCGTAGCTCTGTGGGCTCTGTCGTTCAGTCGTCATGCGAGCGACGGTAGACAGGAGCGGCACCCGGCGCACGTACGCGCCGCCGAGGGCGGGTCGCGCGTCGTTGAGGCAGGTCACCAGCGCAGGGCGGTGAAGTCCACGGGCCGGGGGCGCAGGGTCGCCGTCCGGGCGGTCAGCGCCCGCATCCGCCGTGCCGCTTCGGTGACGGTCAGCTGCCTGCGGTCGCCGTGCCCGGGCAGCAGCCATTCGAAGCGGAGCCGTTCGGCCGTGCGGGCCAGCGAGGCCGCCAACTCCTCGATGGAGTACCAGGTGACGCTCTCGGCCACCTCGATGTCCCCCGTCGTGCGCGACCAGTAGAAACTGTCCCCGCTGAAGCAGTACCGCTCATCGGCGACGTACAGCACGCTGCCCCGGGTGTGGCCCGGCAGCGGATGGGCGAGGACGCCGTCGCCGATCTCGACGCTCCGCGTTCCGCGCAGCACGTGGTCGGCGTCCGGCGCCGCGTCCAGATCACCCTCGTGGATCCACAGCGCGGCCCCTAAGCGGTCGGCGTACCGCCGGCCGTGCGCGGCGTGGTCCCGGTGGGTGAGCAGCACGTCCGTGACGGGCCCGATCCTCTCGTACCGGGCCGCCAGCGCCTCGCTCCAGCGCGGGGTGTCCACCATCATCAGGTTCCCCGAAGGGCGGCGCAGCAGGTAGGCGTTGGCGCCCGCGGTGCGCTGGGAGTTGTGCCCGCAGAACAGGACGGTGTCGTCGACGGGCAGGGGATAGGGGTCCCGCTCCTCTTCCAGCCGCCCGGAGGCGGGCCGGATCGAACGGGTGTGGCAGGCGAACGCGGCGGCGTACAGCAGGCGTTCCTCCGCCGCGTCGCGCGGCTGGCGGAGGATCTCGGAGCGGCCGTCGACCTCCCGGATGAGGTCAGGGGCGAGCTGCCTGGCGACGTCGCAGTTCGTGCAGCGGTCGTCCACGGACCAGCCGGAGGTCAAGGGCCGGTCGGCCAAGGCGTCGTTCACGGCGTGACTCACTTCCTGTGGGGTGGGGGAGTGGACCAGGTCCTGTCCCACCAGGGGTATCCCGGAGCCGACCCGAAGAGGAAGGGGGTCGGACCCTTGTTTCCCCGGGGCCGGGAGGCTCTCAAAGAACCACCGGTGTGAGGTGGGCATGACAAGGCAAACGTTTGCCGCGAGGGGTCGCTCGGACCGCCGAAGGGCGCGGTGCGGTGGGGTCAGACGTCGTGCAGCCCCCGCCCCACGCGCACCGCCGTGGCGCGCAGCCATCTGTGCGCCGCGTCGTGCGTGTGGACGGGATGCCACCACAGGGCTTCCTGCACGGGTACGGCGTCATAAGGGGGCCGCATGACGCGCACCGGCGCGACCCCGGCGAGCAACCGGGCCAGCCGCTCCTGGACGAGCGCGATGCGCCGGGTGCCCGCGACCATCAGGGGCAGCACCTGGAAGCTGTCGACGGACACCTCCACGCGGGGCTCGACACCGAGCATGCCCAACTGCCGTACGGCCGGGGTGTCGTAGGCGCGCTGGTAGGTCACCCAGGGCAGCCGGGCCAGGTCGTCCCGGGTCAGCTCGGCCGCGACCTCGTCGTTGTCGTCGGCGACGAGGAAGACCCAGCGGTCCTCGTACAGGTCGGCGTAGGGCAGGTCGCTGACGATCCCGTGCGGCATGAAGAGCCCGTCATGGGCACTGAGCGCGGTCCCGGTCTCCTCCACCGGGGCGGCCGGCATGCGCGTGAACCGCAGGCGGACGCCGGGAGCCTCGCGGTGGATCACCCGGGCGAGTTCGGCGCCGAGGACGGCGACGGCGTAGTCGGAGGCCATGAGCGTGAACTCCCGGCTCTCCGTGGCCGGTTCGAAGGTCGCCTGGGTGCTGAACAACCGCTCGAGGAGGTCGTACGCCGTCCCGGTGCGGTCGAGGAGGACCTGCCCGAGGGCCGTGAGCTCGTACTGTCCGCCGGTGCGGGTCAGCAGGTCGTCGCCGAAGTGGCGGCGCAGCCGGGCCAGCGCGGCGCTCATGGCGGGCTGGCTGAGGCCGACGCGCCGACCGGCGCGGGTGACGTTGCGCTCTTCGAGGAGGGCACGCAACGCCACGACGAGGTTGAGGTCGAGACGGGCGAGATTCACCGGGTCCCTCCGCGATACGACGGCTCTGACCTGTGACTATAAAGGCAGCGGATGTCCGGCATCCATGCAATCGATTTCCCTGATGTGGTGTCGGGGCGTCAGATTGGTGGCATGGCCATCAGGAGGACATGTTCCGTGCAACCCGCGCCCCCTTCCGAGCCCTTCGCCGGTCCCTTCGCCCTCGGCACCCTGTCCGGCCCCGACGGCCCCGCCTTCCCGGCGCTCGTCACCCCCGACCGGCGCGCGCTGGACCTCCGGCCGACCCTGGGCGACGCCACGGCGACGACCCGCACCGTCCTGGAACGGTGGGACGAACTGCTGCCCACATTGCGCGCGTTGGCGACGGACGCGGGCGTGGAGCGGCGGCCGCTGGCGGACTTCAGGGTGCACGCCCCCGTCGAACCGCGCCAGGTCTTCCAGTGCGGCGCGAACTACCGCAAGCACGTGATCGACCTGCATGTCGCCCACCGCGACCCCGCCGACGGCCGCTCGGCCGAGGAAGCGCGGGCCGAGGCCGCGGAGCTCATGGACCGGCGGGCGGCGGAGGACCTGCCGTACGTCTTCATCGGCCTGCCGAGTGCCGTCACCGGCCCCTACGACGACGTGACGCTGCCCGCCTGGGCCGAGAAGCCGGACTGGGAACTGGAGTTGGCGGCGGTCATCGGACGCACCGCCCACCAGGTGCCCGCGCACGCGGCGCTGGAGTACGTCGCCGGCTACACGATCGCCAACGACCTCACCGACCGCGCCGGTGTCTTCAGGCGGGACATGCCGCAGATCGGAACGGACTGGCTGCGGTCGAAGAACGCGCCCGGCTTCACCCCGCTCGGCCCCTGGATCGTCCCCGCCGAAGCGATCACCGACCCCGGCGACCTGCGTCTGACGCTGAAGCTGAACGGCCGGACGATGCAGGACGAGACCACCAAGGACATGATCTTCGACGTGGGCCGCCTGGTCGCGTACGCCTCGCACACCGCACGGCTCCTGCCCGGCGACCTCGTCATGACGGGCTCCCCGGCCGGCAACGGCATGCACTGGGGCCGGCTCCTGCGCGACGGCGACGTCATGGACGCCTCCATCACCGGACTCGGCGCACAGCGCACCAGCTGCGTGGCGCCGGACGCCCGCCGCGCGGCGCGGGCGACACCGTGAACCCGACCGCCGCCCCGCGGCCCGTACACCAGAGGAAATCCCCCATGAGCACACCCCGCAAGGTCCTCGTGATCGGCGGCGGCACGGCCGGCAACGCCATGACGATCCTCCTGCGCCGCGCCGGTGTGACCGTCGACCTGATCGAGGCGAAGGACGACTGGAACGCCACCGCCGGCTCCGGGATCACCTTGCAGGGCAACGCCCTGCGGGTCCTGCGCGAACTCGGCGTGTGGGAGCGGGTGCAGGCATCCGGCTGCGGCTTCGACGCGGTCGGGATCAACGCCCCCGACGGCACGGTCCTGCACGTCGCCCACGACATCCGGAGCGGCGGCGACGACCTGCCCGCCTCCCTCGGGATGCGGCGCCCACGCCTCCAGCAGATCCTCGTCGAAGCCGTCCGGGCCTGCGGTGCCGACGTGCGGCTGGGCACCACGGCCGACGCGCTGGACCAGGACGCCGACGGGGTGACCGTCCGCTTCAGCGACGGCACGGAAGGCCGCTACGACCTGGTGATCGCCGCCGACGGCCTGCGCTCCGCCACCCGCGCGGCCATCGGCATCACCACCGTGCCCGCCCCGACCGGCCTGGCCGTCTGGCGCGTCGCCGCTCCACGCCCCGCCGGAGTGACACACGCCGAACTCGCCTATGGCGGGCCCGCGTTGATCGCGGGCTACTGCCCCACCGGTGACTCCACTCTCTACGCGTTCGTGGTCGAGGCCCAGCGCGACCGCGCCGCCATCCCGGCTCAGTCGTACGCGGACGAGATGAGCCGGGCAGCCAAGGAATACGGCGGTCACTGGCCCGAGATCACCGCGCACATCACCGACCCGGCCCGGGTCAACTACACCTGGTGCGAGCAGCTGCTGGTCGAGGGCTCCTGGCACCGGGGCAGGGTGGTCCTCGCCGGGGACGCCGCCCACTGCTGCCCGCCGACCATCGCCCAGGGCGCCGCCATGTCCCTGGAGGACACCCTCGTCCTCGCCGAACTGCTCACCACCACCGCCACGTGGGACGACGCGCTGTTCCACGCCTACTACCAGCGCCGCATCCCGCGGGTGCGGGCCGTCGTGGAGGCGTCCGTGCAGATCGGCCGGTGGCAGCTCGACGGGGTGCGCGATGCCGACCTGCCCGGCCTGATGGCCCGCGTCACGGCCCTGCTCACGCAATCGCCCTGAGCCCGCCCTTCGCCGCTCCCGCCCGAGGAGGAACCATGAGCGCACGTCTGCTCACCCACCTGCGCCACGTCGACCTGGCCGTACCCGACCACGACAGGCAACTCGACTTCTACGCCGGCGTCTGGGGACTGACCAAGGTCGCCGAGGACTCCGGCCTCTCCTTCCTCGCCGCCGAGGGCTCGCCCGAGCAGTACGTCGTACGGCTGCGCGAGGCCGACGAGAAGCGGCTCGACCTCGTGTCCTACGGGGCAGCGAGCCCCGCGGACGTGGACACGCTCGCCGAGCGGCTCCTCGCGGGCGGCGTGCGGTTGATCACCCGCCCGGGGAGGATCGACACCCCCGGTGGCGGCTACGGCTTCCGGTTCTTCGACGTCGACGGCCGTACCATCGAGGTGTCGGCCGACGTCGCGGTGCGCCGGCACCGCCGGATCGAGGAGAGGGAGGCGATCCCGGTCAAGCTCTCCCACGTGGTGCTGAACTCCGCCGATCTGAACAGGACCCGCCGGTGGTACGAGCGCCACCTCGGCTTCGTCCTGTCCGACACGCTCGGCTCGCCGCATACGGGCGAGATCCTGCACTTCATGCGGATCAGCGACCAGCACCACTCCATGGCCATCGCGCGGGGGCCGCACACGGCGCTGCACCACGTGTCGTTCGAGATGCGGGGCATCGACGAGTTCATGCGGGGCTCGGGCCGGGTGATGCGGGCCGGTCACCGCAAGATCTGGGGGCCGGGCCGACATCTGGCGGGCGACAACACCTTCACCTACTTCCTGGATCCGCACGGCAACACCGTGGAGTACACCACCGAGCTGGAGTGCCTGGACGAGGACACCTGGCACCCGCACGTCCACGACTTCTCCCGGCCCGAGGTCACCGACCAGTGGGGCACCGCCGGCGCGATGAACGAGCTGGTGGCCAAGGAGTCGTTCAACGACCCCGACCGAGGGGTGTTCGTCGCACCGCCGGTCTGAGCCGCCGCGAGGCCGATCACCGGCAGATCAGGACTCCCCTCCCTCCGCCTCCCACAGCTCGGCCCGGCGCGCCGAGACCAGCGCCTCGACGCGGGCCACGACCTCGTCGGCCGGCAGCGCGTCGAGCCGGCGCCCGTCGCGCAGCCGCAGCGCGACCCGGCCCGCGGCGGCCTCCTTCGGCCCGATGACCGCCTGGTAGGGCACGAGCCGGGCCGCCCGCACCCGGGCGCCGAGACTCCCCTCCCCGGACACCTCGGCCCGCAGCCCCGCCCGCGCGCACCGCCGCGAGAACGCCTCGGCGTCGGGCAGCTGGGCCTCGGAGACCGGGAGGACCACCAGCTGGGTGGGGGAGAGCCAGGCGGGGAAGGCACCGCCGTGCACCTCGATGAGGTGGGCGACGGCTCTCTCCACACTGCCGATGACACTGCGGTGGACCATCACCGGACGGTGCTTCGCGCCGTCCGCGCCGATGTAGTGCAGGTCGAACCGCTCGGGCTGGTGGAAGTCGATCTGGACGGTGGAGAGGGTGGACTCCCGGCCCGCCGCGTCGGCGACCTGCACGTCGATCTTCGGCCCGTAGAAGGCGGCCTCCCCCTCCACGGCCTCGTAGGGGACACCGGAGTTGTCGAGGACCTCGCGCAACAGGGCGGTGGACCGCCGCCACTTCTGTGCGTCGGCGGCGTACTTGCCGCCGGGCCCCGGCAACGAGAGCCGCAGGCGCGCCGGGCGGATGCCGAGGGCCGCGTACGCGCCGCGGATCATGCCCAGGGCGGCCCGCGCCTCGTCGGCGGCCTGCTCCGGGGTGCAGAAGATGTGGGCGTCGTTGAGATGGATGGACCGCACCCGGCCCAGTCCGCCGAGGACGCCGGAGAGCTCCGCCCGGTACATGCCGCCGAGTTCGGCCATGCGCAGCGGAAGCTCGCGGTAGCTGTGGGAGCGGGAGCGGTAGATCACCGCGTGGTGCGGGCACAGGCTCGGGCGCAGCACTACCTGCTCCCCGCCGACGTCCATCGGGGGGAACATGTCCTCGCTGTAGTGCGCCCAGTGCCCGGAGACCTCGTACAGCTCCCGCTTCCCGAGCACCGGCGAGTACACATGGCGGTAGCCGGCCCGCCGTTCGGTGTCGCGGATGTACTCCTCCAGGGCGTGCCGGACGGCGGCGCCCTCGGGCAGCCAGTAGGGGAGGCCGGCGCCGATCAGGGGATCGGTGCCGAACAGGCCGAGTTCGCGGCCGAGTCTGCGGTGGTCGTGCATCGTGGTCTCCTCGACGGGATCGCGCACGTGAGGGCGCGGGTTCGGGCGAGTGACCGCGAGAGAGAGCCCCGGGGCACTCGCCCCGGGGCTCTTGACTCTGGAACATCGGTCAGCGCGCCGGGACACTCTCCGGCGTCGTCGTCTGGTGCATGGCGCGCTTCATGCGGATGACCGTAGCAAGGGGGACCGTCCCGGGAAATCGATTAATCCGCCGGTCCGTGCCGCCCACCGCTGCCTGTGAAAGTGGTCACAAGGCCCGGGCCGATGATCGGGACCGGGTGCCGTTCGCCCACGGAGTTCGCGTAGGGTCGCGGATCGGCCACCCCACGGCCGATGCCCATCACATGTCCCCGAACAAGGAGCCGCAGGTCATGACGGCCAATGATGTCACTCAGGCGCCGATATACCACACCCTCGTCCAGGAGCACGGCGACGTCCTCGCCACGGCCCGCAAGGCCGCGGAGGAGACGCAGCAGACGGCCCAGGACGTACTCGACTTCAGCACGCCGTCCAGAGTGAGCGCGCCCGCCGATCCCGCCTCCTGACGGCGGCCCCGACTCGCGTGGCCCCGGTCCGATCGGCCAGGATGGCGCGATGGACTACGAGTTCTGGAAAGAGATCCACGAACGGGGCGGCATCCCGGCGGTCAAGAGCGCCCTCGCGGAGCTCCCCGAGGATCTGCCCCCGCAGGACGCGGACGCCGCGGCCGAGCTGGCCCTCAGGGTCATCGAGGAGGACATCGCCCGCATCAACGCCCGGGCGGACCGCGCCGAGGCGACGGCCCGGGCCCTGGCCGAACAGACCGCCGAGGTGAACCGCCGGCTCGGCGGCCATGGGGCCGACGACGCCGCCGGCCGCTGAGCGGGGCGCCGCAGCCGGCCCGGGTCGTCGGGGTCGGTGAGGCTCCCGGCGGCGGGCCGACCGGCGGTCACCGAGGCCGTCGTACCTGAGGCCCCTCGGCCGGCGGTCAAGCGGCGCCGCCCCTCACGTACGAGCCATGAGCCGCACCATCGCCGTGTCGTACCGCGCCTGGAGCCCCGCGTCCGCCGAGACCCGCAGCAGCGCCCCGAGGGCCCGCACCGCGCCGTCGTCGTAGCCGCACGCCTCCGCCTCGGCCGCCGCGTTCTCCAGGCGCCGGATGCCCTCGGTCTCGTCGCCCATGCCCAGCAGCGCCTCTCCGACGGCCGTCAGCAGCAGCACCCGGGTCGCCGCCGAGGTCTCCGCGGGGGAGTCGAGGTCGAGCGCGGCGAGGGCCGTCTCGTGCGCCGCCTGCCACTCCCGGGCCTCCAGTCGGTGCCGGGCGAGGTGGCCGAGGGCGAGGCGTTCGGTGTGCCGGTCGCCGACGCTGTGCGCCAGCTCCGCCGCGAGCGCGCACCCCTCGGCCGCCTCGTCGGGGTCGCCGAGCGCCGCCTGGGCGAGCGACAGGTTGATCAGCGCGGTCGCCTCGGCGCGCGTGTCCCGCGCCCGCGCGGCGAGCGCGGGCGCGGCCTCCAGGTGGACGAGCGCCTCCGCGACCCGGCCCTCCTCGGTGAGCACCCAGCCGAGCAGGGCCAGGACCCGTGACTCGGCCCGGGCGTCCCCGTCGGCCCGCGCCGCCTCAAGTGCCGTACGCAGCAGGGGAGCCCACCCGTCCCGCACCCGCCACACGATCTGCGGCCACATCCCGAGGACGAGCCGCCACGTCCTGCCGTGCAGCCCCGCCGCGTCCGCGGCGGCGGCGGCCAGCGTCAGGTCGTCGCGTTCGGCCGCGTACCAGGCCATGGCCTGTTCCCGGTCCGTGAACTCCCGCACGGCCCGCGGCGGACGGAAGTCGTCCGGCAGGGTGAAACACGACTCGTCGCCCGGTTCGGCGGCGTCCGCGGCGGCCAGGGCCGTGGCCACGGTCAGGTCGAGCACCCGCCGCAGGGCGTCGCTGTCCGCGTCCAGGCCGCGCGCGTACAGCCGTACGAGGTCGTGCAGGGTCCAGCGCTCCGGACCGGCGCGCACCACGAGGTGGGCGGCGGTGAGCTTGTCCAGCGCGGCCTCGGCGGTCGCCGGGTCGGTGTCCGCGAGCGCCGCCGCCGCGTAGCGGTCGACGTGCGTCCCCGGGTGGCGGCCGAGGTGGGCGAACTGCCGGGCGGCGCTCGCCGGCAGCCGCCCCACGGTGAGCCGCAGGGCGGCGCGGACACCGGTGTCCTCCACGTCCAGGAGGCTCAGCCGGCGCGACTCGTCGGACAGTTCGGCGCACATCACGCTCAGCGGAGCCTCCGGCTGGTCCGCCAGCCTGGCGGCGGCCACCCGCAGCGCCAGCGGCAGCCCGCCGCACAGTTCCGCGAGGCGTCGCGCGGCCACTTCCTCCGCGCGGACGCGCTCGGTGCCGAGGACCGCCGCGAGCAGGGCGGTGCTGTCCTCCGGTTCGAGTACGTCCACCGGTACGGGGCGCGCGGCGTCGGAGGCGATCAGGCCGCGCAGGCGGTAGCGGCTCGTCACCACGGTGACGCAGCGCGCGCCGCCCGGCAGCAACTCCCTGACCTGCTCGGACGCCCGCGCGTTGTCGAGGACGACCAGCAGCTGACGCTCGCCGGCCAGGGAACGGAAGAGCGCGGACGCGGCGCCCTGCGACTCCGGGATCCGGCGCGGCGCGACCCCGAGGGCCAGCAGGAACTCCCGCAGCACCTCCAGGAGCGCGGGCTCACCGGTGTCGCTGAACCCCCGCAGGTCGGCGTAGAGGAGGCCGCCGGGGAACTGCCCCCGGTTGCGGTGGGCCCAGTGCGTCACGAGCGCCGTCTTGCCCACGCCCGCCGGCCCGGTGACCAGACAGACCGGCGCCTCACCGGCGGCGGCCCGGGACAGCGCGGTGAGTTCGGCGGCCCGCCCGTGGAAACCGCGGGGCATGCGGGGCAGCAGATCGATCGTGCCGGACGGCAGCGAGGGGGCGGGCACGTGCGCCGCGACCGGCGCGGCCAGGGGAGCGGCGGCGAGCGAGGGGGCGGGCGCGGGCGCGGCGCCAGACACCGGGCGCCGCCCCGACGAGTTGTGCGAACGGCCGTCCTCGGCGTCCTCACCGGTCCCCTGGAGCGCGGCCGCGTACGCGTCGGCCAGCTCCCGGCCCGGATCGACGCCCAGCTCGTCGGCGAGCACGCGGCGGGTCCGATGGAACCAGTCGAGCGCCTCCGTCCGGCGCCCCGCCCGCTGGAGCGCCCGCATCAGCGCGGCGGACAGCGACTCGCGCAGCGGGTGGACACTCGCCTCCGCCCGCAGCACGGCGGCGGCCCGGGCGTGCTCGCCCATCCGGGCGTACGCCTCGGCCAGCGACTCCACGGACGCCAGCCGGAGCTCCTCCAGCGCCTGGGCGGCGGCCTGCAGCGGCTGGCTCGGGTACGCGCCGGTCAGCGCGGGACCCTGCCACAGCGACAGCGCCTCCTGATACATCGCCACGGCGTCGGCGGGTGCCCGCTGACCGCGGGCCAGCGTCACCAATTCCTCGAAGCGGTGGGCGTCCAGCAGCGACTCCGGCATCCGCAGCACGTAGGCCGTGCCCTGAGTGACCAGCTCGACGCCGAACATCTCGGCCTCCGCCTCGGCGAGCAGGACCCTCAGCCGCGACACGTGCCCCTGGATGACGCCGCGAGCGCGCGCGGGCGGCTCCTGGTCCCACAGCGCCGCCGCCAGCTGGTCCACCGGGACGGGGTGGTTGGGCCTGAGCAACAGCGCGGCGAGCAGGCTGCGGCGCTTGGCGGGCCCCAGTGGCACCACGCCGACCTCGGTGGCCACGGACACCGCTCCGAGCAGCCGGAACTCCACTGATGTAACTCCTCTGCGGGACAAAGATCCAGATTACCGGAGTCGCACACCTGTCCCGCTGTCGGAGGGCCCTCTGGGCAGGGCGCCCTCCGACGGACCCAGGCCACGCGCGCGCTCCCCGTCGACCTCACCACCGGTACCGCCGACTGAAACCGATTCGCCCTGATTCCGGTCTCTTCGCTCTGGTTCACGTGCGCTTCCTGGGGCACCCGATGACCGTGATCCGCCGATCATCGAAAGCTGATCGACGGAGCGCCGCAGACCGAGCCGGACGCCGGCCGGGGAAATGCACGCGGGTCCTGCTTCGGTCAGGATGCGGGGAGGGCCACCACCCCGTACTCCACGACCGCCGCCCCCGCACTCCACGGCCCGCGTCCCCGCCCCACAGGAGGACCTCATGCTGGACCAGACGCTGCCGCTGCTCACCAAGGGCTACGCGTGGCTCCCCGACCTGAGCCGCCGCGAGGGCCCGGGACCCGTACGCACCCGCCTGCTCGGCAAGCCCGTCGTCGCGCTGCGCGGCCCGGCGGCCGTCCCCTTCTTCTACGACGAGAACCACGTCCGCCGCCGAACGGCCCTGCCCGAACCGGTCCTGAGCACGCTCTTCGGCAAGGGCGCGGTGCACACCCTCGACGGTGACGAGCACCGCACCCGCAAGGCCCTGTTCATGTCGGTGCTCAAGGACCCGGCGGGCGTCGCCGCGCTGGCCGAGCGCGTCGCCGACGAGTGGGAACGCTCCAGCAAGGAGTGGATCGGCCGCAGCCAGGTGACGCTGTTCGACGAAGTTAGCGTGCTCATCACCCGGGCCGTCTGCGCCTGGGCCGGCGTCCCCCTGACGGAGCACCCGGACGACGAAGCACGGCAGACCGCCCACGACCTGGTGACCATGGTCGACGGATTCGCCACCGCCGGCCCCCGCCACTGGCAGGCCCGGCGCGCCCGGCAGCGCCAGGAGCAGCGGCTCGCCCGCCTGATCGAGGACATCCGCTCGGCCGACCTCACCCCGTCGGACCGCGGTGGGGCGGCCCCCTCCGTGGTGGAGGCCGTGGCCGCGCACCGGGAGGCGGACGGACAGTTCCTCGACCCCCGCACCGCAGCCGTCGAACTCCTCAACGTCCTGCGGCCCACGGTCGCTGTCACCTGGTTCACGGTCTTCGGCGCGCACGCGCTGCACCGCCACCCCGCGCTGCGGGAGCGCCTCGCCACGGAAGGCGAGGACTACGCCCGCGCCTTCGCCCACGAGGTGCGGCGCTTCTACCCCTTCGCGCCCTTCGTCGCGGGCCTCGCCCCCGCCGACCTGGACTGGCACGGAGAACCGATTGCCGAGGGCACCATGGTCCTGCTCGACCTCTACGGACAGAACCACGACCCGCAGCTGTGGGAAGCGCCCTACACGTTCGACCCCGAGCGCTTCACCGGCCGCGAACCCGGCCGCGACGAACTGGTCCCGCAGGGCGGCGGCGAAGCCGGCGAGGGACACCGCTGCCCGGGCGAGGACGTCACCCTGGCCGTGCTGACCGCACTGCTCCCGCGCCTCGCCCGGCTCGACCACCACGTCCCCGAGCAGGACCTGCGCATCCCCCTGAACAGGATGCCCACCAGGCCGCGCAGCGGCTTCGTCATCACCGACGTGCGCTGAGCCCCCATCAGGACCGGCAACCGACACACACAGAGAGGGAACGGTGGAAAGCCATGGCGCGTGCCGCGCTGTTCGACGTCGACGGAACGCTCGCCGACACCAACCACCTGCATGTGACGACCTGGTGGGAAGCGTTCCGCCAAGCGGGCCACGACGTCGCCATGCACGACATCCACCACGCCATCGGCCTCGGATCCGGCGACCTCATCGCCCATCTGCTGGGCGAGGACCGCGACCGCGACCGCGACGAGGAGATCAGCGCCGCACACAGCACCCTGTACGGCACGTACTTCGACCGGCTGCCCGCGCTCGACGGCGCCCGTGGCCTCCTGCACGCCTGCCACGACCGGGGCCGGCGCATCGTCCTCGCGACCTCGGCGGGCGGGGCGGAACTGGGCGCGCTGCGCCGGGCCATCGACGCCGACGACGTCATCGCGGGCATCGCGAGCGCGGACGACGTCTCCTCGGGGAAGCCCGCTCCCGACCCCGTCCACCACGCCCTGGACCTCGCCGGGTGCGCCCCGCGGGACGCCCTGTTCGTGGGCGACACCGTCTGGGACATGCGGGCGGCGGCCCGCGCGGGCGTACGGAGCATCGCGCTGCTCTCGGGCGGCATCCCCCGCGCCGACCTGGAGGCGGCCGGCGCCTCCGCCGTCTACGCGGACCCCGCCGACCTGCTGAGCCACCTGGACGACGAGGTCGGCTGAGCCGGCCGGTGGCTGCCCCTTCCCTGCGCGCACATGCGCGCGGGGAAGGCTGTTTGGCCCTGAATCCGAAGGGCAGGCGGATAACGTGCTTCGGACCGGAGGCGCGTTCGCGGGAGCGGTGTGTTCACTCCCGGGATGCCTGTCACCGGGGCGCCCCGTTTCTCGCGGTCACTGTTGGCGGCACCGCTGAGGAGCGACATACTGATGCTTACCGACCTCACCGCATACTCCGCCCGGCGTCGCACGACGACCCGGCACCCCCACAACGACGCCCCGGACACCGCGGCGGACTTCGTCCGGCTCGCCTCCCTCGAGGACGGCCCCGAGCGCGAACTCCTCTGCGAGGAGATCGTCGAGGCATGGCTGCCCATGGCGCACCGGATCGCCGGCCGGTTCCGGAACAAGGGCGAGAGCATCGAGGACCTGCAGCAGGTCGCGGCGATGGGCCTGGTCAAGGCCGTCAACCGGTACGAGCCCGGGCGCGGCGCCTTCGAGAGCTACGCCGTGCCCACCATCACCGGCGAACTGCGGCGCCACTTCCGCGACCGCATGTGGGACGTGCGCGTCCCCCGGCGCGTGCAGGAACTGCGGAACAAGGTGCGCGTCGCACGCCGTGAACTGCTCGACATGCCCGGCAGCGGCACCGGCCGCGAGCCCGGTATCCCCGACATCGCCCGGCACGCCGGACTCACCGAGGACGAGGTCCGCGACGGCATGGAGGCCATGGAGGGCTACAGCGCCCTGTCGCTGGACGCCGAGATCTCCTCCGCCGACCCCGACGGCTTCAGCCTCGCCGACACCCTGGGCGCCCCCGACCCCGCGTACGACTGCATCACCGACCGCGAGGCGGCCAAGGCGGGCCTGCGTCAACTGCCCGAGCGCGAGCGCACCATCTTGTACCTGCGCTTCTTCGAGGACATGACGCAGAGCCGCATCGCGGAGGAGCTGGGCATCTCGCAGATGCACGTCTCCCGCCTGATCAGCCGCAGCTGCGCCCGCGTCCGCGCCGAGGCCGGCTACGGCGCCGAGCACGCCCAGGCCGCGTGAGCGCCCCGCGCCGCCGCGCCCGCACCGGCCAAGAGCCCAACGGCCCGCGCAGCCGGTTGCCGGGCGCCCGGGTTGGACGGCGCGAGAGCGGGGAACGCGTGACCCATGTCGCCTGATCACACGCGTGCCCCCGTCCTGGAAGCCCTTGCCGAATACCGCGACAAGGGCAGGCTGGGCTTCACCCCGCCCGGCCACAAGCAGGCCCGGGGCGCCGACCCGGCCGTGCGCGAGGTGCTGGGCGACGCGGTCTTCCACGGCGACGTGCTGGCCTCGGGCGGACTCGACGACCGGCGCACCCGTGGCCGCGTCCTCGAACGCGCCGAACGCCTGATGGCGGACGCCGTGCACGCCGAACACACCTTCTTCTCCACGTGCGGCAGCTCGCTCTCGGTCAAGGCGGCGATGCTGGCCATCGCGAGCCCCCACACGAAGCTGCTCGTCGGCCGGGACGCCCACAAGTCCGTCATCTCCGGGCTGATCCTCTCCGGCATCGAGCCGGTGTGGGTCGAGCCCCGGTGGGACGAGAAGCGCCACCTCGCCCACGCGCCGGGGGCCGAGGACTTCGAGGCGGCGTTCGCCGCCCACCCCGACGCGCGAGGAGCCCTGGTCACCAGCCCGACGCCGTACGGCGCCTGCGCCGACCTGCGCCGCATCGCGGACGTCTGCCACCGCCGCTCGCGGCCGCTCGTCGTGGACGAGGCGTGGGGCGCCCACCTGCCCTTCCACCCGGACCTGCCGTCCTGGGCGATGGACGCGGGCGCCGACATCTGCGTCACGAGCATCCACAAGATGGGCAGCGGCCTCGAACAGGGCTCCGTCTTCCACCTCCAGGGCGACCTGATCGACCCGGAGATCCTGGAGAACTGCGCCGACCTCCTCGGCACCACCAGCCCCTCCACCCTCATCTACGCCGGACTCGACGGCTGGCGGCGCCAGATGGCACTGCACGGCCACGACCTCATGGGGCGGGCGCTGGACCTCGCGGCCGAGGTGCGGGCGGCGATCGAGGAGATCGACAGACTGCACGTGAACGACCGCGACGACTTCTGCGGACCCGGCCTCGCGGCGGACTTCGACCCGCTGCCGGTGATCATCGAGGTCGACGGGCTGAGCACCAGCGGCTACCGCGCCGCGGACTGGCTGCGCCGCCACCACGCCCTCGACGCGCACCTCAGCGACCACCGCAGGATCAGCGCCCAGATCACCCACGCCGACGACCACGAGACGACTGGCGCACTGCTGACGGCCCTGCGCGAACTGGCCCACACCGCGCCGAAACTGCGCCCCGCGCCGCCGGTGGAGGTGCCCCGGGGCGCCGAACTGCGCATGGAACAGGCCATGCACCCCCGCGACGCCTTCTTCGGCCCCGTCGAGGACGTGCCGGTGGGCGAGGCGGCGGGGCGGATCGCCGCCGAGATGATGACCCCCTACCCGCCCGGCATCCCCACCGCGCTCCCCGGCGAGCGGCTCACCGAGCCGGTGCTGCGCTATCTGCGCAGCGGCCTGGCGGCCGGGATGAACCTCCCCGACGCCAAGGACAGCGAACTGAACACCGTGCGCGTGGTGGCCGAATGAGCGGTCCCCACCACCCGTAAAGACCACCCGTAAATGCCACTCGTAAAGTCGAGAAAGCACCGAAGGAACGGAGCACAACCCATGGTCGAGCGCAATCCCGCGTCCCCGGGCGAGGACGGCCCGCCCATCCCCAGGGACCTCCCGGACCAGCAGGCCTCGGACGACAGCAACGACCCCTGGGAGCTGGACATCGAAGTCGCCGCCCCGGGAGACGAGGAGAAGGGCGCCGACGACGACGTCCCCGACACGGACGAGGCCGGAACAGGCCGGCGCGACGCGTCCGACGACGACGTGTCCCTCTCCGAGGATCCGCCGCCGGAGGAGCCCACCGCCTGAGAGCACCCCCGGAACGGGCCCGCTCGCCGTGCCCCGCGGCCCGTCATGGGCGACGCTGGAGGAACACGTACACCCGCCGGCACGAGAGCGGCGGCCGGAGGTGCCGATGGACCCCGTGGAGGCGCTGGAGCGGATTGCCTTCCTGCTGGAGCGCGGCCGCGCCCCGACCTACCGCGTGCGTGCGTTTCGCACCGCGGCCTCGGTGGTCGGGGCGCTGGCCGACGGCGAGGCAGCCCGGCGCGCCGCCGACGGCTCCCTTGAGTCCCTGAAAGGGGTCGGGCCCAAGACCGCGGGCGTGGTCCGCGAAGCCCTCGCCGGCGAGGTGCCGGGCTATCTGCGGCGCCTCGAAGAAGAGGCGCGGGACCCGCTCACCGAAGGCGGCGCCGAACTGCGCGCACTGCTGCGCGGCGACTGCCACCTGCACTCCGACTGGTCGGACGGCGGCAGCCCCATCGAGGAGATGGGCCGCGCGGCCCGGGCCCTCGGCCACGAGTGGGCCGTACTCACCGACCACTCGCCGCGCCTGACCATCGCCCGCGGCCTGTCCCCGGAGCGCCTGCGCGAACAACTGGACGTCGTGGCCGACCTCAACACCCGCTGGGCACCCTTCCGGCTGCTCACCGGCATCGAGTGCGACATCCTCGACGACGGCTCCCTCGACCAGGAGCCCGAACTCCTCAACCGCCTGGACCTGGTGGTCGTCTCGGTGCACTCCAAACTCCGCATGGACGCCGCCGCGATGACCCGCCGCATGGTCGCCGCCGTCAGCAACCCCCGTGCCGACGTGCTCGGGCACTGCACCGGGCGGCTCGTCACCGGTCGCGGCAGGCCGGAGTCCCGCTTCGACGCCGACGCGGTGTTCGCCGCGTGCGCGGCGGCGGGCACGGCCGTGGAGATCAACAGCCGCCCGGAGCGGCTCGATCCGCCGCGCCGGCTGCTGCGCCGCGCCGTCGACGCGGGCGTCCTGTTCTCCGTGGACACCGACGCGCACGCCCCGGGCCAGCTGGACTGGCAGATCATCGGATGCGCGCGGGCCGAGGAGTGCGGGGTGCCCGCCGAACGGGTGGTGACGACGTGGACGGCGGACGAACTGCTGGCCTGGACCCGGGAGAGCCGGGCCAGGTCCTGACCCGGCGGGCGCGCCGAGCCGCCGTCGGACGCCCGCCTCAGCCGAGGCCCTCCAGCACCCGGTCCGGCGTGAGGGGCAGCTCCCGCAGCCGTACGCCCGTCGCGTGGTGCACGGCGTTGCCGATGGCCGCGGCCGTCCCGACGATGCCGATCTCCCCGATCCCCTTGCTGCCCATGGGGTTCAGATGGGGGTCGTCCTCGTCCACCCAGTGCGCCTCGATCGCGGGCACGTCCGCGTGCGCCGGCACGTGGTACGAGGCGAGGTCACACTCCGCGAAGTCGCCGAACGCCGCGTCCATCGTGCTGCTCTCCGTCAACGCCATCCCCAGCCCCATCGTCATCGCGCCGACGAACTGCGAACGCGCCGTTCGGGCGTTGAGGATGCGCCCCGCCGCGTAGACGCCCAGCAGCCGGCGCACCCGCACCTCGCCGGTCACCGTGTCCACGCCGACCTCGGCGAAGTGCGCGCCGAAGGCGTGCCGCGCGTAGTCGCTGTCCGCATCCGCGGTGCCCGCCGTGTCGGCGGTGGCGCCCACCCCCTCCGGCGGCAGCTCCTGCCCCCGCTGCCCGGACAGGCGGGCGGCCAGCCGCGTACACGCCTCATGGACGGCCCAGCCCCACGACGCCGTCCCCGAGGAGCCGCCCGCCAGCGGCGCCGAGGGCAGGTCGCTGCTGCCGATGTCCGTCCGCACCCGGTCCACCGGCACGCCGAGGGCGTCGGCGGCGACCTGCGCGAGCACGGTACGGGCACCCGTACCGATGTCGGTGGCGTTGACGCGCACCACGAAACTGCCGTCCGGATGGGCGTGCGCGCTCGCCCGGCTCGGCGAGGCGAGCGCCGGATACGTCGCGGAGGCGACCCCGCTGCCCACCAGCCAGGGCCCCTCGGTGCGGGAGCGGGGCCGCGGATCGCGCTCGGCCCAGCCGAAGCGCCGGGCGCCCTCGCGCAGGCACTCGGCGAGGTGACGGCTGCTGAACGGCTTGCCGCTGTCGGGCTCGGTCCGGGTGTCGTTGCGCAACCGCAGCTCGATCGGATCCATGCCGAGGCGTACGGCGAGTTCGTCCATCGCCGACTCCAGCGCGTACATGCCGGGCGCCTCACCGGGAGCCCGCATCCACGACGGGCTCGGCACGTCGAGCGGCAGGACTCGATGCGTGGTGCGGGCGTGCGGCGAGGCGTACATGACGCGCGTGGCGGCGGCCGCCGTCTCCACGAACTCCTTGATGCGGGAGCTGTGCGAGGTCACCTCGTGGATCACGGACGTCAGCCTGCCGTCCGCCTCCGCGCCCAGGCGCACCCGCTGGACGGTCGGCGAGCGGTGCCCCACCACCGTCGCCAGCTGCCGGCGCGGCAGGGAGAGCTTCACCGGCCTGCCCGTCACCCGCGCGGCCATAGCGGCGAGCACCACATGGGGGCGGGGCGTGCCCTTGGAACCGAAACCGCCGCCGACGTGCTCGGAGACGACCGTGATCCGCTCCGCGGGCAGCGCGAACATGCCCGCCAGGGTGTCGCGCACCGTGGTGGCGCCCTGGCTGGAGTCGTGGACGGTCAGCCGCCCTTCGTCCCACCGCGCGGTCGCCGCGTGCGGCTCCATGGGGTGGTTGTGCAGCGGCGGTACGCGGTAGACGGCGTCGACGCGCACCCGGGCGGCGTCGAACGCGCCGTCGGCGTCCCCGCGCACATGCTCCCCCGAGGTGCCGTCGGTGTCCTCGGGGACATAGGCGTCGGGGTGCCGCGCGCTCAGGGTGACCTCGTGCGGCTCCTCGGCGTAGCCGACCCGGACGGCGGCGGCGCCCTCGCGGGCCGCCTCCAGCGTCTCGGCGACGACGAGCGCGACGTACCAGCCGCGGTGCGGCACACGGTCGTTCTGCAGCACCGCGAGCGTCGCGTCGTCCGGCTCGACCAGGCGGGGCGCGTTCAGATGGCTCAGCACGTCGATGACCCCGGGCAGCGCGAGGGCGGCCGTGTCGTCGACGACGGTGACCTTGCCGCGCGCCACCGTGGCCGGCACCGGCCAGGCGTAGGCGCAGCCGTCGGGCGTGTGCTCGGCGGCGTACCGGGCGGTCCCGGTCACCTTGGCGGGGCCTTCCCTGCGCTCGGTGGGCGCCCCGAGAGCGCTGCTGGTGTCCGGCATGGGGTGTTCTCCCTGGAGGGCGGGGGATGAGCGGGGCCGAGGTCAGGAAACGAGGGACGCGCCGGCCAGGCGCCGCAGGACGTCGCACGCGAGGTTGCGGGCCAGGGGCACCTTGAAGGCGTTGTCCCGCAGCGGCTCGGCGTCGGCCAGCTCGGCGTCGACGGCCCGCCGGAACGCTTCCTCGGCCGGCGGCCCGCCCACCAGCTCCCGCTCGGCGCGCCGCGCACGCCAGGGCCGGTGCGCGAGGCCCCCGAACGCGATCCGCACCTCGCGTACGACGGAGTCCTCGACGTCCAGGACGACGGCCACGGAGGCGAGCGCGAAGGCGTACGAGGCGCGGTCACGGGCCTTGCGGTAGGCGGCGGGCAGCCCCGCGGTCGCGGGCGGGATCAGCACACCGGTGATCAGCTCACCGTGCCTCAGCTCCGTCTCCACGTCGGGACGCACACCGGGCAGCCGGTGGAACTCGGCGGCGGGCACGGCCCGCCGGCCGCCCGCGCCGTACAGCTCCACCTCGGCGTCCAGCGCGGCCAGCGCCACCGCCATGTCGGAGGGGTGCGTGGCGATGCACTGCGAGGAGTGGCCGAGGACCGCGTGGTCGCGGTGGACGCCGTCCCGCGCCGCGCAGCCACTGCCCGGCTCCCGCTTGTTGCACGGCTTGCCGAGATCCTGGAAGTAGGGGCAGCGGGTGCGCTGGAGCAGGTTGCCGCCGGTCGTGGCCATGTTGCGCAGCTGGCCGGACGCGCCCGCGAGCAGTGCCTGGGACAGCACCGGGTAGCGGGCGCGCACCAGGGGATGGGCGGCCAGGTCGCTGTTGCGCACCGTCGCCCCGACGCGCAGGGAGCCGTCGGGCAGTTCCTCGACCGCGTCCAGGGGCAGCGCGCTGACGTCGACCAGCGTCCGAGGCCGCTCCACGCCCAGCTTCATCAGGTCGACGAGATTGGTGCCGCCGCCCAGATAGCGGGATTCGGGGCGGCCCGCGTGGGCCGCGGTCGCCTCTTCGACGCTGTGGGCGCGTACGTACATGAAGGACTTCACCGGGCCACGTCCTCCACTGCCTCGACGATGTGCGGATAGGCGCCGCACCGGCACAGGTTGCCGCTCAGCCGCTCCCGGATCTCGTCCCGGGTCAGCTGGACGGGCGAACCGGGCTCCAGGGCGGGGTCCGTGACGTGCGAGGGGTGACCGGCGTCGGCCTCGGCGATGGCGCCGACGGCCGAGCAGAGCTGCCCCGGCGTGCAGTACCCGCACTGGAAGGCGTCGCGCTCCACGAAGGCCCGCTGCAGGGGGTGCGTTCCCTCGCCGTCGGGGGAGCGCAGGCCCTCGACGGTCGTGATGTCACGCCCCTCGTGGGCGACGGCGAGCAGCAGGCAGCTGTTCGCGCGGCGCCCGTCGACGAGGACGGTGCAGGCACCGCACTGGCCGTGGTCGCAGCCCTTCTTGGCGCCGGTCAGGTCCAGCCGCTCGCGCAGGACGTCCAGCAGCGTCGAGCGGTGGTCGACGGTGAGGCGGCGGGACTCGCCGTTGACCGTCAGGCGCACTTCCGACCGGAACACTTCGGTTCCCATGAGGCTCTGCTCCCTCGTCGCACATGGTCCATGCGGTGACCGCTTGTCCAGCCTGAGTCAGAACACACGTCCCGGCACGCCGGGACTCCCCGGGATCGGGTGCCGCACGGCCGCGTCGGCCCGCGCACGCTCCCGGCCGCGGTCCGCTCATCGGGCCGCGCCCACTACGCCGTCGGAGGGAGTACGGATCGCGTTCACGCGCCGTCCGTCGCGATGATCTCGCGTACGACGGCCAACAGGTCCCCGATCGCCGGATGCTGCCCCGGCCCATCGCGCCAGGCCAGCACGAGCGGGACGGGCGGCGCGTCGACGAGGGGGCGGTGGACCAACGAGGGGTGCGCGTGCTGGCTCGGGGTCGCCGACGTGGAGACCCCGATGGCGCGCCCGGCGGCGATGGCCATGAGCCACTCGTCGGTGTTGCCGACCTCGACGGTCGCCACCGGCCGGGCCGAGGGCGGCCACAGCTCCGGCGTCGTGGTGCCGGAGACGCTGTTCAGGGCGATCGGGTGGGCGGCGAGGTCCGCCAGGGTGACCCGGGGGAGGGCGGCCAGCGCACTGTCCGCCGGCATGACCGCCACCCGCTCCTCGCTCAGCAGCAGCTCCGAACGCAGTCCGGGCGCGGTGATCGGCCCCCGCAGCAGGGCCGCGTCGACCTTGCCCCGCGTGAGGCCCGCCGTGCGGTCGTCGACGCGCAGCAGCTCCAGCGGGACGCCGGGCCGGGTCTCGTCCCAGCGGCGCAGCAAGGCGACGGTGTGGTCGCCGAGCGCCGCCCAGGTGTGCCCGAGCTTGAGGGGCCACGTGCTCGATCCGCGGGGGTCGAGGGCGGTCTCGACGGCGGAGAGCGCCACGGCGGCCTTGTCACGGAACGTGCGGCCCCGCGCGGTCAGTTCCAGATGGTGCGTGGAGCGGTCCACGAGGCGGGCCCCGAGGTGGTCCTCCAGCTGGCGCAGGGTCCGGGAGAGCGCGGGCTGGCTCAGATGGAGGCGGGCGGCGGCCCGGGTGACGTTCCCCTCCTCGGCGATGGCGAGGAACGCGCGCAGGTGGCGCAGCTCGATGGTCATGCCTCGGGAGCATAACCGCGGGCCCTCGACACGACGGGGCACGCGGAATACGTGTCCCGGGCGGTGGAGTTGAGGACCATGTCGAGAGCCCCTGGCCGTACCGCCGAAGGAGACCCCATGCCCCTCAGCGTCGAAGAGCGTGAACAGTTCCTGGCCGAACCCCACATCGGAGCGCTGGCGGTGGCCGCGCAGGACGGGCGCGCCCCGCTCACCCTCCCGATCTGGTACCAGTACACCCCCGGCGGCGAGCTGTGGGTGATGACCGGACGCCACTCCAAGAAGGGCCGGCTGATCGAGGCCGCGGGACGCTTCTCGCTGATGGTCGACCGCCTGGAGCCGACCGTCCGCTACGTCTCCGTCGAGGGCCCCGTGGTCCGCAGCGAGGACGCCACCCTCGAGAAACTGCGCGAGATCAGCGCCCGCTACCTCGCCGCGGACAAGGTGGAGGAGTACGTCGAGTTCGCGTCCCGGGACCACGGCGAACAGGCCGTCTACTACCTGCGGCCCGAACACTGGTACTCCTCCGACCTGGGCTCGGTCTGACCCGCCCGGACCCACCGCCCGAGGTGGAACTTCGAGGTACCCGAGGTCGTTGCCAAGGGGACGCGCGGAACACGCGCGGCCAGGCGAACGCGTAACCGAGGTGGCACGGATGGCGATGTGGGACCGGCTCAAGGACCAGGCCAAGGGTCTGCAGCAGCAGGCGCAGGGGACGCGGGGCTCCAGCGGCCACGGACGGCCCGGGTCGGCGTCCGGCGGGGGATCGAAGGCGCAGCTCGTCGGCGTGCTCAAGTCCCAGCTGGCCTCCCTCAAGACGGAGCTGAAGAGCGGTGCCTACCGCGACGCCAGCATGGCCATGTGTGCCCTGGTCGCCGCGGCCGACGGGTCCGTCGACCCGGCCGAGCGCCAGCACGTGGAGTCGCTGATCCTGCAGAACGACGTCCTGCGGAACTTCCCGCCGGAGCAGCTGCGCCAGCGCTTCAACAAGCACGTCGACCAGCTGACGTTCGACTTCCAGCAGGGCAGGACGGCGGCCATGCAGGAGATCGCCAAGGCGGCGAAGAAGCCGATGGAGGCCAAGGCCGTCGTCCAGACCGGCTTCGTCGTCGCCGGCGCGGACGGGTACATCGCCCCGGCCGAGGAGCAGGTCCTGCGCGAGGCGTGCGCGGCCCTCGGAGTCTCCCCGCAGGAGTTCGGTCTCTGACCGCCCGTCGCGCACCACGGACCGGGGCCCGCACCGCGAGGTGTGGGCCCCGGTCCGCGTCATGGCGGCAGCACCTCTCAGCGGCGGCGCCTCACAGCATGATGAGCAGACGCGTGTGCGGCTTGAGTTTCCTGTTCACCGAACGGCTCTGCACATAGACCTCCAGCTTGGGATTGTTGCCCGCCTTCACCGAGACGGTCCCCTGGATACCCGACCCGAACAGAAGGCTGCGCGCGGCGTCACCGGTATAGGCGCGGTCGGTTTCCTTTTCCACCACGATGACTTCCTTGTTCGGCTGGACCTGTGCCCGCGCACCCAACTGGTAGTAACAGGAGCCGCGTTCATAGGTCACCCCCGGATGTGAATCGACGAAGGGGCGGATCTCGACCTCCTTGTCGACCTTCAGCAGCCGGTACATGTTCGCCGGAATGGGTTCGAGATTCGCCCGCACGTCGTCGATGGATATGTCCTGGCCGACGGCGAACAGATTCTTCGTGCCCCGCACACCCTGTTCGCGGGCCCGGAGGAAACTGGTGGCGGCGGCGCGCACGGTGCCGATCGCCTCCTCGACGCCTTCCTGGGAGTCCGCGTCCCAGATCGCGATGTTGCCGGCCGGGAAGCCGTAGTTCTGCGCTGTCCGCTTGGCCAGGGAGTTCGGCACGAGGATCGCGGAGGTCCAGTGCTCGGGCAGGCCGCCCATCTTCGCCGCGATCCTGTCGAGCCAGGGGCCGAGGATGGCCATGTCGCCGTCGTGCCGCCGGTCGCCGCCCGAGGCGTTCTCCTCGCCGTCCGTCACCACGATCTGCAGGAAACTGTGCTCCCCGTACTCCTCCCAGATGTGGCCCAGGTCGTCCAGGGATTTCAGGGAGGCCTCGATCAGGGCCGTCGCCCCGTTGTTGACCCGGTACAGGCCCCGCATGGACGGCAGATGCTTCACGTCCATGTCCCACACCAAATTCTCCACCCGGTGGTCGAAGGAGTAGAGGCTGATACGTGTCTCGTGGCCGAGGCTGTCCGATTCGGCCTTCAATCCCGCGACGAACTCGTCCACGACCCGCACGAGTTGATCCTGATGCGGACGCATGGAACCGGAACAGTCCACTACCAGCGCGACGTGATTCACCTTGTGTTGAATCCTGTTGGCAGACATGCTGACGCTCCCCCTTCGCCGAGGCTTTCCGAGTGATTTCACTCTATGGGGAGGCACTGACAACGGCCCTTGGCCGCCGCCCCGCCCCGACGTGCAGCGCCCGCCGTCCGCCGCCCCTTCGGCGGCGGACGGTGCGAACGACGTCTCGAACATGATCACCACATCGGGGTAACCGGCCCCGCGCGGGCTGTGCGAGGCCGGTGCGCAGGCCGAGACTGCTCCATGACCTGGGCCGGGACCGCTCCATGACCTGGACGGCATCCGGCAGCCTCCTCTTTCCTCCTCCTCGGCCGCTCGGCACCGACGTGCGCCGTCCGCTACCCCCCGAAGGTGAGCTCGCCCCGATGACCGTCGACACCAGTCCCGAAGCCCGGCCGAACGCCCAGGCGGCGCCCCCGCGGCAGTCCCTCAGCACCGAGGCGGCCCGCAAGCTCGCCAGTACGACCAAGTCCGCCCCGCAGATGCAGGAGATCACCTCCCGCTGGCTGCTGCGGACGCTCCCCTGGGTGGAGACCAAGGGTGGCACGTACCGGGTCAACCGCAGGCTCAAGTACACCGTCGGCGACGGGCGGGTCGAGTTCGTCCAGGACGGTGCCCGCGTCCACGTCATCCCGCGCGAACTCGGCGAACTCGCCCTGCTGCGCGGCTTCGAGGACGAAGAGGTCCTCGCCGCCCTCGCCGGCCGCTGCGTGCAGCGCGACTTCTCCCCGGGCGAGGTCCTCGTCCACCGCGGCACCGCCGCCGGGGAGATCCATCTGATCGCGCACGGCCGCGTCGGCCAGACCTCCGAGGGGCCGTACGGCGACGACATCACCGTCGCGGTCCTCGCCGACGGCGACCGCTTCGGCGAGAACGCGCTCCTGGACGCCGACGCCACCTGGGACTACACCGCCACCGCCGAGACCTCCGGCACCCTGCTCACCCTCTCCCGCGCCGACTTCGCCGCGATCCAGGCGTCCTCGCCGGAGCTCCAGGCCCACATCGAGGCCTTCAGCGCCCTGCCGAACCAGCGCCAGAACCGCCACGGCGAGGCCGAGATCGCCATGTCGGCCGGTCATGTCGGCGAGGCCGTGCTGCCCGGCGCCTTCGTGGACTACGAGGTCAACCCGCGCGAGTACGAACTCTCCGTCGCCCAGACCGTCCTGCGGGTGCACACCAGGGTCGCGGACCTCTACAACGGGCCGATGAACCAGACGGAGGAGCAACTCCGGCTCACCATCGAGGCGTTGCGCGAACGCCAGGAGCACGAGCTCATCAACAACCGGGAGTTCGGTCTGCTCCACAACGCCGACTTCAAGCAGCGGATCCAGCCCCACTCCGGGCCGCCCACCCCGGACGACATGGACGAGCTGCTCTGCCGCCGCCGCGGCACGAAGCTCTTCCTCGCCCATCCGCGCACGATCGCCGCGATCGGCCGCGAGTTCAACGCCTGCGGTCTGTACCCGGACCATGTCGACCTCGGCGGCCAGCAGGTCCCGGCCTGGCGTGGGGTCCCGATCCTGCCCTGCAACAAGATCCCGATCAGCAAGGAGCAGACCAGCTCCATCATCGCCATGCGTACCGGCGAGGAGAACCAGGGCGTCATCGGCCTGCGCCAGACCGGTCTGCCCGAGGAGTACGAGCCCGGCCTCTCCGTCCGCTTCATGGGCATCAGCGAGCAGGCGATCATGTCGTACCTGGTCACCACGTACTACTCCGCCGCCGTCCTCGTGCCCGACGCGCTCGGCGTGCTGGAGAACGTCCAGATCGCCCGCAGGCGCGACTAGGGCCTCTCTTCCGGATCGTGCCGGGCCCGCCCGGCACGGCACGCCCGCCCCCGGATCTGGGACGGGCCCCCACCGCACAAGGAGCTACGGATGCCCGATCCCGATCTCTCCCCTCCGCAGTCGAGCCTCCCCGCCCAGATGCCCGCGCCGCCGGCGCCGTTCGCCCTGCCGACGGGCGGCCGGCCGCTGGTGTCCGTGCCGGCCGGGCCCGGCCCGGCCGCCGTCGCCGCCCCGGTGGACCCCGTGGTCGAGCGGATCCTGCGCGGTCCCAGCGGCCTCGGGACGGCAGGCCTCTCGCTGGCCCCGCGCGACGCGGGCCCGGACGCGCTCGCGCGGCACACGGCCGAGGCCACCGGCGAGCAGAGCGAGGGCCGGCCGATTCCCGGCCTCTACTTCCATGCCGTCCCCGAACCCGACCCCGTACGCGTCGCCGAGGTCAGCCGCCGCGTCAAGGACTGGGCCGTGGACGAGGTCCAGCTGTTCCCCGACGACTGGGAGGGCGAGTTCGACGGCTTCTCCGTGGGGCGCTACATGGTGGCCTGCCACCCAGACGCCCCGACGGTGGACCACCTGATGCTCGCCACGCGGCTGATGATCGCGGAGAACGCCGTCGACGACTGCTACTGCGAGGACCACGGCGGCTCGCCGATCGGCCTCGGCGGCCGTCTCCTCCTCGCGCACACCGCCCTCGACCCCCTGCACACCACTCCGGAATACGCTCCCGGGTGGGTGGAATCGCTCGGCGCCGACGCGCCCCGACGGGCGTACCGCAGTGCCATGGAGTACTTCGTCCGGTCCTCCACCCCCTCCCAGACGGACCGCTACCGGCATGACATGGCCCGCCTCCACATGGGGTATCTAGCCGAGGCCGCCTGGGCCCAGACGGACCACACGCCCGAGGTGTGGGAGTACCTGGCGATGCGCCAGTTCAACAACTTCCGCCCCTGCCCGACCATCACCGACACCGTCGGCGGCTACGAACTCCCCGCCGACCTGCACGCGCGGCCCGACATGCAGCGCGTCATCGCGCTCGGCGGTAACGCGACCACCATCGTCAACGACCTGTACTCGTACACGAAGGAGCTCGCCGCCCCCGGACGGCACCTCAACCTGCCGGTCGTGCTCGCCGAACGCGAGAAGCTCTCCGAACGCGACGCGTACCTGAAGGCCGTCGAGGTCCACAACGACCTGATGCGCGGCTTCGAGGCCGCCGCCGCCGAGCTGGCCGCCGCCTGCCCCGTCCCCGCGGTGCTCCGCTTCCTCAGGGGCGTGGCCGCCTGGGTCGATGGCAACCACTACTGGCACCAGACCAACACCTACCGCTACAGCCTGCCCGATTTCTGGTGAGAAATGGACTCTTCAGTGACTACCGAGCTGACCTCCGCCGACGCCTCCTCCACGTTCATCCCGGGCCCGGCGACGCCCTACCAGGGGGACATCGCCCGCTACTGGAACAACGAGGCCAGGCCCGTGAACCTGCGCCTCGGTGATGTCGACGGGCTCTACCACCACCACTACGGCATCGGCGCGGTCGACCACGCCGCCCTCGGGGATCCCGAGGACAGCGCGTATCAGCAGAAACTGGTGGCCGAGCTGCACCGGCTGGAGTCGGCGCAGGCCGAGGTCCTTCTGGACCACCTCGGTCCGATCACCCCCGCCGACACCCTCCTGGACGCCGGCTGCGGCCGCGGCGGTACGAGCGTCATGGCCCACCAGCGCTACGGCTGCACGGTCGAGGGCGTCACCCTCTCCTCCACGCAGGCCGACTTCGGCAACAGGCGCGCGAAGGAACTCGGCATCGAGAGCCATGTCCGCGCCCGCGTCTGCAACATGCTCGACACCCCCTTCGACAAGGGCAGCATCACCGCGTCCTGGAACAACGAATCGACCATGTACGTCGACCTGGACGACCTCTTCGCCGAGCACTCCCGGGTCCTCAAGGTCGGCGGGCGCTATGTGACGATCACCGGCTGCTGGAACCCCCGCTACGGTCAGCCGTCGAAGTGGGTCTCGCAGATCAACGCCCACTTCGAGTGCAACATCCACTCCCGCCGCGAGTACCTGCGCGCGATGGCCGACAACCGCCTGGTGCCGCAGGCCGTCATCGACCTGACCCGCGACACCCTGCCCTACTGGGAGCTGCGGGCCACGTCCTCCCTGGTCACCGGCATCGAGGAAGCGTTCATCGAGTCGTACAGGGACGGCTCGTTCCAGTACGTCCTGATCGCGGCCGACCGCGTGTGACCCTTCGCCCTTCATGGCACCGGGGTGCCATGAAGGGCGCTCGTGGCCCGCTCCGCTGCGGCCCCTCGCCGGGAGGCCCTACTTTCCGCCGGCCGCCAGCATGCCGCGGTGGGCGATGTCCAGGCCCGTCTTGGCGGTGCTCAGACCGGTCTTCGTGCCCTTCATGACCTCCTGCGTGGTGCCGGAGGGGTCGGCCAGCGTGTCGGCGACGACCTTGCCCACGTTGTTGTTCTTCACGGGCGCGTCATGGACGGCGGACGAGGAGGCGTCGGCCTGCCCCGCCATGGCGAGGGCGGCGGCGGCAAGGGTCAGTACGGTGATGGTTCGCTTCTGGTTGCTCATGCCTTCTCAAACGGCCGGGCGAGGGCGAGGATGCGTCCACGTCGGCGATACGCCGCACGATTCCGCCATCGGAGGGAACGGCGAGCCCGCCGGAGCCCGCGCCGCCTGCGAGGAACGCACGGGAAAGTCCTCGACGTCAGGTGTGAGCGCCCACGCGGCGGGCAGGCGACCCGTGCAGGGGTGACAACCTGACGGCGCCGTCGCATGGTCAGTTCAGTGGACGGCGCCTCCTGCAAGCTGAGCGGCCGCGCCTTCGTGGGACAGGGCAGCGGCCGCTCATGCATGCCACCCCCCGGTCGCCCGGGGAAGGCGGCGACGGAGAGTCCCGAGCACGCCCGCACGTCGCGGGGCCCCCGGTGGGTCGGCCCCGCCGGCGTTACCTCGCCAGCTCGGCGCAGATGGTCTTGCCGGTCGGGCCGAGGGTGACATCCACGGTCCGGGCGAGATTGCGCACCATGGGCCAGCCGAATCCGCCGGTTCCGCCCGCGAGGTCGGGGGTCCGCTCCTGGGGCGGTCGGGGGTCCGCGTCGGACACGGTGATCGTTATGGTGTCGGGCCGCTCCTGGAGCCGCAGCGAACACAGGGCTCCGCGGGCATGCCGCACGACGTTCGTGATGAGCTCGGAGACCACGAGTTCGATGCTCGCGGCGGTCTGCTCACCCACGGCAGGAGCCAGCCCGGCGAGGAACCCGCGCGTGTGGTCCCGTGCGTCGGTGACCGCTTGGGGCTCCTTGTCGAAGGTGGCCGTCCCAGGCGGCCCGTCATCGAGCCGCATCTGCTGCGTCCGCATGAGCCTCCTTCCTCCGGCTACTCCTGTGTGATGGCTGTCCGAGGGGAACACCTGCCCGCAAAGCGGCAGGTTTAATGCGTCCCTGACGCCTCGGATGCGGCGGTTGCCGAACCGTTGCAATGGCGTCGAGGGTGTCAGTCGCCGGCATCCCGGCACTCCACGTGGCCCCAGCCGTGCGGATTCTTCGCGATCTTCTCGCCGGCGGCGTACGGCTTCTGGCAGTGGCAGCGGCCGGGGAACTTCGCCTTGATGACCGGGCCGCCCGTGCCCGTCTTCTTCGTACGCGCGGCGGTCTTCTTGGGGGCGCCGCCCGCGGGGGAGGCGGTCATGCGCTCGGCGCGCGGTTCGGGGATCTCCGGCGCGCCGTGGGCGGTGCCCGCGGGCTGCTGGCTGGTGGCGACGTCGCTGGCCGCCACGTCCGCGATCGCGTTCAGGTGGTCACCGTCCACGCGGTGGGCGGCCACGTGCCGGAACGTCACGTCACGGCCCTGCAGCAGGGCGTCGATGCGTACGACGAGTTCCTTGTTGGCGACCGGCTTCTTCGCCGCGGTCAGCCAGCCGTTGCGTTTCCAGGAGGCGATCCACTTGGTGACCGCGTTCATCGCGTACTGACTGTCCATCCGCACTTCGAGCGGCACGGCCGGGTCGGTGGCCTCGAGCAGTTCCGCCAGCGCGGTCAGCTCCGCCACGTTGTTGGTGGAGTGACCGAGCGGCCCCGCCTCCCAGCGACGCGGGGTGCCGTCGGCGTCGGCGACCACCCAGGCCCAGGCCGCGGGCCCGGGATTCTTCTTCGCCGCGCCGTCACAGGCGGCAATGATCAAGTCAGACATCCTCCGATGATTTCATCCCGCAGTCCGCCCCCGGAACGCCGGATCACTCTTCGGGCCGGGCGAGCGTCCACAGGCCCGTGTAGGCCCGCTGGATGAAGCCGCCGGTCAGGGCCGGGTTCGTATTGGCCAGCGCGGCGAGGCAGACGCGACGCTGCGGGCAGAAACCGGCGAAGGCGGTGAAGCCCCTGGTGCCTCCGGAGTGGTGGTAGAGGTCCCGGTCGGCCCGGGGCCGGACGTTCCACACCAGGGCGATACGTCTTCCGGTGCGCGGCAGGGCGACGCGGGGCACCGTGACGTCGGCGAGCGCGGCCCGCAGCGTGCGGGGGACGCCCGGGGGCACGGTGCCGGGGTCGAGGAGGCCGTCGAGGAGGGTGAGCAGGTCGCGGGCGCTGGAGCGGCAGGCCCCGGCACCCGGCATGGCGCCCATCTGCCAGGCGGGGCGCGCCCTGCCGTGCCAGTACCCGGTGGCCTGCGGCTGATCGGTCAGGCAGCTGGTACGGGTCAGGCCGAGCGGGTCCAGCACCCGGGCGGCGAGCAGCGGGGCATAGGAGCCGCCGGGCCCGTGGGCGGCGCGGGCCAGCAGGTCGCCGAGCAGGCCGACGCCGAAGTTGGAGTACCGCACACGGATGCCGGGTGCGGCGTGCGGCCGCGTGCGGGCGAGGGCGTGACGCAGCGTTTCGGGGGAGTAGCCGGCGTACGGATTGCTGAACCAGGCGGGCGCGGCGGCGCGCAGGAAGCCGGGGGGAAGCCGCGGCAGCCCCGAGGTGTGGGTCGCCAGGTGCAGCAGGGTGATGGGGGAGCCCCGCAGGTGGGGCGCCGCGCCACGGGGCAGGAAGCGGGAGATGGGGTCGTCGTGGGCGACCTCGCCGCGCGCGACCATCTCGGCCAGGAGCAGGGCGGTGAACGTCTTGGTGAGCGAACCGATCTCGAACCGGGTGTCGGGGCCAGCCGGCGCTCCACCGCGCAGCGCGCTGTCGCCGGTGGCGAGGAGCGCGCGTTCCTCGCCGCGCCGGACGGCCAGCACCACGGCGCTCGCGCCCGGGGCGGCGTCGCGCAGTTCGGCGAGCAGGTCGGCGGCCCACGGGGGAGTGGCGGCGGCCACGGGGCGCTCGCCACTCTCGGCGGACGGGGACACGGCCGGCCTCACCGCGGCGCCGCCGTCCCTCCCAGGGTGCGGGAGACCGCGAGGCTGCCGGCGACCGCGGCCACCACGGCGGTGTGCTGGTGGTCGGCGAACCGCCGGTCCGGGTCATCGGTGACCGGCCCGCCGTCGCGGGGCACGAGGCCGTCGGCATGCTGGACCCGCGCGAGCCGCTCCCAGTCGGCGGGCTCGCAGTAGGGCTCCTTGAGGCAGCACCCGACGATCATCAGCTCGGCCATCAGGTCCCACTGCTCGATCTCGGCCCAGATGTCGATCCACACGGGCAGCCAGGTGCCGACGTACGCGGCGAGGTCGTCGGGCAGCCCGGCCGGCGCGCCGCCCCAGTCGGTGAGATGGAAGACGGTGTGGGTGACGCAGTAGCCGGTCATCCAGTCGATCAGCCAGGGCTCGGGCGTGCCGCCCAGCCAGGTGGCACGGGTCAGCGCCGGCCAGTCGTACGAGCCGCCCCGCGGGTCGAGGCCGATGACGCGAGCCGCGTTCGCGACGGCCAGTCTGCGGTTGGGCATCAGCTCGGCGGCCCGGACCGAGCGCAGGGAAGTGGTGTGGGCGAGCAGCCGGTCGAGGGCTTCGTGGCGCAGGCCGCAGCGGGCGAACGGGGCGTACGCCTCCAGGGGGTCGGTCAGCAGCGAGAACCGCAGCAACCGCTCGTACAGCATGTCGCCGTCGCCGAACTGGCTCCAGCTGAAGCTCAGCAGCTCTCGTGCCATGGCCAGTTCGGCGCTTCCGGCGGCCGACTCGCGCAGCACGAGGGAGGCGGCGAGCGCGGTCTCGCCGAGGGGTTTGTAGACGCTGTCGGGGTCACCGAGGTCGGCGGTGGTGTCGGTGGGCAGCGCGCCACGCTCGCGGTGGGTGTACAGCCAGCTCAGGGCCTGGGCGCTCACCTGGTGCGCGGTCTGGGTCACGGACGCCGTCACGGATCCTCCAGTGCGAGCAGTCGCCCCGAGATCGCCACGTCGAGCGCGAGGCGCGGTCCGCCGCCGAGCAGGCGCAGGTGCGCGACCAGGGGAGCGGGGTCGAGGGGCAGGGACACGCCCTCCGCGCCCAGCAGGGCGAGCCAGCGCGCGATGCGGGCGGCGGTGGGGAAGTCACGGCGCAGCACAGAGCGGGTGGCGCCGCGCGCGAGGGCGAGCGGGGCGGCGCGGGCGGCGTCGTGCACGGGGCCGCCGAGCCCCGGCAGGGCGAGGGGGGAGAGCTGGCCCATGCGGACGGACCAGTGCTGCCAGCCGGTGGCGGGCCCTGGGCGGTCGAGGTCAGGGGCTCCCGAGGGCCGTGGGGCGAGGGGCCCGGCGCCCGGGCCCGTACCGGCACCGACGGGTTCGGCCGCGCCGGGTGGGTCGGTGAAGCGGGTCAGGAGTGTGGCGGTGGCCCAGTCCCGCCAGGCGACGAGCCAAGGTTCCGGAGCCCCTTGCGGGGGAGCGGGAGGCGTGGTCACCGCTGCCGGGAAGACGGCGAACGACTGGGTGACGGCTGCCGCGTCCTGCGGGTGGAACACCGCGTTGCCCAGAACGTACGGGGCGAAGAGGTCGGCGCCGAGCACGCGGAGCCCGGCGAGGGCTGCCTTGGGGTCGTCGGCGCGTTCGACGTGCTGGGCGACCATGGCCGTGCCCTCAATGCCCCGGAGGGCATCAAGGACACGAAGAGCCAGGTCAGCCGCGGACGTCGCATACGCGGTCTGCGACTGATCGGGACTCACTTGCCCTTCGGCTCCTTCGGCTCCGCGGGGGAGAGAAGCGCCAGCAGCAGGAGCACACCTGCGGCCTGCGGCGTGTAGATCGGCGCGTCGCTCACCATCGCCTCGGGCTCAACCATGGTCGTGCCGAGCGCCGGGGCATCCGTAGGAGTGACGAGAAGTGGTGTTTGCTGAGCAAGCATGTTGCCTCCTCAATTGATTACGTCGTCACCATGTCCGGTGACGCCCACCCTCGGCCCAGTTTAGGGCAATACGTCAGTTATGTCTGTTTAGTTCGCAACAACTGGTCGCCGGAGAAGCGCTTCAGTCCTGTTCTCGTCGCTGTACATGAGCCGATACGCGCCGCCGCCTGCCCGCAAGTGGCCGGGAGCGGAGGGCAGTTGAGGGGAGCGGCGTACGAGGCGACTGTCGCGCTCATCCCTGCGCACCGCTGTCGCTGCAACGCCTGTCCCGCGTAGGGGAGTTGAAGGCACAGGAAAAACGCGAACGGCGGGCGTGTGAGATGTGACGGGGGGTCAGGGCCGCTACGATGCGTGGGGGTTTGGCGTGGGCCTCTCAGGTGGTCGCCTCGCCCTGTCCGCAGGAGTGGTCGCCTCGACCTGTCCGCAGTGGCTGCGCCAGAACATGACAGAGCCGGCGATCCGTTCGGGGAACGGTTCGCCGGCTGGGGGAGCGGCGTGGGGACGGCCTCGCCGCGGGCCGGTGGTTCAGAGCCACCGGCCCGCGGTCACAGAAGGTACCGGGTTGCCACTACCAGTAGTGTCGCCGACCGCCGACGGCGTGGCCGACGGAGCCGAGCACCCACAGGGCGGCACCGATGACGACCAGGATGAGACCGATGGTCCACAGAATGGATATACCGGTCACCAGACCGATAACGAGCAGGATGACGCCGAGTGCGATCATTGGATCCTCCGACCCTCTGAATTATTTCCAAGTATGCGCCTGATGAGTCCTCCGCGACAGTCGCGGGACGACCTCGTCGCGCAAGCGTGGCGACGGTGCGGAAGTCGGCGCTGTGACCTGGATGCGGCCCTGCCGTCAGTGGCGACCGTGAGCGGTGTTGGAAGCGCCGCCGAAGAGCCGCGCGACGGCACGGAACGGGAGCGTGACCACCGTGGCGATGGCTCCGCCGATGGCACGGAAGATGTCTGCGATGGCCTTCAGCATGTCAGGGCCTCCATGGTCTGTTCACCGGCGACTGGCTAATCGCTGAGCGCCGTATTGCTGTTCCTACCGGTTGCCCTGCGAGCGACATCGAAAACACCCGCGTCGCTCGCGGTGCCCGCCATTGCCCCCTATGGCCCCACCCCGGAGCAGGGCGGTAAAGGACATCTCACGAGCCCGCCCGAAATTGTGTGAATACCGCCCGCCCCCAGGGGCACAAGGGGACAGCCGAACGGCGCTTCCCGCACCAGAACCGCGATTCCTCGCATCGGACGGAAGGACCACCCCGTGCTCAGGCCCCACCCCTCCTTCGTGCACGCCCTGCTCGAGAACCACGCGACGCTGAGAGAGCTCCAGGCGAAGGAGGACTCCGCCGAAGTCCGCCGACAGCTCGACGACGTCACCTACACCCTCTGCGTCTCCACCGGCACGCGCACGCTCGACGCGGCCATCGCGGCGGCCAGGGCCCAGCTCGCCGGAGTGGCCTCCCAGGACGACTCCAGCCTGGCCGCCTGAGCCGGGCGCGCTCCGCCCGCCCCAGGTATTCCGTTTCGCCCCGTGGACCTCGGGAACACGGGGCGGCAGGCGCAGCAGGCGGCACCCGACCGTGCCGCCGTCCATCGCCCCTCTCGTCCCGCGGCCTCTTCCCCACAACGGGCGACCCGTCGGACACGGCGCCTGTGCCCCTGGGCGGCTTTCGCCGCAGGGGCACGGCTGGACGGGCGAACGTCCTGTTTGGGCGGGCCCCGCCGAGGCCATGGCTGTGACACCCCCCTCCCTCACTTCTGGAGCGACCATGAGCGACGAGCACCGCAACGACATCCCCGGAGCCCCGGCCCCCCAGCCCCCGACGGTCGCCGAGCCCACCGAGCCGCACGAACCCCTGCCGCCCAAGCCCGACCAGGAGAGCCCGGAAGCGGTCTCCCCGACGGGCAAGCCCACCGGCGCCCCCGCCTCCGCGCGCGCCCAGAGCGGCGCCTACCTGACCACGGCGCAGGGCGCCCGCCTGTACGAGACGGACCACTCGCTCAAGGCCGGCGCCCGCGGGCCGGTCCTGCTCCAGGACCACCACCTGCGCGAGAAGATCACGCACTTCGACCACGAGCGCATCCCCGAGCGCGTGGTCCACGCCCGCGGAGCGGCGGCCCACGGCATCTTCAAGGGGTACGGGACGGCGGCGAACGTCACCAAGGCGGCGTTCCTCGCCAAGGACGCCGAGACACCCGTCTTTGTGCGCTTCTCCACGGTCCTCGGCTCCCGCGGCTCCTCGGACACGGTCCGCGACACCCGGGGATTCGCCACCAAGTTCTACACCGAGGAAGGCACCTTCGACCTCGTCGGCAACAACATCCCGGTCTTCTTCATCCAGGACGCCATCAAGTTCCCCGACATCATCCACGCGGGCAAGCCGCACCCCGACCGGGAGATCCCGCAGGCCCAGAGCGCGCACGACACGTTCTGGGACTTCGTGACCCTCCACACGGAAGCGGCCCACCACACGCTGTGGAACATGTCGGACCGCGGCATCCCGCGCTCCTACCGCATGATGGAGGGCTTCGGGGTCCACACCTTCCGGCTCGTGAACAGCGAGGGCGCCACCACCCTCGTCAAGTTCCACTGGAAGCCGAAGCTCGGCGTGCACTCCCTGACCTGGGAAGAAGCCCAGATCACCAATGGCATGGACCCCGACTTCCACCGCCGCGACCTCGCCGACGCCATCGAGGCGGGCGCCTTCCCGCAGTGGGAACTGGGCATCCAGGTCTTCCCCGACAACCCCGAGCAGAGCTTCCAGGGCATCGACCTGCTCGACCCCACCAACATCGTTCCCGAGGAGCTCGCGCCCGTACAGCCGATCGGGCTGCTCACCCTGAACGCGAACCCGACCAACTACTTCGCCGAGACCGAGCAGGTCGCCTTCCACCCCGGCCACCTCGTCCCGGGCATCGACATCACCGACGACCCGCTGCTCACCGGCCGCCTCTTCTCGTACCTGGACACGCAGATCAGCCGGCTCGGCGGCCCCAACTTCGGCCAGCTGCCCATCAACCGCACCCACGCGCCGGTCAACGACATGCTGCGCGACGGCATGCACCAGACCGCCGTCCACGCCGGCACCGCCCCCTACCGGCCCAACTCCCTCGACGGCGGCTGCCCCTTCCTCGCGGGCGCGGACAACGGCGCCTTCGTCGAGGTGCCCGTCGAGGTGCCGGCCGCGCAGAAGGTCCGGCAGGCCCCGGCCTCCTTCGCCGACCACTTCAGCCAGCCCCGGCTCTTCTGGCGCTCCATGACGCCCGTCGAGCAGGAGCACATCATCGCCGCGTACACCTTCGAGCTGAGCAAGTGCTACGAGCAGGCCATCAAGGAACGGGCGCTCCAGGTCCTCGCCAACATCGACACCGAGCTGTGCCGGCAGGTCGCCACCGGCCTCGGCCTGCCCGCGCCGCAGCCGACCGAGAACCTGGCCGACCCGGAGCCCAGCCCCGCCCTCTCCCAGATCGGCAAGACCTGGCCCGTGGAGGGCCGGATCATCGGCATCGTCACGGACGGGGAGAGTGACCTCGACGGGCTGCGCTCGGTGCGCCGCGCCGTGCTCGACGCGGGCATGGTGCCGCTCATCGTCGCCCCCACCGGCGGCCAACTGGACGCGGGCAAGGAGCCGATCGCCGTCCAGCGGACGTTCGCCAACGCCCGGTCCGTCGAGTTCGACGCGCTCCTGATCGCCGGGGCCCCGGCGCCCGGGGCCGACGCGTACGGAGCCAGGGACGCCAAGGCCGGTGAACCGTCGGGCACCGGGACCGCCGTGGACCCGCGCATCCTGCTGATGGCGGCCGAGGCCTTCCGCCACGGCAAGGCGATCGGCGGCTGGGCCGGGGCGGACGCGGCGCTCCGAGCGGCCGGCATCACCGATACGGCACCGGGTGTCGTCCTCGCCGGCGGCGGCGTGGAGGCGCTGGAGCAAGTGGCCGGGCTGCTCGGTCAGCACCGCGTCTGGGACCGCTTCCCGGCAGCCGTCTGACCCACCGCGCGCGGCGGACCCGGGCGGCTACCTCCGTCCGGGTCCGCCGCACGCGCGTCGGCCCATCGCGAGAACGACCCCGGCGGCCAGGGTCACGGTACCGAGCCTCCGTACCGCCGTACGCCTGCGTCCGTGCCACCCGCCGCCCACCGAGCCGGGGCGGGGGAGCGGACGCAGCACATTGCCGGACGTGGGTGCGGCGCTCTCCTCGCGCGAGAGGTGGGAGCGGTCCATCTGGTGTGCCAGGAGCCGCTCCACGAGCGCGGGCGCCACTTTCGCCTGGATCCCGAGCAGTCGGCCGGCCGGACCGACGTACACCTCCCGGCGCGGGCGGCGGGCCAGCCGGAACACCGTCCGCGCCGCGCGTTCGGCCGTGTACACGGGCGCCATGGGAAGCACCTTGCGGCCCGAATAGTTGGCGGCGCTCTCGAAGAACGGCGTGTCCATGGTCGCGGGCAGCACCGTGCACACGTGGACGCCGCGCTGCCCCGCCAGCCGCATCTCCTGGCGCAGACTGCCGCCCAGCGCCCGCACCGCCGCCTTCGAGACGACGTAGGGGATGTTGTACGGCACGACGCCGGCCCCGACGACCGAGGAGACGTTGACCAGGGTGCCGCCGCCCTGCCCGCACATCACGCCGAGCGCGGCGCGGGCGCCGTGCACACAGCCCAGGACGTCGACGTCGAGGACCCGCCGGAAGACCTCCGGGGGAATCTCCTGGAGCGAGCCGAAGGCGGCCACGGCCGCGTTGTTGACCCACACGTCGATCCGGCCGTACGCGGCGACGGCCCGCCGGGCGAGCCGGTCGACCGCCTCCGGATCCGTCACGTCCGTGGGAACGACGAGGGCCCGCGCGCCCCGGTGCTTCCGGCACCCGGCGGCGACCTCCGCCAACTCGGCGGCCCGCCGCGCGGCGAGCACCACCGACCAGCCCCGCGAGGCGAACCGCAGGGCACAGGCCCTCCCGACACCGCTCGACGCCCCGGTGATGACCACGACCTTGCCCTGTTCCGCCACGAGACCGGTTCCTTCCCTGCCGCGTTCCACGCAGGCAGTGGACCGCGCCAAGCCCCTCGGCGCATCCGCACGAGGGCAACCGGCCCAGTGCCCCTACGTCACTTCCTCGGACCGCAGCAGTTCCGGAAGGGCCGTGCCGATCGGTTCGCGCACGAGGCGATCGGCACGGTCGTCATACGGTGTCGGCTCGGCGTTGACGATGATCAGCCGTGCGCCGTGGTCGACGGCGAGCCCGGCCAGTCCGGCGGCCGGGTGGACCTGGAGGCTGGTGCCGACCGCGATGAACACCTGGCAGGCCTTGGTGATCGCCACCGCCTCGCCGAGGACCACCGGATCCAGGTGCTCGCCGAACATCACCGTCGCCGACTTCAGGATGCCCCCGCAGATCTGGCACGGCGGATCGGCCTCACCCGCCTCGACCCGGGCCAGCGCCTCCTCCATCGGAGCGCGCGCACGGCAGCCGGTGCACACCACCGACCGCGCCGAACCGTGCAGTTCGAGCACCTTGCGCTCGGGGAGGCCCGCGAGCTGGTGCAGTCCGTCCACGTTCTGGGTGATCACCCGTACGGGAACGCCGGAGCGCTCCAGGGCGGCCACCGCGTGGTGCGCCGCGTTGGGCCGGGCCCCTAGCGTGTGGGTCTCGCGGCGCATCCGCCACGACCGGCGCCGGATCTCGGGATCACCCATGTAGAAGTCGTACGTGACGAGCTTCTCGGCCTCGGGGTCGCGCCGCCACAGGCCGCCCGGCCCGCGGTAGTCGGGAATGCCGGAGTCCGTGGAGATGCCCGCCCCGGTCAGCAGGGCGACAAGCGGCTTGCTCATGCGGCCGAGCGTAGGACGCGCGGTCCGGATCAGGCGAACGGATATGCGTCCGTCCCCGCTTGCCGCCCCGACCGGTGTCTCACCCGCCGAGGCCCGCCGGGCACGTCACCGCCGGCGCAGCTTGCCCAGGAGACTCTGCGCCTGGGCACGGCGCCGCGGGTCGGCGGAGGCGCGACGAACCTGCTCCACGGTGCGCCGGCCCTGCGGACTCCGGACGAAATCCTTGATCTTCGTCATCATTCCCGGCATGACTCCTCCTAGAGCGGGGGTGAACGGTTGCCTGCACCGCTGCGTGTACCCGCTGCGGCCCGGAGTGTGCGTGCCAAGAGGCAGTCAAATACCGCCCGCGCCCCAGCGGAGTCCCCTGCGTCCGGAAAGAGTCGAACTCCTCTATCACCGACGCGTGTTCGAAGGGGCGAGATCACGACGAACTTCCCTGCGGGGCAAGGAGTTCCACCTCGCTGACGTTCGCGCCCAAACGAGTGGCTAGCATGGCGCGATGTGAGGTCCGGAAGATCGACGTCCTCTTGGCGTCCCCTTCCGGGCCTGCGACCGATGCGCATCGATCGGCTCGCTGTCCGCCTGCACTCAAGGACCGAGGGACCGCTGAATGTCAGTGCCTGCTCCTCCCAGCCCGCGCCGCATAGCGAAGGCAGGGCGCCCCGCGTGGGCGGTGCCCGTCGGCGTGCTGGCGGTGACCGGCGGCGCCGGCGCCCTCGCGGTCGCCGCGGCACCGGCCGCCGCTCGTGGCTGGACGGCGGCCTCGACGGCGGTCGGCTGGCTGTGCCTGGCCGTCTGTCTGCTCGTCGGCTCCGCCGCCGGGCAGCGCGCCCGCCGTTCGGCCGCCGCGGAACGCGCCGAGGCCGACGCCCTGAAGGCCCAGCTCGGCCGCCAGGGCGCCGAGTCCGCGCACCTGGCGAACGTCACCCTCCCCATGCTCGTCAAGCAGCTGCGCGACGGTGCGCCGGCGGGGGAGGTCCTGGCGAACACCGCGCCCCCCTCGGACCCCCAACTGCGCCAGATCGTGCACACGTTCGCCTCCGCCATGGAGGAATCGGTGCACTACGCCAAGGCCGTTGAGGCCCAGCGCGACCACGCGCAGGGACAACTGGCCCAGGCCACCGGCGAGTTCGACATGCTCACCAAGGTGACCATGCCCGCCGCGATCGAGCAGCTGCGCGAGGGAGCCTCCGCCGACACCGTCCTGGCCACCCTCCAGTGGCCGCAGAACCCCCTGCTGCGCCTGCCCGCGGAATCGTTCATCCGCGAACTCGCGCACAGCGAGCGCCGCGCCGCCGCCGCCCAGGCAGCCTCGGCCAAGGCGCTGAGCCGCGTCCAGGCCAAGTCCGTGAGCATGCTCGCCGACCTGCGGGACATGCAGGAGCGCCATGGCGTCGAGGTCTTCGGCGACCTGCTGAAGCTGGACCACAGCACCTCCCAGCTCGGCCTGATGACCGACCGCCTGGCCCTGCTCATGGGCGGCCGCTCCAGCCGTGCGTGGAACAAGCCGATCGTCATGGAGAGCATCCTGCGGGGCGCCGTCGGCCGGATCTCCGCCTACCAGCGGGTACGGCTGCACTGCTCGACCACCGTCGCCGTCGCCGGATTCGCCGCCGAGAGCGTCATGCACCTGCTCGCCGAACTCATGGACAACGCGGCGAACTTCTCCCCGCCCATCGACGAGGTCCACGTCTACGTCGAGGAACGCAGCGCCGGGATCGTCGTCACCATCGAGGACAGCGGCCTGCGTATGGCCGACGCGGCCATGCGCCGCGCGGAGGAGTCCGTCTCCGGGAAGATCACGGACCTTGCCTCGCTCCAGGGCACCCGCCTCGGCCTCGCCGTCGTCGGACGCCTCGCCGCCAAGTACGGCATGAGCGTCAACTTCCGCCCCTCCTCGCGAGGCGGCACCGGCGTCGTCGTCCTCCTGCCGCCGCAGCTCCTCGCCCAGCAGCGCGACCCCGCCCCGCAGCAGCCGGCCGTACGCCGCGACACCGCGCCGCCGACCCCGCCGCTCCCCACCGCGCCCGCTGCGACGGCAGAGGCGTACCCCACCCTCCCCGAGGCTCCCGCGGCCGCCGCGCTCCCCGCCGCCGGCGCGATGCCCCCCGCGGCGCTGCCCCCGGCCGCGGACGCCACCGCCCGGCCGGCGCGGACCGCTCCCGCGACCGCTTCCGCCGCCACGCCAAACGGCCTGCCCGTGCGCGCCCCCGGCCGCACCATGGCCGAGGCGGACCGCGAACGCCGTCAGCGCAAGGCGGCCTCCGACGCCGCGTCCGCTCCGGGGACCGGGGACTTCCCCGGCGAGACGGGGCAGCCCGCGCGGGACGCCGGTGCCCGCTTCGGCGCCTTCCACCGCGCGCGCCGCGCCGGGGGCGCCCCGGCCTTCCCGACGGCCCCCGAGCCCCCGGACGCGCCCGGCCACCCCGCCGCACCCGGTCGGCCACCGGCCGAGTAGGACGAAACCCCCGCACGGCGCCCGGGTCCGGCGCCCCCTTCCCCCTTCCCCCGCTCAAGATCGTGAGATTGGAGGCACGGGCCGGTGACTGGGCATGCCCGAAGCACCTCGCCCCACCCACCATGCAGACCACTGACAACAGCCTGACCTGGCTCCTGCAGAGCCTTCTCCAGCGCACCCCGGGCACGCGGCACGCCCTGGTGCTCTCCCGGGACGGCCTGAAGCTGTGCTGGAGCGAGCATCTGACGCTGGACCAGGCCGACCAGCTGTCGGCGATCTGTTCCGGCATCCAGGCCCTCGCCCAGGGCGCGTCCGCCGAGTTCGGCGACGGAACCGGCGGCGTCCGGCACTCCATGACCGAGTTCCACGGCGGGCTGCTCTTCATCGTCGAAGCGGGGCTGGGCGCCCACCTGGCGGTCATCGCGGACGAGAACGCCGACCCGGGCGTGGTGGGCCACCAGATGACCGAGCTGGTGGAGCAGATCGGGGAGCACCTGCGTGCCGAACCGCGCGCCGAGGGTGAAGGCAGCGGCTCCTCGTGACGCCGCGCAGGCCCGTGGACATCGGTGACCCGGACCGGCTCTACACGGTCACCGGCGGCCGCAGCCGGGCCGACGACGACTCGTTCGACCTGGTCACGCTGGTGGTGAGCGAGTGCGAGCCGGCCGCGGGCATGCAGTCGGAGCACGCCCGCATCCTCGACCTGTGCCGGCATCCTTCGGCCGTGGTGGAGATCGCCGCGGAGCTCAAGCTGCCGATCACCGTGGTGCGGATTCTGCTGGGCGACATGCTCGCCATGGGCCGGATCACGGCCCGTCATCCCCGTGCGGCCCACTCGGTCGCCTCGATCCCCGAATCCGCCCTTCTCAAGGAGGTGCTCCATGGGCTCCGCAACCTCTGAGCTGCCTTCCCGTACTCCGCTGTCCGACACCGCCGAGACCGGGCTGAAGATAGTCGTCGTGGGCGGATTCGGCGTCGGCAAGACGACCCTGGTCCGTTCGGTCAGCGAGATCCGGCCGCTGAACACCGAAGAGGTGATGACGCAGGCCGGTGTCGGCGTCGACGAGACGACCGAGGTGGCCGCCAAGACCACCACGACGGTGGCCTTCGACTTCGGCCGGATCAGCCTCAACGAGCGCGTGGTGCTCTATCTGTTCGGAGCCCCGGGCCAGGAGCGCTTCTGGTTTCTGTGGGACCGCCTCTTCTCCGGCACGCTGGGCGCCGTCGTCCTCGTCGACACCCGGCGCATGGACGACTCCTGGTACGCGATCGACCGCCTCGAACACCACAAGACGCCGTTCGTGGTGGCGGTCAACCGGTTCGACGACGACACCTCCAGGCACTCGCTGGAGGAGATACGCCAGGCCCTCGCGCTGCCCGGGCACGTCCCCCTGATCGACTGCGACGCGAGGGTCAGATCGTCGGGCAAGGACGTCCTGATCACCCTCGTGGACCACCTCTACAAACTGGCCATGGCCCAGGAGATGACACCGTGACCGAGCCGACCGGATCCCCTTACGAGCCGAGCGCCCCGCCGCCGGGGTGTCCCGCTCACGCGGGCGGCGTACGCCTGGGCGGTCTGGAGTACCAGCAGACGCCCGCGCAGCTCTACCGCAGCCTGCGCCGCGAGCACGGCGCGGTCGCGCCGGTGCTGCTCGACGGGGACGTGCCCGCGTGGCTGGTACTGGGCTACTCCGAGGTCAGCTATGTGACCGGCCACGACGAGCTGTTCGCCCGGGACTCGCGCCGCTGGAACCAGTGGGACCGCATCCCCGCCGACTGGCCCCTGATGCCGTTCGTCGGCTACCAGCCCTCCGTGCTCTTCACCGAGGGTGAGGAGCACCGCAGGCGGGCCGGCGTGATCACCGAGGCCCTCGAAGGAGTCGACCAGTTCGAACTCGCCCGGGACAGCGGCCGGATCGCCGACCGCCTGATCGCCTCGTTCGCCGGCAGCGGCCAGGCGGAGCTGATGAGCGCGTACGCCCACGCCCTGCCCATGCGGGCCGCCGTGCAGATGTGCGGCATGCCGCACACCGGCACCGACACCCAGCAGCTCGTCGAGGACCTGCGGATCTCCCTCGACGCGGGGGAGGGCGACGACCCCGTGGCGGCGTACACCCGCGTCGGCGAGCGCATCCAGCTCCTGGTCAAGGAGAAGCGGGAGCGGCCCGGCGCGGACGTCACCTCGCGGATGCTGCTGCATCCGGCGGGCCTGACCGACGAGGAGATCGTCCAGGACCTGATCTCCATCATCGCGGCGGCCCAGCAGCCCACGGCGAACTGGATCTGCAACACGCTGCGCCTGATGCTGACCGACGAGCGGTTCGCCCTGAACGTCTCCGGCGGACGGCTGAGCGTGGGCGAGGCCCTCAACGAGGTGCTGTGGCTCGACACGCCGACGCAGAACTTCATCGGCCGCTGGGCGGTACGCGACACCCAGCTCGGCGGGCGGCAGATCCGGGCCGGCGACTGCCTGGTCCTCGGCCTCGCGGCGGCCAACACGGACCCGCAGATCTGGCCCGAGTCGCACGTCGGCCCGGAGAACTCCGCCCACCTCTCCTTCAGCCACGGCGAGCACCGCTGCCCCTACCCGGCACCGCTGCTGGCCGACGTGATCGCCCGCACCGCCGTCGAGACGCTCCTGGAGCGGCTGCCCGACCTCGTGCTCGCGGTGGAGCCCGAGGAGCTGACCTGGCGCCCGTCCATCTGGATGCGCGGCCTGATGTCGCTGCCGGTGCAGTTCACGCCGGTCACGCACTGAGCCCGCACGGGGCGCCGCCCACCCGGGTGGCGCCCCGCGTCGCGGTCAGGCAGGGACGGGCGTGAACCGGACAGGCAGGGACTGCGGGCCCCGCGTGAACACTCCCTGCTCCACCGGGTCGAAGCCCTCGGCGAGCCGTACGTCGGGCATCGCGTCCAGGAGCTGGTCGACGCCGATCTCCACCTCGGCCTTGGCCAGCAGGGCGCCCACGCAGAAGTGCCGCCCGAGGGCGAAGGCGAGATGGTCCGCCGCGGCCGAGAACGCGGTCGTGGCGGTCAGGTCGTCCCGGAAGATGTCGAAGCGGTCCGGGTCGCGGTAGCGCCGCTCGTCACGGTTGGCGGAGCCGATCAGGCAGGTCACGGTGGCCCCGGCGGGCACGGTGCCACCGGACAGCTCCACGTCGGTCGCCGACTGCCGCATGATCATGTGGACGGGTGGCGTGTACCGCAGGGTCTCGGCGAAGGCCCTGGCGATCAGCGTGCGGTCCCGCCGGACGGCCTCCAGCTGCTCGGGGTGCGTCAGGAGGTTGGCGAAGATGCTGGCGATCGCCTTGTCGGTGGTCTCGCCGCCGGCGGCGAGCAGCAGGCTGCAGAAGGCCTTGATGTCCTCGTCGCTCATGCGCACCCCGTCGACCTCGGCGGCGCACAGCGAGGACAGCAGATCGTCACCGAGGTGCTCGCGGCGCTCCCGGATGATCGGGATCATGTACTCGGCGAACTCCACCCGGGTCCGTTCGCCCGCCGCCGCGACCTCCGGATCGCCCGCGAGATTGCCGAGGAAGGCGATGACGGTGGTGTACCAGCCGTGGAAGCGGGCGTGGTCGGCCTTGTCGAGGCCCAGCATGTCGGCGATCACGTTCACGGGGAAGCGGGTGGCGTAGGCCGCCACGAGGTCCACGTCACCCGTGTGGCGGAAGGTGTCGATCAGTTCGCGGGAGTTGCGCTCGATGACGGGCAGGAACTTCTCCCGCAGGTCGCCGCCGCGGAAGGCGGGCGCGACCAGCGCGCGCCGCACGGCGTGCTCACGGCCGCTGAGCTGGAGGATCGTCTTGCCGTGGACGGGCTCGATCTGCCAGTCGTAGTTGTCGGTGGTGAACTGCGAGCCCTTGTCCTTGAACACGCGCTCGACGTCCTCGTACCGCGAGACGATCCAGCTCTGTGTCGCCTCGTGCCAGAAGAGCGGCGCGCGCTCCCGCATCGCCCGGTAGGCCGGGTAGGGGTCCTTGGCGAACTCGGGCGAGAGGATGTCGGGGACCTGCAGCGCGGCGGACATAGGGCTCCTTGGTGGGTACAGGCAACGCGCACAGGCTATTGATCACTTGCGGAGCCAGCCAGACCGCCCTGGCCTCCTGTTGAGCACTGCACTAAGGTTGGCCGAAAATGATCCCCTGCCCATGGGGCATATGACCTGCCTGCTTCCGTTTGTGGAGGCCCGGTCGACAAGTGCGATCAGTGGCCTGTGAGGATGGCCGACATGGACATTCGCCATAGGAACAACGTGACAGTCACCGGCCCCCCCGACGGGCCGGCGGTGGTCCTCGCGCACGGATTCGGTTGCGATCAGAACATGTGGCGGCTGGTGGTGCCCGCCCTCGCCGAGCGCCACCGGGTCGTGCTCTTCGACTACGTCGGCTCCGGCGGCTCGGACGCGTCGGCCTGGAGCCAGGAGCGGTACTCCTCCCTGCACGGCTACGCCCAGGACGTCGTGGAGGTCTGCGCGGAGCTGGACCTGGAAGGGGCGGTGTTCGTGGGTCACTCGGTGAGCGCCATGGTGGGGGTGATGGCCGCACACGCGGCACCGGAGCAGATCGGGGCGCTGGTGATGGTGGCCCCCTCGCCCTGCTACATCGACGGCGACGGCTACCGCGGCGGCTTCACCGCCGACGACATCGACGAACTACTGGCCTCGCTGGAGTCGAACTACCTCGGCTGGTCCTCCGCGATGGCCCCGATGATCATGGGCAATCCGGAGCGGCCCGAGCTGGGGGAGGAGCTGACCAACAGCTTCTGCGCCACCGACCCCGCCATCGCCCGTGTCTTCGCCCGGACCACCTTCCTGTCCGACAGCCGCGAGGACCTGAAGAGCGTGACCGTGCCGACCCTCGTGCTGGAGTGCGCCGAGGACGTGATCGCGCCCCGCGAGGTCGGCGCGTACGTACGCGACGCGATCCCCGCCTCCCGCCTGGTCACCCTGGACGCCACCGGGCACTGCCCGCAGCTCAGCGCGCCGGAGGCCACCGCCGAAGCGATCCTCGGTTTCCTGGAGGAACGGCAGTGATGTGCCGTCCGTGCGGAGAGCCTCCGGGAGCCGGGGGTGCGGCGGGTACGAACGCCGCGTTCACGGCGCTTTTGGAGGACAGCGCCGAGGACCTCTACGAATCGGCACCGTGCGGCTACCTATCGACGCTGATGGACGGCACCATCGCCAAGATCAACTCGACGCTGCTCGACTGGCTCGGCATGGAGCGCGACGCCGTGGTCGGCGAGATGCGCTTCGCCGACCTCCTGACCGTCGGCGGGAAGCTCTATCACGAGACACACTTCGCCCCGCTGCTGCGCATGCAGGGTGAGCTGGGCGGCATCGCGCTGGAGATGAAGGCCACCGACGGGCGCCGACTGCCGGTCCTCGTCTCCTCCCTGGTCAAGCATGGCAGCCACGGCGAGCCGCTGCTGATCCGTACCACCGTCTTCGACGCCTCCGACCGGCGCGCCTACGAGCAGGAACTCCTGCGCCGGCGCCAGGAGGCCGAAGAGGCTCGGGCCGAGGCCGAGAAAGCACACGCGGAGGCCGAGCGGTCGCGCGCGGAGGCCGAGCAGGCGCGCCGGCAGGCCGAGGCCGACCGCGAACGGCTCGCCGACGCGCTCGCCGCCCTCCAGCAGACCCTCGTCCCCGACACGCTGCCCGACGTGCCCGGCCTCGAGACCGCGGTCTACTACCACACCGCGTCCCCGGACCTCCTGGGCGGCGACTTCTACGACCTGTTCCCCCTGGGCGGGGGGCGGTGGGCGTTCTTCCTCGGCGACGTGTGCGGCAAGGGCCCCCAGGCGGCCTCGCTCACCTCGCTGACCCGCTACACCCTGCGCGCCGCCGCCCTGCACGACCCCGAGCCCGCCGTGGCGCTCGCCACCTTGAACGCCGTCCTGCACGACCGCTACACCGGCGGGGGCGACCCCCGCTACTGCACCGCGATCTTCGGCGTCATAGAACCGGACGGGGAGCGCGCCACCATCCGCCTCGCCTCCGGCGGCCACCCGCCGGCGCTGGTCATAAGAGCCGAAGGCGGCACGGACTACGTCCCCACCCCGGGAGGCCTGCTCGTTGGCGCCCTGCCGGACGCGCCCTTCACCACGGCGGAGACCGAGCTCGGCCCCGGCGACACGATCCTGCTCTACACCGACGGGCTCACCGAGGCCCGCGCCGGACGCAGCCGCGAGAGCATGTTCGGCGACGATGCCCTGCGCGCCTTCTTCGACGACTCCCTCTCCACCTCGGCCGATGCGGTGATCACCTCCCTGACCAAGCTGCTGGAGGGCTTCGGCCAGGGTCTGGACGACGACACCGCCCTGCTCGCGCTCGGCGTCCCCGCCCGCCCGAGTGCCCGTCCGACACCGAAGCAGTGAAATGAGCCCACTGAACATCACTCGCCAGGACGCCGAATCCGGTCCCGTGCTGCACGTGAGCGGCGCGCTCGACTACGAGCAGTCCGCGGACCTGCGTGAGCAGCTCCACACCCTGGTCCTGAGCAGTGGCCAGAGCCTGGTCATCGACCTGTCCGGCCTGGACTTCTGCGACTCCAGCGGCATCACCGCCCTGCTCGCCGCCCGGCAGCGGGCCCACGCGGCGGGCGCCGAACTGACGCTGCTCGACGTCCCGGCCAACACCCTGCGCATCCTCGCCGTGGCCGGACTGGACCAGGTCTTCGCCATTCGTTCCGGCACCACCGGCTGAGCCGCGTCCCGGGGCCCGATCAGGAGACCGTGGACGGCGGCGGGGTCCACCGGCCGGCGCGGGGCACGGTGGCGGAGACGCCGTACTCCTTCCTGAGGTCTTCCGGGATGGCGTAGTGCATGACACGCCCGCGGGTGAGGGAGGACAGCTCCAGGGCCGCGGTGAGGCTGCCGAGGCGGTCCAGCGCCCAGGCGCCCAGCGGCGAGCGGTCCTCGATCGTCTCCAGCACCCCGAGGAGGTGGGGCACGGCCTTCACCACGGTGTCCCACGCGGTGCTCGGCACGCCCAGCCAGTCGGCGCAGGTGTCCCCGACGAGGTGGCGGATGAGGGCGGAGACGATCGGGTCGAAGAAGGTGCCGGGCACGACCTCCTCGTACAGGTCGATGAGCTGCCGGGTCAGATGGACGCCTTCCGCGGAGGGCCCCATGTGACGGATCATGTACAGGTCGAGGAATTGGCGGGCCTCGTCGAGCGTCTTCGGGACGGCGTCCTGGTCGATGCCGAGCATCGCCCCGACCACACGCCACGCGTAGTAGTACGCCTCGGCGCCCTCTGTCGACATATGGATGTTCAGCCGGTGCAGGCTGTCCAGCACGAGCAGCGAGAAGAACATCTGCCCGCCGATCATGTCCTCCTGGCAGATCGGCGTCCCGAACGCCTCGGTGTCCCAGCGGTTCTCCCGCTTGAGGTGATGCCGGATGGAGGCGTGCAGCAGACGGACCTTCTGCGCGGCCGGGATGAAGCGGCTGCCCGCCTCGAAGGCGTCGGGCCGCATCAGGTAGACGGTGAACTGGCCCGTCTCCGCCATCCGCCTGGAGGGGTACGCCAGTCCGTGGGTCGTCGACAGCAGCTTCGCCACGACCGGCACGACGTAGCAGGCGGGCATGGAGGCGAAGGACAGGGCGGTGGAGATGTGCACGTTGTTGTCGATGAAGAACAGCCGGGCCTTCTCCATCTCGCTCCAGTCCACCCACGACGGGGGATGGCTGGTGGCCGCCAGATATTCTCTGGCGACGTCCGGCAGCCCGTCCGGCAGGGGAGAGCCGGCGGTGGAGACGTACCGCATCAACGTGTTGAACTTGCCGACCTCCCCGCGCTCGAAGAGCGTGGCGACGGTGGCATCGGCCAGTTCGTCCCCGGGTTCGCGCAAGGCGTTCATCGATGCCTCGGTGTACAGCATGACAGGGCTCCTCGTCTTCCAAGGTGACGGCCACGGCCGAGGGGGAGGGGCCGAGGACCGGGTGGCCACCGCGGCCGGTGGGTGCCGTCCCGCGCGGGGTTCAGGACAGGCGGGCCGCCGCCGCGTGCGCCAGGTCGGTCAAGGCCTTGGCGGCGGGTGTCGGCAGGTCCGCCTCGTGCAGGGCGTCCAGGGCCTCCTCGACCCGGACGGAGATCATGTCCTCGACACGGTCGGGCGCCCCGAGCGCGCACATCACCTCGCGTACGGCGTCCAGATCCGCCGCGTCCGGATCGGGCCGGTCCAGCAGGGCACGCAGCTGATCCCGTTGACCGGGTCCGGCCAGGCGCCAGGTCTCGGCCAACAGGGCCGTCGGCCGGTGCCCGCGCACGTCGTCGGCGTTGGCCTTGCCGGTGTGCTCGGGGTCGCCGAACAGGCCGAGCAGGTCGTCGCGCAACTGGAACGCCTCGCCCAACGGCAGGCCGTACGCGGTATAGCCCGCACGCAGCCGGCCGGCCGCACCCGCCAGCGCCCCGCCGATCAACAGGGGCTGCTCGACGGTGTACTTGGCGGTCTTGTACCGGATCACCTTCAGCGAGGCCGTGGTGTCGGGGTCGGCTCCGGTGCGCAGGATCTCCAGGCACTCGCCCGCGATCAGCTCCCGGGCCAGCGCCGACCACAGGGGGCGGGCCCGGGCCAGATAGGCGGCGGGCAGACCGCTGGCGGCGAACAGCTGCCCGGCCAGCCCCATCAGCAGATCGCCCACCAGCATCGCCAGCGACCTGCCGTCGGCCGACGCGCGGGGACGGTCGGGCACACAGTCCCGCAGGGCCACCTGGGCGGTGGGGCGGCCGTGCCGCAACGGGCTGTCGTCGATGAGGTCGTCGTGCACGACCGCGGCGGCGTGCACCAGCTCCATCGAGGCCGCCGCCCGCACCAGCGCGTCACTGTCGGGCTGGCCCACCCCGCGCCAGCCCCAGTAGCAGAAGGCCGCCCGCAGCCGCTTGCCGTCCGCGACGGCCGCCTCCAGCTGCTCGGCCACCGGATGGAGAAGCGGATCGACGTCCGCGAAGCGTTCGGCCTCCTGGCCGACGAACGCACGCAGCACCGCGTCGACACGGTCCTTGAACCGTGCGGGTTCCCACAGGTCAGAGGCCATCGGCGGCCCGCCGAGCCAGCGCGCGCCGGGCCAGGATCTCCAGGTGGGCCGGAGGCACCGCCGCGTACCGGTCCCGCACCAGGCGCCCGCGCACCAGCAGATCGTGCTCGGCGTCCGCCGCCAGGTCCGCCGCGTCCGAGCGGTGCAGCAGCCCTCGTACCGTCCCCACCGCCGTGCCCAGCGTGCTGACCCCGAGGTCGGCCAGCCCCGCCGCCAGCAGCACCGCCCGTTCACCGAGGCCGACGATGCGGCTCGCTTCCCGCGTCATGACATGTCCCCCTGAAGCACATTCCGCCGGGGCACGTCCGCCCGGCGGCCGTCTCGTGTCGCCGCTCACAGGATGACCGCACGCCGGGCGCGGCCCGGCCGGAACTCACGATCGAGTGACCGCCGCGCTTCGTGTTGCCGACCCGCCGCACGGGCGTTGCTGGAGCGAACCGGGAGCCCTCGTGGGGCCGTTCCCGCAGGGTGCCGGGCACGTCTGACCACGATCGGAATCGCCCGGGCAAGTTGTCAGGCCCCTCCGTCGCGCACTAATGTCACCACGCCTTGGTGAACGGGAAATCCGGTGTGATGCCGGTGCGGCCCTCGCCACTGTGATCGGGAAGTCCGGCTCCAGCCCTCGCGGCAGCCACTGGGCACACACGTGCCCGGGAAGGCGGAGTCCGGTCGGTACGACCCGTCAGCCAGGAGACCGGCCAAGGCACGTTGTCCATCCACGAGGTGCTGGAGAGGGTCTGCTGAGCCATGCACATAGCCGAGGGTTTCCTCCCGCCGGCGCACGCGATCGCCTGGGGCGTAGCGTCCGCGCCGTTCGTCGTCCACGGAGTCCGTCGTCTGACCCGTGAGGTCAAGGAACACCCCGAGAGCACCCTGCTCCTGGGAGCCGCCGGGGCCTTCACCTTTGTTCTCTCCGCCCTGAAGATTCCGTCCGTGACGGGCAGTTGCTCGCATCCGACGGGCACCGGACTGGGCGCGATCCTGTTCCGGCCGCCGATCATGGCGGTGCTCGGCACCATCACGCTGCTGTTCCAGGCCCTGCTGCTCGCCCACGGCGGGCTCACCACCCTGGGCGCCAACGTGTTCTCCATGGCGATCGTCGGGCCGTGGGCCGGATACGCCGTCTACCGGCTGCTCAGGCGGTTCGACGTACCGCTGATGGCCGCCGTGTTCTTCGGTGCCTTCGTCGCCGACCTGTCCACGTACTGCGTCACCAGCGTCCAGCTGGCCCTGGCGTTCCCGGACCCCGGCAGCGGCTTCCTCGGCGCGCTGGGCAAGTTCGGCGGGATCTTCGCCGTCACGCAGATCCCCCTCGCCGTCAGCGAGGGGCTGCTCACCGTCCTGGTCATGCGGCTGCTCGTGCAGTCCAGCCGGGGCGAACTCGCGCGGCTCGGGGTGCTGCCGCAGGGCAAGCGGCCCACTACGCCGCACGAGACCCCCGCGAAGCAGCAGACGCAGGAGACGCAGCAGACGCAGGAGACGCACAGGGAGGCCAGCGCCTGATGAGCCGGAACACGAAGATCAACATCTTGCTGCTCGTGGTCGTGGCGGCGCTCGCGGTGCTGCCCCTGGCGCTCGGGCTCGGCGACCACAAAAAGGAACCGTTCACCGGTGCCGACGCCCAGGCCGAGACGGCGATCACCGAGATCGAGCCGGACTACAAACCGTGGTTCTCGCCCCTGTACGAGCCGCCCTCCGGCGACATCGAATCCGCGCTCTTCGCCCTCCAGGCGGCCCTCGGCGCCGGCGTCCTCGCGTACTACTTCGGTCTGCGCAAGGGCCGCAGGCAGGGCGCCGAACGCCGGCAGGCGCAGGAGGCGCACGCCGGGCAGCCCCCGGGGGACGAGGGCGCCGAGCCCGGGCCCGGGCAGCTCTGACCGCCAGTGCTGCCCATCGACGTGGCGGCGCACAGCAGTCGCTGGCGCCGCCGCCACCCCGTGGACAAGGCCGTGCTCGGGCTCGGCCTCACCCTCCTCGCGATCTCCCTGCCGCCCTGGCCGGGCGCCGCCCTGGTCGCGGCCACCGCGCTCGTCCTGCTGCTCGGCCCGGCGGGGGTGCCGCCGCGCAAACTGTGGCGCGCCTACCGTGTACCGCTCGGCTTCTGCGTCACCGGAGCGCTGACCCTGCTCGTCCAGCTCGGCGGCCCCGACGGGTTCGTCACCCTCGCGGAGTCGGGGCCCGCGCGGGCGGGAGGCCTGCTCCTGCGCACCTCGGCGGCCTCGCTCGGCGTGCTCCTGTTCGCCTTCACCACCCCCATGTCGGATCTGCTGCCCCGCCTGGTCAAGGCGGGCATCCCGGCGCCCGTCGTGGACGTCGCCCTGGTGACCTACCGGATGAGCTTCCTGCTCCTGGACGCCATGACCCGCATCCGCCAGGCGCAGGCGGCACGCCTCGGCCACACCACACGGGCCGCCACCTGGCGCTCCCTCGCGGGTCTGGGCGCCACGTCGTTCGTGCGGGCCTTCGACCGGGCGAGCCGGCTGCACGGCGGACTCGCCGGACGCGGCTACGACGGCACCTTGCGGGTGCTCGTGCCCGAGGCCCGCGTCTCGCGGCGGTTCGTGGGAGCGGGCGTGGCACTCCTGGCGGCCCTGACCGCCCTCACCTTCGTCATGGAAAGGCTTCTTGGATGAGCGAGCCCCTGCTGGTGCTGCGCGGTGCCTCCTACGCGTACGAGGACGGGCCGGCCGTCCTCAGCGACCTGGACTTCGACGTCACCGAGGGCAGGGCACTCGTGCTGCTCGGGCGCAACGGCAGCGGCAAGACGACCCTCATGCGGCTGCTGAGCGGCGGCCTGCGACCGGACACCGGTCACCTGACGGCCGACGGCACCCCGGTCACGTACGACCGCAAGGGCCTGACGCGGTTGCGGACCACCGTTCAGCTGGTCGTCCAGGACCCGGACGACCAGCTGTTCGCCGCCTCGGTCGAACAGGACGTGTCCTTCGGGCCGCTGAACCTCGGCCTGCCCGACACCGAGGTCCGCGCGCGCGTCGCCGAGGCGCTCGCGGCCCTCGACATCAGCGCCCTGGCCGACCGCCCCACCCATCTCCTCTCCTACGGCCAGCGCAAACGGACCGCGATCGCGGGCGCCGTGGCGATGCGCCCCCGCCTGCTGATCCTCGACGAACCGACGGCGGGCCTCGACCCCGACGGCCAGGAGCGCCTGCTCGTCACCCTCCAGGGCCTGCGGGACACGGGGACCACCGTGGTCATGGCCACCCACGACGTGGACCTGGCCCTGCGTTGGGCGGACGACGCGGCACTGCTGACGCCCTCGGGCGTACGCACCGGCCCGGTGGCGGAGATGCTGGCCCGCCGGGACCTGCTGGCCCAGGCGGGGCTGCGCCTGCCGTGGGGCATCGCCGTCGCGGAGCTGTTGCGGGCGTACGGGCTCCCGGCCGGAGCGGGGGAGGGGCCGCGTACTCCGGAGGAACTCGCGGCCCTGACCTGAGAGCGGCCGACGGCACCCCTGACCTGCGGCGACGAAAGGGCGCCGGATAGAATTGCCGGCGAGTGCCCTTGTCCTCACCTGCCGCGCGGGGCTCCCCTGACGGCCGAGCCCCGAAAAAGATCACTTCCTTGAGCATCGATGAAGCCATAGAGGCGCCGCTTTCGCCTGCCGGGCCCCGCGTCCTCGACCGCCTCGCGGGCCGCGCCCCGGCCCCGCCCCCGCCGCGCACCGCCGCCCACAGCGCCGGCGCCGTCACCGCCGTCCTGCTGGCCCTGGTCGCCGTCGGCTCGCTCCTCCACGAGCCCGTGCTGATACCCCCGCTCGCGGCGTCGGCCGCGATCATCCACGGTGCGCCCGGGCTGCCGCTGGCCCAGCCGCGCAGCGTGGTCGTCGGCCACCTGCTGTGCGCCGGTGTCGGATACGGGGTGCTCGGCCTCGCGGGCGGTTCACCGTGGGCGGCGGCGGTAGCGGCCGGGATCGGCCTGGCCGTGATGACGGTGGCCCGCACTCCGCACTCGCCCGCGTGTGCGACCGCCGTGGTGATCGTCCTGCACGCGCCGGCGCCCTGGACCTTCGTACCGCTGTTCCTGGGGTCGGCCGTCCTGCTCGTCGCGACCGGCTGGGCCGCCTCACGGGTACGCCCCGGCAGCCCCCGCTACCCCGCCTATTGGTGGTAGACCCGGTCCCTCTGCCGGTGCACATCCCTCGTCTGGCGCCCCTTTTGCGAGCATCTGCGCTCCATGTCGCTTAACGTGCCCCCATGATCACCACAGACAGAGACTCCCGTCAGAGGCATCGGCGTCTGCCGGTCGTGCGCGGCGCCGGACTGGTGTGCGCGGCGGCCGCGGCGGCGGCCCTGCTCACCGGGTGCGGCGACGACGACGGAAACGACACGAAGAGCGACGCGGCCACCGCGCGGGCAGCCGCCGTCACCTCCTCCGTCTCGGGGAGCGGCTCCCCCCTGACCGAGGACCAGGACGAGCGCAAGGCGCTCGTCCCGAAGGTGAAGACGGGCCACGAGGAGGCCCTGCGCACCGCGGTGGGCGCGGTGGACGGCTCCAAGCCGGTCTCCATCGAACTCAAGGGGCCGCCGGAGACTCCCCGGTGGGAGGCCGAGGTGGCGACGGGCGACGGCGCCAAGCACCTGCTGGACGTCGACGCGGTCACCGGCAAGGCCGGCAAGGCCCGGGCGGACGCGGACCAGGACGCCGACGACAAGCGGGAACTGGCCGACCTGCTGAAAAAGGCCACCGTCACCGCGGAGCAGGCCGCCCGGACCGCCACCGACAAGACCAAGGGCACCGTCAGTTCCGTGGAACTCGACGACACGGACGGCGGCGCGCCGAAGTGGTCCGTCGACGTCGTGACGACCGAGGACTGGAACAAGACGACGTTCGACATCGACGCGACCAACCGCAAGATCCTGCGGGAACACGTCGACAAGGACTGACCCCACGGACGTGGGCCGCACGCGGGACGGCACACGCCGGACCGCGTGCGCCGGACCGCGTGCCGCGCGCCGTGGGGCCGGCCGTCAGTCCCTGCCGATGACGACCACTTCGTCCTCGTCCGTCCAGCGGCGCCGCTCGTGCTTGGACGGGTTGATCCGCACCCCGTAGCCGAGGCTCATCGACGGGTCGCCGTGCGTCCGGTAGCCGATGGCGCACTCCTGACGCCGCCGGGCCGCCGCCACGACCGTGGCGAAGGACGTCTCGCTCCCCGGCAGCACATAGTCGGTGGCGGGCCGCAGGCGGACGCCGGTGCCGTCGGCCGAGAACAGCTCCTCGAACACCGCTGCCAGGTGCCGATTCTGGGAGATCTGTGCCATGAGCAGACCGATGAGCTTGCCACTGATGATCACGTCGGCGCCGGGGCCGATGGGGGCCAGCGCCCGGTTGCGGTCGTCGACCAGCTCGGTGACGACCGGCAGTTCGCGCCCGGTCGTCTCCTCCAGTTGACGCAGCAGCAGGAGGGTGACGAGCGTGCGGTTGTCGGGGTCGTCCGGCGACGGGCCGGGAGCGGGGTCCCGGCCGAGCACGATCACGCTGTCGTAGGAGCAGACGTCCAGGCGGCGCAGCGTCTCGGGGCGGGTGACATCCCCGTGGTGCAGGGTCAGGCTCAGCTCGTTGCCGCTGTCCGTGTCGGCCTCGTTCACCTGCCGTACGGTCGCCTCGCCGTGGTCGGTCACCACGTCGACGGCCGATCCGGGCCGGGAGCGGCGTCGCAGCTGGTCGACCATGAGCGGCGCCCGGCGGTTCCAGCCCAGGAGGAGAACCCGCTCCGCCCGCGCGGGAGTCGGGGGGCCGGACGCCATGACCGCCTCCTCGACCAGCTCGGCGCAGTCGTCGAGCCAGACCGTGTCGTCGTCACGGGAGACGACGATGAGCAGGTCGTCCGGAGCGATGAGCGTCTCCGGCGCCGGGTTGAGCAGGGGCATTTCCCCGCGCATCACCCCGACGACGCTCGACGTGGTGTAGGACAGCAGCGCGTCGCCGAACGGGCGGCCGACCAGGCTCGCCTCGCTGACCAGGTAGAACTCGTCGCCCGCGAAGTCGAGGAGTTCCTGGTGGACGAGGGAGAGCCCGGGGTGGCGCGCGGCCTGGACGATCAGCCGGGCGGTGACGGTGTCGCTCTCCAGGATGACGCCGCCCGGCCCGGCGGCGAGTTGGGCGGCCAGCCGATGGCGGTCGTCCCGGACGGCGGCGACGACGGCCGGCCGGTCGGCCGCCTCGGACAGGGCCGCCCTGAGCGCCAGCAGCGTCTTGACCACCTCGGCGTCGGCGGCGGGCTCGTCGTGCGGCATGACCAGCACCACACCGGCCTTGGCCGGGTTGGTCAGGGGCAGCACGGCCGGATCGGTGGTGGGCCCGCTGCGGCAGATCAGCCGCGTCCGGCCGAGGGGGCCCACCTTCGTGTTCAGGGCCTCCTCCATGACGGTCTTGTCCCGGTCGGCCAGCACGACCACCGCCGCCCGCCGCTGGTTGGCGTTGGCGGCCACCAGTTCGCTCACCACCGTGAACACCTGCTCCGACCACCCGAGGACCACCGCGTGCCCTTCTTCGAGCACGGTGGAACGGCCCCGGCGCAGCGCGGTGAGCCGCTCCGTCAGCGCCGTGGTGATCAGGCCGACGAGGGCCGAGACGTACAGCAGGGTGACCAGCGCCAGCAGCACCGACATCGCCACCCGCAGCGGGGGGCCCGTCGCACCGCCGAGCCGCAGCGTCCTGCCGGTGTGGCGCCACACCTGCGCGAGCCTGCCCGCCAGGGACGCCGACACGTCGGGGTCGGTCCAGGCCAGCACCGCACTGGCCGGGAGGACGATGACCAGGCACAGCAGCGCCATCCAGGCGACGAGCACGGCGGCGCCGCGGGCCAGCGTGCTGTCGAACCAGTACCGGGCCCTGCCACCGAACAGAGTGCGCCGCTGCGCCACCCTTCCCCCTCCACCTCGTCGCCCGCTCGCAGGACCGCGTCGGCGCCGCCCGCCCTAGGCACCGCGCGGGGCGCCGGAGAGCACGGATGTGGACACTCATATCGCAGTGTCGGGTGATCGATCGCCGCGGCAGACGGAGATCACCCGGCGTTCATCCCTTCGGGTTTCCCGGGCCTCAGGAGTCCGCGCACCGCGGCGGGCCCCGTCGTGACGTCAGGGTTCGCCGCCGCTTAGTTCCTTCGGGGCAATGCCCGGGCCGGAAGAGGACGCCCGGCCATCGCCACCTGTACAAAGACGGCCATGACTGAAGATCACGCGGTGCTGCGTGCAGACGGCGGGCTCTCCCGCAGGGGCTTCGCGGCGGTGGCCGGCACGGCCACGGTGGCCACGGCCCTGACCGGCCCCGCCGCCGCGGCCGTGCCCGCGCCGGCCGCCCCGGGCGACAGACGTAACGCCGACTTCGACCGGTGCCTGGCCGTGGCCCGCGCACTGCTCGTACTGGACTCCGACGACCGTCCCCTCGTCCCGCGCTACCAGGAGGTCCTGAAGAAGGGGCTGCCGTCCCAGCGACGGACACGGCCCAAGAACGTCCTGGTCGTCGGCGCAGGCCCGGCCGGACTCGTGGCCGCCTGGCTGCTGAAGAGGGCCGGCCACCGCGTGACGGTGCTGGAGGCCAACGGCAACCGGGCGGGCGGACGCGTCAAGACCTTCCGCCGCGGTGGCCACGAGAACGCCGAGCAGCCCTTCGCCGATCCCCGCCAGTACGCCGAGGCGGGCGCGATGCGCCTCCCGGGCAGCCACCCCCTGGTCATGGATCTGATCGACCAACTCGACCTGAAGAAGCGGCGCTTCCACTACGTGGACGTCGACAGCGAGGGGCGTCCCGCCCACCGCACCTGGATCCACGTCAACGGCATCCGCGTGCGGCGCGCCGACTACGCTCGCGCGCCCCGACGCGTGAACCGCTCGTTCGGCGTTCCCCGCGCCCACTGGGACACCCCGGCCGCCGCGATCCTGCGCTCCGCGCTGGACCCGGTGCGCGACGAGTTCAGCACCCTCGACCGCGACGGCAACCGCGTCGACAAACCGCTTGCCGAGCGGCTGCGGGGCTGGGCCCGGGTGGTGCAGCGGTTCGGTGACTGGTCGATGTTCCGCTTCCTCACCGAACACGCCGGTCTCGACGAACGGACCATCGACCTGATCGGCACGCTGGAGAACGTCACCTCCCGCCTTCCGCTGTCCTTCATCCACAGCTTCATCGGCTCCTCCCTCATCAGCCCCAGCACGCCGTTCTACGAGTTGGAGGGCGGCACCGCCGTGCTGCCGGACGCTCTGCTGGAACACGTGGGCGAGGACGTGCGCTTCGACCGCCGGGTGACCCGCATCCAGTACCACCACCCCGAGCGCTCCGCACCGGACGCCGAGCACGTCCGCGGCAAGGGCCCGCACGTGTGGGTGGACACCGTCTCGGAGGGGCGCGGCCGCCCGGTCGTCCGCGAGCAGTTCACCGCGGACGTCGCCGTGGTCACGGTGCCGTTCTCCGGACTGCGCCACGTGCAGGTGACCCCGCCCCTGTCGTACGGCAAACGCCGGGCGATCACCGAACTGCACTACGACAGCGCGACCAAGGTGCTGCTGGAGTTCAGCCGCCGCTGGTGGGAGTTCGACGAGGCCGACTGGAAGCGGGAGCTGCGCCGGATCGACCCCGGTCTGTACGACGCCTACCGCACCGGCCGGGCGACGGCCGACGGCGGCCTGCTCGGGGCCCACCCCTCCGTGCCCGACGGACACATCACGGCGGGCCAGCGCACCCACTACGCCGCCAACCGCGCGCTCGGCCGCGAACAGCCGGAGGCGGTCGACGTCACGGGCGGCGGCTCGGTGTCGGACAACGCCAACCGGTTCATGTTCCACCCCTCCCACCCGGTCCCGGGCAGCGCGGGAGGCGTGGTCCTGGCCTCCTACAGCTGGGCGGACGACGCGCGGCGCTGGGACTCGCTGGACGACGACGCGCGCTACCCCTACGCGCTGTGCGGCCTCCAGCAGGTCTACGGCCAGCGCATCGAGGTCTTCTACACCGGCGCGGGCCGCACCCAGAGCTGGCTGCGCGACCCCTACGCCTATGGGGAGGCGTCCGTGCTCCTGCCCGGCCAGCACACCGAGCTGCTGCCCGCCATCCCGGTGGCCGAGGGGCCGTTGCACTTCGCCGGCGACCACACGTCCGTCAAACCGGCGTGGATCGAGGGCGCCCTGGAGTCCGCCGTGCGCACGGCCTTGGAGATCCACACCGGGTGAGCCGCGCGGTCCGTCGGCCGTGAGAGCGTTCCCGTCGGCGGCGCGGGCAGGCCCAGACGGCCTCGGGCCGCCCGCGTCGCCGACGGTCCTCCCCCCCCCGGTCGGTGGGGGAGGGGGTGTATCAGCCCAGCGCCCGCAGGAGTTGGCGCTCGCGCTCGCCGCTGAGGCCCGCCCGGCGGGTCCGGTCAAGTCCCTGCTCCCGCTCCCAACCCAGGGTGTCCGCCAGCATCTGCGCCCGGGAGCGGTGCCGCAGGCCCGCCGCGCTCGCCGCGGCGCCCTCGCGAGCGCCGAAGCCGGTCCAGTCCGGGTCGGCCAGCCAGAGCGCCAGCGACTCCGGGCCCATGGCCTGGACAACGACCTGTCCGACCAGCCAGGCGTCGTCGGCCTCCCGCACCGGGCCGGTGTGCCCGCCGATCCGGCGCGACAGCGCGATCCACTCCCCGAGCGGCACGACCGGGCCGACCGCGTCGTACGTCCCGGTCGTCCCCTTCTCCGCGCAGTGCAGCAGCCATGCCGCGAGGTCGCGCGCGTCGACCACCTGCGTCGGGACGTCGGCGGAAGCCGGCACCAGAAGCGGCGCCAGCGGCTCACGGGCCGCGCGGGCGACCCAGTAGCCGGAGCGTCCGCTGTGGTCGCCGGGGCCGCCGATCATTCCCGCCCGCGCCACGAGGAGCCGGTCCCCCGCCGCGGCCGCCGCGGCCTCCTCGCAGGCCACCTTGGCCGGACCGAACTCCTCGTGGCCGACCTCGTCGCGGGTGGTAGCCGGGAGCAGCTCGGCCGACTCGTCCGCGTGCGGCCGCCCATGGGAGGCGTACGCGCTGACCGACGACACATACGTCCAGTGGCGCGCCCGCTCGCCGAGCCGCGCCAGTGCCCCGCGGACGAAGCCCGGCTGCCACGACACCTCGACCACGGCGTCCCAGTCCTGGCCCGCCACCTCGTCGTACGCCGCCGGGTCGCGCCGGTCCGCGGTGACCAGCACCGCGCCCTCGGCCACACCGCCGCTCTCCCCACGGGCCAGACAGGTGACCCGATGCCCGCGTTCCAGTGCCTGCCGCGAGATCTCGCGGCCCACCCACGCCGTTCCGCCCAACACCAAGATCTTCATCAGCGCACTCAAACACGGAGCGCGCGCCGCGGTCTCCCAGCTTCGCTGAGGGCAGAGGTGCGCTCGCCGCACGGAGCCGCGCCCGCCACGCCCGCCGCGCCGATGAGTTTTCGGAACGGGGCCGGTCTACAGAGGCATGAAGACCTGCACACTTGAGACAGCCGGCGCTGACCTCGTCCATGACATTCGCGGGCCGCTGCCGACCACGGACGGACGCCCGCCGCTGTTCATGATCGGGCAGCCCATGGACGCCTCCGGCTTCGCCGCCCTCGCGGCACGTTTCCCCGAGCGGACCGTCGTCACCTATGACCCGCGCGGGCTCGGGCGCAGCATCCGCAAGGACGGCCGCGTCGACCACACGCCGCAGACCCAGGCCGACGACGTGCACGCCCTCATCGAGGCACTCGGGGCCGGGCCGGTGGAGATGTTCGCCAGCAGCGGCGGAGCGGTCACCGCCCTCGCGCTCGTGGCGAAGTACCCCAAGGACGTGACCACCCTGGTCGCGCACGAGCCGCCGCTCATCACCCTCACCCCGGACGGCCCGGCGGCCGTGCGGGCGCGGGCCGGTGTCCGGGAGGCGTACGAGCAGCGGGGGTGGGGAGCGGGGATGGCCGCGTTCGTCGCCATGACCTCGTGGGAGGGCGAGTTCACCGACGCGTACTTCGCGCGGCCGCCGGCCGATCCCGCCGCTTTCGGGATGCCCACCGAGGACGACGGGTCGCGTGACGACCCGCTGCTGTGCGACCGCTCATGGGCGGTCAGCGACTACCGGCCGGAGGTCGAGGCGCTCGCCGCCGCGCCGACCCGCGTCGTGATCGCCGTGGGCGAGGAGTCCGAGCGCGTACAGACCGGACGCACGTCTGTCGCGACCGCCGAGCTGCTCGGACAGCGGGCGACCGTCTTCCCGAGCCACCACGGCGGTTTCTGCGACGGGGAGTTCGGCTATCCCGGGAAACCGGACGAGTTCGCGCGGCGACTGCGGGAGGTACTGGACGGAGCGGGTCCGCAGGACGGTGGCCGTCCCGGGCGTTGACTCCGGGCAGTGGCCGGTGGCCCCCGGCGTCCCGGCCGTGACGGGAGGGCCCTACAGTGAGTCGACGCCGGCGGGCCGCCCGTCAGGCGCGGCGCGGGCTGCTGGGCAGCAAGGCGCGACCTGCCGGGTGGGAAACTGACCGTGTTTCGGAAATTCGCTCGTCCTGTCTGTGTGAAGCGCCGATCGCGGGGCAGATGATGCCCGCAAGCACCCCCAGGAAACCAGTGGAAGAGAGGACCCGGACATGGCCACCATGGCGGTCACGGAGCAGGCTCACGCACACGCAGTGGACAAGGTCGCCGAGCGTGCGTACGCGGATCCGTCGTCGGTGGCGCCGAAGGACGCGCGGGCGATCTCCCGGCGCTTCTTCGACCGGCTGGGTGAGCTGGAGGAGGGCACGCACGAGTACCAGTACGTGCGCAACTGCCTGATCGAGATGAACCTCTCCCTGGTGCAGTACGCGGCCTCGCGTTTCAAGCACCGTGGTCCGCAGGAGATGGAGGACATCGTCCAGGTCGGCACCATCGGCCTGATCAAGGCGATCGACCGGTTCGAGCTGACCCGCGAGGTCGAGTTCACCTCCTTCGCCGTGCCGTACATCACCGGTGAGATCAAGCGGTTCTTCCGCGACACGAGCTGGGCCGTGCACGTGCCGCGCCGCCTCCAGGAAGCGCGCATCGAGCTGTCCAAGGCGACCGAGGAGCTGCGCACCCGCCTGGGCCGTACGCCTTCCACGGCGGAGCTGGCCGAGCTGATGCAGCTCACCCGCGCCGAGGTCGCCGAGGCGCAGCGGGCCTCCAACGGCTACACGTCCGTCTCGCTGGACGCGGCCATCGGCAAGGACGACGAGTCCGACACGGCCCTGGCCGACTTCGTCGGGGTGGAGGAAGAGCGCTTCGAGCTGGTCGACAACTTCCACACCCTGGCACCGCTCATCGCCGAGCTGGACGAACGCGACCGCCAGGTCATCCACATGCGCTTCGTCGAGGAGAAGACGCAGGCACAGATCGGCGAGATCCTCGGCTGCTCGCAGATGCACGTCTCCCGGCTCATCAGCAGGATCGTCGCCCGGCTCCGCACCGGCCTGACCACCGACTGACGTCCCGCCCTAGGCGGCGCCCCGGTCGGAGGCCGGCCACACGTACGGCAGGTCGTCGGGGACACCGGGGAAGAGCACGGAGTAGAACTCGGGGGCCTTGCGCACCAGCGCCGAGCGATGGCTTCGGTGGAAGGCGGGGTCCCCCAACCAGTCAGGCAGCTCGCCGGCATCGGCGAGCTGCTTCTGCGTGCGTACGGTGGTGGCCTCCGGGCGGTGCCGGGCGAAGTCCGTGCGGAGCGTGGCGGCACAGGTGTCGGCGCGGCCCTCGGCCACCCACACCGCGCACACGTCCAGGCCGTAGCGGACCAGGGCCTCCTCGTACCCGAGCCACATCCGGACCGCGGGGTGGTGGCGCCAGCCGTAGCCGGGCACGGTCAGCCCGCGCAGCACCTGGAGGGCCTCGACCCGCTGCTTGCCCAGACGGGCCCGGTCCAGGACGGCGGCGGAGCGCGTGAAGTCGGAGTACGGAAGAAAGGTCTGCACCCCCGCATGCCTACCGCGGCGGGGGCTCGCGCATACGGTGACCCGACCGGGTGGCCTAGGGCATGTTTCGAAAGTCCCGTCTGCCTGGCGACGCCTGGCACGCACGCTCGCCGCGTTGTCGGGGTCGCCCCGATACCACCAGTATCGGGGCGACCCTCCGCCTTGCGATCGCACGCACCAGACGCCGCCAGGCCCGCCCTGCGGGCGGACGACGCTACTTTCGAAACACGCCCTAGTACCGCAACGGCGTTCGCCGTGACTGCCGGCCAGCTCTTCCAGGGGGCCGAGGACCAGTCCCCCTCACGGGACACGAGAAGGCGCCTGACCGGGCAATTGGCCCGGTCAGGCGCCTTCTTCACGTTCCCGCGCGAGGCCGCTCAGGCGGAGGCTCCCGCCGCCTCGGCCATCCGGCGGCGCAGGCTGAGCGGCCGCATGTCCGTCCAGATCACGTCGATGTGGTCCAGGCACTCCTGCTTCGTCCCGGACGTGCCTTCCGCCCGCCAGCCGCCCGGCAGCTCCCGATCGAGCCGCCACACGGAGTACTGCTCTTCCTCATTGCACACGACCTGGTAGCCGCTCTCACCGCTGGCACTCATCGCTTGGGCCCTCCCGCGTTCGATCGCCTCGACGTGCCCAGCCTGCCCCGGGACCGGCGGCCGCCATAGAGACAAACGCGCAGAAGCCGCGGCACCCCGCGCTGCCCGTCCTTCCCTACTGCCGCCGGCCGCGCACCGGCAGTGTTCAGGGAGCCAGGGTGACCCCCCAGACGGTACCCGGCGCGGAGTCAGTACCGCCTGGAAGGAGCTCCGCCATGACGGACCACCCGGACCACGTGCACCTGCCCACCGGTGGGTGGCGCCTGTGGGAGCATTTCGCCCTGCGCGGGCCCGGTTTCCCCGCCGAAGGGGTGCTGCGCATGGCGCCCCCCGGCCTGGCCGTGGCCGCCGACAAGTTCGGCCCGCACGACCTGCTGGCCGGCCCCGAGTGGGATGCCTTCACCGAGACCTTCGACACCGACGCCGTGCGCACCGCCGGACTGCTGCAGGAGATCGCCGCCGCCCCGCGCTTCCGCGCCGCGGTGGCCTGGCAGAACCGGACCGTGCTGCGCACGGGCATCGCACCGTTCCTGAACTGGACGCCGACCGCCGCGGGCCGCACCAGCATGCCCCGCCAGCGCGAGGAACTCGTCGCCCACTACTGGCAGCGGTTCTGCGTCAAGAACGACACCATCGGGTTCTTCGGGCCCGTCGGCTGGGGCCGCTGGGACCTCGCGAGCGAGGGCATCACCGTCGATCCCGGCGAAGGTCTGCTCGACGAATCCCGCGTGTACTTCGCCAGTTGGGCCATCGACGCACTCGCCAGGACCTTGGGCGCCGACCCGGCCATGAAGGCGTGGATACCGCCGCGCCGGGTGTCCTTCGTCCGCGCCGAGGGCCGGACGGTGCGGCTGCCCGGGCGGCCGCCGCAGCCCATCACCGACGCGGCGCGGGCCGTGCTGGGCCTGTGTGACGGCACCCGGCCGCTCGCCGCGATCGCCGCGGCCGCCGGGATCACCGAGGCAGAGGCCGCCGACACCGTCGCGTGGCTCCAGTCGAAGCGGTGGGTGCACTGGCGCCTGGAGGTGCCGAGCAGCACCTACCCCGAGCGGGAGCTGCGGGCCATCCTGGAGCGCGTCGGCGACGCCGGGCTGCGGGAGTCCGCGCTGGAGCGCCTCGCGGTGCTGGAGCGCGGACGGGACGCGGTGCAGGCGGCCGGCCTGGACGCCGACGCGCTGGGCGAGGCGATGGGCGCGCTGGAGGCCGACTTCGCGCGGCTCACCGACACCGACGGCCAGCGCGCCAAGGGCGCCCGGACCGCGCCCTGCCGCGGCCTGGTGTACTCGGACTGCCGTCGCTCGGCGACGGCCACGCTGGGCACCGCGCTGCTCGACGAACTGACCCCGCTGGCCCAGTGCCTGGCCTCGGCCCGCTGGATGACCAACCGGTTCACCGAGCGGGCCGGAGCGCGGCTGCGCGAGGTGTACGAACGCCTGCGCGCCGACGGCCCGGTGGACCTGGGCGCGATGTGGCTGGCCTGCCTGCCGTCGCCGTACCCGCAGGCGAGCGCCGATCTGGACGTCATCCAGGCCGAGCTGCGGGCGAAGTGGGCCCGCATCCTGGAGGTGCCAAAGGGCGCGCGCAGCGTACGCGTCTCCTCGGCGGACATCGCCGAGCGGGTGCGGGCGGAGTTCGAGGAGCCGGGCGCGGGCTGGTCCCTGGCCCGCTACTTCAGCCCCGACGTGCTGGTCCTCGCCGAGGACGCGGCGGCGGTGTCCCGCGGCGACTTCGCGCTGGTGCTCGGCGAGATGCACAGCGCGCTCAACACCATGGGCGCCTCGCTCTTCGTCCACCAGCACCCCGACCGGGACCAGTTGATCGCGGAGACGACCCGGGACTTCCCCGGGCCCCGGCTGCTGCCGATGCTCCCCAAGGAGCTGCCGCTGAAGTGGTCCACGCGCAGCAGGCCCTCCCTGGACCGGCCGCAGGACTACTACGTCTCGCTGGTCGACGACACGGGCGACCCGCACCGGCCGCGCACCTTCCTCGGTGCGGACGTCGCCGTGGAGGACCGGGAGGGGACCCTGACGGCGGTGCTGCCGGACGGGGCCGCCTTCCCGCTGCTCGACGTCTACGCGAACACCCTGACCCAGCGGGTCATGGACCGCTTCACCCTCCGCCCCGAGGGCGGCCACACCCCCCGGATCAGCATCGACAAGATGATCGTGGCCCGCGAGACCTGGTCCTTCACGGCGGCCGAACTGGCCTTCGCCGACGAGAAGTCGGAGGCCAGGCGGTACGTACGGGCCCGGCACTGGCAGCGGGAACACGACCTGCCGCGCTTCGTGTTCGTGGTCTCTCCCACCGAACCCCGCCCCTTCTACGTCGACTTCGAGAGCCCGGTGTACCTGACCATCCTGGCCAAGGCGGCGCGCAGGCTGGCCCGCAAGGACCCGAAGGCGCGGCTGAAGGTCAGCGAGATGCTGCCCACGCCGGAACAGGCCTGGCTGACGGACGACGAGGGCAACTCCTTCACCTCCGAGCTGCGCTTCGTCGCCGTCGACCAGACCGCCGTACGCCCCGCCGGGGACGGGGACGCGTGATGCGGACCTTCGTCGACGACATCGCGGCGCACGCGGCCCACCACCCCGGCCGGGTGGCGCTCACCACCCCGGCCGGCGAGCTGACGTACGAGGAACTGGCCGCCCGGATCGACGCGCTCGCCGCAGTGCTGCGGGCCCGGGGCGCGCGTCCCGAGGTGGTGTGCGCGGTGGCCGTGGAGCGCGGGGTGGACGCCGTGGTCGCGGTGGCGGCCGTACTGCGGTCCGGCGCCGCGTTCCTGGGCCTGGATCCGGAGCAGCCCGCGCCGCGGCTGGCGGCGCTGGTGCGCAGTGGCGGCGCCTCGATGCTGCTGACCTCCTCGGAGCTGTCGGCACGCCTGGACCTGCCCATCGAGGGTCCGCGGGTGCTGCTGGACCGGCCCGGCGCCGTCGGGACGGGTGGCCCCCCGGCCGGGGCGCCGGACGGGCGTGGACTCGCGTACGTCAGTCACACCTCGGGGACCACCGGGGAGCCGAGCGCGGTGCTGGTCGAGCACAGGGGTCTCGATTCATACCTGCGTTTCGTCGTCCGCGACTACGGTCTCGGGCCGGACACGGTCGGCCTCCAGGTCGCGCCGCCGGGTTACGACGCCTCCGTGCGCGACACCTTCGCCCCGCTGCTGGCGGGCGGGCGCCTGGTCGTCGTGCCGCGCTCGGCGCTGCTGCGGCCGGAGGAGTTCGGGGAGGTGGTGCGCACCGAGGGGGTCAACACGCTGCTGAGCGTGACGCCGTCCTTCCTCTCGTTCCTGGCGGGCCGGCCGGGCGCGGCCGCGCTGCTGGCGGGGCTGCGGCTGGTGGTCTCCAGCGGGGAGTCGCTGCGGCCGTTCCTGGCCGCGGGCGGCCGGGCGCTGGTGCCGGGCGCGTTGGTCAACCAGTACGGCCCGACCGAGTGCACGATGACCTCGACCCGCTACGCCGTCCCCGCCGCACCGGACCCGGCGGCCGACCTGATCGGGACCCCGATCGACGGGGTCGTCGTGCGGCTGCTGGACGAGGGCCTGGCGGGGGTCCCCGACGGGACCGTCGGGGAGGTGTACATCGGCGGGATCGGCGTGGCCCGGGGGTACGGGGGGCTGCCGGGCCGGACCGCCGAGCGTTTCGTGCCCGACCCGCTCGGGCCGCCCGGCGCCCGGCTGTACCGGACCGGGGACCTGGCCCGGCGTGGGCCCGGGGGCCTGAGTTACGTGGGCCGCGGGGACCGGCAGGTCAAGATCCGGGGCTACCGCGTCGACCCGGCGGAGGTGGAGGGCGCGTTGCTGGCCCACCCCGCGGTGACGGGCGCGGTGGTCACCTCCGCGACCGACGCCCAGGGGCGGGTGTTCCTGACCGCCCACCTCACCGGCGACAGTGGTGTTCCGGACTCGGCGCTGCGGGCCCACCTGGTGGCCACCCTGCCGCCGCACCTGATGCCGCGCCGGTTCGTCCGGCTCGACGCGCTGCCCACCACCCGCGGGGGCAAGGCCGACCGGCGCGCCCTGGCCGAAAGCGGAGGCACCCGATCATGAACGTCACCATCGACACGCTGGGCCCGGCCGACGTCGCCCGGGCCGCCGAACGGCTCGCCGGGTACGTGCGGCGCACCCCGCTGCTGCCCGGCCTGGCCTCGCCGGGGCGGCCGCTGCCGGACTGCTCGCTGCTGCTGAAGGCCGAACACCTCCAGCACAGCGGCTCGTTCAAGGTGCGCGGGGCCGCCAACGCGGTCCTGGCCCTGGGCGCGGACCGGATCGTCACCGGCTCCTCCGGGAACCACGGCATCGCGCTGGCCCGGCTGGCCGCCCCGCTCGGGGTGCAGGTCACCGTGGTCATGGCGGCCGGGGCCAGTGCGGCCAAGGCCGCGCTGATCCGGGCGCTGGGCGGCCGGATCGTGTCCGTGCCGGGCGGGGTGGCCGAGCGGGACCGCCGGGCCCGGGAGCTGGCCGGGGAGACGGGCGCGGTCCTCGTGCCCTCCTCGGACCACGAACTCGTGGTCGCCGGGCAGGGCACGGTCGGGGCGGAGGTCCTGGCCGAAGTGCCCGACGTCGAAACGCTCTACGTGCCGACCGGCGGGGGCGGGCTGCTGGCCGGGGTCTGCCTGGCCGCCCACGGCCACCGGGTCAGGGTGGTGGGCGTCGAGCCCGCCGCGACACCCCGGTACGCCCGTTCGCTGGCGGCGGGCCGCCCGGTCCGGCTGCCGCCGAGCGACACCGTCGCCGACGGGCTGCGCGCCCAGCAGCCGGGGACGGTGACCTTCCCGCTCGTCCGGGACCGGGTCGACGACCTGATCGCCGTGTCCGATGCCGAGATCCTGGCCGCCGCGGCCTTCCTGCGGCGGCTCGGGATCGAGGCCGAGCCCACCGGGGCCGTCGCCCTGGCCGGGGCGCTGCGCGCGGGCCGGGGCACCGGCCGCGCCGTCGCCATCGTGTCGGGCGGCAACTCCACCGCGGCGCTCACCGCCGCCGCGGCCACCGAACCGCTTCTGGAGGAGATCTCATGACCACGTCCCTGAACCCGACCCCGACCGCCGCCGGACTGACGGATCTGGTGCTCGGCATCTACCGCGACACCTTGGGCGAGGACCTGCACGAGGACAGCGACTTCTACGAGTGGGGCGGGGACTCGCTGACCGCCTTCCAGATCACCGCGCGGATCGAGGAGGCCCTGGGGGTCGAGGTGCCGGTCGCGCTGGTCTTCGCCTACCCCTCGCCCGCCGACCTCGCGTCCGTCGTCGACGCCGACCTCGTCCGGGCATGAGGGGCAGACCATGAGCGAGAACCATCTGCCGGGCGGCCGCTGGCGGCTGTGGGAGCAATTCGCACTGCGCGGGCCGGGCTTCCCGGCCGGGGGCGTGCTGCGGCTGGCCCCCTCCGGACTGGCCGCGGCGGCCGACAAGTTCGCGGAGGGCGAGCAGCTCTCCGGGGAGCGCTGGGCCGAGTTCAAGGAGGTGTTCGCCGAAGCGGCCGTGGCGAACGCGCACGCGCTCCAGGACATCGCCCGGCTGCCCGCCTTCCGGGAGGCCGTGGCCTGGCAGAACCGGCCGGTGCTGTCCTCCGGGATCGCGCCGTTCCTGAAGTGGACGCCGAGCGCGACGGGCCGTACCAGCATGCCCCGCCAGCGCGAGGAACTCGTCGCCCACTACTGGCAGCGGTTCTGCGTCAAGAACGACACCATCGGGTTCTTCGGGCCCGTCGGCTGGGGTCGCTGGGACCTGGGCGCCGACGGCCCGCGGGGCGTCGCCGTCGATCCGGGCACCGGGCTGGTCGCCGCCTCGCAGGTGTACTTCGCCAGCTGGGCCATCGACGCGCTCGCCGAGACGATCACGGCCGATCCGCGGCTGCGGGACTGGCTGGCCCCCCGGCGGGTGCCCTTCGTCCGCCTCCGGGACGTCGGGAGCGACCGGGACGACGGGAGCGGGGGCGGCGACGGCGCCGAGGTGCTGGTGCCGGGCCGCCCGCCGCAGCCCGCGGGGGCGGCGGCCGCGGCCGTACTGGCCCTGTGCGACGGGGTGCGGACCGCGCGGGAGATCGCGCAGGCGCTGCCCGGGACTGACGTGCCGGCCGAGCTGACGGCCCTGGTGGCCCGCCGGTGGGTGGTCTGGAAGCTGGAGGTGCCCGCCGACGCCCGGCCCGAGCGCTACCTGCGGGGCTGGCTGGAACGGATCGGGGACCCCGTGGTGCGCGGGCGCGCCGTGGCCGCCCTGGACGTGCTGGAGCGGGGCCGTGACCTCGTGGCGGCGGCCGAGGGCCCCGACGCCCTGGTCGAGGCGATGACCGCGCTGGAGGGCGAGTTCGTCGCCCTGACCGAGACCGCGGCCGTCCGCGAGAAGGCGGCCGGTACGGCGCCGTGCCGGGCCCTGGTGTACTCCGACTGCCGGCGCTCGGCGAGCGCCCGGCTGGGTCCGGTCGTGCACGAGGCGCTCGCCCCGCTGGCGCCGCTGCTCACCAGCGCCGGCTGGCTCACCGCGCGGCTGGCCGCCGCGGTCATGGCCAGGGCGAGCGAGGTGTACGAACGGCTCGCCGCGCGGGGGCCGGTGGACCTGGCCGCGTTCTGGTTCGCCTGCATGCCGATCCTGCACGGGGCGGCGCGCACCGAAACGGAGGCGCTGCAAAGGGAGTTCCGGTCGCGCTGGGCCGCGATCCTGTCACCGCCGCCGGACGCCCGGCGGGTCCAGGTGTCGCTGGCGGACATCGAGGGGCCGGTGGCCGAGCGCTTCGGCGCGGACTTCGGGGAGGGCGGGGGCGCGCGCGCCACCGGGGTGCGCGGTGGCTGGACGGCCGCCCGCTACCTCAGCCCCGACATCATGATCGCCGCGACCGGGGCGGACGCGGTGGCGCGCGGCGACTTCGCACTCGTACTGGGTGAACTGCACCTGGCGGCCAACACGCTGGGCTCCTCGCTCTTCGTCCACCAGCACCCCGACCCGGCGGAGCTGACGGCGCTCACCGACCGCGACCACCCGGGGCCCCGACTGATGCCGCTGCTGCCCAAGGAGCACCGCTCACGACTGTCCGTCCGTACCCGGCACGCCCTGGTGCGGCCCGAGGACTACCACGTGGCGCTGGTCGACTTCACCGCCGACCCGGCCCGGCCGCGCACGGTCCTCAGCGCCGACGTGGTGGTCGGCCGGGAGGACGACGGGGAGCTGTGGGTCACCCTGCCGGACGGCGCGCGGTTCGCGGCGGTGGACGTGTTCGCGCACGTCCTGACGACGCTCGCGATGGACCTGTTCCAGATCCTGCCGGACGACGCGGAGCACTCCCCGCGGGTCTCCGTGGACCGGCTGGTGGTGGCCCGGGAGACCTGGCGGCTGCCGCGGGAGAAGATCGACTTCGCGGATGAGAAGGACGAGGCCCGCCGGTTCGTGCGGGCCCGGCGCTGGCGCGAGCGGCACGGGCTGCCGCGGTTCGTGTTCGTGGTCCTGCCGAGCGAGACCCGGCCGTTCTACGTGGACTTCGACAGCCCGGTGTACCTCACCATCCTGGCCAAGGCGCTGCGCAGGATGGCCCGCAACGCCCCGGACGGACGCGCCGTGTTCACCGAGATGCTGCCCAGTCCGGAAGAGGCCTGGCTCACCGACGACCAGGGCTCCGTCTACACCTCCGAGCTGCGCTTCGTGGCGGTGGACGAGGGATAGGCATCTCGCAACAGCGGCGTGGCCCACGGCGGCACGCCCGGCACGGTCGACGTGCCCGGGCGGGGCCGCCGTTGCGCGTTCTACCCCCGGCGGCTGCGCGCGCGGCTGCGTCTTCTTCCCTACTGACAGGCCTGCTCAGACAGCAGTGTTGAGGAAAACACCGCTTGGAGGCCCGCAGTGAAGGCATCATTCGCGCAGCGCAGGCTGTGGTTCCTCGACCAGCTCACCCGAGGGTCCACCGACTCCCTGCTTCCGCTGGCGCTCAGGATCCGGGGCGCCCTCGACGTCCCGGCCCTGGAACGCGCCCTGACGGGGATCGTCGCGCGGCACGAGGTGCTGCGCACCCGGTTCACCGCGGTGGACGGCGAGCCCGTGCCCCGGGTGGACCCGGCCGGCCCGGTCACCCTGGAGCGGGTGGAGGCGGCCGACGCCGCCGAGGTCTTCGCGCGGGAGCTGTCCCGGCCCCTGGACCTGGCCACGCAGCACCCGCTGCGCGCCTGCCTCGCCCGGCTCGGCACCGAGGAGCACCTGCTCCTCGTCGTGGTCCACCACATCGCGGTCGACGGCTGGTCCTGGGCCGTGCTGCTGCGCGAACTGGACGCCGGCTACCGCGGGGAGGCGGTCGCCGCCCCCGAACTCCAGTACACCGACGTGGCCGCCGCCGAGGCGGAGCGGCTCAGCGGCCCGCGCATGGAGCGGCTGCTCGGGTACTGGCGCGAGCGGCTGGCCGGGGTGACCCCGCTGGCGCTGCCCGCCGACCGGCCCCGGCCCGCCTTCTGGGACGGCTCGGGGGACGTGGTCCGCTTCGAGCTGCCGGCCGCGCTGGTCGCCGAGGTCGACCGGGTCGCCCGGGAGCACCGGGCCACCCGCTACATGCTGCTGCTCGGCGTCTACCAGGCACTGCTGGGCCGCTACTCGGGCCGCCATGACATCGCCGTGTGCACCACCCTCGCCGACCGGGGACGGCCCGGTGTGGACGCGCTGATCGGCCCCTTCGTCAATACCATCGTGCTGCGCACCGACCTGTCCGGCGACCCGGCGTTCGGGGAGCTGCTGGCCCGGGTGCGGACGGGGGCCCTCAAGGACTTCTCGCACGCCGAGGCCCCCTTCGACCGGGTGGTCGGCGAGGTGGTCAGCGAGCGCGACCTGTCCCGGCACCCGCTCGCCCAGGCCTCCTTCACCCTGCTGAACAACGCACCCGCCGAGGCCCGGCTGGCGGACCTGGACGTGGCGCTCGTCCCCACTCCGCTCGGCGGCACCGGGCTCGACGTGTTCCTCGACCTGAGCCTGCGCGCCAACGGCGACATCGCGGCCCTGCTCCAGTACTCCACCACCCTCTTCGACGACGCGACGATGGAGCAGTTCGCCGCCGGTTACGTCGCCCTGCTGCGCGCGGTGGTGGCCTCGCCCGGGGCCTCGGTGGCCGCGCTCGCCCGGGAGCTGGAGCCGCTGCCCGGCTCGGAGGCCCGGCGCCTGGCCGCGCTGGCGGGCGGCCCGGGGGCCGGCGCCACCGCGTCGGATGGTCCGGCGGCGCCCTTCACCGTGTCCGGCACCCCGGATTCCGTGGCCCTGGTGTGCGGGGAGGAGTCCCTGACCTACGGGGCGCTGGACACACTGACCGGGGACCTCGCCGCGGCGCTGGCCGGGTCCGGGGTGCGCCCCGGTACCCCGGTGGGCGTGTGCATGCGGCGCGGGATCCCGTCCGTGGCGGCGATGGCCGCGATCTGGCGGGCGGGCGGGGTGTTCGTCCCGATGGACCGCGGACTCCCGCTGGAGCGCCTGCGGTTCATGGCCGCGGAGGCGGGGGTCGGGTGCGTGCTGACCGATGCCGAAACGCGCGGGACGGCGGAGGCGCTCGACAGGCCCGCGCTGGCCGTGGAGAGCGTACGGCCCGGTTCGGGTGCGCAGAGCGGTGCGCCGCGGCACACCCCGGATCCGCGGGAACTCGCGTACGTCATCTTCACCTCGGGTTCCACCGGCCGCCCCAAGGCGGTCGGCGTGGAGCACGGCGCGATGGCCGCCCATGTGGCGGCGGCGCGCGCCGAGTTCGGGATCACCGCGGACGACCGGGTGCTCGCCTTCTCCTCCTTCTCCTTCGACGCCTCCTTCGACCAGCTGCTGACGGCACTGGGCTGCGGGGCGAGCCTGGTCGTGCGGCCCGACGAGCAGTGGCTGCCCGGCCGGGTGCCCGGGCTCGTCGAGCGGTACGCGATCACCGTGCTGAACCTGCCGCCGACGTACTGGGCCGAGCTGGCCTTCTCCCTGACCGATGCCGACGCCACCGCGCTGGCCCGGCTGCGCCTGCTGATCCTCGGGGGCGAGTCCGTGCCGGCGGGGGCGCTGGCGGCCTGGCGGTCCCGGGTCCCCTGGGTGCGGGTGGTCAACGCCTACGGACCGACCGAGACCACCGTGACCGCGACGGTCCACGACATCACGGCCGAGGCCCCCGCCGACGACGGCGCGGGCGCTGCCCGGGTGCCGATCGGCCGCCCGCTGGGCGGGCGCCGGGCGTACGTCGTGGACGAGCGGGACGAGCAGGTCCCCGAGGGGGTCCCGGGCGAGCTGCTGATCGGCGGCCCGGAACTGGCCCGCGGCTACCTCGGCCGGCCGGCCCTGACCGCGCGGACGTTCGTCCCCGACCCGTTCGGCCCGGACGGCGGCCGCCTCTACCGCACCGGTGACCTGGTACGCCGACTGCCCGGCGGGGAGCTGGAGTTCCTGGGACGGACCGACGACCAGGTCAAGATCCGCGGATTCCGCATCGAACTCGGCGAGGTCGAGTCCGTCCTGCTCCAGTGCCCCGGAGTGGTGGCCGCCGCGGTGGCCACCGGGGAGGACGCCCAGGGCGGCACCACCCTCGCGGGCTACGTGGTGGGCGCCGACGGCCCCGTTCCCGCGGCGGTGCTGCGCGCCTTCTGCGCGGAGCGGCTGCCGCACCACGCGGTGCCGGCCGACTTCGTGACCCTGGACGCGCTCCCCGTGAACGCGTCCGGAAAGTTCGACCGGGCCGCGCTGCCCGCCGTCCGCCCGGACCGCGAACGCGCGCTGGGCGGGACCGAGTTCATCGCCCCGCGCGACGAGACCGAACGGGTCGTCGCCGAGATCTGGGCCGAGGTGCTGGGCGTGGACCGGGTCGGCATCGACGACGGGTTCTTCGACCTGGGCGGCCACTCGCTGCTGGCCACGATGGCGGTCTCGCGGATCGCCGAACGGCTCGGCCGCGAGGTGGAGCTGCGCACCCTGTTCGAGAACCCCGGCATCCGCGCCTTCGCACCGCTGGTGGCGGCGGCCCGGCAGGCCGGTGCGAGCGCGGTGGTCCCGGTGGACCGCTCCGGGCCGTTGCCGCAGTCCTTCGCCCAGGAGCGCATGTGGTTCCTGGACCGGATGTCGGACGCGGGCGACACGTACGTGCTGTGGTTCTCCTGGCGGATGCGCGGCGGCCTGGACCGGGCGGCCTGGCAGGGCGCCCTGGACGAGGTGGTCGCGCGGCACGAGGCCTTGCGCACCGCGCTGTCCGAGCTGGACGGGCGGCCCGTGCAGCGGGTGGTGGAGGGGATCGGCGTACCGCTGGAGTGGCACCAGGCCCCGCCGGGCGAGGAGTTGGCCCGGCTCGGGGAGGTGCGTGACCTGGCCTTCGCCTTCGCCACGCGCCGCTTCGACCTGGCGCGTCCACCGCTGCTGCGGGCCGGGGTGTGGGAGCTGGGGCCCGAGGACCACGTCTCGGTCCTCTCCTTCCACCACGCGGCCACCGACGGCTGGTCCAAGGACATCATCATCGGCGAGCTGTCGGCCGCCTACCGGGCCCGGCTGGCCGGGGAGCCGTCGGCGCTGGCGCCGGTGCCGGTGCAGTACGGCGACTACGCGGTCTGGCAGCGCGACCGGCTGACCGGGGAGGTGCTGGACCGGCAGATGGACTACTGGGAGCGGAACCTCGCCGGGCTGCCCGCACTGGAACTGGCGACGGACCGGCCGCGTCCGGCGGGCTGGTCGGGCCGCGGCGGCGCGGTGGAGGTGAACCTGCCGGCGGAGTTGGCGGCCGGGCTGGGCGAGCTGACCCGCCGGTTCGGGGTGAGCCGGTTCATGGTGCTGCTCGCGGTGGCCCAGATCGTGCTGTCCCGCTGGTCGGGGCAGCGGGACCTGGCGGTGGGAACCCCGGTGGCGGGGCGCGGCCAGGCGGAGCTGGAACGGCTGGTGGGACTGCTGGTGAACACGGTGGTGCTGCGGGCGGACCTGTCGGGCGAGCCCACCTTCGAGGAGTTCCTGGGCCAGGTCCGCGAGTCGGTGCTCGGCGCCTTCGACCACCAGGAGGTGCCCTTCGAACGGCTGGTGGAGCAGCTGCGCCCGGAGCGCGACCCGTCGCGCAATCCGCTCTTCCAGGTGATGTTCGACGTACAGGAGAGCGCGACGGGCGGTCCGCGGGTCGAAGGACTGGAAGTGGAGCACTTCGTCCTGCCGTGGCGCTCGGCGAAGTTCGACCTGACGGTCACCTTCCTGCTCTACCCGGACCGGTTCGCGCTGAACGTCGAGTACGCGAGCGACCTCTTCGATCCCGGGACGGTGACGCGGTTCGCCGGGCACGTGGGCCGGGTCCTGGCCTCGGCCGTGGCCGATCCGGGCCGCCCCGTGGCGCGCCTGGAACTCCTCTCGCCCGCCGAACGCGCACAGCTCACCGGGGTTCCCGGAACCACTGCGACGGTGGCGCAGGCGCCGCCGTTCACGGTGCGGGGCGAGGCCGACGCGGTGGCCCTGGTCTGCGGGGAGCGGACCGTGCGCTACGCCGAACTGGACGCCCTGACCGGCGGACTGGCCGGCGCGCTGGCCGTCGCGGGAGCCGCGGCGCAGACCCCGGTGGGGGTGTGCCTGCGGCGCGGCACCTGGTCGGTCGCGGCGATGGCCGCGATCTGGCGGGCGGGCGGGGTGTACGTACCGCTGGATCCGCACCTGCCCGAGGAACGGCTGCGGTTCATGGTGGAGCAGGCCGGGGTGCGGTACGTCGTGACGGACAGCCCGACCGCCTCCCTGGCCGTAGCCCTGGGCCGGCCGGTCCTGCGGGTGGAGGACGTGCGGCCCGACCCGGACGGACCGCGCCGCGCGGCCGATCCCCGCGCGCTGGCCTACGTCATCTTCACCTCCGGCTCGACCGGCCTGCCCAAGGCGGTCGGGGTGGAGCACCACGCGCTGGCCGCGCACGCGCTGGCCGCCCGCGAGCGGTTCGCGCTCACGGCCGAGGACCGCGTGCTGAACTTCGCCTCCCACTCCTTCGACGCCTCCCTCGAACAGATCCTGCCCGCGCTCGGCGCGGGGGCCGCGGTGGTGGTCCGTCCGGACGAGGTGTGGACGGTGGAGGAACTCGCCGAGCAGGTGCGGGCGCAGGGCGTGACCGTCATGGAGGTCACCCCCTCGTACTGGGAGGAGATCGCCGCCCGCCTCGACACGGTGGCCGGGGACCTCAAGAGCCTGCGCCTGGTGGTGACCGGCGGGGAGGCACTCCCCTCGGCGCCCCTGGCGGCCTGGTTCGCCCACCTGCCGGACGTGCCCGTCGAGAACACCTACGGGCCCACCGAGTCCGTCATCTCGGCCACCTCCCAGCGGGTCACCGGGCCGGTCGAGGGCCGGGTGCCGATCGGCCGGGCCTGGGGCGGGCGGCGGCTGTACGTCGTGGACGCGCACGACGAGCCGGTGCCGGTCGGCGTACCGGGCGAACTCCTGGTCGGGGGAGCGGAACTGGCCCGGGGCTACCTCGGCCGGAGCGCACTGACCGCCGAGCGGTTCGTGCCCGATCCGTACGGCGGCACGGGCGGCCGGCTCTACCGCACCGGGGACCTGGTGCGCCGACGGGCCGACGGGGAGCTGGAGTTCCTCGGCCGGACCGACCAGCAGGTCAAGATCCGCGGGTTCCGCATCGAGCCCGGCGAGATCGAGGCCGTCCTCGAACAGCACGGGGGCGTGCGCGGCGCCGCCGTCCTGGTCCGCGAACTCCGCGGCGACCGGGCCCTGGTGGGCTACGTCGCCGGGCCGGGCCTGAACCCCGACGAGCTGGCCGCGTGGTGCCGTGACCGGCTGCCCGGCTACATGGTCCCGGCCGCCTTCGTGGTCCTGGACGCCCTGCCCCTGACCGTGCAGGGCAAGACCGACACCACGGCGCTGCCCGACCCCGAACTGCCCCCGCCGACCGCGTCCGTGGCCCCGAGGACCCCCACCGAAGAGGTGACGGCCCAGATCTGGGCCGAGGTCCTCGACCTGCCCGGGGTCGGGGTGTGCGAGGACTTCTTCGCCCTCGGCGGGCACTCCCTGCGCGCCGTCGCGGTGGCCTCCCGGCTCCGCGCCGCGTTCGACTGCCCGGTCCAGGTCCGCGACCTGTTCGAACACCCGACGGTCGAGCTGCTCGCCGCACTGGTGGAGCGCCGATTGTTCGAGGAGATCGCCGCAATGAGCGATGACGAGATCGACCTGTCCCTGACGGCTGACTTCTGAGACGAGATAGGACCGCATTGCCATGACCACTTCCCAGGTCGAGACCTCCCCCGTTCAGCCCGGACTCTCCTCCGCCGCACGTGAGTTGCTGGAGCGCAGACTGCGGGGCCGCGCCGGCGCCCCGGCGGGCATCCCCCGCGTCTCGCCCCGTCCGGACCGCATCCCGCTGTCCGCCGCGCAGCAGGGCCTCTACTTCCTCCACCGGCTCGACCCGCGGGGCACCGAGTACCTGATGCCCGCCGCCTGGCGGTTCACCGGCCCCCTCGACGTCCTCGCACTGGACGCGGCCGTCGGCGACCTGGTCGTGCGCCACGAGCAGCTGCGCGTGGTCTTCCCGGACGTGGACGGCGTACCGGCGCAGGAGGTGCGGCCCGCCGACGGCAGCGGCCTGGACCTGGTGGAACTGCCCGCGGGGGCGGATGCCCGGACCGTGGCCGAGGCCGTGCGCTCGGCGGCGCTGCGCCCCTTCGACCTGACCGTCGAGCCCGGTTTCCGGGCCACCTTGGTCCGCGTCTCGGCCGAGGACCACGTGCTCGTCCTGGCCCTGCACCACATCGTCGCCGACGGCTGGTCCCTCGACCTCCTCATGCGGGACCTGCGCGCCTTCCACCGGGCCCGGTCCGAGGGCACCGCGCCGCCCGCCGACCCGGCGCCGATCGCCTACGCCGACTACGCGATCTGGCAGCGCGGCCGCGACGAGAGCGCCGACCTCGCCTACTGGCGGGCGGCCCTGGCCGGTCTGGTCCCGCTCGAACTGCCCCTGGACCACCCGCGCCCGGCCACCCGCTCCTACGCCGCGGCCGTGCACACCGTAGAGCTGCCCGAAGAGCTGACGCGGGCGCTGAGGGAGGTGGGCCGGCGGACCGACACCACCCCCTACATGACCACGATGGCCGCGTTCCAGGCCGCACTGGGCTTCCACAGCGGACAGGACGACATCGCGATCGGCACGGTCGTCGCCAACCGCGAACGGCCGGAGACCGAGCGACTGGTCGGGTTCTTCGTCAACACCCTGGTGGTACGGGCCGACCTGACGGGCGACCCGACCGGGGACGAGCTGCTCGCCCGGACCCGGGCGAGCGTGCTGGGGGCGCTCTCGCACCAGACGCTGCCCTTCGAGCGGGTGGTCGAGGAGCTGAGTCCCGAACGGGACCTGTCGCGCAACCCGCTCTTCCAGGTGCTGTTCACGTACAGCACGGCCGAGCGCGGCGAGTACGCCCTCGGCGGCGCCACCGGCACGGCCTTTCCGATCGACCTGGACACCGCCAAGTTCGACCTGACGCTGGACGTCCTGGACGACGTGGGCCGGCTCGGCCTGCGCTTCGTCTACCGCCCCGACCTGTTCGCGGCACAGTCGATGGCCCGGCTGGCGGAACACACCGTGGCGGTGCTGCGGGCCTTCACCCGGGCCCCCGCCCTCCCGCTGAGCCGGATGGAGCTGCTCACGGCGCCGGAGCGGGCCGAGCTGCTCGGCCCCGACGGCCCGGCGAACCGGCCCCTCACCACGGCGGCGGACGCCGCGGCCACCGCGCCCCGGCTCGCCTGGGAGCGGCTGAGCGAGCACATCGGCCGGACGCCCACCGCGGTGGCCGTCTCCGGCGGCGGTCGCTCCCTGACCTACGCCGAGCTGGACGCGGCCTCCCTGGCGCTGGCCGGGCGGCTGCGAGCGGCCGGGATCGGGCCGCGGTCCCTGGTCGGGGTGTGCCTGGGCCGGTCGGTGGACCTGGCCGTGGCACTCCTCGGGGTGTGGCGTGCCGGGGCGGCGTACCTGCCGCTGGACCCGGCGCACCCGCGGGCCCGGCGGGAGTTCACCATCGCCGACGCGGGGGTGGAGTGGGTCGTCACGGACGACACCGGGCGCGCGGCCGTGGAGGGCCTGGCGGTCGGGGTGGTCCCGCTGACGGACACCACCGCGACCGCCGGCGCTCCCGACGCGGCGGACCTCGCGTCCGTGGTCCCGGGCCCGGACTCGCTCGCCTACGTGATCTACACCTCGGGATCCACGGGTCAGCCCAAGGGCGTCGAGGTCACCCACGCCAACCTGGCCTGGCTGCTGGGCGCGGCCGACCACCACTTCGGCTTCGGCGCCGACGACGTGTGGACCCTGCTGCACTCCCCGGCCTTCGACTTCTCCGTCTGGGAACTGTGGGGTCCGCTGACCTCCGGCGGGCGGGTGGTGGTGCTGACCGAGGACGAGGTCCGCGACCCCGCCGCGGTGCACGCCGTCCTGCGCGACGAGCGGGTCACCGTGCTGAATCAGACCCCGGCCGCCTTCAAGGGGCTGCGGGGCCATCTGGCCCAGCGGGGCGAGGACTTCGCCGCCCTGGCCCTGCGGACGGTGATCTTCGGCGGGGACGCCTTCGACGCCCGGGACTACCGCGACTGGTTCGCCGCTCCCGCCGCCGGGCGGCCCGCGCTGGTGAACATGTACGGGATCACCGAGACGACCGTGCACGTGACGTACCGGCTGATCACCGAGGAGGACACGGTCTCCCCGGTGTACTCGCCGATCGGCCGCCCCCTCGCCGGCCAGCACGGGTACGTCCTCGACCGGCACGGGCGGCTCGCGCCCCGCGGCACGGTCGGCGAACTGTACGTGGCGGGCGGCGGGGTGGCCCGCGGCTACCGCAACCGGCCCGAACTGACGGCCGAGCGCTTCCCGTCGGACCCGTTCGCCCCGGGCGACGGCGCCCGGATGTACCGCACGGGCGACCTCGTCCGCGTGCTTCCCGACGGACAGCTCGCCTACGCGGGCCGCGCCGACCACCAGGTGAAGATCCGCGGCTTCCGCATCGAGCCCGGCGAGATCGAGACCGCGCTGCGCTCCCTGCCCGGCGTCCGGGACGCCGCGGTGGTGGCCCGGCCCGACGCGCACGGCGGCGCCCGCCTGGTCGCCCACCTGGTGCTGACCGAGGGCCGCCCGCTGGACGCGCCGGACCTGCGCGACCGGCTGCGCCTGACACTGCCCGAGTACATGGTGCCCGCGCTGTTCGTCCGGCACCCGAAGCTGCCCCTCACCTCCAACGGCAAGGTGGACCGCAAGGCCCTGGTGGCGGTGGCCGTCGAGGGGGCCGCGGCGCCCGCCGGGCACGTCCCGCCGACGGGTGCGGCCGAGGAGGCGCTGGCCCGCATCTGGTCGGACGTGCTGGGAGCCGAGCGGATCAGCCGTACGGCGAACTTCTTCGACCTGGGCGGCGACTCGATGCTGGCCCTGCGCGTGATCGGGCAGGCCCGCTCCGCGGGGCTGGGCCTCAGCGTCCCCGACCTCTTCCGGGCCCGCACCCTGGGCGACCTGGCCGCGCTGGCGACACGGACCGCCGAGGACACCGGCCCCACGCCCGTGGAGCCCTTCTCCCAGCTCGACCCGGCCGACGCGGCGCGGCTGCCGCAGGGCCTCGACGACGCGTATCCGCTGACCATGCTCCAGGCCGGCATGCTGCACGAGATGCTCGCCGACCCGAGCCGCGGCGCCTACCACAACGTCACCGACCTCAAGATCACCGTGCCCGAGGGCTTCGACCTCGCCGCTTTCCAGGCGGCCGTGGACACCGTCGTGCGGGGCCACAGCATCCTGCGGTCCTCCATCGACCTGGTCTCCTTCTCCGAGCCGCTCCAGCTGGTGCACGCGACCGCCGCGCTGCCGGTGGGCTACAGCGATCTGCGCGCGCTGACCCACAAGGAGCAGTGGGCGTCCGTACGGGCCTACGTCGAAGCCGAGTTCTCCCGGCGCTTCGACCTGGCGGCCGCGCCGCTGGTCCGCATCCACCTGCACCGGCTCACCGACCAGGAGCTGCGGCTCACGCTCACCGACTGCCACGTGGTGCTCGACGGCTGGAGCCTCACCTCGCTGATCGCGGACCTGCTCGACCTGCACCGGCAGGCCGTGGCGCACGGCCGGACCCCGCAGCTGCCGAAGGCGCCCCCGTACGCCGAGTACGTCGCGCTGGAGCGGGCCGCGCTGGTCGACGAGGAGGGCCTGGAGTACTGGCGCTCGGCGCTGGCCGACCTCAGCCCGGTGCTGTTCAACCGCCGCGGCACCCAGGCCTCCGACAGCGGTCAGTTCGTGCACGAGGTGCGGCGCTCGTACGCGTCCCTGGCCGAGCCGATCGGCCGGCTGGCCCGGCTCGCCGGGGTGCCCCGCCGCACCGTCCTGCTCACGGCGTTCCACCACACCATGAGCCTGTTCGCCGAGCGCGACGGCTCCGCCGAGGGCCACTCGGTGGGCCTGGTCACCAACGGCCGGCCCGAGGTTCCCGGCTCCGACCGGATGCGCGGCCTGTTCCTCAACACCGTGCCGTTCGGGGTGCGCCGCCCCCGGGGCAGCTGGCTGGCGTACCTGAAGGCGGCGTTCGCGGCCGAGCAGGAGATGCTCCCCTACCGCAGGGTGCCGTTGGCGCGGATGGCGCAACTGAGGTCCGGTGCTCCGCGCGTGGCGGACACCCTCTTCAACTACGTGAACTTCCACCGGCTGTCCGGGGACAGCTGGGACGACTCGCTGGAGATCGCCCGCACCGCGTTCCCGCTGATGCTCAACGCGAGCGTGGAGTCCCTCACCCTCGACGTCGACCCGGACTACCTGGCGCCCGCCACCGCCGAACAGCTCGCCGACCTGATGTGCGGGGTGCTGGAGGCGATGGCCACGCGCCCGGAGGACCCGGTCACGGCGCCGGCACTGGCCGGTGAGGCGCGGATGCGGGCGCTGGAGGAGTGGGGCCGCGGCCCCGACCTGCCGAGCACCTCGCTGATGTTCCACGAGTGCGTGGCCGAACACGCCGTGCGCACACCCGACGCGGTGGCCGTCCGACAGGGTGACCGGGAGGTCACCTACGCCGAACTCGACGCCTCCGTAAACCAGTTGGCGGACCGGCTGCGCGCCCTCGGGGTCGGACCCGAGGTGCCCGTCGGCATCTGCCTCGACCGGGGTCCGGAGCTGGTCCGGGCCGTGCTCGGTGTGCTGCGGGCGGGCGGCGCCTTCCTGCCGCTGGAGTCCCAGCACCCCTCCGACCGGCTGAAGTTCATCGTCGAGGACAGCGGGATGCCGGTGCTGATCACCCAGTCCTCGCTGCTGGGGACGGTGCCCTTCGACGGCCCGACCCTGGTCGTGGACGATCCGGCGACCTGGGCGGAGCCCGTCAAGGTCCCGGCGCCGAGGCTCGCCGTCTGCGCGGACAACGCGGCCTACGTCCTGTACACCTCGGGCTCCACGGGCACGCCTAAGGGCGTCACCATCCAGCACCGCAGCCTGACCAACATGCTGGAGGGACAGCGCGACCTGTTCCCCGTGACACCCGAGGACCGGGTGCTCCAGTTCGCCTCGCTCAGCTTCGACGTCTCCATCATGGACCTGACCTGGGCCCTGGCGAACGGCGCCCAGCTGTGCACCCCGACGAGGGAGGGACTGCGCCCTGGCGCCGACCTCGCGAACACCCTGCTGGAGTACGGGATCACCGTCGCGATGCTGGCCCCGAGCGCCCTGGCGGCCCTCGGCGAGGACCGCTTCCCCGCGCTGCGGACCCTCCAGGTGTGCGGCGAGGCCTGCCCGGCGGAACTGCCCCAGAAGTGGGCGCGCGGACGGCTCTTCCACAACGTCTACGGGCTCACCGAGACGACCGTGTGGTCCGTCTCCACCCCGCTCGGGCCCGACTGCGGGCGCCCGCCGATCGGCCGGCCGATCCGCAACACCCAGGTCTACGTGCTCGGCGAGGACCTCCAGCCCGTTCCCGTCGGGGTGCAGGGCGAGGTCTACCTCGGCGGGCAGGCCATCGGCCGCGGCTACGTGAACCGCCCCGGCCTGACCGCCGCCACGTTCGTCCCCGACCCGTACGGCGCCCCCGGCGACCGGCTGTGCCGTACCGGAGACATCGGCGTCCAGCTGCCCGACGGCGCCGTGGAGGTCCTCGGCCGCCGCGACAGCCAGGTGAAGCTGCGCGGGTTCCGCATCGAGCTCGGCGAGATCGAGCACGGGCTGCGGGAACTGCCCGAGGTGCAGCAGGCGGTGGTCCTGCTGCGGCGGGACCTGCCGGAACCGGCGCTGGTGGCGTACGTGGTGCCCGAGGAGGGCGTGCGGCCGGTCGTCGAGCCCTTCCGCCTGGCGCTGCGGGCCAAGGTGCCCGCGTACATGGTCCCCGCGCGGTTCGTCTTCCTCGACGCGATGCCCGTCAACAGCAGCGGCAAGGTCGACAAGAAGGCCCTGCCCCTGCCCGCGGCCGACCGGCAGGGCAGCGCCACCGAGTACGTCGCGCCGGGCACCCCGGCCGAGGTGGCACTCGCCGAGGTCTGGCGCACGGTCCTCGGCATCGCGCGGGTCGGCGTCCACGACGACTTCTTCGCCCTCGGGGGGAGCTCCCTGTCCACCGTCCGGGTCGCCGCGCAGGCGGCCGCACGCGGGCTGAGCGTCTCCGTACGGGACCTGCTGGAACTGCCCACGATCGCCCGGCTCGCCGCCCGCGCCACCGAGGCGGCGGAGCGTGCGGCCGGCGCCGACGCCTCGCGGGCAGCCCCCGGCCCGAAGGCCGTCACCTCCGAGGTCCGCCTGCGCGAGGGCGACGGCACCCCGCTGTGGTGCGTGCACCCCAGCGGCGGCAGTGGCGCCTGGTACGTGCCGCTCGCCCGGGCCCTGCCGCCCGGTCAGCCGGTACGGGCCTTCCAGGCCCGCGGCCTGCTCGGCGGGGTGGACCCGACCACGATCTCCGGGATCGCGGCCAACTACGCGGCCGAGATCGCGGCCCACGGCGGGGACGGCCCGCACGACCTGCTGGGCTGGTCCATGGGCGCCAACATCGCCCTGGAGATGGCCACCCAGATGCACGAGGCCGGTCACACCGTCGCACCGCTGACACTGATCGAGCCGCACCTGCCCCACCCGGCGGCCTGCGAACGCCTCGCGGCGGTGGGCCGCGACATGGAGCGCGGACTGCGGATGCGCGACCGCCTCCGTGAACTGCCGCCGTCCCCGGAGCGGGACGCGGCCGCGGCCGAGCTCACCACCCTGCTGCTGGGCGCCGGGATGAGCCCGGGTGAGGCGGCCCTGGTGGAGCAGGCCCCCATCGAGGTCTGGCACTCGCTGCTGACCGCCCTGTCCGACTACGTACTGCGCCCCTACCCCGGCCACGTCCACCTCCTGGTGGGCAGCGCGGCCGCGGAACTTCCCGACGGGGAACCGATGCCCGGGCTGGACGTTGACTTCCGCACCTATGTCGCACGCTGGCGCGAGATCGCGCTCGGCGGGCTGACCGTCCACGTCACCGAAGGCGACCACATGTCCATGATGTCCGAACGGCTGATGCACAAGACCGCTGCTGTGCTCGGCCGGATCCAGTCGGAGGCACGCCGATGACCGTCCTGACCACGCACACGCCCACCGACCCGAGCGCGCCCGCGGACCTCTCCGCCCCGGTGTGCCCCATGTCCGGGCGGACCGCCCCGCCGGCCACGGCGCCCCGCACGGCTCCCACCGCACCGCGGCCTCCGCGGGCCCCCTTCACCGAGCGGTACCTGCTCGACCCCGCCGTCAACGCGGACCCGTACCCGTACCTCAACTCCCTGCGCGAGCACGACCCCGTCCACTGGTCCGCCATGCACCGCGCGTGGCTCGTCACCGGCCACGGCCACCTGATGCACTGCCTGCGCGACCCGGCGGTCTCGGCCGAGCGGGTGGGCCCGCTGATGGACGCCGTCCCCGAGGGCGCCCGGGAGGACACCGAGCGGGCGTACTCCGTCCTCTCCCGCTGGATGGTCTTCAATGACGCTCCGCAGCACCGGCGGCTGCGCCAGGTCTTCCAGGAGCAGTTCTCGGCGCGCTCCATCGGCCGCTACCGGACGTTCGTCGAGCGGGCCACCCGGGCCATGCTGGCCCGGCGCAGCGTCCCCGGCAGCCGCGGGGACCTGCTCGCCGACATCGCCCGGCCGCTGCCCGCGCTGGTCTTCGCCCGCTGGCTGGGCGTCCCCCAGGCGCACGGCCCCTCCTTCTGGTACTGGAACGCCCGGGTGGGCGACCTGGTCCTCGGGGCCGCCCAGGAGGAACGCGAGTACCGCACGTCCCTCCAGTCCCTGGTGAAACTGGACGACTACCTCGCCGGTCTGGTCCGCGAGCGCCGCGCCGACCCCAAGGACGACCTGATCAGCTGCGTGCTGGCGGGCGGCCAGATCGGGAAGTCGGTCAGCGAGGAGGAGTTCGTCGGGATGCTGACCCAGATGGCCTTCGCCGGCGGCGAGACCACCAGCAACCTGATCGTCAACACCGTGCTCGCCCTGCTGCGCCACCCCGCGCAGCTGGCGGCGCTGCGCGCCGATCCGGACCTGGTGCCGCTCGCCGTCGAGGAGGCGATGCGCTACGACGGCCCCTCGAAGATGTCCATCCGCAGCGCGGCGCGGGACTTCGACCTCGACGGGCGCCCGGTGCGCGGCGGTGACCGGCTGTTCCTGGTCACGGCCGCCGCCAATCGGGACCCCGAGCGGTTCGCCGACCCGGACGCCTTCGACGTCGCGCGGGGCAGCGCCTCGCACCTCGGGTTCGGCTTCGGCGCGCACTTCTGCATCGGGGCCGCGCTGGCCCGGCTGGTTGCCTGCGCGGTGGTCGGCGTCCTCGTCAGCGAGTACCCGGACCTGGCCCTGGCCACGGACCGGCACACCTGGCAACCGTCCCTGCTCAACCGCGCCCTGACGGCGCTGCCCGTCCACTACTGACGCGTGGCCGTCCGCCACCGCACCGCGGCCGCCCCGGCGGCCCGACGAAGGGTCCGATCATGGCCACCACGCTGACCAGCGCGGGAACGCGGCTGCGCGCACCCGCCAAGCTGCCCGCCTTCCGGATGCTGTGGCTGGGACAGTCGCTGTCCCTGCTGGGGGACGGCTTCAGCTACATCGCCTTCTCCTGGATCACCCTGAGCCTGACGCAGTCCACCCTCACCCTCGGCTACGTCCTCGCCTTCCAGGCGGTGCCGCGGGCACTGCTGACCCTGGTCGGCGGCTCACTCAGCGACAAGTGGTCCCCGCGGACCCTGATGACGCTCTCCAGCTGGGCCCGGGCCGTGCTGATGGGGGGCGTCGGGCTGATCGGGATGACGGGGTCGCTGACGGTGGCGATGCTGTGCTGCGCCGCCGCCGCGTTCGGCGCCGTCGACGCGTTCTTCCAGCCGGCCCGGGCCTCGATCCTGCCCTCGGTGGTGGCCAAGGAGCAACTGGCCCCGGCCAACGCGCTCCTGGCGGTCGGCACCAAGGTGTCCTCCGTCCTGGGCCCCGCCGTCGGCGGCATGGTGGTCGCCCTCTCGGACGCGCCCGTCGCCTTCCTCGTGGACGGAGTGTGCTTCGCGCTCTGCGGGCTGTGCGTCTCGCGGATACGGACGGCCGCGGCGCGGGACGAGCCAGGGGAGACGTCGCCGGCTCCGGCCGCGCCGGAGGCCGCGGACTCCCTGTTCACCCGGATGCGGGCCGGGCTGCGCTACGCCCTGGAGGACCCGCGGATCCGCTCGATCCTCGTCATCGACACGGTGATGACCTTCTGTTATGCCGGTACCTTCACGGTCGGCTTCGCGACCCTCGCCAAGGTGGACCTGCACGGCGGGTCCGCGGCCCTGGGCCTGCTCAACGGCGCCCTGGCGGGCGGCGCGCTGCTGGGCACACTGGTCGGCGGATCGCTCAGCGGCCTGCCCCGGGTGGGTCTTTTGATCGCCGGGCTCGCCGGATGGCTCGCGGTGGGCATGGCGGTGCTGGGGCTGACGGACAGTACGGTGACCGCGTTCGTGACCGTCCTGGTGATGGGCTTCGGCATCGGGTTCCAGGGCGTCTTCGGCCTCAGCTGGATCCAGCGCACCATCGACCCCTCGGTGCTCAGCCGGGTGATCTCCATCGACATGGTCCTCGGCTACGCCATCGCGCCCGTCTCGCTGATCCTGTGCGGGGGCCTGGCCCAGGGCGGCAGCGGTCCGATGTTCGCGGTGTCGGGCGCCCTCCTCGCGCTGACGGCGGTGGGGCTGCTCAGCTCCCGGGCGGTGCGGGGGATGCGCTGAGCGGGCGGTACCGGGTGCGGTGGACAGGGCCGGGGCCCGCCGCGGCTCGTCGGGCCCTACGCCCGCAGGGAGGCCGAGAGTTCGCACAGGGCGGCCCGGTTGCTGCGGCCCGTCTTGGCCCCGAGGCTGGCGATGTGCTTCTCCACCGTGCGGGGCGAGATGTAGAGGCGGTCGGCGATGTCCTTGTTCCCCAGCCGCTCCGCGAGCAGCCGGAAGACCTCGTACTCGCGGACCGTGACCCCCTGGGTGCGCAGGACGTCCGGGATGTCGCCCGAGCCGCTGCGCCGCTGGGCGACGGAAGCGCCCATCCGGCGCAGGGCGGCCCGGCAGGCGTTGGCGACCGGGGCCACCTGCTGCTGGTGGAAGTGGAGTTCGGCGCGGCGCAGCCAGGCCACCGGCTCGCCCCAGCCGTCCTCGTGGGCCGCCTCGGCGATCAGCCGCAGGCCCAGGTGCAGGGCGGTGGCGTACGGCTCGGCGGTGCGCAGGGCCTCGTTGACGGCCGCGGCCGCCAGGTCGGGTCTGCCCTCCCGGCCGAGCAGCACGGCGCCCGCGAAGTGCACGAACTGCCGGTTCCAGCGCATCCGGCCGGGGGCGGTGGCGGCGATGTTCTCGTAGGGGCCGCGGCCTGCCTCGCCGGAGAGCACGTCCAGGAGCAGCCCGACGCCGTACCGGCCGCTGAGGTAGTAGGTGCTGGGGTTGGTGTTCTCCAGCTCGGCCACGGCGTGCAGTTCGCCGACGGCGGCGGGCCGGTCCTCCTCCAGCAGCGCGCAGAACGCGCGGGCCAGGCCCCGGGTCAGCGGCTCCTCCTGGGAACCTCTGCCGTCCCACTCGGCGAAGGCGGCGAGCGCCCCTTCCATGGCCGCCCGGTCGCCCTGGTGCGCCGCGAGGGTCGCCTTGGCCATCAGGACGTAGCGGGTGACGGGGGCCAGGCGCAGCCGCTGTACGACGGCCAGGCACTCCTCGGCGCCCTGCGCGGCGGCGGCGAAATCGGCCCGCAGCGCCGCGTCCAGGATCATGATGCTGTCGATGGTGTACACGATGGTGGCGGAGCCGAGCCGCTGGGCCTCGCTGCGGGCCGCGAGGAGCGGGACCGTGTTCCCCTCGGTCAGCCAGTTGTTCCCGCCGATGCGGGTGAGGGCGTACATCCGCTGGAGCGGCAGCTGGTGCTGCTCGGCGGTGTGCAGGGCCGATTCCAGCAGGGCCGTGGCCTCGTCGAAGTCGCGCTCGCGGGCGAGGGTGGCGAGCAGTTCCCAGGCCTGGCAGACCACCGTGGGCAGACCGTGCCGTTCGGCGGCCTGGAGCGCCGAGTAGGCGAGCTTCTCGGCGAGTTGGGTGCGGTCGGGGCCCGGGGTGTCGAGGGCGAGGTAGGCGGCCGTGACGTCGATGGAGGCCGTGCCGCACTCGTCGGGGTGTTCGGCGAGCAGGGCTCTGGCCTGGGCTATCTGCCGGTTCCCGTCCTCCCAGCGCCCGGCGGTGTGGGCGACCTTCGCCAGCCGGGTGTGCAGGGCGGCGAGGCGCCCGGCGCTCAGGCCGCTGCCGCCGAGGGTGTGCAGGTTCTCGGCGAAACCGAAGGCCTGGGCGAAGTCGCCGGCTTCGGCGAGGGCGGGCAGCAGGGCCTCCATGGCGGCGGTACGGCCCGCCGCGTCCCCGCTGGCCGCGAGCAGCCGCTCGGCCCGGCCCAGCAGGGTGACCGCCGAGCCGATGGCGCCGGCTCCCAGGGCCCGCATTCCCGCGACGGTGAACAGCCGCCCCGCTTCCCCGTCGTCCCCGGCCTGTGCACGCAACTCCGCGACCAGCGGGCACCATTCGCCCTCCAGGTCGGGATAGAGCGCCTGGACCGCGTCGGCGGCGCGCCCGGACATCTCCGCCCGGTTGGTGGGCGTGAGCTGGGTCAGCAGCGCCTCGGCGGTGAGCGAGTGGCGGAACGCGTACCAGTCGGGGGCCGGTTCGTCGTGCACGACGAGCTGCGCCGCGACGCCCGCGTGCAGGTGGCTGAGCAGGCTGCGGTCGTCGATCCCGGTCATCCGCTGCAGCACGGTCAGCGGGAACCGGCGGCCGATGACGGCGGCGGCCGACAGCAGGGTCAGGCCTTGGGGAGCGAGGCGGTCGACGCGTCGCAGGATGCCGCGGGCGAGGGCGGTGGAGACGTCGCTGCGCAGGTCGCCGACGACCCGCCAGCCGTCCTCGGCGCGTACCAGGGCGCCGCTGCCGATCATGCCCTGGAGGAGTTCCTCGACGAGGAAGGGACTGCCCGCGCTGTCGTCCCAGAGCCGGTCGAGGGCCGCCTCCGGCACGCCGTCCGGTTCGGTGTCGAGCTGCGCGGCGATCACGGCGCGGACCTCGGGGCGGGTCAGCGGGGCCAACTGGAGGACGGTTCCCACCCCGCGGCGGCGCGCCGATTCGGCCATGTCGAGGGCGTCGCAGGATTCGGTGCGGATCGTGACCAGGAGGACGACGTTGGTGTATTCGAGGTTGTCCACGAGGTACTCGACGACCGCGAGGGTCTCGGGGTCGGCGTCGTGCAGGTCCTCCAGCAGGAGGAGCTGGCCGTCCTCCCGGCCGGTGGCGATGAGCAGCCGCAGCACGGCCTCGCCGAGGATGACCATCGAGCTGTTGTCCTGGGCGTCGCTGCTCCAGTCCGGGATGATCCGGCCCAGCGCGGGCCGGTAGGGCCCGAGCGGCAGGTCGTCCAGGGACGGGCCGCCGCTCGGCCCGCCGCGGAACAGCGCCATGAGCGCTTCGGTCAAGGGCCGGAAAGGCACGGTGGGGCCGGTGGTGCTGCTCCGGCCCCGCAGTGCCCGCATTCCGGCGGTGAAGGCCATTCCGACGGCCTCGGCGGCGAGCCGGGACTTTCCGATGCCCGCTTCGCCGACCAGGAAGACGACCCCGCCCCGTCCGTCCCTCGCCTCGGTCAACGCCTGCTTGATCTCCAAGAGGTGTGCGTCACGACCGATGATGTACCGCGTACGGGGCATGTGCGCAAATCTAGTTCATGCGCAGGTCGGCCGTGCACCCAAAGTCGGCCTCTCCCTCGTGCCCTCCCGCGCGATCGCGGCGCGAACAGGGCTCCTACCAGGTGACGTTCGGGGCCGAGACGCTGGTGTCCATCTGGCTCAGCGTGACCACGAGTCCGCTGGTGAGCACGAGACCGGCCAGGGCGCGGGCCCGCGCGCACGCTCTGTTGCGGCCCGACAGGGTGATGCCGCCCGCGGGGTCCTCGGCGGGAGACGCGGTGGTGGCGTCGACGGCGTCGGTGGTGATGTCCGCGGTGGCGTTGACCTGGAGCTCGCGCATGGTGGTGAGTCCCTTTCTCGGAACCTGAAGTGGAGTGTGGTGCTCGGAACGGCGGTGGGGACGGGGTGGATCAGTGGAGCAGGAGGACGGACGGGACCGTCCCCGGGAAGCCCAGCCTGAGCAGGGCGTAGCCGATGCCGGACAGACCGGTGAGGAGTCCGGGTGAGGGGACGTGGTCGGGGGTGCCGCAGCGGTGGCCCTGGTCTTCGAGGCGGCCGAGGACCTGACCGGCCCGGTGGGTGAGGGCGGTGGCGGCGCCGGCGTGGCCCTGGTCGGCGAGGACGCTGAGCAGTTCCAGGGAGCCGAGCGTGCCGTGGCCCAGACTGAGGTCGTCGAACTCGGCGGCCTGTGTGGACCGGCCGGCCGCGGCGGGATCGCCCAGCAGCGCCGCGCACCGGGTCAGTTCGGCCTGGGGCACCGGCCGGCCCACCCGGGCCAGCGCGTCGGCCGCGGCGAGCGCGGTGCCCGCAAGACCGGAGTACCAGCCGAGGTCGGCCGGGTGGCGCAGCGCCGCGTCCAGTGCCGGCCGCAGCAGCGCGGCGCCGGTACGGGCGCACTCCTCGGCCCGCGCGGTGGTGGCCGCGGGGCCCCGCTCGGCGGCGGCGTAGCACAGCAGGGCCCAGCCGATGCCCGCGTCGCCGTGGGCGAAGCCGGGATCCGCGAGGCCGGCTCCGGCGGCCGGGCGCCGTGCGGCTCGGTCGAGCAGCCGGTCGGCGAAGGCGTCCGCGAGGGCGGCGGCGCCCGGCATCCCGGTGAGGCGGTGCACGGCGACGGTGGCGGCCAGCGCTCCGGCGAGGCCGTCGGCCAGGTCGGCCGGGCCGTCGGGGTCGGCTTCGACGGCCAGGGCGAGGGCGGTGAGCGCGTCGGGCAGGGCGGCCCGGAGCGGGCCGGCCCCGGTAAGGCCACCGCTCGCGGCCCCGTCCCCGTCGCCCGGCAGGACGGCGAGTCGGGCCACGGTGTAGACGATGCCGCCCAGTCCGTGCAGGGCGCCCGGCCCCACGGCGGCGCTCAGCGCCGGGCCGGCGGCCAGCGCGGCCAGCAGCTCCGGCAGCGGGGCGGCGGCCTGGCGGGCCAGCGCGGTATAGCGTCCGGCGCCGGTCAGCGCGCCGAGCTGGGCCAGGAAGAGGGCCACTCCGCAGTAGCCCTGGGCGAGTCCGCCACCCATCGGCAGCACGGCCCAGTGCTCCCCGGCGACCTGCTCCAGGCCGAGCCAGTTGACCCGGCCGTCCCCGTGCACGGCGCGGGCCGCGATCTCGTCGGCGATCCCGCAGGCCGCGGTCAGCAACCGGGAGGGCTCGGGCACGACGGCGGGGGCCGGGTGCCCGGCCAGCGCCGAACGGGGGCGGCCCCCGGTGAGGTTGGCACCGGTCACCGCGAGGGTGGCCGAGATGATCCACTCCTGGTCGTGCCGGTCCACCTCGCCCATGGCGGCGATCTTGTCGAGCGCCGTCCGCAGGCTCGGCGCGGGCAACACCCCCTCGACGCACGTGCCCCGCGAGGTCCGTACCACGGTGTCTGCCGGGTGGTGGAAGAAGAGCGGCACGTCACCGGCCCACAGATCGGCGGTCTCGTCCTCGATCAGGCGCCGGCGGGCCGGGTCGTTCTCGGACTCCGCCCAAAGGACGGCGAAGAGCGCGTCGCGGGTCAGCGCGTCGCCCAGCACGTCGGGGTGCGTCGACTCCTCCAGGAGGGTCGTGTAGAGCCGGGTGGCACGGGCGATCAGCCGGCCCGGGCTGGTGGCCCAGCGGACCAGCAGCCCGTCTTCGCCGAGGAGTTCGGACCGGTGCGCGACGATCGCGTCGTAGCCCGCCCGGAAGCCTTCGAGCAGCGCGGCCCGGTGGTCGCCGTGACCGGCGGCCGGGCCCCGGGGGGCCGGCCGGTTCTGCCCGGCCGGGGTCTCGACGCGACCGCGCCGCACCCGCATCTCGTCCGTTCCGGCGCCTTCCCAGCTCATCCCCTCGCTCGGGTAGGAACCGCCCTCGCCGCCGCCGAAGGCGGAGATGTCCATGGCGCCGTGCTCGCCGATCAGCAGGCTCGGCAGCAGGCAGGTGCGGTGGACGGAGGCGGACAGGGCGGCCGCGGCCGGGTCGGATCCGCAGGTCACGGCGGCGGGCAGACCGGCGTGGAGGAGGGTCTCGGCGTCCACCAGGACCGGCTGGTCCCGGCAGGCGATGACGTTCTCGTAGTGCATGTCCACGCCGTCCACCGCGTACAGCAGGGCGAGCAGCGCGCCCTGGCGGCGGTAGAACCGGTCCAGCTCCGTGGGCGAGGTGCACCAGGCGTGCTCGATGAACTCCAGCCAGCCGTATCCCGGCCGGCGCACCGAGCGCGGGGTCCGCAGGCCGAGGCCGGCGACCTTGCCGTTCGTCCAGGCGATCGCCTGGCCGAGGAGGACGTGCTGGTCGAGCGGGCGGGGCTTGTACACGACGGTGGCGCCGTCGGCGAAGCGCAGCAGGGCCACCGCGCGGTTGCCCTGGTGGACGTCGCCGCGGCCGAGGTCGATCCGTACCAGCGCTCCGGGCTCGGTGCCGCCGAGCAGGCCGCGGACGAGCGCGGCGCGGTCGGCGGTGTAGCGCCGGACCAGTTCCACCGTCGCGTCCGTGGCGTGGAGGCAGGACTGGGCCAGCATCCGGGCCAGTACCGGGTAGGCGGCGAAGAGCGCGGCCAGGCCGTCCCGGGTGCCGAGCCGGCCGAGGAAGTCGGCGAACCGCTCCCGCGAGGTCCTGCCCGCCAACTGCCCGGCGGCGCGCGCCGTGTGCAGTTCCCTGACCAGGGTCCGCGCGCTCTGGCGGATCAGCCGGTCGCCGAGCCAGCCCTCGAACGCGGTGCGGACCGGGGCCAGTTCCGACTCCGACAGCTCGATCCGCGCGGCCGCCTGCGTCCAGGCCGCCTCGGTCAGGGGGCGCAGCGCGGGCAGGAAGACCGCGGCGCCGCCCGCCTCTTGGGAGCCGGCCGCCGACGCGGCGGTGCCTGCCTCGGGCCCGGCCGGGGCCGAGGCCACGATCCGTTCGATGTAACCGGCCCACTCCGGCTTCTCGGCGCGGGCGGCCAGTTGCCAGGAGCGCTCCGCCGCGAGGGCGTAGCCGGTGTCCTCGGTGGCCCCCAGGCTCGCCATCCGGGCCGCGAAGCCCTCGGGGTCCCCCTGGGCCCAGGAGGCGGGCCGGGAGTGGGGAGCGGCGGGCCGTGCGGGTGCGGGGGCACCCGGGGCGTCGAGCCGCTCCCGTAGGTTCAGGGCCTGCGCCCACCAGGAGTGGGTCAGGCCGCCGACCTCGGTTTCTGCGGCGGCGGTTTCAGTCACGAGAAGGAGACTCGCAGAGGCGCCCGCCCCGCACATGGGGGCACGTCCCCCATATTCCGCGCGGCGGCCCCCACCACCCGCCGTCCGCACCGCTCGGCACCCGCCGCCGCGGTGCCCGGGCCCCGGCCCGGCGCACCCCCTCCCACCCGCCACGACGCCCGCCGGGGGCGATCCGGGCGGCGCCCTTCACCGGCTCCGACGCCCGTGACGCCGGATCCGACGCTCGTCACGCCGGGCCCGCACAAATGTGGGGGCGGGGGCCCGATGCCCCGCCGCACGGCCGCCCCCACTCTGGAACCAGCGCCCCCTCCGCCGGCCCGACACCCGGTAGGCGGATGACTTTCGGAGGATCCGGTGGGAGAACCCGTCCCTGTCCACGTCGTCGCACTCGATCCGGTGCTGGAAGCCGGCACCAAGAGCGCCCTGCTCACCTGCCCCGAGGTATCCCTGGCCGCCCCGGGTGGCGGACCCCGTGTCGTGGTCATGACCGTGGACCGCGTGGGCCCTACGGAACTCGACGTACTGCGCTCGATCCGGGACACCCCGTCCCGGCCCGACGTGGTGCTGGTGGCGGGGGAGTTGGAGCCCACCGACGCCCTGCACGCCATCGCGGCGGGGGCCCGGGGGCTGCTGCGCCGCCGCGAGGCGGATCCTGTCCGTCTCGCCCGGGCCGTACGGGCCGCCTCCCGCGGTGACTGCACGCTGCCGCCGGACCTGCTGGACCTGCTGCTGGAACACGCCGGCGGCCGGGGCACGGCCGCCGACGCGGTGGCCGGTCCCTGGGACGCGGCCGGGCTCGACGACCGGGAGCGGTCGGTCCTGCGGATGGTCGCGGACGGACACGAGACCAGCGAGATAGCCGAACGGCTCTGCTACTCACCGCGGACGGTGACCACCGTGGTCCAGAACATCACCCGGCGCTTCCGGTTGCGCAACCGCGCCCACGCGGTCGCCTACGCCCTCCGGGCAGGCATCCTGTGAGCGCCCTCGCCGCACCGCCGCGCTCGTCCGCCCGCGGGGTGGGCCGCCCGGCCACCCGCCCGGCCACCAGGGAACCCGCCTTCGAAGCGGCCCTTGAAGCGGGCCGGCTGAACCGGATGCTGGCCCAGGTCGCCACCGGTCTCGCGCCCGCCCCCGAACCGGCCCCGGACACCGTCGAGATGCCCTACCCGGACCTGGTCCGACTGCTCGGCGGTCACACCGCGCTGCCCGCCCCGCGCCCCGAACCGGCCGCGGTCGCGCCCCGACTGACCGCCCGCCAGACGTCGGTGCTGGCCCTGATGGCGGAGGGCCATGGCAACGCGGTGATCGCGCGGACCCTGTCCTGCTCGGAGCACACCGTCAAGAACGTCATCTACGAGTTGATGTCCCGCCTGCACGCCCGCAACCGCTCGCACGCGGTGGCGTGCGCGGTCCACTACAGCCTCATCTGAGCGTGGGCGGCCCTCGGCGGGTGGCGCAGCGGGGATGCCCGCCGCGGGCTACAGGGTCCGCTCCGCGGTCGCCGGTGTTGTCCGTGTCGTCGCCCCTTCGGTCCGGGCCTCGATCGCGTGGAGCACCGCGACCATGTCCTCGCCGCCGTGCCCCCGCCGTACCGTCTCGTCGTAGAGGGCGTGGCAGACGTCGAGGAGGGGGGACGCCAGAGCAGCCTTGCGGGCGGCTTCGGCGATCAGCCGGTTGTTCTTCAGGACGTCCGCGGCGGCCGCCTGGACCGAGAAGTCCCGGTCGAGGATCTTCGGCGCCTTGACGCGTGAGACGGCGCTGGCCAGGGGGCCCGCGTCCAGCACAGCGCGCAGCAGGCCCTGGTCGAGGCCGTGCCGGTCGGCGAAGTGGAAGGACTCGGCGAGTCCCGTGACCACGGTGATCAGGAACAGGTTCACGGAGTACTTCATGAGCAGCGCCTCCGGGACGGCCCCGCAGGCGAAGGTCTCGCGGCACATCGGGGCGAGCAGCGCCCGTACGTCCGCCACGGCGTCCTCGTCCCCCGCGAGCATCCCCACCAGCTCGCCCCGTTCGGCGGGGACCCGGCTCCCGGAGACGGGAGCCTCGACGTACCGTCCGCCCGCGGCCCGGATGTCGTCCTGCAGGGCACGGGAGTACTCGGCCGAGGTGGTGCCCATGTGGACGACGGTGCGGCCGGCGACGCGCGCGGCGAAGGACGGGGTGCCGCGTGCGAGGACCGTGTCGACGGCGGCCTCGTCGGCGAGCATGAGGAACACGGTGTCCGTTCGGCGGAACACCTCCTCGGCGCTCACCGCGACCTCGGCGCCCGCGGCGCGCAGCGGTTCGCACCGCTCGGCCGTGCGGTTCCACACCAGGAGCCGCGTCCCGGGGGCACGGGCCAGGTTCAGCGCCATGGGCTGCCCCATGACTCCCAGACCGATGAAGCCGACGCTGCCGACGTCCATGACGTACCGCCCTTTCCGCCCGCCCGAGAGCCGGGCGGCCGCCGAGACCTCCGACTGTGACAGCGGTCATGGTAGCGGCGATTATGACGGCGGTCATAGTGTGCGGGCGGTCGTGGTGCGAGGGCGGTCGTAGGGTGAGCCGGCGACACAACACCTACGACTGGGATGACGGAGGCCGGCGATGACCGAGGAGGAACGGGGGCCGCGCGAACGGATGGTCTTCAGCGCCGCCCAGCTCATCCGGCGCGAGGGAGTCCTCTCCACCGGCATGCGCGAGGTCGCCGCCGACGCCCGGGCGCCTCGTGGTTCGCTCCAGCACTACTTCCCCGGCGGGAAGACGCAGTTGGTCACCGAGGCGGTGGGCTGGGCGGGTGGCTACGCGGCGAAGCGGGTCGCCCGCTTCCTGGCGGCCCTGCCCGAGCCGACGCCGAGCGGTCTGTTCGCCGCGATGGTCCGCCAGTGGACCGACGAGTACGAGACGGCGGGCTTCGCCGGGGGCTGTCCGGTGGCGGCCGCCACGGTGGACTGGGCGGAATCGGTCCCCTCCGCCCGGCAGGCCGCGGCCGCCGCGTTCGGCACATGGACCGGAGCGGTGGCCGAGGCCCTGACCGGGATGGGCGTGCCGCAGGAGCGGGCCGGCGGGCTGGCCACCCTCATGATCAGCAGCCTGGAGGGGGCCGTGCTCCTCGCCCGGGCCGAACGGGACGTCCGCGCGTTGACCACCGTGGTCCGCGAACTGGGCCCCCTCCTCGACGCGGCGGTCGACACGAAGGGCGACTGAGCGCGCGGGAACCACCGCGCGGGGCGACACAGCGACCCCGCCGGAGAGCCTCAGGCGCGAGGAGCACCCGGCTCGGCCCGCCCTCGGCCACGGCCCGGAGGGGCCCCCTCCCCGCGCCACCGTCCTGCTCACCTCCTCGGAGAGGGCCCCCGCCCACTGGAAGCCCGGGTGGCGCGGCCCGGTCGTCGAGCCGCCAGGCGGCTACCGGCTGGGTCTCGCTGCGGCTCTCCGGAATCGTCCCGGCGGCCACCAACACGGCCTAAGCGCCTACGGGTGGGGCGCTTGGCAGGACCTCGGCGCCTGCTGACACCCCACGCCTCCTCGACCCCGGGTACGACCGGGCGGGCGGCAGTATCAGACCGACTTCAGCCCTGGTACTGCAACGGCAAGCACCGTTGCAGTACCAGGGCGTGCGGGGAAAGTCCCGTCTGCCGGACGCCGCGAGCCCGGCAAGGTCCGGAAGAAAGACCCTAGGGCAGGGGCCCGCCGCGGGCCGTGACCCACAACGCGTACCACTCCTCGTGGGTGAGGTCGGGTTCGCGGATGACCGCGTCCCGGCAGGCGCGCAGTCGTTCGGGGCGGCTGGTGCCGATGACGGGGGCGATCCGGGCGGGGTGGCGTTGGAGCCACCACAGAAGGACCGTCTCCGGGGTGGTCTGCTTGCGCTCGGCGAGGTCGGCGAGGAGACGGGCGGTCGGTGAGTCGGTGGCGCCGCTGTAGTGGCCTTTGGCGAGGGCTCCCCAGGCCTGGAGCTGGATCTTGTGGGCCTGGCAGTACTCGATGGTGCCGTGCGGGAAGCCGTTCGCCGCCGCGGCCGGGGTGTTCACCAGGACGCCCGCCTCGACCCAGTCGCGGCTGCGCAGGCTCATCTCCAGCTGGTTGGCGACCAGGGGGACATCGACGTACGCCTGGAGGTGGGCGATCTGCGGCGCGCTCATGTTCGACACGCCGAAGCGGCGCACCAGCCCCTGCCCGTGCAGGGACGCGAACGCCTTGGCGATGTCCTCGGGGTCGGCCAGCGGGTCGGGCCGGTGCAGCAGCAGGACGTCGATCACGTCGGTGCGCAGCCGGGTGAGGCTCTCCTCCACGCGCCGGACGATGCCGGGCCCGCGCAGGTCGTACATGCCGGGCAGGTCGCCGTCGGCCGGGCGGATGCCGCACTTGGTCTGCACGACGACACGCCGGCGCAGGTCGGGGGCGCGGGCGAGCAGTTCGCCGAAGATCGCCTCGGACTTGCCGTGCCGGTACATGTCGGCGTGGTCGAAGGTGGTGATGCCGATGTCCAGCGCGGCCTGCACGGCGGCCTCGGCGTGGGCGATGTCCGCGGCCGTGTAAGGAGCGGTGTCCCAGGTGCCGCCGAGCCCCATGCACCCGTACAGCGGCCGCCCGGGGGCGGGCACGTCGGTCTGCGCAGTCATGTCTCTCCCTCGCTTCACGCCTGTGGTGCGGCTGTCATGCCTGTGGCGCGGCTGTCACGCCTGTAGTACGGCTGCCAGCATCTCGGCTGCGGTGAGCACCGGCAGCTGGGTGTTGGCCGCCGGCACCGTCCGCAGGATCGAGGCGTCCACCACCCGCAGACCGCGCACGCCGCGCACCCTTCCTTCCCCGTCGACCACCGCGTCCGGGTCGTCCGGTCCGCCCATGGCGCAGGTGCCGACGGGATGCCAGTACGTCCCTACCCGGCTTCGCAGTTCGTGATCCGGGAGGTCCCGAAGAGAGGGGCCGGGGGCCGGTTCCGCCAGGGACTTCAGCGGGGCGGTGGCGGCCAGCTCCTCGGCCGCCCGCAGGCCCGACCGGAGCACGGCGACGTCGTGCCCCTCGGGGTCCGTGAGGAAGGCGGGCTCGATGTCCAAAGGGGCGGTGGGCTCGGCCGAACGCAGCCGGACCCGGCCGCGCGACCTGGGCTTCATGAGGAAGGCGGAGACGCCCGCCTCGTACTGGCCGGACGGCAGCGAGCCGAACAGGGGCGGCCCCGCGGTGGGGTTGATGTGCAGGTCCCAGGAGCCCGGCGGGCAGTACGGGCTCGCCGCCCGGATCAGCATCCGGCTCACGTACAGCTCACCGCGGCCCTGCTGCGCGGCCAGCTGCTCGTTCAGCTCGGCCGTCGGGCGCAGCGGCAGGAAGACGCCGGGCTGGTCGATGAGGTTCGCGCCGACGCCCGGCAGGTCCAGGACCGGCCGCACACCGCTGCGCGCCAGCTCGGCGGCGGGCCCGATCCCGCTGCGGAGCAGCACGGCCGGCGACCCGAACGTGCCGCAGGCCAGCAGGTAGGTGTCGGCGTGCAGCGTCACGCGCCCGTGCCGGGTGCCGACGTCGGCGCCGTGCACCCGTCCCGCGCGGACGGCCAGCCGGTCCACGGTGGCCTCGGCGAGGATCGTCAGGTTGGGCCGTGCGCGCGCCTCGCCCAGATAGGCGAAGGCGGCGTTGTACCGGACGCCGTCGACGGCGTTGAGCAGCGGAGTCCCGTAGCCGGGGCCGCCCGGGGCGGCCATGTCCACCTCACCGTGCCCGAGTTCGCGGGCGGCCGCCAGCGCCGCGCGGCTCCACGCGGAGAACTCACGCGCCGGTACCCGCCGCATCCCCATCTGCCGCTCCGCCCTACGGCGGAAGGGCTCCATAGCGGCGGCCGTCCACCGGGGGCCGCCCGCCCGCGCCCACTCGGCGTGGTCCGCCTGGGAGCCCCAGGTGTTCCAGCAGCCGTTGACGCAGGACGAGCCGCCGAGGACGCGGGCGCGAACGCGGTGGACGGCGGTGCGGCGCTCCCACACGTCGTCGCGGGGCAGGGCGCGCGCGTCGAGCACCTTCGAGGGCCAGTCGCGCTGTCGCGGGCCGTAGTCGCGGCCGGCCTCCACCAGGCAGACCGAGCGGTCGGGGTCCTCGCTCAGGCGGGCCGCGAGGACGCAGCCCGCGACTCCTCCGCCGAGCACGACGACGTCGTACCCCTTCACGGGAGCCGCGCCCATCATGCCCGGCCCTCGCCCGCGGCGGGCGCGTCGAGCGGGCCGGGCGCCGGGCGGCCCTCCACCGTGGCCGCCCTGGCGAGGAGTTGGTCCCGGCGGATGACGTCGGTGCGGGTGGCGGGCACGGTGCAGGCGTGGGCGCCGGCGACGGAGCCGTACAGGGCGCAGCGCCGGGGCGGCTCACCGGCCAGCAGACCGAAGAGGTAGCCGGAGGCGAAGGCGTCGCCCGCTCCGTTGGAGTCCACCACCGGCGCCGGGGGCGCCACAGCCGGGACGTGGGTCAGGTGGCCATCGGCCAGGAGGTAGGCGCCCGCCGCCCCGGCCGTGGCGACCACCACCTCGGCACGGCCCCGCGCGGCGATCCGCCGCATGGTCCGCTCCGGGTCGGACAGCTTGGCCGTCGACAGGAACACCACGTCGGCCTGGTGGGCGAAGGCCTCGTGGTAGGGCTCGGCACCGTCCCAGTCGTGCAGATCGGTCGAGATGGACACGCCCGCCGCCCGCAGGGCGGGCAGGGCGTGGGCGCAGGGCTGGGTGAGGGAGACGTGTGCGTGCCGGCTCGACCCGGCGAGGGCCGCCACCGTGGCGGGCGGCAGCCGGTCGGTCTCGTGCGAGCGGGTGTTGTCGTACAGCGAGAGGCGCCGGCCGTCGGGGGCCACGAGGTTCACCGCCCGCTTGGTCCCCGCGGCCAGCGGCACTTCGGTGAGCGGGATGCCCCGGTCGCGGTGCAGCGCGCGCACCAGCTCGCCCGGGTGGTCGTCGCCGATGACGTCGATGTGGTGCGTCCGCAGTCCCAGCGCGTGGACGCCCATCGCCACGAAGTCGCCGGTCTGCCCGGCCCGCATGTCGATGGCGGGGACCATGTGGCTGTCGGCGAAGGGCAGCGGCAGTTCGGGGACGTACACGATCGTGTCCACCCCGGCACCCCCCAGGACGAGCACGTCGATGTCAGTGGGCACAGATCCTCCTGGGCGGGGGGCCGGCGGGGCTCGGCCGGGCTGGTCCGCCCCGACCGGAGTGCAGTCAAGCACGACGGCCGATCCCGATGGAAGAGGTTGTGCAATTTATTGGCAGAGATTGCAAGCGGGGTGTCCCGGTGGCGCCACAAGGTGGGCATACTCGGCGTGAGTTGTCGGTGCGGAGGCCACAACTCGCCTGCGTTTTGGGGGAGTTCGCTCATAATTGTGCGGTTGACCCGCTCGGAGGCCGCCCCTAGGGTTCCCTGCAAATACTTTCCGCAAGCCAGCAGGAGCGCCTGCCCCGGTTGCTCCGACGACCCCGAAGGAGCGCACCCGTGAACCCGGCCCGCTTAAGATCCGCAGCCGTACTCGCCCTCGCGCCACTGGCCGCCCTCCTGCCCGCGACCCACCCCACAGCCGACGCCGCGCCCGCCCCGCCGCCGCCTTCCGACGCCGTGCTCGCCGCGCGGCCCACCCGGCACGACCTCACCCGCGAGCAGTTCTACCTGGTGATGCCCGACCGCTTCGCCAACGGTGACCGCGGCAACGACCGAGGAGGGCTCACCGGGGGACGGGAACGCACCGGCTTCGACCCCAAGGACCCCGCCTTCTTCAACGGCGGCGACCTGAAGGGCATCACCGGGAAACTCGACTACATCAAAGGGCTCGGCACCACGGCGATCTGGCTGACCCCGGTCTTCGAGAACCTGCCCGTGCAGGACCGGGGCGGGCACCTGACCGCCAACTACCACGGGTACGCCATCACCGACTTCACCCGCGTCGACCCGCACTTCGGCACCGACGAGGATCTGAGCGACCTCGTCGACAAGGCCCACGCCAAAGGCATGAAGGTCTTCTTCGACGTCGTCACCAACCACACGGCGGACATCGTCCACTTCGCCGAGAACACCTACGACTACCGGTCCAAGGGCGCCCACCCCTACCTGGACCCCGAGGGCCGCCCCTTCGACGACAGCGCGGGCATGCGCCCCGTGGACCGGGACAGCTTCCCCTACACCCCGCGGATCGAGGACGCCGACCGGCACGCCCGGACGCCCGCCTGGCTCAACGACCCCACCATGTACCACAACCGCGGCGAATCCGCCTTCGCCGGGGAGAGCGGCCTCAACGGCGACTTCATGGGCAACGACGACCTGTGGACCGAGCGCCCCGAGGTCGTCGCGGGCATGAAGCGCATCTACGAGCGCTGGGTCGGGGACTTCGGCATCGACGGCTTCCGCGTGGACACCGCGAAGAACGTCAACATGGAGTTCTGGACCCAGTGGGCCCGCGCACTCGACGCCTACGCGGCCACCAAGGGGAACCGTGACTTCCTCATCTTCGCCGAGGCCTTCTCCGCGGACCCCGCCATCACCGCCCCCTACGTGACGCGCGGCGGCCTCGACGCCACCCTCGACTTCCCCTTCCAGGCCATCGCGCGCAACTCCGCCTCGCGCGCGGGCCCGCCCGGCGACCTGTCCCGCCTCTACGCCCAGGACTACCGCTACACCACCGGCAAGGCCAACGCCTACGAGCAGGTCACCTTCCTCGGCAGCCACGACATGGGCCGCATCGGCGGCATGATCGCCCAGGACAACCCCGGCGCGGGCGACGCGGAACTGCTGCGCCGCGACCGCCTCGCCCACGAGCTGATGTTCCTCGGCCGGGGCAACCGCGTCGTCTACGCGGGCGACGAGCAGGGCTTCACCGGCGCCGGCGGGGACAACGCCGCCCGCCAGCCGCTGTTCGCCACCGATGCCCCCGCCTACCGCGACGACGACCAGATCGGCACCCGCCGCACCCACGCCCGGGACGCCTACGACCCCGGGCACCCCCTGTACCGGGCCATCGCCCGCCTCTCCGAGCTCACCCGGCGCCATCCGGCCCTGCGCGACGGCGTCTTCACCGAGCGGTACGCGGGCCCCGCCGACCGACCCGGCGTGTACGCGTACTCCCGTACGGACCCCACAAAGCGCGTCGAGTACGTCGTGGCGCACAACAACGCCACCGAGGCGAGGACCGTGCGCATCCCCACCGGAGCCGCGCACCGGCGCTACACCCCGCTGTACGGCGCCATCGGCACCCGGCCGAAGAGCGGCGCCGACCGGCACCTCACCGTCACCGTCCCCGCGCTCTCCTCCCTGGTGCTGAAGGCCGACAGGCCGCTGCCCGGGCCGCACGCACGGCCCCACGTCACGCTGCGCGCACCGGAGAAGGGCGCCACCGGCACCGTCGAGCTGACCGCGGACGTCGACGGCGGCGAGCTGAACCGGGTCGTCTTCGCCGCCCAGCAGGGCACGGGCCCCTGGCAGGTGCTCGGCACCGCCGACCACGCCCCCCACAAGGTCACCCAACAGCTCGACGCCACACTGCCGGAAGGCACCGAACTGCGCTACAAGGCGGTGGTCGTGGACAGCCGGGGCCGCACCGCGCACTCCCTCGCCACCAGCACCGCGGGCCGCACACCGCCACCCGCCCCGCCCGTCCTCGAACGCGCCTACGCCGTCGTGCACTACCAACGGCCCGACGGCGACTACGACGGCTGGCGGCTGCGGACCGGCGCCGACGGCGCGGGTGCCGCCTTCACCGGCCGGGACGCCTACGGGGCCTTCGCCTGGGTCGAACTCGCCGAGGGCGCCACGACGTTCACGTACACCGTCGAGAAGGACGGCACCACCGACGGCCCCGCGCGGTCCGTCGACCTGAGCCGCACCGGCGAGGTGTGGATCACCGCGGGGGCCGACGGCCAGCGCGAACAGCGGCCGGACGGCGCCTACCCGCCGACGGACGGCTCCACGGCGGTCCTGCACTACCACCGGCCCGACGGCGACTACGAAGGCTGGGGCCTGCACGTGTGGGACGGAGCCGCCAAGCCGTCCGACTGGGACGTCCCCGTACGGCCGACGCGCACCGACGCCTTCGGACTCGTCTTCGAGGTGAAGCTGCGCCCCGGCGCGCGCAGCCTCAGCCACACCTTCCACAAGGACGACGAGAAGGACGTACCCGATGACGAGGCCCTCGACATCGCCCTCTACGGCAACGAGGTGTGGCGGGTCGCCGGCGAGCCGGCGTACCTGACACCGGCACTCGGCGGCGCGCTCGGCCTCGACCTGTCGGCCTCCCGGGTCCGATGGCTCGACGAGGACACCGTCGTATGGCCCTCCGGCGGCGCGGGAGTCGCCTCGCGCCAGCTCCTCTACGCGCCCGGGGGCGGCATCACCCGGCGGGACGGCGTCCTCTCCGACGAAGGGCACTGGCTGCGCCTGCGCCCCGCCGCACCCCAGGCGGCATGGCGGCACCGGCTCGCGGCGGGGGAGACGGCCCTCACCGTCGACCCGCGCGACCGGGATCGGATCCCCGATGCCCGCCGCGCCCGGCAGCTCCTGGCCACCGAGCGCGCCGCCGACGGAGCGCTCATCGGCGCCACCAGCGTGCGCTGACCCCTGAAGCGGGGTGGGGGAGGGCTTCCTACGACGAGGCGAACACGGCCGTCAGGTCGTGGGCGCCTTCCACCACCCCGCGGATCGGGATGTCCCGGGTGGCGGGCAGCGCCCCCAGCAGGTCGCCGGCCAGACAGGCGTTGCGCGGCCGGGACGCGTAACGGCTCCCGGCCTTCGGTACGGGCACCACCAGAGCGGCCGGCAGGCCAAGGCTCCGGGCGATCACGGTGGCCCACTCGGCGCGGCTCACCCGGTCCGGACCGCCCAGGTGCAGCACCGGCGGCAGCGGGGTCGGGCAGGACAGCAGCGCGGCCACCACCTCCGCCACGTCCTCGACGTGCACCGGGGTCGTCCACTGGTCGTCGGGGGCCTCGACGCGCTCCCCGGCACGCAGCCGATGGGCGCAGGCGGCGAAGTAGTTGAGCCACTTGCCGGCGTCGGCGGGTTCGTGGCCGTAGACGAGGCTCACGCGCAGGGCGAGCGCGTCGGCGGCGCGGGCCAGCAGCACTTGCTCGGCGCGGTGCTTGGCACGCCCGTAGGCGTTCGCCGGGGAGACGGGCGTGGCCTCGGTGTTGTGGGGCGACGTACCGTCGAAGACGTTGTCCGTGGAGATCATGACGACGCGGACGCGCCCGCCGAGGCCGGCGAAGGCGGCCGCGACCGAGGAGTGCGCGAGCTCCGCCTCCGCGGGGTGTGCCTCGCACCAGGTGACGTCCGAAGGGCCGTGGACGAGGACGATCCGGCGCGGCCGCAGCCGGGCCACCAGACGCCCGCAGGCTCGCGCGTCGGTGGCGTCCAGGGCGGCCCAGCGCGCCCCGTACTCCTCCGGCGGATCGGCGGGGCGGCCGCGCGAGACGAGGGTGACCGCGTCGCCGGCGGCCACCAGGCGGCGGGCGATGCCCGTACCGACGAAGCCGCTGCCGACGACGAGCGTGGACACGCCGCTCACCGCGCGCCGCCCTCGGTCCGGGCCGGGTGGCGGGCGGTCAGCAGGCGGCCCGCGCCGATCAGGCCGTGGTCGTCGTCGGACGCGCCGAGCGTGACCATGGCGTCGATCCGCTCCGGGGTCAGCCCGAAGCAGCCCTGCCGCACCAACTCCGCGACCAAGAGCCGCCGATAGCGTTCCCCGACGGCCAGCGCGAAGCCGCCCATGACGATGTAGCGGCACACACCCACCGAGGCGAAGACGGCACCGATCGCCTGGGCGAGGGGGACGAGGGCGCCGCGCAGCACACGGGTGGCGAAGGCGTCGCCCTCGGCCAGCGCCTTGGCGAGGGCCGGGTTCTCGACGGGGCCCCCGCTCAGCTCCGCGAGGCGGGAGCGGGCGAACCCGTCCGGGTCGGCGGCCGCCGCGCGCCGCGCAGCGGCGAGGACGCCCCGGCCCGAGGCGACGGCGCCGAGATGGCCGCGGCCGCCGCAGTCGCACAGCGGCGCGTCGGGGGAGAGGTCGCACACCCAGTGGCCCAGCTCACCGCCGTGGCCGGCGGGGTCGAGCAGCACGTCGCCGTCCCGGAAGACCTTGTTGCCGATGCCGGAACTGACGGTGAGCAGGCAGAACGGCTCCGGTTCCGAGGCCGCGTAGCGCCAGGCGGCCGCCGTCAGATCGTTGACGACCGCGACCGGGGTGCCGAGCCGCTCGGTGAGCAGCCGGGCGAGCGGCAGCGGGTCCCCGCGCCGCCCCCACACGGTCGGCGCCGCGAGGACCAGACCGTCGGCGGAGATCGGGCCGGCGAACGCGACCCCGACCGGCCCCGGGGGCGGGCCGGCCGTGTGCCGGGTCACCTCGCGCACGATCTGCTCCACGACCCGCTGCTGGAGCACGGGCACGGGGGCCTCGGGGTCACGGGCCATGCCGTCGACGGGCATCCGGCGCACGTGCGACAGCTCGCCGGTGGCGGGCGTGTACGTACCCACCCGCAGTGTGGTGCCGCCGACGTCGACGACGGTGTGGGCGGGGTCAGCCGTGGTCATGGCCGTGGGCACGGAGTTCCTCCTCGAAGACCAGCAGGCGCAGGTCGGTGTCGCGGTCGTTGCGCAGCCCGTGCTCGCCGTGGGGCCGGTTGACGACGACGTCCCCGGGCCCCACCCGGAACTCCTCGCCGTCCCGGTACATCAGGCCGTGCCCGGCGAGCACCACATAGGTCTCGTGGTCGGCGCCGTGCCGGTGGCGGCCGATGGAGGTGCCGGGCGGCAGCACGGCGAGGTCGATGAAGTCCGCGCCGGGGCCGCCGGGTGCGCGGGCGAAGACGCGGTGCGCCAGGATGGTGCCGGTCCCGCCGTGGTCGTGTTCCTTGCCGACGAGCAGGTCGCGCAGGTTCGGTACGTGTCTTTCCGTCATCGCGCCCCGCCCTCCCGGCCGGTGAGGGGAGTGGCGGCCCCCTCGTCCGGGGAGGTGCGCGGGGCGCGGGCGGCCCGGGTGGCGAGTGCGTCGAGGGCCGCGCGCAGGGTCTCCTGCGGGACGTCCTCCAGCTCGTCGACGAAGCCGGCCTTGCCCACCCCGGTGGGCACGACCAGGTGGAGCTTGCGGCCCCGGCGCTGCCAGGACGCCCACAGCGCCTGCGTCATCCGGTCGGGCGTGCAGGTCGCGGCGTCGTGGACGGGCAGGCCGATCCGCTCCAGGAGCGCGACGATCCGCTCGCAGGTCTCCGCGTCCACGAGACCGAGGAGCCGGGCGAGGTGGGCGGAGAGCGCCATGTCGACGGCGACCGCCTCCCCGTGTTCGAGGCGGTGGCCGCCCGCCGTCTCGATGACGGGGCTGAAGGTGTGGCCGAAGTCGACCAGCCGCGCGAGTTCCTTCTCGCGCAGGTTGGGGCAGAGCTCCTCCATCATCAGCCGCATCGACGTGCGGATGACGTACGTCTCCAGCTCCGCGCCGGCCGAGTGCCCGGGGCGCCGGAAGACGTCCGGGTGCCGCTCCAGGGTGCGGAACAGGTCGCCGTCGAGGATCACCGCCATCTTCACGATCTCGGCGAGCCCGCAGCGGATCTCGCGGGCCGGCAGGGTGGCCAGGAGCGCGGGGTCGTTCAGCGAGGCGTGGGCCGGGTGGTAGGCGCCGAACATGTTCTTCGTGTGCAGGCCGTTGACCCCCGTCTTCACGCCGACACCGACGTCCACCTGGCCCACCAGGGTGGTGTTGACCTTGATGTACCGGATGCCCCGGGAGTACATGGACGCGGCGAATCCGACGATGTCCGCGACGATGCCGCCGCCCACCGCCAGCATCACGCCGTGCCGGTCGAGCCCGGCGGCCTTGGCGGTCGCGCACACCCTCTCGGCCGAGGTGAGCGACTTGTTGTGCTCCCCCGAGGGGATCGGGTGGACGCTCCAACTGCCGGGCTCCAGGTGCGCGCCCAGATAGGCGCGCACCTGCTGTCCGTAGAGGCGGTCGACCGTCGGCCCGACGAAGGCCACCACGCGCCGCCCCTCCAAGTAGTGGGCGAGCAGCGGGTTGTCCGGGTGGAAGACCCCGTCGGTGACGTCGACCCGGTAGCCGGTGCCGTCCGGTGCGTGCAGGTCGAAGCCCCCGGCGTCCTCACGGACACCCGCGGCCTCGGCAAGAACCTGGCCTGCCATCTCTCTCCTCGGTCTTCGTTCGGTTCAGCTGGTCGGATCGTCGTTCGGGCCGCTGCCCGGGACCGTCGACGGCGTCGTCGACCGGGTCCCGGGTGGCGCGGTGGCGGTGCGCGGAGGAGCGGCCAGGCCGGCGAACACGCCGGTGACCGTGCGCAGCACAGGTGAGGCGGGCAGCTCCTCCAGCGGGACGGGCCGTCCGTCCGCGTCCGCCACCGGCAGCCGCCAGTTGGGGTGCACCACGGAGGTGCCGGGCAGGTTCTGCGGGCGGCGGTCGCCCGTCGCGTCCGGCAGCCACACCCCGAGCAGCAGGGCCGGGGTGAGCGGCAGGAACCGGTGCAGGGCGGCCACCTCACCGTCCGGCGAGGGCAGCAGGCCGAGCCGCGTCAGCTCCGCGAGCCAGCCGTCGCGCTCCGCGGCGGCCGCCGCTTTCTCGTCCTGGACGGGGCGGGTCAACAGGCCGAGGCGCTCCCGCAGTTCGACGTGCTCCCCGGAGAGCCAGGCCGCGGTGGTCGGCAGGTCGTGGGTGGTGAGCGTGGCGAGGCAGTCCGCCCGCCACCGGTCGGGCGGCAGCGGACCGTGCCGGCCCTCGCTGCCGCCGAGATACTCGAACCGCTGCACCGAGGTGCCGAGGATCCCGAGTCCGGCCAGCTCCTCGCGCACGCCCCGCTCGACCGTGCCGAGGTCCTCGCCGATGACGCTCGCACCCGCCCGGTACGCCTCCAGGGTGAGCACACCCAGCATGGCCCGCGCGTCATACCGTACGTACGTGCCCTCGGCCGGCGGGCGGCCCTCGGGCACCCACCAGAGCCGGAACAGGCCCATCACATGGTCCACGCGCAGGGCTCCCGCGTGCCGCAGCCCCGCGCGCAGCAGCTCCGCGAAGGGCCGGTAGCCCTCGGCGGCGAGCGCGTCGGGACGCCAGGGCGGCTGGCCCCAGTCCTGGCCGAGCGGGTTGAAGTCGTCCGGCGGCGCGCCGACGCTCATCCCCGGGGCCAGACAGTGCCGCAGGGCCCAGGCGTCGGCGCCGCCCGGAGCGACCCCGACGGCCAGGTCATGGACCAGGCCGATCTCCATCCCCGCGTCCGTCGCCGCCCGCTGTGCGCCGACGAGCTGCTCGTCGGTGATCCAGGCCAGCCAGCGGTGGAACGCCACGCTCTGAGCGTGCTCCCGGCGGGCCCGCGCCACGGCGGGCGAGCGCACGTCACGCAACTCCACCGGCCAGGACCGCCAGTCGGCGCCGTGCGCCTCGGCCAGCGCGCACCAGGTGGCGAAGTCGGTGAGACCGTGCCCCTCACGCGCGGTGAAGGCGGCGAAGGCGGCCGCGCGGCCGGGAGAGAGCGGCACCGCGTGCACGGCGCGCAGCGCCCGGTGCTTGAGGTCGCGGACCGCCTCCCGGTCGATGAGCGAACCGCCGTCGAGCACCGCGTCGTTGAGCGCGCGGGCCCGGACGGCCAGGGCGTGCACGAGGTCACGTCCCGCCGGATCCAGGTACGCGTACTCCGGCACGGCCTCCACCCGCACGTGCATCGGATCGGGGAAGCGGCGCGAACTGGGGCGGTACGGCGACGGATCGGGCAGCGGCCCCGGCACAGCGGCGTGCAGCGGACCGAGCTGGACGAAGCCGGCGCCGAGCTCCCGCCCCGACCAGGCGGCCAGTTCCGCGAGGTCCGCCAGGTCGCCCATGCCCCAGGAGCGGCGGGAGAGCACGGAGTACAGCTGCACGAGGAAACCCCACGAGCGGCGCTCGGGCACGGCCACCCGGTCGGGCACGGCGAGCAGCGGGGCCTGGGCCTCCCGCTCACCCACGCATACCCGCAGGATGTGGTGGCCCGGCGGCAGCGCGTCGGCCGGGGAGGCGGTCCCGCCGCCCTCCAGCTCCACCTCGGCGACGCCCTGGGCGGGCGGTATCAGGCCCTTGCCCGCCTCCGCCACGACACAGGGCGGCAGCAGCCGTTCCGCCCGCACCCGCCGGTGGAGGTCCAGGGCCGCACGCGCCGCCTGCGGGGTGGTGGCGTCCACCCCGCAGGCGCCGAGGACGGCGACGAGGGTGTCGGCCGGGACCGCGACCCGCCGTCCCCGGTCGGTGGCGTACTCGGTCGCGACGCCATGGGCGCGCGCGAGTTCACGGAGCGCCTCAGCCATGGGTGGCCTCACCGAGCGCCGGCAGCGGGGAGACCGTAGGGGCGAAGACGCGTTCGAGGACCGCCGCGACGCCGTCCTCGTCGTTGCCCGGCGCCGTCTCGTCGGCCATGGCCCGCAGCTGCGGGTGCCCGTTGGCGACCGCCACGCCGTGCCCGGCCCAGGCGAGCAGCGGAATGTCGTTGGGCATGTCGCCGAAGGCGATGGTGTCGGCCCCCGTGAAGCCGAGGAGCCGCGCCGCCCGGGCCACGCCCGCGCCCTTGGTGACGCCGGGTGGCAGCACCTCCACCATGCCCTGGACCGAGTGCACCACGGACACCGCGTCACCGCACAACTCCCGTACGGTGGCCGCCACATCGTCCTCGGGGACCCGCGGGTGATGCAGCACCAGCTTGTCGATGGGGGAGTCCCACAGCAGCGCGCGGTCGGCGGTGACGTCCCAGCCGTGACGGACGCGTTCCCCGAACCGGGGAGTGACCTTGAAGCGGCTCTCGGGCGCTGCCGTGACCACGCCGAGTTCCAGGGTGCCGAGCACCGCCTCGGCGCGCTCCACCACGTCGCGGGCCAGCTCCCGGTCGAGCGGGGCGGAGTCGAGCAGCCGGTCGGCGGCGGCGTCGTAGAGCTGGGCGCCCTGTCCGCAGACGGCGAGGCCCCGGTAGCCGAGCGCGGCCAGGAACTCCTTGCAGGCCGTCGCGGGCCGCCCGGTGACGACCAGGTGGTGCGCGCCCGCCCGTGCGACCAGGTCGAGGGCCCGGCGCGTGCGCGCGGAGACGGTCAGGTCGCTGCGGAGCAAGGTGCCGTCCAGGTCCGTGGCGACGACACGGAACGGCGGCTCGGGCACCGGCACGGTGTCCCAGGTGACACGGCCCGACCGCGACGTCAGCATCAGCACCAGGTCCTGGCCGGGCGGCGGCCCGCCCACGCGCCCCCGGAAGACTCCGTCGCCGACCGGTTCGAGACCCACGAGCGCGGCCCCGCCGGCGGGCACGGGTTCGTCGGAGGCCAGGGCCTCACCGACGGACTCACCCGCGCAGGAGCGCTCGGCGAGGGCGGCACGGGAAGACGTGTGCGCGGTGTCCACGCTCCGCGCGGCGACCACCTCCACCCGTTCCAGCCCCGGGTGGCGGTAGGTCACCGTCAGCGTGCCGTCGAGGGCGCGCGCGATCCAGGAACGGTCGCGGAGCAGGCCCAGCAGGTCCGGGCGCCCGGCGGCACGGGCCACCTGGGCGCAGCGGGCGAAGTCGGCGCGGGCGTGCGCGGCCTCGAAGAGACGCTGGTAGGCGGCCGCGTCCAGCGGGGCGACCCGCTCGTAGGCCGCGACGTCCCCCCGCTCGGCGGCGCTCCGCACGATGAGGTCACGGTGCTCGGCCCACGCGTCGTCGGACAGCCGGTCGAACCAGCCGTACCGGATCGCCTCCTCGTCGGGGAAGTGCACCGACTCGCCCCGCAGCAGGGTCGCGAAGGCCGCGAGCCGGTGCCCGGCGGCCCGCTCCCAGGTGAACGACCTCGCCACGCGGCGGGCGTTCTCCGAGAGACGGGCGTAGGCGCGCGGCTCCCGACGGAACAGGGCGGCCGCTTCCCTGATGCGCTCGGCCAGCTCCCGGGCCAGCGCCGGATCGTCGTCGCGGAACGAGCCGCGCACGGCGAACCCCGTCGCCGCCGGGTCCGCGAGCGGCAGCGTGTGCAGGAAGTGCGCGGTCACCTGCTGCGCCGTGCCGATCGGCACCGCCCCGCACGCCATGGCCTCCGCCTGGGCGATGAGGAAGCCGTCCAGCTCGAACTTGGAGGGGTAGACGCAGAAGTCCGCGCAGGCGGCCTGCGTGAAGAGGGTCTCCTCGTCGGCGAGGCACCAGTCGAGGTGGACCTGGCCGGGATGGCGGTCGGCGACGCGCTGGAAGTACGCGTTCGCGGCGCCCGCCGGCTCCTGACCGCCCCGGCTGAGCGAGCAGCGGATGACGAAGCTGATCCCGGGGTCGGTGGCGAGGACCTCCTCGACCGCCCGCATCAGCTCCAACTGGCCCTTGTGGTGCACCGCGTAGCGCGCCGCGTGGTAGAAGACGGGGCGCGCGGGATCGAGCCCGAGCGCGCGCAGCACCGCGTCGCGGTCGACGGCGGCCGGGTCGCGGGCCAGCCAGCTCCCGGCGATGCCGCACCCGCCGAGCAGCAGCTTGTGGGCCTGCTCGCGCAACTGCTGGGAGACCGGCAGCCGGTGGAAGAGCGCCTCCATGGGGGTGTCGCGGAAGGTGCTGTAGTACGCGCGCTGCCCGGCCGACACGAAGTCGACGAGGTCGGCCTCGGCGGCGATCAACGGGAAGAGCCCGACGTGGTCGGGGCCGTACTCGTCGTGCATACGGGTCCCGGCAAGGGCCCGCCCCATGACCGCCGTGGCGCTGCCCTCGGCGGGCGGCGGCGCGTCGAGCGCGTCCAGGTCGACGCGGTCGCGGACCCCGAACAGAGCGAGCAGCCGCTCCACCTGCGGCCGGTAGAGCTTCTGCGTGACGGGGCCGTTGGCCGCGACCGTGACGGCGGTGCGCAGCCGTGCCTCGGCGCCGAGCACCGGCGGCAGCAGCCAGGCGTAGTACGGCTCGAAGCCGTGCACGACGGCCCTCTCCTCGCCGACCAGCTCACCGAGGAAGCGCAACGCGTCCACCTGGAACACCAGCGGCTTGAAGTGCGCCAGGTCGCGCCCGACCGCGCTCGGCGGCGGGTAGAGGCGGTCCGGGAGCAGGTCCAGGTGGGCGTTGGACAGGAAGTACACGTCGACGCCGTGCAGCCGCAACCGGTGGGCACGCGTGGTCAGGTCGAGGGAGAGTTCGCCCGGATGGTCCGGCCACGCCTTGGGGTCCAGGACCAGCGGCACGGTGTGCGCGCGGCGGTAGGGCGTCTCCTCGATGGCGAAGTCCTCCCGCAGGGCGTCCAGCAGACCGTGCGCCGGGGTGATCACCGAGACGCGGTGGCCGCGCGCCGCGTAGGCACGCGACAGGTTCCACACGAGCGGCGACAGGCCGCCGCGCATCAGGCGGTGGTCGAAACCGCCGCACTCGAAGGAGACATGGATGATGTGCACGATGGAAGCGCTCCCTCACTGTGCGGGCACGGCGCGCGCCGAGGCGGCGCGCGGTCCCGACCGGTCGATGTGTGCGATGCGGCGGCCCGGGCCGCGTCCGCGCGGACGCGGCGCACTCACGCCCGTACTCCTTCCGGCACCCGCTGCACCGTGCCGTCCTCCAGGACCACCGCCGAGTCGACGTCGGCGCCCGGCGGCACGGCGGCGCCGGGCAGGAGCACGCTGCGGCGCACGCGGGCGCCCGCGCCGATCCGGGCGCCGGGGAAGAGCACGCTGTGCTCCACCAGCCCGAGGTTGACCAGGTCGGCGGGGACCACCGAGTCCCGTACGCCCGGCGCGCGGGCGACCCGGCGGCGCGCCACCTCCGGCGCGATGGTCCACGGCATCCGCTCGACGGGCAGACCGGGCGGACCGGATGGACCGGGCGAATCCGGCGGGCCCGGCTCCGGGGAGGCCAGTGCGAGGTGCGCCCGGTGGTAGCGCTCGACGGTGCCGATGTCCTGCCAGTGGCCGGTGACCTCGTGGCCGCGAATGTGCTCGCCGGCCGCGAGCATCGCCGGGATCACGTCCCGGCTGATGTCGTGCTGCCACCGCGTGCCGTCGAGCCGCTCCAGGGTGCGCCGCAGCACCCGCGCGTCGAAGACGCAGAACGCGGCGAAGACCAGGTCGCCGGTGGGGTTCTCCGGCTTCTCCACGAACGCCGTCAGATGCCCGGCCGCGTCGAACTCGACCATCCCGAACAGAGGGACCCAGCGCGGCTCGATGCGCTGGTACGCGAGGGTCAGCGCGGCCCCCGACGCCCGGTGCTCCTCGATCAGCGGCCCGTAGTCGAAGCGGTAGACGTGGTCGGCGTGGAGCACGAGCACCTGCTCGGCGCCGCCCCCGAAGACGTACGCGCTCTTGCGGATCAGCGCATCGGCCGTCCCGCGCTCAAGCGGCCAGGTCCGCTCGGGCAACTCGCGGGGCAGGCCGCCCCCGGCCGAGCGGTAGGCGTGGTCGTACGGGCCGAAGTGCACCCGGAAATCCGCCGCCGTGTTCCACACCCGGTGCAGGTCGTCCATCAGCCGCCGCTCCTCGTACTGGGAGAGCAGCAGCACCTCGCCGAGTCCCGAGGCCCGCGCGTTGGCCAGGCTGAAGTCGATGAGCCGGCAGGCCCCGCCATACGGCATCAGCGGCTTGAGGCGCCCGGCGCCCAGGGGGCCCATGCGCCGGCCCTCGCCGCCCGCGAGCAGCACGGCCCGGACCGCGCCCGCCTCAGCCATGCCGCACCTCGTCCCACGTCACGCGCCCGGACGACAGGGTCAGCAGCAGCCACGCGCCGGGGCGGTCCGGCGCGGGGCCCGCGAACTCACCGGGGGCGGTGCGGGTCAACGGCCGCACCCGCGGCCGTGCGCGGCCCGCCGCGTCGGACGGCGCGGGCAGGACCAGTTCCACGCGGTCCGCGTGCGCGAACCGGTAGCCGAGCCGCCCGTCCGGCAGCGGCGCGAGGCGGGCGCGCAGCCGGGCCACGTCCTCGTCCGGCACCGCACCCGGCCGGCGCTCCACCACCTTCTCGCAGGTGGCGAAGTCGGCGCGCCGCCACGCGGCGTCGAAGAAGAGCCGCGCGGCGTCGTCGTCCAGCGGGGCCCGGCGCTCGTACGCGGCGAGGTCACCGTGTTCGACCGCCGCCCGCGCGGTGAGCAGTTCGTCAGGGAGCAGGTCCGACCAGCCGTGCCGCAGGGCCCGTTCGGCGGGAAGCCGCGCGGGCTCGCCGCGCCAGAGCCGGGTGAAGGCGGCCAGGTGCAGGTCGGCGCAGTGCTCCCAGGTGAAGGCGTGTGCCACGGCGGCCGAGCGGCGGGCCAGCTCCCGGTAGCGGCCCGGGTCCTCGCGCCACAGGGTCACCGCCTGTCTGATCCGGGTGCTCAGCGCGGCGGTGAGCAGCTCGTCGTCCTCGGCGAACGACCGGTTCACCGCGAAGCCCGTCGTGGTCCGCGGCCCCTCCGCGTGCCGGAAGTGGGCCATGCCCCGCTGGTCGGTGGCGATGGGGACCGCGCCGGCCGCCATCGCCTCGCCCTGCGCGATGAGGAAGGTGTCCATCTCGAACTTGGAGGGGAAGAGGCAGAAGTCGGCGGCCGCGGCGTACTCGAAGACGCGCCGCTCGGGCACCCGCTCCCACTCCAGGTGCAGCCGCCCCGCGTGCCGCCGAGCGATCTCGTGGAAGAGGGGGTCGTCGATGCCGGCGCCGGAGATGCAGCGCACCACGAAGTTGGCGGCGAGCCCCTCGGACAGGACGCGGTCCACCGCGCGCACCAGCTCCACCTGCCCCTTGTGGTGGACGGCGTAGCGCGCGTTGTGGAAGAACGTGGGCAGCGCCGGATCGAGGCCGAGACCACCGAGCACCTTGTCCCTCTCGACGGCGGCCGGGTCCCAGCCGAGCCACTCGTCGGAGATCGCGCACCCGCCCACGAACATCTTGTGCGCGTTGCGCCGCACCACGTCGGCGATCGGCAGCTGGGCGAAGAGCTGCTCGAAGGGCGTGTCCCGGAAGGACGCGTAGAAGTCGAGCTGCCCCTCGGAGAGGAAGTCGATCAGGTCGGCGTGCTCGGCGGTCAGTTCGTAGACCGCCACGTGGTCGGGCGGGTAGTCGTAGTGCAGATGGGTCAGCTGCTGGTACTGACGCGGCGCCAGGGGAAGCGCGTCGGCGGTGTCCGGGCCGGGCAGCGCCACCGCCACGCCCAGCTCGTCGAACAGCCGCCGCACTTTGGGACCGTAGACCTTCTTGGTGATCGGCATGTTGCTCTGCACATTGCTGACGACCAGCTTGGACGGGTCGTCGCGCAGCGCGGCGGGCAGCAGGTAGTGGTAGTACGGCTCGTGGGCGTGGACGAGGGCCTTCTCGTCGCCGAACCAGGTGCGCAGGAACCGCACGCTGTCCACCTGGAAGACGAGCGGCTTGAAGAACACCAGGTCGTGGCCCTTGGCGGAGTACGGCGGATAGAACGTGTCCGGGAGCCGGTCCAGGTAGTCGTCGGCCAGGAAGTACAGGTCGACCCCGTCGAGCCGGATGCGGTGCGCGGTGGTGCGCAGCTCCAGGCCGACCTCGGCGGGGAAGCCCCGCCACACGTCGGGGTCGAGGACGATCGGCACCGTGTGGACGTCCTCGTAGGGCAGGTCCTCGACCTCGTACCGCTCGCGGAGGTCGGCCAGCCTGCCGTGCGCCGGCGTGACGATGGAGACCCGGTGGCCGCGCGCGGCGAACGCCCGGGAGAGGTTCCACAGGTACACCGAGGTGCCGCCCTGCAGGAAGGTGTGGTCGAAGCCGCAGCACTCGAAGTACGTCTCGATGATGTGCAGGCGCGGGTCGGTCGGCTCGGTCACGGTCACGTCCTCGCGGAGATCGGGGCGGAAGCGGAGGCGGGCGGGGAAGGGGGCGCGAGAGCGGGGGAGAGCGCCGGGGCGTGCGCGGCGTCGAGCGCCAGGGCATGGCGCAGGTCGATCGCCGCGTGGTAGGGGCGGGCGTGGGCGCAGTTGTAGGCCAGCTCGTGGAGCAGCCGCCGCAGATACAGCAGGCGCCGCAGCGGGCTGTCGGCGACCGGGCCGAGCAGCAGCCGCAGCACGCGCCCGCGCCACAGGTCGGCCGTACGGAACACCTGGCGCAGCACGGCCCGGTCCCCGGCCGCCCAGCCGGGGGCGCCGTCGAGGGCCCCGCGCATCGTCTCCAGCGAGTCCACGCCGAGGCGTTGGGCGCTCTCGAACGCCGCCTCGTCGGCCGCGAAGTACTCGAGGGCGCGCTGTACGGCGACCAGGTCCTGGAGCGGTGACTGGGCGGCCCATCCGGGCTCGTCCGGGCCCAGCGCGGGCGTGGACAGGTCGATCACGCTCATCCGCCACCCGTCGCCGACGCCGGGACCGCACAACAGGTGCGACAGATGCAGGTCGCCGTGGCACGGCCCGGCCCCCGGCACCCCCTCCCGGCCGTCGAACTCGGTGGAAAGCGCGGCCACTTCGGCCTCCAACGCGGCGAACGCGGCACGCCAGGAGGCCGCGGGCAGCGACACCTCGGCACCGGCCAGCGCCGTGCGCCGCTCGGCGGCCCGCGCCAGCACCTCCCGCGCGGGATACTCCGCGGGGGCGGGGCCGCCGAGCCGGGTGGCCAGGTCGCGGTGGAAGGCGCGCAGGAAGTCACCGGCCGCGCGGAGCCGGTCCTCCAGCGGCAGCAGATGCGGTCCCACCACGGCGTCGGGCGACTGCCGGGTGTCGGTGAGGCGCGGCCACAGCGACCGCAGGTTCTCCCGCAGCGGCAGGTCGATGCCGTCGCCGGGGGCGTAGCGGTAGATCACACCCAGCGGGTGCCGGGCACCCGTGCCGGGATCCGTGTACGTGTAGTCGCCGACCCAGGCGGGGGTGTGCCCGGTGCCGCTCATGCGCCGCAGCAGCTCCGGTTCGCGGACGGCCTCGTCCAGCCGGCGGTAGGTCTTGTGGATGTGCGGGACGCCCGCGATGTCCACCAGGGACAGGGCGTTGGAGGACCAGCCCTGCTCGAAGGGGAGCCTACGCACCTGGGGCACGGGCCCGCCCGCGCCGCGGAACCGCACGGTGCCGCCGCGCGCGGTGGCCAGCTCGCCGCCCGAGCAGGCGCGGGCCACCGCGGCGGCGTCGAACTCCGTACTGCCGTGCGCCTCCTCGATGCCCCGCGTGCTGCCCGGACGCACGGGGAGGAAGAACCGCTGCCCGGCCGCCGGGCCGCCGACGGCGGCGACCACCAGGAGCAGGGCGGCGGAGCCGAGCACGGCGTGATCGACGCGTTCGTACCGGTCGGCCCGGCGGCCGTCCTCGGACATCCAGGGCGCGGTGCGCAGCAGTGGTTCCAGGTCTTCGTCGCGGATCATGCGGCGTCTCAACTCCCGGTCATGTCGAATCGGTTGATGCCGCGCCGCCACAGGGCGAGGGCCGTGAGCACCGCCCCGGCCGTCACCACGGGCAGCCACATCAGCAGGCCCGTCCCACCCCGCAGGAGGTAGACGCACGGCACGTACGAGGTGAAGGCGAACGGCAGCACCCAGGTCAGCAGGGCGCGCAGCGAGGAGTGGTAGATGTCCAGGGGATAGGCGGCGAACTCCGAGACCTGCGTGGCCGCGTACATCGCGGGCAGGCTGGTCACGGTCCAGAAGGACAGCGAGGCGAAGAACAGCTTGACCGCGGTGTGGAGCAGCGCCCCGCACAGCACGAGCAGCGGCGCGAGGGCCCACTGCGCCGGGCTCGGGTCGAGGCCGAGTTCGCCGCCCGCCCAGGTCACGAGTGCCGCGCCGACGACCAGTTCGCCCAGGCCGTCGGGGTGGAAGAAGCGCTCGGACAGCAGGGCGAAGAGCGGGTTCACCGGCCGGATCAGATAGCGGTAGAACTCGCCGCGCTGCACCAGCTTGCGGCCCAGCTCCCACAGCTGGTCGGTGAAGAGGTGGTCGAGACCGCGCGGCAGCAGGGAGAAGCCGAGCAGGAACAGCACCTCGTGGTACGACCAGCCGCCCACCGCGGGCACCTGGCGGAACACCAGGCCCACCACGGCCGTCTGGATGCCGACCCGCACCAGGAACGCCCCCGCGCCGAGCGCGAAGTCCAGCCGGTAGGCGATGAGCCGGTGCAGGCCGACACCGCCGAGGAACAGGGACAGACGCAGATACCGCAGAGCCGTGCGTGTCATCCGCCGAGCACCTCCAGCCGCCCGGTCGCGGCCCGCCACAGCACCGCGGAGAGGCCGGACAGGACGATGACCCAGACCGCCTGCCGGCCCAGCACGTCCAGGGCGCCCGCTGCCCCCTCGTACCGTCCGAGGAGCAGCGTCAGCGGGCCGTCGACCATGCCCTGGAACGGCAGCGCCCGGGCGACGGCGGCCAGGGGGCCCGGCATCAGCGCGATCGGCACGAGCTGGCCCGCGAAGAAGGCGACCACGCTCTGCTTGAGCATGCGCACCCCCCAGGTGTTGGTGGTGACGAAGCCGGTCATGCCGGTCAGCAGGTTCACGCAGAAGGCGATGAGCACCGACAGCAGCGTGGAGAGGGCGAACAGCGCGGCGTCGGCGGGCCGGGGCGCCGTCACCGGCACGAGCAGGGAGAACAGCAGCAGCACGGGCACCCCGACCAGCAGCGCGTTCGCCGCCACCACCGGCAGACAGGCCGCGAACCGCACGAGCGGATAGCTGACGGGGCGCACCAGCATCACCGCCACGTCGCCGCGGTAGACCTCGGCGGCCACCTCGTCGTCGACGCGGTTGGCGTGCAGCACCTGGAGCACCTGGCCCACCAGCAGATACGTGGTGATCCCGGCCGACGTGAAGCCGCCGGGCCCCGCGCCGGGCGAGCCCGCGTACACGGCCCGCCACAGGAAGACCGTCACGGCCGCGCCCGCCGCCGCGGTGACCCCCGTGACGAAGAACATCGAGCGGTACTGGAGCAGCGACTGCAGGCTGCCCGTGGCGAACGGCAGGTAGCGGCGGGCCCGGCCCGCCCAGCTCGCCCGGGGCCTCGCGGTCACGGCGCTCACGCGGCATCGCTCTCGGCGCGGGCGGCCGGCCCGCCCTGGGGCGAGCCGCCCGCGTCACCGGCCCCTTCGTAGACGCGCCGCAGCACGTCCTCCAGGTCGGGCTCGGGGGCGTAGCAGTCCGTCAGGTCGAAGTGCTCCAGGAGGAAGGCGAGCACCTGGCGGGAGGTGAAGAGCTCCACCGGGTACTCCACCCGGACGCGGCCGCCCTCGTGCTCGCCGGCGCGCGCACCGGGCAGGCCCCGCTCGATCCGTTCCAGCACGGCGGACACCGGCAGCGGGTCGCGGTGGTCGAAGGTGACACTGCGCCGGTCGGCGGTGCGCAGCAGGTCGTGGAGGGTGCCCTGGTGGACGACCCGGCCGCGGTCGACGACCAGGGCGGTGTCGCAGATCGCCGCGATGTCACCGATGTCGTGGCTGGTGAGCACCACGGTGGTGCCCAGCTCCCGGTTGGCGCGGTTGACCAGGACCCGGACCGCCTCCTTGAGGACCATGTCGAGCCCGATGGTGGGCTCGTCCCAGAAGACGACGGCGGGATCGTGCAGCAGGCTCGCCGCAACCTCGGCCCGCATGCGTTGCCCGAGACTCAACTGCCGTACGGGGGTGGTGCCCAGGGCGTCGATGTCGAGCAGGTCGCGGTAGAGCGCCAGGTTGCGGCGGTAGACCCGCTCGGGGATGTCGTAGATCCTGCGCAGGATGCGGAAGGAGTCGGGCACCGACAGGTCCCACCACAACTGGCTGCGCTGTCCGAAGACGACACCGATGGCACGGGCGTTGCGCTGCCGTTCCCGGTAGGGCTCCACGCCGGCGACCAGGCATCGCCCGGAGGTGGGCGTCATGATGCCGGTCAGCATCTTGATCGTCGTGGACTTGCCCGCTCCATTGGCCCCGATGTACGCGGTCCTGGAGCCGGCGGGGATCCGGAAGGAGACGCCGTCCACGGCGCGGACCAGCCGGTGCTCGCGGGTGAAGAGGGTGGCGAGCGAACCGAGCAGGCCGGGCCGGCGTTCGGCGACACGGAACTCCTTGGTGAGACTCTCCGCGATGATCACGGGATCCGGACCGCTCACGAGGACACCCGTCCGATGGCCTCGGCCAGGAGGTCGACGCCGTGGTCGAGCTGCTCGTCGTCCAGGGTGAACGGCGGCGCGAGGCGGATGATGTGCCCGCCGACCGCGGTACGCAGGCCGAGGTCGAGGGCCGTGGTGTGGACGGCGCGGGCGAACTCCGGCGCCGGGCGACGGCTCTGGCGGTCCGTCACGAATTCCAGCCCGAACAGCAGCCCCGCCCCGCGCACGTCCCCGAGCTGCTCGCACCCCGCCTGTAAGGTATTGAGCCGCTCACCGAGCAGCGCGCCCAGCTGCCGCACCCGCGCGGTGAGCCGGTCGCGCTCGATGACGCCGAGGGTGGCGCGCGCGGCGGCGATGCCGAGGGGGTTGCTCGCGTAGGTGGAGGCGTACGACCCGGCCGCCGCGGCGGCGGGGGAGCGCAGCAGCTCGCCGCGTCCGGCGAGCACCGCGAACGGGAAGCCGTTGGCCATGCCCTTGGACAGGACCACCAGGTCCGGCTCGATGCCGAGGGCCTCGCTCGCCAGGAAGGAGCCGGTGCGGCCACCGCCGGTCAGCACCTCGTCGGCGACGAGCAGCACACCGTTCGCCCGGCAGGCCTGCGCGATCTGCTCCCAGTAGCCGGGCGGTGGGGTGATCACGCCGGCCGCGCCGAGCACCGGCTCGAAGACGAGCGCGGAGACATTGGGCTTCTCGGCGATGTGCTTGCGCACGAGCGAGGCGCAGCGCACCCCACATGAGGGGTACTCCAGTTCGAGCGGGCACCGGTAGCAGTAGGGCGCGTAGCCGAGCACGCTGTTGCCGGCGAACGCCTGGTTGCCGATGTCCCAGTGCACCAGCATCCGCGCGCCCATCGTCTTGCCGTGGAAGCCGTGGCGGAGCGCGCCGAGGCGGTTGCGGCCCGGGGGAGCGGTCGCCTGCACCACGCGCAGGGCCGCCTCGACGGCCTCGGCGCCGGTGGAGAAGAACGCGTACGTGTCGAGGTGGTCGGGCAGCAACCGGGCGAGCAGGTCGAGGAGTTCGTCGCGGCCCTCGGTCGCCGCGTCGTGCACGTTCCACAGCCGGGCGGCCTGCGCGGTGAGCGCGTCGACGACCTCGGGGTGGCAGTGGCCGAGCGACTGCGTCAGGGTGCCCGCGGCGAAGTCGAGGTAGTCGTTGCCGTCCAGATCCGTCAGGACGGCACCACGTCCGTGGGCGAAGACGCGCTGTCCGAGGGCGGTCTCCTCCGAGGCGCCGGGCGCCAGGTGGAAGGCCTCCCTGGCCAGCTGTGCGCGCTGGCGATGACCTGTCACTGCTGCCCCCAGTCATTGTCCGGATCGCCTGCCAAGTGCGCGGCACGGAACCGAAGTTGGGCGGGGATTCCGGCGGCACGGCCCCGAGTCAAACAAGCCGCCGCCGCGTTGGCAAGAGCTTTCAGAAAGTTTCAGACAGAGCTTGCGAGCCCCGGGTCGACTCTGCTTGAGTCGTGGAGCCGCTTCGAGTGCATGGAGCCGCTTCGAGTACGAGGAGGGAACCGTGGAAACGCACCCCCTTGCCGCCCCGCCCAGCGGACGGCTCTCTTGAAAGCTCTGGTCCTGGCGGGCGGAACGGGCAGCCGACTGCGCCCGTTCACCTTCACCAGCGCCAAACAACTGCTGCCCATCGCCAACAAACCCGTCCTCTTCTACGGCCTGGAGGCCATCGCCGCGGCCGGCGTGAAGGAGATCGCCGTCGTCGTCGGCCACCACGGCGCCGAAGTCCGCGAAGCCGTCGCCGACGGCGCCCGGTTCGGACTGCGGATCACCTATCTGCACCAGGACGAACCCCTGGGGCTGGCCCACGCCGTGCTGCTCGCCCGGGAGTTCCTCGGCGACGAGGACTTCCTGCTCTACCTCGGCGACAACTACCTCCAGGAGGGGCTGACCGGCTTCGTCCGGCGGGCCGTGGCGGACCCGAGCGCCGCCCGGCTGCTGCTCACCCCGGTCGCCGATCCGACCGCGTTCGGCGTGGCGGAACTCGACGCGCGCGGCGACGTGCTGCGCCTGGAGGAGAAACCGGACCGGCCGCGCAGCGACCTCGCCCTCATCGGGGTCTACGCCTTCGGACCGCAGATCCACGCGGCGGTCCGGGCGATCAGCCCCTCCGGCCGCGGCGAGCTGGAGATCACCGACGCCGTGCAGTGGATGATCGAACAGGGCCTGCGGGTGTCCGCCGAGACCACCGGGCGGCCCTGGCGCGACACGGGAAGCGTCGAAGACCTCCTGGAGGTCAACCGCCAGGTCCTCGACGGCATGACGGGCCGCGTCGAAGGCAAGGTCGACCCGGACAGCACCCTCGTGGGACGGGTACGGGTGGCCGAGGGCGCCGTCGTGCGCGGCTCGCGCGTGGTCGGCCCGGTGGTGATCGGCGCGGGCACCGTCGTCAGCGACTCCAGCATCGGCCCCTACACGTCCATCGCCGAGGACTGCCGGATCCAGGACAGCGCCATCGCGCACTCCGTGCTGCTGCGCGGAGCGCACGTCGAGGGCGCCTCCCGCATCGAGTGCTCGCTGATCGGGCGCGGCGCCGCCGTGTCCCCGGCGCCCCGGCTGCCCGGCGCCCACCGGCTCGTCATCGGAGACCACAGCAGAGTGCAGCTCACCTCATGACCCCGACCCCCATCGCCGGCCCCCGCCGAGGCCCCCGCATTCTCGTCACCGGTGGCGCCGGCTTCATCGGCTCCGCCCATGTCCGGGCGCTGCTCGGGCCGCAGAGCCCGGCCGCGGCCGTGACCGTCCTGGACAGTCTCACCTACGCCGGCAGCCTCGCCCGGCTCGACGCGGTGCGGGACGACCCTCGCCTGACCTTCGTGCGCGGCAGCGTCTGCGACGCGGAGTTGGTCGACGCGCTCGTCGCCGACCACGGGCAGATCGTGCACTTCGCCGCCGAGTCCCACGTGGACCGCTCCATCGCGGACGGCACGGCTTTCATCCGCACCAACGTGCTCGGCACCCAGACCCTGCTCGACGCCGCGCTCCGGCACGGCGCGGGCCCTTTCCTCCACGTCTCCACCGACGAGGTCTACGGCTCCCTCCCGTACGGCGCCGCCACCGAGGACTCCCCGCTCGCGCCCAACTCGCCCTACGCGGCGTCGAAAGCGGCCGCCGATCTCGTCGCCCTCGCCCACCACCGCACCCACGGCCTGGACGTCCGCATCACCCGCTGCTCCAACAACTTCGGGCCCCACCAGCACCCCGAGAAGCTCATTCCCCGCTTCCTCGCCGCCCTGCTGGAGGGGGAGAACGTGCCGCTCTACGGCGACGGACTCCAAATACGGGACTGGCTGCACACCGCGGACCACGTACGCGGACTGGAGCTGGTGCGCGCCGCGGGCCGGCCCGGCGAGATCTACAACATCGGCGGCGGCACCTCCCTGACCAACCTGGAGCTGACCCACCGGCTGCTCGCCCTGTGCGGGGCCGGGGCCGACCGCATCACCCACGTCACCGACCGCAAGGGCCACGACCGCCGCTACGCCGTGGACCACACCAAGATCAGCACGGAACTCGGCTACCGTCCCCGCGTCGACTTCGACGAGGCCCTGGCCCGAACCGTCGGCTGGTACCGCGAGAACCGCGCCTGGTGGCAGCCGCTGCTGACCCGCCCCCGTTGAGCGGCGTGCCCGTCAGGCGGAGCGGCGGTCCTCCTGCCGCCCCGAGGCGGTCGACTCGCGTACGACCAGCTCGGGCAGGAACACGAACTCGTTGTGCGGGGCGGGCGTGCCGCCGATCTCCTCCAGGAGCGTACGGACCGCGGCCTGGCCCATCGCCTGGACGGGCTGGCGGACGGTGGTCAGCGGCGGATCGGTGAACGCGATGAGCGGGGAGTCGTCGAAACCGACCACCGAGATGTCCCGGGGCACCTCGAGACCGCGCTCGCGGGCGGCCCGCACGGCACCGAGCGCCATCATGTCGCTGGCGCACACGATCGCGGTGCAGCCCCTGCCGATCAGGGTGCCCGCGGCGGCCTGACCGCCCTCCAGGGAGTACAGGGAGTGCTCGACCAGCTCATCGGAGTCCTCGGCCCGCATCCCGAAACGCTCGCGCATGCCGAGCTGGAAGCCCTCGATCTTGCGCAGCACCGGCACGAACCGCCGGGGGCCCACCGCAAGGCCGATGCGGGTATGGCCGAGCGAGGCGAGGTGGGTGACGGCCAACCGCGCCGCGGCCCGGTCGTCGGTGGAGACGAAGGGCGCCCGCACCTTGGGGGAGAAGCCGTTGACCAGGACGAACGGCACGCCCTTGCCGCGCAGCACCTCGTAGCGCTCCATGTCGGCGGTGGTGTCGGCGTGCAGCCCGGAGACGAAGATGATGCCGGAGACACCCCGGTCCACCAGCATCTCGGTCAGCTCGTCCTCGGTGGAGCCGCCGGGCGTCTGGGTGGCGAGCACGGGCGTGTATCCCTGGCGGGTCAGGCTCTGCGCGATGACCTGGGCCAGGGCCGGGAAGATGGGGTTGTCCAGCTCGGGAGTGATCAGACCGATCAGGCCGGCGCTGCTGCGCTGCCGCAGCCGCGAGGGACGCTCAAAACCGAGCACGTCGATCGCCGCGAGGACGGATTCCCGGGTGGCCGCTGCGACACCGGGCTTGCCGTTCAACACCCGGCTCACGGTGGCTTCGCTGACCCCTGCCTGCGCTGCGATGTCGACGAGCCGTGCGGTCATGGGGGGACTGTACCTGTCATCCGCGCGATTGCACACCAGCGGTGCAAGCTTGCGGAAAGCAGCCGTTCCTGCAAGGAACTTGCAGAGTTCACGGAGAGGCCGCCAGGGGATGAGGCCTCCTCACAGCGGTGTCAAGCATCCTGACGGCAACCGTAAGGACACACGGCAGTAACGATCAGCAGCTCTTGCAGAAATCTTCCGCAATCTCTTTCGGTCGCTTTTCAATCCTGTTACGTTCCCTGGCAACCCGGCGCCGCGTCCAGTGCGGCTCACCGGAGGCGCACCCCGTGCGAGGGGCTCCGCCTCCCCTTTTCCGGGATCAGTCGAAGGAGTTCACATGCGGCGTGGCATAGCAGCCACCGCGCTGGTCGCGGCCCTGACCATGACGGCGGCGGCGTGCGGTGGAGACGACGGTGACAGCGGCGGCAAGGGGTCCGGCAAGCTCTCCGGGACCGTCACCTTCTGGGACACCTCGAACGACGCGGAGAAGGGGACCTACCAGAAGCTCGCCAAGGGCTTCGAGAGGCTCCACCCCGATGTCAAGGTGAACTACGTGAGCGTCGCGTTCGGCGAGGCCAACGCCAAGTTCAAGAACGCCGCGGGCGGCAACTCCGGTGCCCCCGACGTGATGCGCACCGAGGTCGCCTGGGTCGCCGACTTCGCGAACCTCGGCTACCTCGCCCCGCTGGAGGGCACCGCCGCCCTCGACAAGCCGGACGACTACCTCCCGCAGGCCGCGGCGAGCACCAAGTTCAAGGGCAAGACGTACGCCGTCCCGCAGACCATCGACAGCCTCGCCCTCTTCTACAACAAGAAGATGCTCAAGGACGCCGGCGTCAAGGTGCCCACCACCTTCGACGAGGTCAAGGCCGCGGCGAAGAAGATCAGGGACAAGTCCGGCAAGACGGGGTTCTACCTGCGCGGCGACGACCCGTACTACTACCTCCCGTACCTGTACGGAGAGGGCGGCGACCTGCTCGACACCAAGAACAAGAAGATCACCGCCGACGACCCCGAGGGCGCCGCCGCGTTCAAGCTGATGAAGGACCTGGTCGACTCCAAGGCCGCCACCACCGACGCGAGCGACGGCTACAACAACCAGCTGAACGCCTTCAAGGACGGCGAGGTCGCCATGGCGATCGACGGCCCGTGGTCCATCGAGGGCGCCCTGCAGGGCAAGCAGTTCAAGGCGGACAAGGACAACCTCGGCGTCGCCCCGGTCCCCGGCGGCAGCGACCGGCAGGCCTCCCCGCAGGGCGGCTGGAACCTCGCCGCCTACGCCGGTTCCAAGAACCTCGACGCGAGCTATGAGTTCATCAAGTACATGAGCTCGGCCAAGGTGCAGCAGCAGACCACCGAGCAGCTGAGCCTGCTGCCCACCCGCAAGTCCGTCTACGACGTGAAGTCCGTCAAGGACAACCAGATGGTGCAGTTCTTCAAGCCGGCCGTGGACAAGTCCGTGGAGCGGCCCTGGATCCCCGAGGCCAACTCCCTCTTCGAGCCGATCCGCCTGCAGATGGGCAAGGTGCTCAGCGGCAAGGCATCGCCGCAGGACGCGGCGGACGGTGTCGGAGACGCCTACCGCAAGCTCCTCAAGGACTACAAGTAAGCAGCGGGAACGGGAAGAAGAGGAGGGCCGAGCGCCCCATGGCTGTCGAGAGCGGCCAGTCGGTGGTGAAGGCCGCGGGTGCCACGGGCATCCGCGGCCGCGGCCACCGCACCGGCAAGAACCACCGGACCGGCAAGACCCCGGGCCGCCTGCGCAGGGCACTGTCCACCCACTGGTACGCCTGGAGCATGGTCGCTCCCGTGGTGGTCGTGATCGGCGTGATCGTCGGCTATCCGATGGTGCGCGGCCTCTACCTGTCGACGACCGACGCCAACGAGGCGAACGTCGAGCGCACCATCGGCGTCAACCACATCCCCGCGACCTACGAGTCCGTGGGCCTCGACAACTACACCGCGATCCTCTCCGACGGCGTCTTCTGGGACCGGCTCACCTGGACCGTCATCTGGACCGTGTCCTGCGTCGCCCTCTCCTTCGGGCTCGGCCTGGTCCTCGCCAACATGCTCAACCGCAAGCTGGCCGGACGCTCCTTCTACCGGATGGCGCTCATCCTGCCGTGGGCGGTGCCCGCCTTCGTCTCCGTGTTCACCTGGCGGCTGATCTTCAACGAGAAGAACGGCATCCTCAACAAGCTCCTCGCCGGCGGCGGCATCGACGCCGTCCCGTGGCTGAACGACCCCACCTGGGCCAAGCTCTCGGTGATCACCGTCAACGTCTGGCTCGGCGTGCCGTTCATGCTGGTCGCCATGCTCGGCGGTCTCCAGTCCATCCCGGGGGAGCTGTACGAGGCCGCCGAGATGGACGGCGCGAGCCCCTGGCAGCGCTTCCGGCACATCACCCTGCCCGGCCTGCGGTCCGTCAGCAGCACGGTGATCCTGATCAGCAGCATCTGGACGTTCAACATGTTCCCGGTGATCTTCCTGCTCACCCGGGGCGGCCCGGGAGACGCCACCGAGATCCTGGTGACGTACGCCTACCGGCTCTCGTTCGTCGTGAGCCCCCGCGACTTCGCGGGATCCGCGGCCTGGGGCGTGATCATTCTGCTGCTCCTTTCGCTCTTCGCGGTGGTCTACCGCCGCGCGCTCCGCAAGCAGGGAGAAGTCTGGTGACGACCGTGACGAACCGACCGACCACGCCGGGCACGGCGCCGAAGGCGAAGGTCAGGCCGCGCGGCGAGCGCGGGCGACTGGCCTCCGTGGGGCTGCACGCGACCCTGCTCATCGCCTCGGCCATCGCGGTCCTGCCGCCGCTGTGGCTGCTGGTCACCTCGTTCAAGCCGCAGAGCGAGGCGTTCTCCACCGCCCTGGTGAAGGACTTCACGTTCGGCAACTACGACCACGTCCTCAACGACACCGAGTTCCCGAGCTGGGTCGCCAACTCCCTGCTCGTCGTCGGGGTGACCACCGTGATCGGCGTCCTCATCTCCGCGACCACCGGCTACGCGGTCAGCCGTTTCCGCTTCCCCGGCATGCGGCCGCTGATGTGGCTCCTGCTGATCACGCAGATGTTCCCCGTGGCGGTGCTCATCGTGCCGCTGTACAACCTGCTCGCGAACCTCGGCCTGCTCAACCAGCCCATCGGTCTCGTCGTCACCTATCTGACGATCGCGGTGCCCTTCTGCGCCTGGATGATGAAGGGGTACTTCGACACCATCCCGGTGGAGATCGACGAGGCCGGCCGGGTCGACGGGCTCAATCCGTTCGGCACGTTCTGGCGGCTCATCGTGCCGCTGGCCAAGCCGGGACTGGCCGTCACCGGCTTCTACACCTTCATCACCGGCTGGGCCGAGGTCGCCTACGCCTCGGCCTTCATGACCGGCGAGGAGAACCTCACCCTCGCCGGCGGCCTGCAGACCTTCGTCAACCAGTACACCAGCGACTGGGGCTCGCTGACGGCCGCCGCGGTCATCGTCGCGGCTCCCGCCGCGGTGATCTTCGGCCTCGTCCAGCGTCACCTCGTCGCCGGACTGACGGCCGGCGCCACGAAGTCCTGACCGCCCGGCTCCCGGCCCACGGCCCCGCACCCACTCCCGCCCCACGCAATCTCCCGGCCCATCGATCTCTCGATCTCTCGATCCCAGGGAAGACATGACCCAGCATCTCGCTGCCCCTGCCGCCCCCGCCGCCGGCACCCACACGGACTGGTGGCGCGGCGCGGTGATCTACCAGGTCTACCCGCGCAGCTTCGCCGACGGCAACGGCGACGGCATGGGCGACCTGGCAGGCATCCGTGCCCGGCTGCCCTACCTCAGGGACCTCGGCGTCGACGCCGTCTGGCTCAGCCCGTTCTACTCGTCCCCGCAGGCCGACGCCGGGTACGACGTCGCCGACTACCGCGCGATCGACCCGATGTTCGGCACCCTGCACGACGCCGACGCCCTGCTGCGCGACGCCCACGAGCTGGGCCTGCGCGTCATCGTGGACCTGGTGCCCAACCACTCCTCCGACCAGCACGAGTGGTTCCAGCGCGCCCTGCGCGAGGGCCCCGGGTCACCGCTGCGCGAGCGCTACCACTTCCGCCCCGGCAAGGGCACCGACGGCGAACTCCCGCCCAACGACTGGGAGTCCATCTTCGGCGGCCCCGCCTGGACCCGCACCCCGGACGGCGAGTGGTACCTGCACCTCTTCGCCCCCGAGCAGCCCGACTTCAACTGGGAGCACCCGGCCGTACGCGACGAGTTCCGCTCCATCCTGCGGTTCTGGCTCGACATGGGCGTGGACGGCTTCCGCGTCGACGTCGCCCACGGCCTGGTCAAGGCCGCGGGCCTGCCCGACATCGGCCGGCACGACCAGCTCAGGCTCCTCGGCAACGACACCATGCCGTTCTTCGACCAGGACGGCGTGCACGAGATCTACCGGAGCTGGCGCGAGGTCCTCGCGGAGTACGCGGGCAACGCCCTCGGGCCCGCCGTCACGGCCGCGCGGGAGACGGGCGGACGCATCCTCGTCGCCGAGGCGTGGACGCCCACCATCGAGCGCGCCGCCGCCTACGTGCGCCCCGACGAGATGCACCAGGCCTTCAACTTCCAGTATCTCGGCACCTCTTGGGACGCCGCGGAGCTGCGCGAGGTCATCGACTCCTCCCTGGCCGCCATGCGCCCCGTCGGCGCCCCCGCCACCTGGGTCCTGTCCAACCACGACGTCACCCGCCACACGACGCGGTTCGCCAACCCGCCGGGACTCGGCACCCAGCTGCGCACCGCCGGCGACCGCGAACTCGGCCTGCGGCGCGCCCGCGCCGCGACGCTGCTGATGCTCGCGCTGCCCGGCTCGGCCTACGTCTACCAGGGCGAGGAGCTCGGCCTGCCCGACGTCACCGACCTGCCCGACGAGGTGCGCCAGGACCCCTCGTTCCACCGCGCCAGCGGGCAGGACGGGTTCCGCGACGGCTGCCGGGTGCCCATCCCGTGGACCGTCGAGGGGCCGAGCCACGGCTTCGGCGCGGGCGGCAGCTGGCTGCCGCAGCCCGCCGGCTGGGGCGAGCTGAGCGTGCAGGCGCAGACCGGCGACCCCGACTCGACCCTGGAGCTGTACCGGCGCGCGCTGGACATCCGCCGCACGCAGCCGGGCCTCGGCGCGGGCGACTCGCTGGAGTGGCTCGACGCCCCCGAGGGGGTCCTCGCCTTCCGCCGCGCGTCCTTCGTGTGCACCGCGAACACGACCGGCGCGACGGTGCGGATACCGGCCCCCGGCCGGGTCCTGCTCGCCAACACCCCCGTGGAGGTCGTGGACGGCAAGGCCGAACTGTCCGCCGACACCACCGTCTGGTGGGCGGTGTGACCCTCCCCCCGTCGCAAGCCTCCGACTGGGCGGCCCGCGGTGCTCCGCGCCTCGCGGACATCGCGGTCCAGGCCGGGGTGAGCGAGGCCACCGCCAGCCGGGTCCTCAACGGCAAACCGGGGGTGGCGACGGGCACGCGGCAGCGGGTGCTCGCGGCCCTGGACATCCTGGGCTACGAGCGTCCGCTGCGCCTGAAGCGGCACAGCGCCGGCCTCGTAGGGCTCATCGTCCCCGAGCTGAGCAACCCCATCTTCCCCGCGTTCGCCCAGGTCATCGAGCAGGTGCTCGCCGGGCACGGCTACACCCCGATGCTCTGCACCCAGATGCCGGGCGGCGCGACGGAGGACGAGCTGGTCGAGCAGTTGGAGGAACGCCGCGTCAGCGGCATCGTGTTCCTCTCCGGGCTGCACGCCGACGCCACCGCGGACCCCGGCCGCTACCTGGAACTGGCGGGCCGCGGAGTGCCGTTCGTACTGATCAACGGCTACAACGAGCACATCCCGGTGTCGTTCGTCTCGCCCGACGACCGGGCGGCGGCCCGGATGGCGGTGCGCCACCTGGTCGACCTCGGTCACGAGCGCATCGGCCTGGCCATCGGCCCCACCCGGTACGTCCCCTCACGCCGCAAGGCGGAGGGGTTCATCGGGGCGCTGCACAGCCTGCTCGGCCTGTCACAGGGGGAGGCCGAGCAGCTCGTGCAGCGCACTCTGTTCACGGTCGAGGGCGGTTACGCGGCCGCCGGCGCGCTCCTGGACCAGGGGTGCACGGCGATGGTCTGCGGCAGCGACATGATGGCGCTCGGCGCGGTCCGGGCGGTGCGCCGGCGGGGGCTGTCGGTGCCGGGGGACGTCTCCGTCGTCGGATTCGACGACTCGCCCCTGATCGCGTTCACCGACCCGCCGCTGACCACGGTGCGCCAGCCGGTGCAGGCGATGGCGACCGCCGCGGTGGGCGCCCTCCTGGAGGAGATCCAGGGAAACCCCGTGCAGCACACGGAGTTCCTCTTCCAGCCGGAGCTGGTCGTGCGGGGCTCCACGGCGCAGTCGCCGCGCTGAGACAGGCTCGGGAGGGAGAGCCCCGGCGCCGGCCCGGTCGGGGCAGCGGGGAAACGATGTGGCGCCGGGGCCTCCCCGTTCCAGAGACCCGGCCCGAACGGCCGGGCGCGTGGGGCCCGTTGCTCAAGGCCCCCGGCCGCTCGGACCGGAGTCGTGGTTGAACGTAACACCGTCGCAATGTCTTGCGAAAGGTCTTGCGGCGAATGAAGTCCCGGGAGCCGTAGCTGAAGTCCCGGAGGCCGCAGCGTGACACCCAGTTGTGCCGGAAGGGTTGACCATGGTTCCGCGGGACCGTACGGTCCTGACCGAAATCGGCGTTGAAATGTTGCTGCAACATCCTTCAACGGCCTGACGGGCACGGCGCGTTGCCGGACAAGGCCATCCCTCACCGACGCAGGAGGCCCCCATGGCTGCCCGGAAGACCCCAGCCCGCAGAGCGCTCGCCGCCGCCCTCGCCCTCACCGCCGGAGCCGCCGGCAGCCTCGTCGCGGGAGCCCCGCAGGCGCAGGCCGCCCCGCCCGGCGGCAAGGACGTCACCGCCGTCCTCTTCGAGTGGAAGTTCGAGTCGGTGGCCAGGGCGTGCACGGACCAGCTCGGCCCGGACGGATACGGCGCCGTCCAGGTCTCGCCACCCCAGGAGCGCCTCCAGGGCGAGGCCTGGTGGGCCGCCTACCAGCCCGTCAGCTACCGGATCGCCACCCGGCTCGGCGACCGCACCGCGTTCCGGGACATGGTCCGCACCTGCCACTCCGCGGGCGTCAAGGTCATCGCCGACGCGGTGATCAACCACATGACGAACGCCTCCGGCACCGGCTCCGCGGGCTCCCGCTTCACCAAGTACGACTACCCGGGCACGTACTCGGCCGCCGACATGAACGACTGCCAGGCGTCCATCAGCGACTACCAGGACCGCTGGAACATCCAGAGCTGCGAGCTGGGCGGTCTGGCGGACCTCGACACCGGCGAGGAGTACGTCCGCGGCAGGATCGCGACCTACCTCAACGACCTGCTCTCCCTCGGCGTCGACGGCCTCCGGATCGACGCGGCCAAGCACATCCCCGTGGGCGACCTCAAGAACATCAGGTCGCGGCTGACCAAGCCGGACGTCTACTGGAAGCAGGAGACGCTGTACGGCGCGAACGAGGGGGTCTCCCCGAGCGAGTACACCGAGACCGGTGACGCGCAGGAGTTCCGCTACGCCTGGGACCTCAAGCGCGTCTTCAACGACGAGAAGCTCGCCTACCTGAAGAACTACGGCGAGGGCTGGGGCTACCTGCCCGGTTCCAAGGCGTCCGTCTTCGTCACCAACCACGACACCGAACGCCACGGCCGGAGTCTCAGCTACAAGGACGGCGCCAAGTACACCCTCGCCCACGTCTTCATGCTGGCCTGGCCCTACGGCTCCCCGGACGTGCACTCGGGGTACGAGTTCAGCGACCCGGACGCGGGCTCGCCCGACGGCGGCCACGTGAAGGCCTGCTACAGCGACGGCTGGAAGTGCCAGCACGCCTGGCCCGAGATCCGGAGCATGGTCAAGTTCCGCAACACCGCGCGCGGCACGGGCGTCACCAACTGGTGGGACAACGGCGACGACGCCATCGCGTTCGGCCGCGGGAGCAAGGCGTACGTGGTCATCAACCACGAGGGTGCCACCGTCGACCGGACCTTCCAGACCTCCCTCGCCCCGGGCAACTACTGCGACGTCCAGAGCGGCAGGAACGTCGTGGTGGACGGCTCGGGCCGGTTCCGGGCCGCCGTCGCGCCGGACACCGCGCTGGCCCTGCACGCCGAGGCCAGGAAGTGCTGACCCCCACTGCCCCCGGTACGGCACCGCCGGCCGCCCTCCGACACCGCTGACCGCCGCCCGGCGCCACTGACTGCCATTCGGCACCGCTGATCCGCGCCCGATCCCCCGACCCCCGCGACACGGGTCGCCCGACCCCGGCCTCCCCGGCCGGCGGGCGGCCCGTCCGCTGCTCCGGGTCCCCACCCCCGGACCGCCCCGCGAACACCGCAGAGGCGCACAGCCCGCCCGGCGCCCGTGCCCCACACCTGCGATCCGCCAGCCGCCAGCCGCCACTCCTGAGGAGAAGCCCCTTGACCGGCTCCCCGCGCCGCCGCACCCTCGCCACCACCGCCCTCGCCCTGCTCGCCGCGCTCGCACCCCTGACGCCCTCGGCCGCCGCGTCACCCAGAGCGCCCGCCACCACCGCCGAAGCGCCCGACGAACTGGACCTGACCAAGTCCCGAGCCCAGTGGATCGACCGGAGCACCCTCGCATGGGACCTCCAGGGCGGCGCCGCGACCCACGAGTTGGTCTACTCGCTCGACGGGCGGCTCGCCGTGCGGGACGGCCGGCTCTCCGGCGAAGGCCGCCGCATCCGCCTGACCCCGACCCCCGGCGGCCTCACCGACGCCCAGCGGAAGAAGTACCCCCACCTGAAGGAGTACGAGGCCTTCACCGTCGACCCGCGCGACCGCGAGCGCATCCGCCGGGCCCTGACCGGACAGCTCGTCGCGGTCCGCCACGACGCCGACGGCAAGCTGCTCACCGCCACCGGCGTCCAGACCCACGGCGTGCTCGACGACCTCTACGGCGCCACCGCGACCAAGGCGACGCTCGGCCCACGCTTCCACCACGGCCGCACCTCCCTGGCCGTCTGGGCCCCCACCGCCCAGTCCGCCGCTCTCGAACTGGACGGCAGGCGCGTGCCGATGAGGCGCGACGACGCGAGCGGCGTCTGGTCCGCGACCGGCCCCGGCGACTGGGCGGGCAAGCCCTACCGCTACGTCGTCAAGGTGTGGGCACCCAGCGTGCGCGAGGTCGTCACCAACAAGGTCACCGACCCCTACTCCACCGCCCTGACCGCCGACTCCGGGCGCAGCCTCGCCGTCGACCTCAGTGACCCGAGACTCGCTCCCAAGGGCTGGGACCGCCTGAGGAAACCCCGGGCGACACCTCTGCGCGCCGCGCAGATCCAGGAACTGCACATCCGCGACTTCTCCGTCGAGGACCGCACGGCGCGCCACCCCGGCCAGTACCTCGCCTTCACCGACACCGCGTCCGACGGCATGAAGCACCTGAGGAAACTGGCCCGGGCCGGCACCTCGTACGTCCACCTCCTGCCCGCCTTCGACATGAGCAGCGTTCCGGAGCGCGCGGCCGAACAGGAGCGGCCGGCCTGCGATCTGAAGGCGGCGGCTCCCGACTCCGAGGAACAGCAGGCGTGCGTGGCCCGGAGCGCCGCGAAGGACGCCTATAACTGGGGCTACGACCCGCTGCACTACACCGTGCCCGAGGGCAGCTACGCGAGCGACCCGGAAGGACCCCGGCGCACGGTCGAGTTCCGGCGGATGGTCCAGGGCCTGAACGGCGCGGGACTGCGGACCGTGATGGACGTCGTCTACAACCACACGGTGGCGAGCGGACAGGACGACAGGTCCGTCCTCGACAAGATCGTGCCCGGCTACTACCACCGGCTGCTCGCCGACGGCACCGTGGCCTCCTCGACCTGCTGCGCCAACACCGCGACCGAGAACGCCCTGATGGGCAAGCTCGTCGTCGACTCCCTGGTCACCTGGGCCAAGGAGTACAAGGTCGACGGCTTCCGCTTCGACCTGATGGGACACCAGCCCAAGGCCAACGTCCTGGCCGTCAGAGCAGCCCTGGACGCGCTCACGCCCGACAAGGACGGCGTGGACGGCAAGAAGATCATCCTCTACGGGGAGGGCTGGAACTTCGGCGAGGTCGCCGATGACGCCCGCTTCGTCCAGGCCACGCAGAAGAACATGGCCGGCACGGGCATCGCGACCTTCTCCGACCGCGCCCGCGACGCCGTACGCGGCGGCTCGCCCTTCGACGGGGACCCCGGCATCCAGGGTTTCGCGAGCGGCCTCTACACCGACCCCAACGGCTCCCAGGCGAACGGCACCCCCGCCGAGCAGAAGGCCCGGCTCCTGCACTACCAGGACCTGCTCAAGGTGGGCCTCACCGGCAACCTCGCCGCATACACCTTCACGGACTCCGCCGGCCGCGAGGTCAAGGGCGCACAGGTCGACTACAACGGCGCCCCCGCCGGATACGCGGCAACCCCCGGCGACGCGGTCTCCTACGCCGACGCGCACGACAACGAGTCCCTGTACGACGCCCTCGCCTTCAAGCTGCCCCGGGACACCACACCGGCCGAGCGGGCCCGCATGCAGGTCCTCGCCATGGCGACCGCCACCCTCTCCCAGGGTCCCTCGCTCTCCCAGGCCGGCAGCGACCTGCTGCGCTCCAAGTCCCTCGACCGGAACTCCTTCGACAGCGGTGACTGGTTCAACGCCATCCACTGGAGCTGCCGGGACGGCAACGGCTTCGGCCGCGGGCTGCCGCCGGCCGCCGACAACAAGGACAAGTGGCCCTTCGCCCGCCCCCTCCTCGGCTCCGCCGCCCTGACCCCGGGCTGCCGGCAGATCACCGGCACGTCGGCCGCGTACCGGGACCTGGTGAGGCTGCGCGTCGGCGAACCGGACTTCTCCCTCAAGACGGCGGGCCAGGTCCAGTCCCGCCTCTCCTTCCCGCTCTCCGGCACCGCCGCGGAGACGCCCGGCGTGGTCACCATGGTCCTCGGCGACCTCGTCGTCGTCTTCAACGCGACGCCGGATGCGCGGACGCAGCGAGTGGCGGCCGTCAAGGGCACGCCCTACCACCTGCACCCCGTGCAGGCGAAGGGCGCCGACACCGTGGTCAAGGCGGCCTCGTACCAGCGCGACACGGGAACCTTCGAGGTCCCCGGCCGCACTGTGGCGGTCTTCGAGCGCCGCTGAACCAGCCCCGACACCGTGGGGGCCTGCTGCGCGACCCGTGTGTCGGACGGGGCGCGACGTGGTGCGGGGGCCGATGGTGGGCAGGTGGACCACATGACTGACGTCGGCTTTTTCACCCGCCGGTACGGGCCCCCACCCCGCACGGACCGCCCCGCCGCGGTGCTCGTACACGGACTCGGACTCTCGGGGCGCTACTTCGTGCCGCTCGCGCGCCGGCTGGCCGCGAGCGGCACGCCCGTGCTGGTGCCCGACCTGCCGGGCAACGCGCGCTCGCGGGCCGCCGCACCCCGCGCCCCCGAGATCGGCCGGCTCGCCGACGCCCTGGCCCGCCCGCTCCAGCAGCGGTCCACGGGCCCGAGCACGCTGGTCGCCAACTCGGTCGGCTGCCAAGTGGTCGCCGCCCTGGCCGCCCGCCACCCGCACCTGGTGAGCCACCTGGTGCTGATCGGCCCGGCGCTCGAACCCGGCGTTTCGGGCACGCGCCAGTTCGGCCGGCTCGTCGCGGACGCGCCCAGGGAACCCCTGAGCCTGCTCGCCCTGGCCGCGTTCGACTACCTCGTGACCGGCCCGCTGCGCTGCGCCGCCTCCTTCCGCCACGCGCTGCGGGACGCGGCCGAGTCCTTCGAGAGCAACCTGGCCCAGGTCCGCGCGCCCACGCTCGTCGTCCGGGGAGCGGGTGACACCATCGCCTCCGGCGCCTGGACGCGGCGCGTGGCGGGCCTGGTCGCCGACGGACGCGCGCGGGACCTCCCGGGCGCGGCCCACGCGGCCCACTACGCCGCGCCGGACGCCGTGGCCGCACTGATCGAGAAGTTCACGGAGGGAGAGCACGAATGAAGCCCTCGAAGATGACGCCCTCGAAGCCGGGGCCCTCGAAAACGACACCCTCAAAGCCGGGGCCCTCGATGCCGAAGACCGCGAAGGCGGCCGACCACGCGTCGTCCGGGCACGCGGGACGCCCCTCGCCCTGGCTGCGCCTGCTGCCGGGCATCTCCCCGAAGCGGCGGGGTTTCATCCTGGCGTGGTGGGGGTTCACGCTCACCTTCGGCGGGATGCGCCTGCTGACCTGGCTCATCCACATCGACGTGGCCGGGGTCGGCGACATGCAGGCGGGCGGGGTGCACCTGCACCACTACGTGTGGGGCATCGTGCTGCTCATGGTGGTGGGCGGGGCGGGCCTGGCCGAACGCTCGGCACGGGCACGCGCCTGGATGGGGCTCGCCTACGGCGTCGGCCTGGCCCTCGTCATCGACGAGGCGGCACTGCTGATCAGCCTGGAGGACGTGTACTGGGACACGGAGGGCGGAGTCAGCATCGCCCTGGCCATCGCCCTGATCGCCGTGGTCGGCAGCGTCCTCGCGGTCACCCGCGGGCGGCGCGCCTTCGCCGACGACCAGAACGACGACAAGGACTGAGTGCAGAACGCGGGCAGGCGCCGTACGCCGGATCTCTCGAACTCCGGACCGGCCTGTGGAGCGATGGACAGAGATTCCTCCCCCTGCCCTCGGGCGGAAGGAGGAACCTTCGTGGGCCACGCGGGCCGGGGGAGTGTTCAGTCCTGGTGGAGTTCGTTGCGGCCCGGGCCGCCGGAGAGCTTGTCGGTGCCTGTGCCGCCCCATAGGGCGTCGTCACCGCTGTTGCCCCATAGGATGTCGTCGCCCGCCTCGCCGTACAGCTTGTCGTTGCCCTTGCCGCCGTAGAGGACGTCGGGCCCGCCCTTGCCGTGCAGGACGTCGTCGCCGTCCTCGCCGTGCAGGGCGTTCGCCTCGCCGGTGCCGGTCAGGGAGTCGTTGCCGGGGCCGCCGAAGCAGTCCTGGCCGCAGTGGGTGAGGGTGTCGTTCCCGGCGTCCCCCCACGGCCCGAAGCCGAACGGGCCGCCGCCGCTGTCGAGGCGGTCGTCGCCGTCACCGCCGTGCGGGAGCGCGGACGGCGACGCCTTGATGACGTCGTCGCCCTTGCCGCCGTAGATCCCGGCCCAGGCCTGGCTGTCCGACGCGAGGGTGGCGGTGTCGTTCTCGTCGCCGAGGTCGATGTCGTAGCTGTCGGAGTCGTCCGAGTTCTCCGGGATCTTGACCGCGCACCGCACGGCGGTCCGGTCGCCCTCCTCGGGGTACGCGCATTCGTCCGACTCCGCCGCGTCGGCGGAGATGGCGATGTCGTACCGGTCGTGGAAGGTGAGGACGTAGTAGGAGTCGTGCTCGCCGCGGTGGTCGATCTCCTCGTCCACCGTCAGCTTGTTCTGCTGGCCGGGCGCAGCTTTGTACCAGAGCTCGCCGTCCGCGACGACGACGGAGGCCGTGGCCGGGGCGGCCTCGGCGGCCGACGCCATTAAGCCGGCCGCACCGAGACTCAGGGCAAGGGTGGCGATGGTTGCGGTGTTCCGGTGGATACGCATACGGAAGTGCCCCTTCAGGGTGTGCGTGAGCAGTGGTGCTCCTGGTCACCCGGTGAGACAAGAGGCACAAGAAGGGCGTTGCCCGGCGGCGCGTGAACAGTGGCGGACACAGCGGTGACCGCCACATGGCCACCGCACCGCCGCTTCGGCCGGAACAGACCGGAACAGAGGGGACGCTCGGCCGGCCGGGACGCCGACCACCCGGATCCCGGACGAATCCCGATGCCATGACAACCTCCCCGGCCCCACGTACCTCCTTAACGTCAACGGCCCTCGCCGACCGAAAACCTGACCAGAGGGCCGGGGACAAGGAGGGGAACTGTGCGTACGCACAGATGGACGAGCGTGGCCGTCGCGACCGGCGTGGCCGGAGTGCTCGCGGCCACGGGAGCCACGGCCATGGCGGAGACCGGTGGCCCGGAGGCACCGCTGAACGTGCCTGATCTGCGCGCCGATGTGAACCGGGACGGCAGCGTCGATGTGGAGGGCGCGAGCGACTCGGCGGGCGAGAACACCTGGACGGCGCGGCGCGGAGCGATCGTCCTGCCGAACATCGACGACGACGCGAAGCGCTGTCCGGTCAAGGACGCCCAGGGCAGGCCCCTGCCGGACGCGAAGCTGGCCCGGTGCAACGACGGGTCCGACACCCGGGTCAACGGCGCGCGTGACACGGACGATCTGGCCCGCCTGAAGACCGTGCCGCTGACCGGGGCCCCGGCGGGCAGCCACGGCACCGTCAAGGCGATCGGCGCCCACGCCGAGAAGTCGCACCTGTTCATCAAGCGGGCCGGCCGCTGGTCCCCGCTGCGCCCCGCCGACCGGCTCTCCGCCGAAGAGCTGCGCACCGGGGTCGAGTTGGGCGTCGAGGCCACGGACGTGGTGCGCGACCGGCGGAAGTGGAACGGAGAGGTGAAGGTCCGGTTCACGCTCACCGGCGGCGGCACGTCCCGCTCCGACGACGTCGTCCTGCGCACCGCCCCTGTCCTGACCCACCATCAGCTGCAGCGCGCCGAGGAGGTCCTGGTCACCAAGGTGAAGGGCGCCGGTGCCTACGGCCGTGACCAGCGCAAGTTCGTCGCGGAACTCGCCAAGCAGGTCAAGGACGCCGGCATCGCCAAGCCGCTGACCACCTTCACCAAGTACGGCGACCCCTGGGCGCAGGACTTCGTCGAGCCGGCTTACGCGAGCATGCCGGGCCCGGACGGCGGGCAGCACACGATGCGGGTCATGATCCGGTCGGCGCAGCCGGACCGGGACGCGGGCCGTGAGCTGTTCGAGAAGCTGCGCGGCCCGGACGTGGGCGTGGTCCAGGTCGGCAAGCCGACGGTGCGCGAGGAGTGGACGCTCAACTCCATGGGCAACCTGGAGACCATTCCGCCGTACACGCTCAACGGCAAGAGCTACCCGGCGGGCCGCATCATCCAGGGCTACCGCGCCGACTCCGGCTCCAAGCCCGCCGAGTCGATGCGTACGTTCCTGTCCTCGCAGGGCGTGCAGGCGCCCCTGCTGCTCGACACGTCGTGGCTGGCGGTCGGGCATGTGGACGAGTTCATCCAGTTCCTGCCCGCTGACACCGAGCGCGGCTGGCGCATCGGTGTCGCCGACCCGGCCGCCGGGGTGGAGCTGCTGCGCAAGGCGAAGCGGGACGGGCACGGCGGCTCGAAGATGTTCTCCGTCCCGCGCGGCAGCGACATCCCCGCGCCCAAGGAGACCATCGACCAGGTACTCGCCAAGGCCTCGTTCCACGCCGACAACAAGACGGCGGCGGCACGCATCAAGGCCAACCTGGACATCCTCAAGCGCGAGACCGGCGTCACCGACGCCGAGATAGTGCGGGTGCCCGGCCTGTACACGCGGGACTCCGACGAGGGCGCGGGCCTCAGCGGCAGCCGCAAACTGCGCCGCATGGGACCGGAGTCCCTGGAGAAGTTCAGCCAGCTGCGCGGCGCCAACCAGAGCCCCCGCGCCCGGGACGCCGCAGGCGGTGCCGGAGCCGGCGCCACCGCCGTCCGGCCGAACAGCGCCTACATACCGGGCGCGGTCAACGGCGTCCTGCTCAGCCCCACCCGCTACCTGGCACCCCGTCAGTGGGGGCCGGTCATCGGCGGCCGGGACATCTTCACGCAGGCGGTGAACTCCGTATACGCCAAGGCGGGATTCACCACCACCTACATCGACGACTGGTACACCTACCACCTGGGCATGGGGGAGGTGCACTGCGGCACCAACACGCTGCGTGACGCCCGCGCGCCGTGGTGGCCGACAACGTAACGCCTCGGGGCGGGCCCGGCACACCCCCACGGACACCGGCCCCGCCCCCACCCCGGCCCCGGCCTCCACTAGCGTCCGACCACATGAAGGACAACGTGTACGTGGGCAACGCGGGCAAGGACGCGGCACTGGACCGAGGATGGCTCCTCGGGCACTTCAAGGACGCCGACGACCCGCGCCACAGCGAGGCCGTGGAGATCAAATGGGGTGTCCACCCCCGCGCCGACGAGCGCGCGCAGTGGGTGAAGGGCGAGGAACGCACGGCTCTGCTGGTTCTCATCAGCGGCCGCTTCCGCGTCGAACTGCCCGGCCGCAGCGTCCTCCTCCAAGAGCAAGGTGACTACGTCCTGTGGGGGAGCGGAGTCGATCACTCGTGGTTCGCCGAGGAGGAGTCGGTGGTACTGACGGTTCGGTGGCCGTCCGTGCCCGGCTACGCGGTGGCGGAGAGAGACCAGGCGCACTCGCGGAGCTGACCCGCGCAGGCGAGGTGCACAGCAGCCGCGGGCCCGTTCTTCGACAACCAGGGCGTCCGACGGGCCGAGGTCGACCCACTCGACGGGCGGTCACGCCCAGGGGTCGGTGATCTCACGCAGCGACGCCAGCGACTCCCGCAACTGTTTCATGCGCCGCTTGCCGAGATGCGCCTCCCACTCCTGCTCCACCTCGGCGACGACCGCGTCGGCGACCCGCTTCGCCGCCCACGCCCTGTCCGCCCCGCACACCAGCCGGGCCCGCTTGTCGGTGGGGTCCGGCACCCGCCGCGCGTAACCGGCTTTCTCCAGCTGGTCGACCAGGAAACCGGCCGTCTGCTTGGTGATCTGGGCTTGGGCGGCCAGTTCCGTCAGCCGGGTGCCGTGCGGACTGACCCGCTGCATGACCCTCGCCTGGGCGGGCGTGAGGTCATCGAACCCGGCTGTCGCGAGCGCGGCGAAGACACGGTCCTCCAGAGCCCGGTACGGGATGAACAGGAGCACGCCGGTGTTGAGCTCGCTCTCCTCCGCCATCCTCGACTCACCCCCGGTTGAGATCGGCCATACCCTTGACTTAAGTAAGCCTCTCTGACTACTTTGGTCAGTGAAGCTTACCACTTGAGTGGGTGATCCCCATGGCCGCGATCCTCGGGACCGACGAACGCTGGCACATCGTCGACCGTGAGCGGACGGGTTTGGCGGAACTGCTCGAAGGCCTGAGCCCCGAGGAGTGGGAAACGCCCACCCAGTGCGGGGACTGGCGCGTGCGGGACGTGGCCGCGCATCTGACCGTCACGGCCCGCTCCACCTACCGTTGGGCGCTTCGCGAGTTCGTACGCGCCCACGGCGACCTCGACCGCATGATCCACGACTCCGCGATCCGCGAGGCCGAGCGACCCACCGCCGACATCGTGGCCAACCTCCGCGCGATCACCGGCTCCCGCCGACTCGCGCCGGGCACCACACCTCGCGAGCCGCTGCTGGACATCCTCGTCCACGGCCAGGACATCGCCCTCGCCCTTGGGCGCGACCGCCAAATGCCCCCACGGGCCGCCCGTGACGCCGCCGACCGGGTGTGGACCATGCGCTTCCCGCCCCGCCCGTGGCCCCTGCCGAAGGCCCGCCTGATCGCTATCGACATCGACTGGACCCGCGGCCAGGGGGAGGAGATTAGAGGACCGATCTCCGCCCTGCTCCTCCTGCTCACCGGCAGGACAGCCGCAGCCGAGGACCGACTGGAACGCACCCCACCGCGACCGGCCCCCCAGCCGCCGAGCAGCGGTTCGAGCGGTACCTGGGCCGGCAGATGCACATCGATCCCGCCGGACTCGCGGTGATGGACCACCTCGTCGGCGCCGGCCCGGCGACACCCAGCGAGCTGGCACGCGAACTCAGCACGTCGACGGCGGCGATGACGCTGGTGATCGACCGTCTGGTCGAGGGCGGGCACGCGAGCCGCCGACCGCACCCCAGCGACCGGCGCAAGGTGCTCGTCACGCCCGCGGAGCACTGGGAGCAGGCCGCCTTCGAGCACATCGAGCCCCTCATAACGGGCATCGCCGAGATCACCGGGTCCATGACGGCGGAGGAGCAGGCCACGGTGGCGACGTTCCTCGAACGGGCGGTGGCCGCCTACGACCGGGCGACCAAGATGTAGGTGCTCTTTGCCTCGCCCGTAAATCCCCCGGGGTCTTGCAGTTGCCGAGATCCCGGGACTGTCTCGAAAGGGTGCGCCCATACCCTCGATGGTGCCTACACCCTTGTCGGAGGGCATACGGAGAATTCAAGGCCCTTGATCAGTTCCGGGACGGCGTCGGTGGGGGCGCGGAGGGGCCACCAGCTTCCCCTCTCGCTGCCGGCTGCAACCATGACGGCGCCGACCGTGAGAGGCGTACCGACCGCTCAGGAGAGCTTTTACGGCCACGTGGTCGCGCCCCCCGCCCCCCTCGTGCGCCGCGAAAGCTTCCACATCACCTACTAGGTGGGTTATTCCGGCATACCCTTGTTTTTCCGTTCTCGGCATCCTGCAATGGAATAGCCGAACCGTCCTTGTGACGGTTTCGCAGTGCAGTGCTCAACGAAAAGGAAAAAGAGACACGCGAGCGAAAGGGCGGAGACAATGCAGCCGACGAACCAGCCCATCGAGATCGACGGCGAATCGCTGTTCGAGGAAATGGCGATTTCGGAGTCGGAGGAGGCGTTCGCGGGCCACAGCTGCCTGTCCTGGGCGGCCCCGAACTCCATGGACGTGCTGACCACCACGTCCGGGGGCTCCTGAGGCTCCGTGCCCCTGGCTGCGCGCGACGGCGGCCAGGGGCACTCCGCGCGCGACGACGACCGTGACGTTTCGAACCCGCGACGCCGGTCAGCAGCCTTTAGCGGCCGCGACGCCGGCTCATGCCCTTCGCGCCCGCCACGGCGACCAGTGATGCTTCGCGCGCCCACCCCGCCGCCTAGGGCGCTTCGCGCACTGCGGCGCCTGACCGTCGTGGGTGCTCCGCCCGGCGCCGAGCCGAGCGTGTCCTTCTCACCCCTCCCGGAAGGCGGCCCCATGGATGCCCATGCCCACACCGAGCTGCGGCCCGACGTACGCCTGGTACCGCGCGGCGACCACCTCTACGTCTGCGCGAGCACCGGAACCCTGCGCGTTCCCGTCCGCGTGCCCGCTCCCGGGACCGGCAGCGACGCCGTGCGGGCGGACGCCGTTCCCGAGCAGGTGGTCGGCGGTCTGCGCGCACGCGGGCTCGCACACGAACGCGGGCAGGTCGTGCATCCGCTGTACGGAGAGATGACGGCACTCCGCACGGGCAGTCCGGTCGCCGTCACCCCGCGAGGGGTGGGCGCCGAGGCGGGAGCGCTGCTGGAGCGCGCCGGCGTGCCGACGGTGCCCGACGACCAGAAGTCGCGGGCGGCCGTCGCGCTCCTGCCGCTCTCGCTCCCCGAGGAGCAGCTGGTGCGGCGCGTCACCTCCGCCCTGGAAGCCGGTACGCCGCTGGTCACCTACCTCGACACCCCCACCTGGCTGTTCTACGCCACCCTCAAGCCGCCCCGCACACCCTGCCCGGTATGCCTGGTACGCCGACTCCGCGCCAACCACATCTGGCAGCCCATCGCCGACCTCCCCCTGGACATCCTCTACGGCGAACTCGGCGAATTCGACGGACGTGGCGAATTCGACGGACGTGGCGAGCCGGACGCCGGTGCATGGCCGAGCAAGGCAGTCTCCTCGGGCCTGCTCGCCCACGAAGTACTCACCCTGATGTGCCCCGGACCCCGGCACGACCAGGCAGCGGAACACGGAAAGGCGCCGGAGGACGAGCACACGCCAAGGCGCGCCAGGCTGACCGAGATCGAGCACGGCTCCCTGACGCGCACCGAACACGAGCTGTTCCACCTGCCGGGCTGCCCCGCCTGCGCCGCACACGCCGTGCCGCCCCCACGCGAGGGCGAGCCGACGGAGATCGACAACACGGCCAGTTGGGAGCGCATGCGCGGTGCGGTGGACCCCCTCACCGGCATGGTGCTCCGCCTGCTCGTGGACGAACGGGACGGCGCCCTGGGAGAGGCGACATACGCCCGCACGGCAGGGATGACGAAGACGCACTGGTTCTCCCCGGTCACGGCCGAGGCGCGAGGCGGCGCGGTCAAGAACGACCCGGTGACGGCCCGCGTGTGCGCCGTGGGCGAGACCTTGGAACGGTACGCGGCGGGCGTCTACGACCCGAAGAGCCTGGTGCGCGCCTGCGCCGCCGCCCTCGGCGAGGAGGCGGTCGATCCCCGCACCCTGCCCCTGGGGTCGGCGGCGGAGTACGCCCGCCACACCCGTCTGGCCCCCTACGACCCGGACGCGGAGATCGACTGGGTGCCGGGCCGCTCGCTGCTCACCGGCCGCACCCGGTACGTCCCCGCGTGCGCGGTCTATCTGCCCTACCGTTTCCCGCCCGGCCACCGGGCCTGGTACGACCCGATCTCCACCGGCCTCGCGGCGGGCGGCAGTTACCACCACGCCGTGCACGGCGGTCTGATGGAGGCCGTCGAGAGGGACGCCTCCGTGATCTTCTGGGAGAACCGGCTCGTCCTGCCCACCCTCGACCTGGACGGCTTGCCGGAGGGCCCGGCCCGGCGCATCGTCGAGCACATGCGCGCCCAGGGCGTGACGGTCACCGCCAAGGACCTGACCACCGACCTGGGCATCCCGGCGGTGGGCGTGCGCTTCCTCCGGCACACCGAACGCCGGCCCGTGGTCACCCACGCCGCGCGCGCCGACCTGGACCCGCACGCGGCCCTGCTCGGCGCCCTGGAAGAGGGCTGTCTGGGCTGGGCAGGCGCCCGGCTCTGGCAGGAGAACCTCGACGCGGGGGAGTCGATCCCCGAACCGGGCGACGTGCTGACCACACTGAAGGAGTTCTCCCTCTTCTACTGGGCGCCCCACCGGCTCGCCCACCTCGCCTTCTGGGACGAGGGACCGCTGCGCCCCGTCGCGGCCCCGCGCCCCTCCGCCGGACTGCCCGCCGACGTCACAGAGGCCGTGCGGCGACTCGCGGCGCGAGGGCACGAGGCGGTCACCGTGGACATCACCCCGATCGACGTGGCCGAGTGCGGCGTGACGGTCGTCAGGACGGTGGTGCCCGGACTCTGCCCGATCACTCTGCGCAGCGACTTCCACCGCCGAGGCGGACCACGGGTGTTCGAGGCGCCGCTCGCCATGGGCGTACGCGAGACACCGCTGACGGAGGCACAGCTCAACCCACTGCCCCTGCCGTTCCTGTGAGCCGCGACTCCGATACGGCGTCAGGACCGCCGTCGCCCGCAACAACCGCGCCGCGACCACCACCTCCGGAGCGCCGAAACCGCACACCCACCACCACCCCCCACTCACAGGCCCCACAGAGAGGCGTCGAGGAACGTTGAAGCCCCGTGCCGCAGAAGCCCCCACACCCCCGACACACCGCACAGGCGCGAGCGGCGTCGACGACGGAAGCACGCCCCACCCCGTGCGCTACCGGCGCAACCCCGACCTGCTCCTCGAATGGCAGGACGAGGCGGGGCCCGTCCTCGTCGACTGCCGCCGGTGGCGCAGGTTCACGGCGCGCCCCCGACTCCTTGCCCTCCTCAACGAGCTGGACCGCCCGCTCACGGCCGAGGAGGCCCACGCGCGATGGCGCGGGCCCGTCCCGAACACCGACGGAAGCGGCGCGGCCGACCTCGCGGCCACCCAGCGGGCCCTGGACCAGCTGGCCGCCGCCGGAATCATCCGCTCCTCGGCCCACCCGACCCCGACGGCGCAGGGGTTGACGCCCTACGAACTCGCCGCCCACGCCCGCGCCGGCCAGGGGCCCGCCGCGCACACGCAGCAAGGCTCCCCGCCCCTGGCGCGGCTGCGCCACCCCGAGGCGGCGGAGACCATTCGGCTCGCCGACCACGACGAGCTGCCCAGCCGACCGCTGCGCGAGGTACTGACCGAGCGGCGCAGCATCCGCGCCTTCGCACCCTCACCGCTGCCTCTCGGCCACCTCGGGGTGTTCCTCGCCCGCTCCGCCCGCGTCCGGGCCCCGCTCGGCCCCCTCTGGTTCCAGCAGACACAGCGCCCGTCCCCGTCCGGCGGCGGACGGCACAGCCTGGAGGCGTACGTGATCGCCCGGGACGTGTCCGGACTGGCTCCCGGCGCCTACCACTACGACCCGTTCGACCACACCCTGAACCGGCTCGCCCCGTGGGACGACGAACTGGCGACCGTCCTGAACACCACGGTCACCACACCGGCCTACATGGAGCAACCGCCGCCCGCGAGCCTCCTGCTCGCCTCGCACGCCGCCCGCACCGGCTGGAAGTACGAGGGTCTGGCGCTGAGCCTCATCTACCGGGACACCGGATGCCTGTTGCAGACGCTGTGCCTGACGGCGACCGACCTCGGCCTGGGCGCCTGCCCCACCGGCACCATGCGCCCCACCAGCCAGATCGCATTCCTCAAGGGCCGGCACGAGGAGTTGCTCCACGTAGGCAACCTGGCCCTGGGACTCCCCGGTCCGGAAGGCAGCGGCGAGGCGCCGACGCCGAGCCGGGAGACCACCGGAAACGACCAGGGAATCAGTGCACATGGTCCGGTGAATGGGGGGTAGAGGGCCGAAGTGAAGTCGGGGAGAACCGTGACATCTGGGGAGGTCGAGCGGTTCTCCCCGAATCTTTTCGGGCCGGCGCGGTGTGCCCGCGCGGGCCCCGCCCGACGCGCCCTCGCACGGAATCGGCCGTAGCGTTTCAGCCATGTGCTGGAGTGCGACGGCGGATCTGGTGGCGGGCACGGGTATCGCCGCCGTGGGAATCGCCGGCGTGACCCTCGCGGCCCGGCACCCCCGTGACCTGCCGCTGGCCGCGCTTCCGCTCCTTCTCGGCGCGCATCAGATCATCGAGGCCGCGCTCTGGCGCAACGGCGGCGGGACGGGGCCCGCCACTGACGCCTGGGCGGTGATCGCGCTCCCGCTGCTCGCGCTATGGGTTCCGGCAGCTGTGCTGTGCGCGGCGCCACCGGACGCCCGACGCCGCCTGCTCATCCCCCTGGCCGCGGGCACCGCGACGGCGGCCGTACTGGCGTACACACTGGCCACGCGTACGGTGACGGCCGAGATCCGGGGCCACACGGTCGGCTACTCCCTCGGCCTGCCGCGACCGGGGCTCGTCGTCGCCGGCTATCTGCTCGCCACCATCGGCGCCCTGCTCCTGTCGGGCGACCGCGGCCTCGTGCTGTTCGGCGTGCTGGTCGCCGTCGGGGCCGGGGTGTGCGTGGTGCTGTGGCGACAGGAGTACATCTCCACGTGGTGCGCCTTCGCCGCCGTGTGCTCGGTGCTCTTGCTGCTCTGGGTCAAAAAACGTCGTCCACCGGTCACCCGCCCGCCAGGTTGAGGCACCCGGGCCCGGTCGAGGATCGACCTCGCCGGTCCGCCCCGCGTTCGCCGGGGAGGTGCGGAGTGAACAAGACGCCAATGAGCCCCTGGCGCCGCCTTTCGGCGGCACCAGGGGCTCAGTCGTAACCGTTCAGAGAACTCCGCGCGTGGCGCGGGTCAGGGGACCCTGGGCGCGCCTCACATTGGCGCCTCCCAGCGCGTACGCGCCGGCGAGCATGGCGACGGCACTACTGCCGACGCCCACCGCGATCGCCTTGCGGTTCTTGAGCACCGTCCACGTCGTCGTCGCCGCTTGCAGCGTCTTTCCCGGCACGTTGGACAGGAGTTCGCCTCCGGCCTTCGCCTTCTCGCCGAGCGTGGCGCCCAACGACGCCGCGCCCTCGCCCGCCTCGGCGACCGAGGACTTGACGCCTCTGGCCGCGGAGCCGGTCTTGGCGGCCGCTCCAGAGGTGGCCTTGGACGCGGAACGAGCCGCGCCTCCAGCCGCCTTGGCCGTCGTGGCCTTGGCATCCTCCGCCTTGGACCGGTCGGCCTTGCCGCCCGCCGAAGCGTTACTCACAGGGCTGGTTCCGTTCTTCGCCGATTCACTCATGCCCTCCGTCTGACCCCGTCTCATTGTTCGAAACACACCCGTATTCGCTCGGCGCCCACCGGACCTCGGCAACGCCTCCCCACCGCGAGGTCCACCAGGCCTCACACGGCCGACGGCCCGGCCCCGAGGAGGTAGCCGACCAAAGAACCGCGTGCATCTGGACCCCTTTCGCACATGTCGCGGCCAGTGTCCTGCGCTGTCTGCTTAAGATCGGATCGTGGCTGACATCACCGATGCTCTGATCAAGCTGGAACGCTCCGCAGAGGAAGAACGCGCCCGACTCGCCGGCCTCGACGGCGACGAGTATGCGGCGCAGTGGCGCCGCTGGGGCGAAGCGGCGGAGAATTTCCAGACGGCCGTCACGGCACACGCCGAGGCAACGGGGCAGGCACGCCACGAAGTCGAGATCGCGACGAAGAAGGCCGCACGGCACGCCGACGAGGACCCGGTGGAGTAACAGGCCCCGCATCGCGGGTGTTTGACCCGAGCTGATCGAGTGGCCGGGAGGCCGGCCGGACGCCCGGGCAAGGTGACCGCCCAGACGGCCCTCTCCGCCACGGGCCGCGGCGGCTCCGGCCGCGCCGTAACAGGAGCGGGCGCCGGGTCGTTGCACCGGACATGATCACCTGGCGTACCGCTGCCACGCCCGTGGCCCTGACGGCCGCCTACGCGGGCGTCCCTCTCACCGCTACCACGCCCGCAACGGCCGGCGGTGTCGGCGACTTCCTCTCTCCCGCCTTCGGCACCTCCTGCGCCAACCTGCTCACCGGCGCGCGGGCCGCGGGCACCACGACGCACGGCACCGGCGCCGACGCACCCGCCGCGCCCCAGGACGCGATCGAGGACATCGCGGTCCAGGACTCCGTGAAGAACCCCAACGTTCTGGGCGTGGCCGTCCAGGAATAGGTTCCCGCCCGAACCAGCCCACGACGCCACGTGCGACGGTCGCGTTCGTGCGAGGTGACAAGGCGGTTGGCAGCGGCCTACGTCACGAGGCTTGCGCGGATCCGCTCGCGGCGCCCGTCGACGAGGCCCGCCGCCGGGCCCGATAGGCCGCGGCCTTGACGCGGTTGCCGCATTCCTCCATTCCGCACCAGGTGCGACGCGCACCGCGTGAACGATCGAGATAGATGCGCGTGCAGCGGGAGCGGCCGCACTCCTTGAGGCGTGCGGCGGGATCGGCGAGTACGGCCATACCGCTTCGAGCCACGTGGGAGAGGGCTGCCCGAAGGTCACCGGAGAGATGGAGACCTTCGTCACTCAGCCTGACCGTGATCGTCGGGCCGGCAGCCGCGGAGTTGACGACCTCCAGGCTGTCTGGATCGAAGGGGCGAGCGAGCACGCGGTCGAGCGCGAGCCGATAGATCGCTTCCCGCAGTGCCAACGCGGACCGGAAGGTCGTCAAGTCCGCGCGAACGCCGTCGGGAAGCTCCTCGCACGCCGCCACCCACCGTTCCAGGTCCGCCGGTGCGATCAGTGAGTCGACGGACTCATCCCGGCGAAAGCCGACGGTACCGGCCAGATCGAGGGCCGAGTTGCCACTCACGAACGCGAAATCCACGTCACCATCTTGACCGGTGACGGCGGCGACGGCAACATCGTCACCAGTTGAACCGGTGACGCGAGTGCCGACAGGAGGACACATGACAGGGATCCAAGACATAGAGGCCGATGGCATAGAGGTCGTCGTCTTCGACGTCCTCGGCACGCTGGTTGACGAACTCTCCGGACTCCGGGCGGGGATACGGGAAGCGGCTCCGTGGTGCGATGAGGCGTCCCTCGACGAACTCACTGCCGTGTGGCAGGAGCATGCCGCCCGGGAACAGGAGAGCGTCATGCAAGGAGACCGCGCCTACGCCGGCAGCGGGACCATCGATCGTGAGGCGGCTCGGCGGGTTGCGGACCGTGCCGGAGTGACCGATGCGGCGGCGGTCGACCGACTGGCGACGGTGGGGCAGCGGCTGTCCCCCTGGGAAGACTCCGTCGCGGCCCTGGAGCGACTGGCGCAGTGGTATCCCGTCCTGGGCCTCTCCAACGCCGACCGCACCGCACTGCTCCGCCTCAGCGCCCATGCGGGCCTGCGCTGGCACCAAGCCCTGTCGGCCGAGGCCGTCCAGGCCTACAAGCCGGCCCCAGAGGTCTACCGACTGGCGGTGGACACGGCCGGATGCCCGCCGGAGAGGATCCTCATGGTGGCGGCACACGCCTGGGATCTCCGTGGAGCACAGACCGCGGGGTTGCGCACCGCATACGTGGGGCGACCGGGCGGAGACCCACCAGAGCGTTCGGATGTTTTCGACTGGCAGGGCGAGGAACTGGACGAACTGGTCACGGCGTTGGCGCCGAAGCAGCGCTGAGACGAGTACGTGCGCTGACCAGGTTGCACCGAGGGGGCGGAGTAGTAGGCCCCGTAAAGGAAAGAAAAGGAGAGGACGTTGGAGGAAATATCAGCTCCTGGCGGTGGCCCCGAACTTCCCGTATGGGGCCAGATAGCATTCGCCCTCATCGTGATCACTCTGGGAATTTTGTTCCTGTTGCGTTTGTGGCGGGACCGGAAGAAATAAAGATGCGTACCAGGAGTTGGACCCGCCACACAGACGCAGTCATCCGCCCGGAACAGGAACAGGACGCACCATACCTGGGGCTCGACACCAGTGACTCGGTCCTGAAACGGGTATCAGAAGCTCGGGAGGCTGGCTGTGTCGGCTTCTTCGGGGGTCATTTCGGCGGGACCTCGGGAGTCGCTTGGCGGCCCGCCGCGTGATCGATGTCAGTGACTTTTGATGTCGTCAAGTGCTCTGGGGCGTCTTGCGAGCTGCGGTGTTGAAGTCCTTGCGGGGCTGCCCAATCTCGGGAGCGGAGCGGACTGTCCCCGGTCCCCGTCTGCGCTGTCTCGGCTGCGGATACCGGCCTTCGCCCAGAACCCGCATCGTGAAATCATCAAGCGATGACCGAACCAAGCGGCGACGATGGCCGCACCTTCCGGCGCGAGACCGAGCGGGTCGTCAACGAGATCGCCCAAGGTCTCCGCACGTTGGGCGATGGCGTGGCCTGGTTCTCCGACCTCGCCCCAGCACGCCAGCAGGAGGTTCTGCAGGAAGTCGCCGGCTATGCGATGCAGGCGCACATTACGGCTGCGGACGGCCGTGCGGGGGTAGCGCGGTCCGGTGTGAAGCCCACGGCCAACCCTTCGGTGATGATCTGCATGGAACCGCCCCGCTACGGGTTCGCAGGCCTCCCCTCCGCCGAACACGTCAAGGCATTCCGCGTCCTCGTTTCCGTCTTCGCCGTCGCCGACACTCGCCGCCGCGAGACGTACTGCAAAGGCGCCTGCGGACATGCATGGCACAACCTGTCGGCCGAAACCGAGCAGCCGTAGCATCGGCCATACCGGCTCTGACTGGGCTGGTTATCGGGCGGCCCCTCCCGTCTGGCGCCCGGCAGCTGAGCTGGGATCGTTCGGCTTGGGCCTTAGTGTGAGCGAGGCGGTTGGACTCGGTATCGGTCTGGATGATGGCGCCGTTGCAGGTGAGCCGGTCGACGATGGCCACGCGGAGTGAGGGATCGGTGAACGTCTTCATCCAGCCACTGAACTCTCGTTCGAAGCGATCGCGACACTGCTCTTTTCCTCGCGCTCGGTCAGAACCTGAAACAGCAGCCCAGCCCCCCTGTGGTCCAGCTGGCGGTTTTGATCCTGCGTTCGGAGCGTCGGCGGGCCCGGTCGTCGCACTCGGCCAGCAGCAGCACCTCGATCAGGGTTCCGGTGCCGGCCGCCTCACCGTGAGCGGCGCGAGTCGCGGTCCACCAGGCTTCATGGACGGGCGTGAACTTTCCTGCGGCCCTGGCCTGTTCGAGGGCGGTCACTCCGGGAAAGGCGCCCGGCTTGCGCAGAAGAGTTTCCAGGTAGTGGTCCAGGACCGGGCGGGACTCGCCCCGGCCGCTGAGCCGTTCGTGGTGGGCGACCACAGTGCGGCCGTCATAGACGAACAGGCCTTTGGCGTGCCGCAGCACCCTCAGCTGGCGGCCGATGAAGCGGACCGGGACTGAGTAGGAGTTGCAGCGGACGATGACCTGGCCGAAGCGGTTGACCCACGGAGTGAACCACCGGCCGGTCTCGAACACCTCCACTCGGTGCACTGCCTTGCCGGAGTAGGACAGCCGCATCGAGAACAGATAGACCCTGGTCGTCACGTCCGCGAGTATCTCGTGGACGTCGCCGAAGTCGACCTCCGCCTGCGCACCGGGCAGATGGGTCTGCGGCACGAACATCGTGCCCGGTCCCACTCCGGCCTGCCGGCGGCCCTCCTTGCGCCTGTCCTTCACGTCGAGGCGTACCACCGAGTACGAGATGTCGTCGGCTCCGTGGCCTTCGGCCGGGCGGTCGAAGATGCGCTGTGCGGTGTACCTCTGTTTGGGCGGAGCGCCCAGGTCAGCCCGCAGCATGCCGTCGATCAACGGCTTGTAGGGATCGACCCTCGACTCCCAGCGCCGCTGCTTCTACCGAGGCTCCGGCCACTGCCCGTCCAGAGCCCGCCGGACGGTCCACCACGTCGCGTTGTGCGTGTGCTGAAGCGCCCGCAGCGACATGCCCATCTGGTGATCCCGGCGAATCGCCGCGTACGACTTGACCTTGGACTGCGAGCTACCCATGAGGCTCCCAGCGGGAGAAGCACACCTCACAGTCCCACCGCAAGCCCCCAAGCGACGTCAAAGCAAACTGACATCGCAAACTCGGTCAGATGGTGACTCCCACCGTCACTTCGAAACGGCTCCCGTAGTCACGTACATAACCAGGAGGCTGAGGATCGCGTCGGCGTCACTTCCATCGCAGTGCAGCCGAGCCTGCGAGCTGCGCCGGATACTGGGCCGAGGGTTACCCCTTGCCCTCGCCGTAGAAGCGTACGTAGTCGACCGTCATCCTCGCGGGCGACGGCGTGGAGGCATCGGGAGGGCCGGGCCAGTCGCCTCCGACGGCGACGTTGAGCAGCAGGTGCATGTCTTGCTCGAAGACCCAGTCGCGCTTCGCGGGCAGCTTCGACGGGGTCAAGGTGAAGTACGGCTTGCCGTCCACGGACCAGGTGATGCGATGCGGTCGCTTCTCGATGGCGTAGGTGTGGAACGCCTGCGACGCGTCGGCGGGGAGCGTGGTGGAGCCGCCGATGCCCTTCTCGTTGTAGTACGTCGGCCCGTGCGCGGTGCCGTACACCGTCCGCGGTTCACCGCCGACCACCTCGCAGATGTCGATCTCACCCTGTCCAGGCCACTCGACTCCGTTGTCACCCAACATCCAGAGTGCCGGCAGCAGTCCCGTGCCGGTGGGTATCTTCGCGCGGATCTCCACGCGCCCCCGGGTGAGGGCCACCTTTCCCTCCGTCGTCAGCCGGGCCGAGGTCCATGGACAGTGCTTTCGCGTGTGGCAGGGGAGCTTCGCCCCGGCGGGGGAGGGCCGCGCAGAGATCACGAGGTGCCCCGAGCCGTCGAGTGCGGAGTTGGCCGCGTCGTCGGTGTAGTACTGCAACTCGTTGTTGCCCCACCCCTCGGCGTCCCGGTTCCCGATCTCGGTGTTCCAGAACTTCTCCGAGGGCCGGACGCCTGCGGCCCCATCGAACTCGGCCCGCCAGAACGGCTTGTCCCCGGAGGAGGGGGCGCCCACGCCCACCGGGGCGGAGCCGCATCCGGACAGCAACCCGCCCAGCGCCAACAGAAGGGCCAGACGGGTACGTCGGTTCATCGCGCTGCTCCTGAAAGATCGTGCGTACTGCACGAACCTTACAAAGCGCCATCTCCGGCGCCGGAGGGCGGCGGCCCGGACCGCGCCCACGTCGTCGGCTCGATGTGACACCGTCGCACCGGACGCAGTGTTCGAGGGCGAAGACACCCAACCGGACGGCGCACGCCATGGTGCGCAGGGCTTCGTTCACGTTCAGCGGCAGCGTTCGTTGATGAGTTTCAACAACAGTTGGCGACCAGTGCGCTCGCAGATGCCCATGGGAACTCGCCTCCCGGTCCCCAGACCAGCTCATGCTGGGGCATGCTCCCCATATGAGGGAGGGCATCCAGCATGGATCTAGGCAACCTCGTGGCGATCATCGCCCTTGGCGGCATCCCCGTTACCGCTTTGGTGGGCCACTGGCAGAAGCGGGCTGTGCTGGCACAGGCCGAGGCTGCACACAGAACGGCGATGGCACAAGCAGAAGCCGCCCATCGAACTGCGATGGAGGTCGCGGAAAAAACCCACCAAAGCGCCTTAGAAGTTCTGCGCCGCCAGAACCGAGCGGAGACGGAACGCCGAAAACGTGAAGAACGGCACGCCAGGTATATGGGCATGCAGAATGCGTTATCGGAGATGCGGGAGGCTGTGTTCGCTGAACCGTTCGACCACTTGCAGGTCCGAGCAGCCGGAAGCCATGTGCATCGGACGGAACACGCACTCGCCATTCATGCGGTAAGTGAAAGGGTCGCAACCCTGGCTCGCAGCGTTACGTACGTGGCCTTGGGCATCATCTGGCCCCGGCACGCACGCTCTTCGATCAGCGCGGCGGATGCTCCACGCTACTGGGCTGAGGTGGTGGCGCCGCTTCGGCGTGAACTCGATGAGGCGATCAGAGACGAGCTGGAGGCGGAAGTGGAAACGGAGAATCACACTCCGGACACCCGCTAGAAGCCTGTCTTCGCCCCCTGCGAAGCGGCGGGGGTTCAAAGACGGCCTCAAGTCAGGCTTCGCTGGCGGGGCAGGGCCACTGGGCTTCTCCCTCACGTCGGTCGCTATCGCTGGTAAGTCGGCTTCGGAGCAGTGGGTCATCGGGGCACCGACGGCAGATGTCTGGTGTCCGGCGGAAGGCGGGCCAGCCGCCACTCATACAGGGACGTGCCTGTTGCCGACGGCTGTCCGGAAACCGTCGCGAGGGCCGTACCGACGGGCGCTCGTCCCCTGCATGGGCGGCTTTGCGGGCCTCTCCAGGGCGACCGCGTCGGCGGTGAGGTGCCGGTTCAGCAGCAGGACGTCGACCCACGCCCTGCTGTCGTCCCGCTCGCCGTGAACCTTGCGGGCTACGCCCGCGGCATGGAGATGTACGCCCACATCCACTCTGCCTTCGGCTTCCGTCTCGGCCGGCACTTCGGTGGCCGCTTCGGCATCGAGGTCGTGTGACTCGGCTTCCATGCCGGGGCACCCCCCCCGCCCCGCCACCCGTACCGCCCCTGCTCCAGAGGGGCCGGCCACCTGAAGACCTTGCCACCGGCGTCCCATTCCGACGTTCCAGGGCTGCCACAACGTCGCCGGTCAGCGCCTGGTCCGGCGTTCCAGCGTCCCCGATCGCCCGATTCCGCTGGCCGGCGGGACGGAGCGCCCTCAAGACTCTGGGCGTTTCCGAACTCTGAACGGAGAGACGCATCATGCGGTTATCACCGGTGCCACGAACGAGCACCACATCCCGATCAGGCCCGCGCAGCTCACGGTGGGCAGCGTTCCTCACCGCGCTGCTGGCCGTCGGCCTGCTCGTCGGCGTCGTACCCGGGCCGGGCGGTCAGGCGGCACGGGCGGACGGGAAGCCGGCGGGAATGCCGCGGCAGGCCGCCGACAGGGCCCCGTCGTTCGCCACGTACAACATGGAGGGATCCAACCGCGGGCAGCGCTGGACCGGTGAAGCCGGCCCGTTGACGGAGCAGCACGAAGTCCTCGCCCTCCAGGAGGTCGGCAGCGGCCCGCCCACCGACGCGCACGGCACCCAGCCCGAGTCCATCCCCATCCCCATGGACGTGACGCGTCCCGCCGGCCTGCCGCGCTCGGTCAACCACTCGCGGTGGCAGTACGGTCGGTCGACCGGTGACGGTGGCCGGCCACCGCGCCACGTGTACTACCTGCAGACCGACCCGCAGCACAGCAGCACGACAGGGCGGGACGCGTGGATAGGCGGCCGGGTCAACCTCGCGATCGTCACCGCCGAACAGGCCGACGAAATCCGCGTCATCGAGAACCCGATGTACAACCCGAGCGAGACCAACAACGCGTACCGCTTCCGCCGGGCCCTGGGCGTGCGGATCGGCAACACCGTCTACTACAACGTGCACGCGCGCGGCGCGGACGTCGGCGGACTGCTCCGGGGCATCCGCGACGCGACCCGGCCCGGTGAGCGGTGGGTCATGCTCGGCGACTTCAATCTCGACATCCGCCACCGCAGTGACGAGCAGGCCCGGAACCAAAGTCTCCACCTGCGCGCCGGCGAACAGCTGGTACGGCCGAACAGGGCCACGCACCAGAACGGCGGCGAGCTGGACTACGCGATCACCTACGGCATGCCCCGGTACACCGCGGGTATCCCCTCGGGGCGCGGCGCGGACCACTACCCGGTGCAGTTCGCACCGCACCCCGCTCCCGTGACGCCCGCACCCGCCCGCGCGACCCACACCTTCTCCTCCGCCTTCGAGAACGCCCGGACCGGGTGGGTCATGAGCGTGACGAACGACGGCCGTGTGATCAGCGGCAGCGACCGGTTCGACGACCGGCAGCGGTTCCGCATGGGAACCGTCGAGGGACACTGGTACCGCTTCAACTACGGTGACAGCCCGCCCGGCGCCTCCGCCGCCCGTGGCGTCCTCGCAGACCGGGCGGCGAGGCCCCGGGGGTGCCCCGGTCTCAACCCGTGGCTGCCGCTGCAGGTCCTGCTTCTGCCGTGCGAGTCGAAGTACGCCCAGTGGCAGCCCGAGTCCCCCGAGGAGCGGGACGGCACGCTGATCTGGCGCAACTCCGCCCGCCCGGAACTGTGTCTGACCGGTACGCCGATGCTGGAACGCGTCCTGGCCCTCCCGTGCGACGGCAGCCAGGCCCAGCGGTGGTGGGACAACTCCCGCGCCGTGGAGGAGAAGACCTGGGGGCCCGGGGAGAGCAAAACCCGGCTGCGCGCGTCGAGCGGCCTCTACCTCTCCACCCGTGACGGGGGCAAGAGCGACGAGACCGAGCTGACCACCTACAGCCACGGGGACACCTCGCGCTGGGACATCGAGTACGCCGGTCCCGGTGACAACATCGCGCGGATCAAGGGGATCGACAGCGGCAAATGCGTCGACGTCCTGGACAGCGACGATTCCGGTATCGGCACCACTTCCGTACTTGGCGACTGCGGTACCGGCAAGAGCCGGAACGACGGTACGGGCCGCCGCTGGCTGGTGGAGACCTACGTCGACGGCTCCGTCCGCCTGCGCAACGAAGCCAACCACCTGTGCCTCGTGGCTCCGCTGAGGGAGACGGAGGACGTGACGGTCGACGAATGCGGCCCCGAAGCGCGTCAACGCTGGACGATCGCACCGTGATGCCGTAGCGGCGAAGGATCCGTAGTCACGACACAGGTCAGAGCCCGGCTGTGGTCGGGTGGCGGCGTGGCGGGTCGCCGGGCGGCGGTTCTTCGAGCCCGGCGGCCCGCCTGGACCGGCGTTTGGCCTTGTCAGTCCAGGAAAGCGAGCAGCCGCTCGTTCAGGTGCTTCGGCTCGGTGAGCGGCAGGGAGTGATGGGTCGCCCGGGGGAGTACTGCCACCTCGCCCTCGGAGAGCATCCGGCGGGCCCGGTCGGCGACCTTGGCAGCGTGGTGGGCCCGGCTGTGCTCCGCGAGCAGGACCAGGACCGGCATGGAGAGGTCGGTGGTCCGAGGCCGGGCGCCGGTGACCAGCTTCCGGCCGGGCACGGTGGTGGCCAGCGCGTAGAGGCGCTGCCAGGCCTCGTCCGGGTGTGTGCCTGCCGTCTCCCAGGCCAGGAAGGCGCGGGCGCGGGCCTCGCTCGGACGGATCAGGGTGGGCAGTGCGCGCAGCAGGTAGCCGAGGCGGAATCCGGTGAAGACCTGGGTGGGGTCCACCAGGACGAGGTGATCCACCCGCCGCGGTGCGTGCAGTGCGTACCGGGCGGCCAGCCAGGCACCGTACGAGTGACCGCACAGGTGTGTGCGGGCGAGCCCGAGGCCGTCCAGCAGCGCGTCCAGCCAGAGGGTCAGATCGTGGGCGCTCTTCAGCGGTGTGCCCCGGCGTTCGGTGCGACCGGCGTCGCCCAGCAGATCCACCGCGTGAACCCGGTATCGCTCACCCAGGGCCGGCGCGTTGGCGAACCAGGCGAGACCGGTGGCGGAGCCGCCGGGCAACAGCACCAGTGGGCTGCCGTCCACCCGGCCGTACACATGGACCCGGGTGCGCCCGTACGGCGTGGGGATATCGCGCTCCTGTGTGGACTCGGGCCAACGGGCGCGAAGTTCGTCGTAGGCAAGGTCGAAGGCGGGCAGGGACACGGGCATTCCTCTCGCCGGGCGATATTCTCGTTCAGCGAGATATTACGAGTTCGATTCGAGGAGGGCGCATGGGCGATCAGAGCCCGGCGATGGGATTGGTTCATCTGCTGCGCGCGGTCACCGTGGAGTTCGACCTGCTCGGTGCCGAGTTCGCCGCACGGCACCAGCTGCATCCCACCGATGTGCGGGCGCTGATCCACCTGCTGGACGCGGCACGCACCGGTACGCGGGCCACGCCCGGGTGGCTCGGCGAGCAACTGCGACTGAACTCCGCCGGGACCACTGCCCTGGTAGACCGGCTGGAGCGGCTCGGACTGGTCCGGCGCAGCAGGGACACGGCGGACCGGCGACGCGTGCTGCTGGAGGTGCGGGAGAAGGCCACGGAGCTCGGATGGGCCTTCTTCGGACCGGTGATCCACGAGGTGGTGGCGGTCGCGGAGGATTTCGAGGCGGGCGAGTTGGAGACGGTACGTCGCTTTCTGACCGCGGTACTGGAGTCCGCAGGGCGGGCAGGTTCGGACTGAAGGGTTTCGGCGTAACCAGTACGTCCGTGCAAGCGAGGGCCGAGGATGTCCCCTAGGGCCATCGAGGGTCCGGCCAGTGGGTCAGGGCCCGGAACCGGGATCTGGATGCACGGGCCTGGTGATGCCGGCTCGTACCGCCTCCAGTTGGGCCGCGAAGGCCACACCCAAGAAGAGCGCGACGCCGGCCAGGTTGGCCCAGAGAAACAGGGCCATCAGGGCGGTCAGCGGCCCGTACAACGAACCGAAGGACCCGCTGTGCCCCACGTAGAGGGCCAACAGCCAGGTGGTCGTGATCCACAGGACGAGCTGTACGGCGGACCCGAACGCCAGCCAGGTGTAACCGGGTTGGTCGCGCCGGGGCGCCCACCGCAGGACGACAGTCGACGCGATGCAGGCGAGCGCCACGCCCACCGGGACCTTCCCCCAGTCCCACCAGCTCAGCCACGCCCCGGGCCAGTCGAACACCTCCGCCAGCGCCTTGCCCACCGCCCCGCCGGCCACCGTCACGAGAAAGCCGAGCACCAGCGGCCCGCCCGCGCCGACCGTCAGCAGCAGGCTGCGACCGTACTTCTCCAGGAAGGGCCGGTCGCGTTCGATCCCGTAAATGCGGTTGCACCCCCGCTCGACCTGGCCCATGGCCGATGCGAGGTTCAGGAGGGCGAAGGCGAGGCCCAGCCACATGGCCACGGTACCCGCCGTGCCGGCACCGGCATGCGAGCGGGTGGCCACCAAGCCCTCGCGCACGAGCTCGTGGCTGGCCGCCGGAACGATCTCGCCCAAGGTCAGTTCGATCAGCCGTCCGACGCTTTGGGTGTGGACGGCCGCAGAGACGCCGACCAGGGCGATGGCGAGCGGCACCATTCCGATGACCAGCTGGAAGGCGAGGGCCCGCGCGAAGCTGAACCCGTCCGCGTAGCGGAAGCGCAGGAACGCGTCGGTCACCAGCCGGCGTCCCCCGTAGCGGCGCAGGGCGCTCCAGGCTTCGTCGCCGGACAACTCGTCACCGATCATGTCTCTCGTCTGCGGTACCCGCACCACTGTTCCCATGCAGGAGATGTGCTCCGCCGGCCGGTTTCCATGCGGCCGGGGAGCCATCGTGTGCAGGGGACTGCGCTGCGGTTCTCCGCAGCGCTAACCGATGTCATCACCGACCCCGACACCGGCACCGATATCGACCGTGGAGGTCACCTCCGCGACGGAGCTTCGCTGCGCGGACACGCACCCCCCACGACGACCCAAACGAAACCGTCTAACTGGCGACGATGGCACCGAGGATCATTCCGCCGATCAGGCCGACGGCACCGACTATCAGGGCGATGGTGGAGAGCCGTTCGTGTCGAACGAATTTGGCGATGACGGCCAGGATCAGCCCGCCCAGCCCGAACACGATTGGCAGGAAGAGAAAACCGATCGCGCCCAGCACGATCGCGATAATGCTGAGAACGTTCTCGCTGGCACCGCTCTTGGCCGGGGTGTGGTGCTGCCCGACGGGCTGGTTGCCGTACGGCGTAGTCATCTCTCGCTCCTTCGAATCGGTCGCTCCTGGATCCGACCCCAAGCTGATCGGCCTCCTAGCGTCCGGTTGCCCCGAAATCCCGTCCACAGACGTTGAGTTGGCTACGCAGCTGCCCACTGCGCCCGGCTCGGCACAGGCGCACGTGCAGAGCACCCCGTGCGTGTCAGGCCAGCAGTGCAGCGGCGTGGCAACGTGCCTGGTGCAACCAGGAAGCGCGGGTCTCATCGGAAGAGTCGGCGAGCGTTCGGAAGACGAACCGGCGAACGTCGGCAACTCCTGCGTAAGGCAGGATGCATGACGTCCAGATCCTTTGCAGCGGGTCTCCGAACTCGGCCTCTTCGCGGTCGGCCGGGGTATCCGAGGTGTTCAGGACGAGGGCTCGGCCCGCTCTCAGCAGCCCTTCGGGCTCCCCCTCTGGAGTTCCCAGTTTGTAGGCAACGCCGGGCGCGAGGACACGCTGCACCCATCCTGCGAGGACAGCGGGTGGCATGCCCCACCAATTCGGGTGCACGAACACCAAGGCATCAAGCGTGGCCACCTCCGCCCGATGAAGAGCCACCTGCGCATCGTGAGTGTGGGTGGCGGACCGGACCGTATCCGTCTCGTCGGCAGTCAACTCAGGTGCGAACTTCTCGGCGTAGAGGTCATGCGCGAGAACCTCACATCCGAGGTCGCGCAGGTGTTGCACAACGGTGTTGTACACGGCGTGGTTGAAACTGCCAGGCCGTGGGTGCGCGAGGTAGACCCCAATACGCGGCATCCGTCCCCCAAAGAACATCGGTGTCGTCAATTCCGAGCGGGGGGTTGCAGACGCTCCCGCTCGGCTGATCATCATGGCCGGTGAGGACTGCTCATGGAACCGGTTGACAAGATCCGCGCGAAACACATTCAGGTAGAAATCGACTGCGGGCGTGCCGGCGCGTGTTCCTCCCCAGCTGGAGCTCCTCCGCGCCGCGTACTACCACCCCGGTATTCCGGGGCCCGGTCGCCGCGATCACCTGCGTTCGAAGCCCGCTCTCCGGAACGATGGCTTCGGAGGAGACTTCGAGGGCGCGCAGGACCGCGTCGACGGCCCCTCGCTGACACGGGTACAAGCTGGTCACGCCTACCCCCACGCCCTACGCCACTCAAGCGGCGCTTACCCTAGCCGCGGTATCAGCGCGTACGGGTCGACATCGTCGGCTTCGGCGGCCCGGGCGTCTACGTGGCCCGCAACCTCTTCCGCCACTTCAGAACCCGGTAGTCCCCGGGGCGGTCAGCCCCGGTGCGCAGCCGGGCCTGCCCCGACGCGCGCCGGTCCAACGCACGTCGCCGGACGGACGCACGCCGGACGGACGCACGCCGGACGGGCGCGCACCCGACCGACGCACGCCCGTCCGGCGACCGCCGACACCCAGACCTTCCGTGACTTCTTGAGATCAGCCGGGACCGCCTGCCCCAGGCGGTCGTCCAGCGGTGAAGGGACGACGATGAGCACCCCCCAGAAGGCAGCCAACGACGACGAGCGGTCCGACCCGCCCATCAGCACGATCGCGGGCACCGGGGCCGCGGGCTTCGCGGGGGAGAACGAGCCCGCCCTGACGGCTCAGTTGCAACCACAATTGAACAAGCCGTACGGGATCGCGATCGACAGCACCGGCATCCTCTACATCTCCGAGTACGCCAACCACCGCGTCCGCAAGGTCACGGCGGACGGAACGATCAGCACGGTCGCCGGGAAGGGGACCGCGGGCTTCGGCGGTGACGGCGGTCCAGCCACCGCAGCCCAGTTGAACGCGCCGTTCGGGCTCGCGGTGGACTGCGTCGACGCCCTCTACATCGCCGACCACATCGACCACCGGCTGCGCAAGATCGCGTCGACGAAGATGGCCGGGCTGCCCGATACAGGCACCATGGTCGCCTGGGCCAATGTCCGCAGCAGGCTGCGGATGGGGGTCCTGTGCGAGTCGACCAAGGACGGGGCCGAGGTCCACCAGACCCTGGTCGCCCCCGGGGACCACCAGCGGTGGCGCCTGGTCGCGGCGGGCCAGGACAACGGCGAAGTCCTGTACAGGATCGAGAACGTGCGAAGCGGCAAGGTCCTGGAAGTCGTCGAGGCGCAGGAGTCGGCCGGGGCGGTGGTCGCACAGCGCGCCCACGAGGGCGGCGGCGCGCGTCACCAGCAGTGGCGCCTGATCCCCATGGGACCGGCGACCGACACACCACGGGTGTTCGAGATCGCCAACGGCAACAGCGGGCTGCTGCTGCGGGTCGACACCAACGCCCGCACGGTGATCAAGCAGGCCGGCGCCGAAGGCGACCACCGGGGCCGGCAGTGGCAGCTGCACCCCGCGTGAGTCCCGTGGCTCACGGCCCGGTGCCGACACCGCTCAACCGCCGCTCCCTACCGGCCCCGAGGCAGCCGGCGGTGTGGAAGACCGCCGACTGCCGTCACGGTGGGCAACTGACTCCCGACGGACAGGTCAGCAGGCCCCGAGGTCCTGCCACACCCCCCACTCCCCGGTCGTCCCCGGCTCCTCGCCCGTCGTCCACCACTTGGCCTTCCAGGTGTGCCCCTGGTGCGAGACCTGCTGGCCGCCAGTGTAGACCGTCGACTTCGCCCACGGAGCGGCCGTGCACTGGGGGACACCGCCGGTGACGGTCAGGACATAAGGCGTGGAGTGCAGGGCCGACGAGCTGGTCCCGGTGATGTTCAGGGTGTACGTGCCCGAGACGGTGGCCGCCGTGGTCTTGACGGTCAGTGTGGAGGAGCCGCCCGTCGTCACAGAGGCGGGGCTGAGGGTGGCGGTGACGCCGGCCGGTGCGCCGCTGACGCTCAGGTTCACGCTCTTGGCCTGCCCCGCCGTCACCGCGGTCTTCACGGTGGAGGTGGTCGAACTTCCCGCCGTGACCGACCCGTTGGCAGGGGTCGCCGTCAGCGAGAAGTCGTCGGCCGGCGTGGTCGTACCACTGGTGAACGGCGCGAAGATGTGGGTGAAGTCCCAGGTGTCCTGGGGGATCGACGAGCAGCTGTCGTTGGCCGGGGCGCCTGGGCAACGCCCGTTGTCCCGTTGCAGGGCCCAGAAGGAGAGGGTGTTGATTCCCTTGGCGAGGGCCCAGTCGTAGACCTGGGTGGCGTTGGCGAGGGTGAAGGTCTCGGCCGGGCCGAAGTCGTCGACGCCGGGCATCTCGGTGACGCCGATCATGCCCCACAGTTGGGCGGGCGTCTTGGCGGGGTAGAGCTTGGCGAGCTGGTTGTACAGGCCCTGGGCCGCGGTCTCGGTGTCGTTGGCCATGTTGTGGGTGGCGTTGTCGTAGTAGTCGAAGGTCATGAGGTTCGCGACGTCGACCCGCGCGCCGTTGGTCACGGCATTCTTCAGGACGGCGAGACCGCTCGCCGCCAGGCCCTTGGTGGTCGTGGGGAGCGTGTACGAGAACTGGACCTGGCGGCCGTTCGCCGCCGCCCAGTCCTGGACGATCTTGATGGCCTTGTTCCTGCGGTCCACGCCCGCCGCGTTGTCCAGCGAGTCGACCTCGATGTCCATGTCGAGGCGGGAGACGTCGTACGTGGTGATGACCTTCTCGTAGACCGCCGCGATCTGGTTGACGTCCGTGCAGCTGTCGGCGATCTCGGTGCCGGTGGTGTCGGCCGTGTAGCCGCCGAAGGAGGGGATGACGTCGCCGCCCGCCCCCTGGATGGCCTTGATGTCGTTGCCGAAGGAGGACGCGGCGATGGGGGTGGAGGTGTCTCCGTTCCAGAGCGCGGTGCAGGACCCGGCCTTGGCGGTCTGGATGAACGCCATCGTCAGGTGCTTGGCCCCGGACTGGGCGGCCAGTGCGGCGGGGCTCTCGCCGGTCCAGGACTCGAAGTACGGGGCGAAGACGCGGGCGGGGAGCGGGGACGCGGCCTGCGCCGTACCGCCGGCTGTGCCGGCGTCGGCGGCCTGGGCCGTGCTCAGTCCGGTGGCGGTGAGGCCCGCCGCGGCCAGCGTGACGACGGCGGTGGTGAACAGGGCGCGGACGGAGCGTCTGCTTCTCATGGCGGTCCAAGGTGTGGGGGACGGGTGCCGGCCTCTCTGCGGTGCGGCGGCAGTGACTAGGGAATAGCCCCGCCGCCAGGGGCCGGTCAATGGCCTGGACCAATACAGGACTAGACCAATCTCGGCCCGGTCGCCCGCTCCGGCGGCCGCCCGCAGGCAGATGCGCGGCCGGTGAACTGGACCACTTCTCTACGGTTTTGCCATCCCGTGAGGGTACGGACACCCGCGACCGGACCGTCCCGGGCCCCCGCTACGACCACCGCGTGCCCAACACCGTTCTGCCGACGGTAGATTGAGGATCAACGACAGCGCGGGAAGTCCTGTCGCCGGGGGAGGCACGAGGATGCAGGGGACGGTCCTGGACGGCCGGTACACGCTCGTGGAGCGCATCGGCGCGGGCGGTATGGGCGAGGTGTGGCGGGCCGAGGACTCGCGGCTCCAGCGGCGCGTCGCCGTCAAGGTCCTCAGTACGCCGCGCGGAACGACGCAGGTCGAGGCGGAACGCTTCCTCGCCATGTTCGTGCGCGAGGCGCGGGCCGCCGCGGCCCTGGACAGTTCGTACATCGTGCCGGTCTTCGACCACGGGTCGGCGAGCGGCGTCCCCTATCTGGTGATGCCGCTGCTGTCCGGCCATACGGTACGGGAGCTGGTCCTGGACGCCGGTCCCCTCACGCCCCAGCGGGTCGCCGTCATCTCCGCGCAGGTCTGCCGGGCCCTCGCCACCGCGCACCGGGCGGGCATCGTCCACCGCGACATCAAGCCGGCGAACGTGATGGTGACGGACGAGGACACGGTCAAGGTCCTCGACTTCGGCATCGCCAAGTTCCTCGACGCCACCACCACGGCCGGATATCTGACGGGCACCGCCGACGCGCCCGTCGGCACCCTGCACTACATGGCCCCGGAGCGCTTCACGCGCGGTGCCGACGACGGCTCCTGCGACGTGTACTCGCTGGGCTGCATGGTGTACGAACTCCTCACCGGCGCACCGCCGTTCGACGCCGACTCCGCCGCCGCGCTGATGCACGGCCACGTGTACGAGACCCCGGACCGGCTCTCGGCGCGCCGCCCGGATCTCGCCCCCGAGTGGGACGACCTGCTCGGCCGGATGCTGGCCAAGGAGCCCGGCGACCGGCCGGACGCGCGGGAGGCCAGGGACGCCCTGCAAGCCCTGAGCGAAGCGGACCCGAGAGCCGCGGCCCCGCACCGGCCGGCCGCCCCCGGCTCCTACCCCCTCGCGCCGCCGCTGCCCCCGATGCCGCAGGCTCCACCGCCCGCGTCGGCCGTGGAGCCGTCCCCCGCACCCTGGGCCCCCGCCACCGGCCCGACTCCGTTCACCCACACACACCCCTCCCCGCCTTCGCCTGCGGACGGCCGCGTCCCACCCCCTGCCGGCTTCGGACCGCCCTCCGCCCCCGCCACCGGCAGATCGCGGGCCAAGGTGTGGGGCATGAGCGCCGTCGCGGTGCTGGCCGCCGGCGCGCTGGTGACGACCTTCACGCTCCTCGATCCGTTCGGGGACGACGAGAAGAGCGGCCGGAAGGAGAACCAGAGCCAGGGCGAGGGCGGATCCGGTGGCCGCGGGATCCGGGCCGACAAGGTGACCGAGGCCAAGACGCAAACCCTGAGCGTCGGCACGGCCGCCGACTCCAAGGGCCCCGCACCTGCCGTCGCCGGCGCCCGCAGAGGCGGCCGGGTCACCGTGCTCGAACCGGCGGAGTTCGCCTCGCTCGATCCCGCCCTGATGTGGCCCGGCGGCGCCGACGAACAGCTCGCACACCTCGTCTACCGCAGCCTCACCGCCTTGCGTACCGATGCCGAGGGCCGCGTCAAGGTCGTCGGTGACCTCGCCGAGGACGCCGGGCGGACGACGAACGGCCGCGACTGGACGTTCAAGCTCAAGAGCGGGCTCACCTACAACGACGGCAGACCCGTGCGCGCCGAGGACTTCCGGTACGCCATCGAGCGCACCTTCGCCTCCGACCTGGCCGGCGGCGACCGGACCCTGCGCACCTTCCTCTACGGACCCAAGGGGGCGGACGCCAAATCCGCGAGGAAGAGCGCGATCGAGACACCCGACGACCGCACGATCGTCTTCCACCTCGCCGGCGCCCACCGCGACCTCGACGTCATCCTCGCGGGCCCCTCGGGGACACCGCTGCCGGAGGGGACCACCGGCGGCCTCGGCGGCCTCAAGGCACTGCCGTCCACTGGCCCCTACCAAATCAGTGACCCCGTAGACCCCAAGAACCTCACCCTCACCCGCAACCCCGAGTGGCGCAAGGACACCGATCCGGTGCGCGGCGCCTACCCCGACGGCTACCGCATCCAGACCGGCCTGCGCGTCGAGGAGATCCGGCACCGCATCGGCGCGGCGCGCAAGGGCGAGGCGTTGATGACCTTCAGCGGCACCGACCAACCCGTCGGCATCCAGGGCCCGGCGGGCACCGCCGAGTCCGTCGAGGCAGCCACCTGGCACACCCAGTCCTACGTCATCAACACCGAGCGGGTGAAGAACCTCAAGGTGCGCAAGGCCATCGCCGCCGCCCTGCCCAGGGACCCGATCCTCAAGGCGAGCAGCGGGAAAGGGAAGCTGATCTCCCACTTCCTTCCGCCGGGGGTGCCCGGCTCGACCGGCTTCGACGGCGACGACCCGCGCAAGGACGGCGACCCGACCAAGGCCCGGCTGCTGCTCCAGGAGGCGGACGAGCTGGGCTACCGCCTGACCCTCGCCCACCCGGAGACCACCACCGACAAGCAGCGCGCGGAGGCCGCCGAGGAGGGGCTGAAAAGGGCCGGCTTCGAGGTGACGGTCAAACAGGTGCCGACTGCCTCCTTCTGGAGCGGCGCGGCGAGCGGCAAGTACGACATGTTCCGCATGGCCGTCGGCGGCGGCATGCCCACCGCCTCCAACTACCTGCCCGACTATTTCGACGGACGCAACACCACCGGGAAATCGAGCAACTACAGTCGGCTCGACGACAAGAAGGTGAACGCGGCGATCGACGCCGCGAACGCCGCGAACGATCTCAAAGAGGCGGGCGGGCGGTGGTCCGAGGTGAGCCGCCTGGTGATGGAGCAGGCCGCCACCATCCCGGTCTACGTACCGAAGCGGACCTATCTGTACTCGCCGGCGCTGCGCGGGCTGCGGGTCGACCTGAGCGGGCTCTCGCCGATCAACGCCTACGTACGAAAGTGAGCCCGACCGCTGCTCATGAACGCCATGGCCAAGATGTTCATCACGCAGGAACTTCTGGAGGGGGACAGCACACATGAGCCACAACCAGCCCGGCCCGTACGGCCAGCAGCCGCCGCAAGGCCAGCAGGGGTGGGGCCCGCCGCAACCTCCCGGCCCCTACGGACAGCAGCCCTCCTACGGTCAACAACCCGCCTACGAGGGCGCGCCAGGCGGCTTCCCGCCCCCGCCACAGACCCCCAAGAAGAAGACGGGCCTGATCGTCACCGGCGCGGTCCTCGCCCTCGCGGTGATCGCCGGCGGCGCCTACTTCCTGGTCGCCGACGACGGTGACGGAGACAGCGCGAACAACAGCGCCGTGTCCAAAAGCACCAAGGGCTACAGGCTCGTCGCCCCCGAGTCGGTCGACGACTACCGGAAGACGGGCCCCGGCACCACGTCCGGTGAGCTGACCGCCGAACAGAAGAGCAAGGCCGAGGACCTCGGGGTGAGCAACCCCCAAGGCGCCTCCGGCATTTACAACGCGCCCAGCACCGACCCCGATGACCGGCGGCAAACGCCTGACCTTCGACGGCCTCTACGGTGACATCGACAACCCCGCCGAGGCACTGGACAACTACTTCGCGGGCCTCGACGAGAAGAGCCCCAAGGGCGGCGCCAAGGTCAAAGGGATCCAGTTACGCCCCGTCGGAAGCCCCGAGACCGTGCGTCCCACCGGCTTCAAGGGCGCGCTGATGAAGTGCCAGGACGTGAAAGTCACCTTCGACAAGGGCGCCTCGCCCGCAGGGAGCGCGGCCAAGGAATACCAGTTCCCGGTCTGCGCCTGGTCCGACTACTCCACCCTCGGCGGCGCCAACGTCTTCGCCCTGGCACAGTCAATGACCGGCGGCAAGGCCGCCTCACAGAACGAGGTCGCCACCCTGACCGCCAAGCTCTACAAGACGGCCCGCCAGAAGACCTGACAGGCCCGGCTCGCCCGTCCAAACTGCGGCTGTGCAACAAGGTCCGCGAGTACGCAGGCGCAACCGCCGAGCGCGAGGAGCACCGCGACAAGGTGGTGGAGGCCGCCGGCGTCCTGGCCAATCAGCCGCGCATGTTCCGCGAGTTGAAGCGGGCCGTCATGGACTTGGGCATGTCCCGCACCCTCGCGGAGAGCCACGATCAACGGGTCCGGAAACTGGTCGGACCGCTCAGGTCGCTCAGGCAGCCCTGGCACAGGACGGCTTGTTGAAGGCAGGCGAAGGCGTCGCTGATCGAGCAGAGTGACAAGGCGGAAAGGAAGCCGAACTGGCTGCCGCGCAGCCATCCGGCCGAGGTGATCCGCGACCGAGCTCTGCTGCCCATGTGGTACGCGACCGTGCTGCCAGCGCACAAGACACAGAATCCGCCCTGCAACGCCGGGGTGCAAGAGAGGCGAAAGCCGCACCATGTGGCTTCGCCACATGCCCTCTGGCGGCAAGAACACGATCCGGCCCTCGAAGACCCCGGCGGCGTCCGCGCTGCAGGGGACTACTTGTCCCTCGGATTGGTGGGTGGGGTGGGCAGAGGTGGTGTCCAGCCGGGCGGGGCAGGCTCAACGAGTTCCAATTCCTCATCCAGGTACATCTCCCCGCCGGCCAGGGGAAAGTCCACCAGGAGTTCATCGGTGGCGATGCGCACCATGACCGTGCCGACCGGGTCTTCGGGGTGGTCGGTCACCTCGCGTGGCTTCACCTGGTCCCCGGGCGTGAAGCGCCGAGGAGTGGAGGAAGGTGTCAGTCGCTCTGTGCCAGACACGAGTCGCGTCCCTTCGGGCCCCGTTGCCCCTTGGTCCAGTAGGTGGTGACGATGCCCTTCTGGCCCATGTTGTGTCCGTGGAACTTCCAGATTGCTTGAGCGGACTGCCTACTGGAGTCGGCGCCAAAAGCCCTGTGAATCCCCCGTTTCCGGCAACTGTCCGTCCGCTCGGATAGGAATAAGTTTCGTGGTTGGTGCTGCTTGTTCCGAACGCTGGTGACAATACGTCGACGACCCCACCCGCCGAAGCAGGTTGGGCGAACGTCATCCCGAGACGGGCTGTTGCGAGTGTCACGGCAAGGGTATGTGGCAAGCATTTGAGCGGCCAGTGCCCCATGCCGTGCTAAGACCCCCCATGCTCGGCGCCCGCGTTACGAGGCGCTTTTTTTGTGTAGCCCCGGCTGCCATCGTTCAGCGCAAGGCGCGTCGCAGACACCCGTTCGAGGCCGGTAGATAAAGAACAGGCTCAGCATCGGCCTCAGCTTCTGCGCGCACCCGCACAGCGCGCACAGCCGGGTCCCCGGGTCCTCCGCGACGTTCAGCGCCTGCTCCACACCGAGCATCGGCGCGCCCGGCGGCTCTTCCTTGCAATCCGGCGCGCGCAGCAGCCTCCGGGCCGGGCCCGTCCCTCGTGGACCTTCGCCGTGCCAGCACCTCAGAAAATGCGAACTCAGGCGCTCGACAAATGCGGAGACCGGCCGGCGGCCTGTCGAAAGTTGGGGGAACGGTGTCCTCGGCGCGGGTCCCTGTCACTCACAGGGATAGCTGGTGATGCGGACGGTGTACGCCGAGGAGACCCAGCGGTTGGTGCCCACCTGACGGAAGCCGTTGGTGGTGGACGCCGATGCGAGGATCGTGGAGCCGTTGGCGTAAGACCCGACGACCGAGTAGCTGGTGCCGGGACCGCTACGGATCAGCAGACCGCCGCTGGCGTTGACCCTGTAATAGCACCGGGTGGCGAGCGAGCTGGCCGACGCGAGCTCCACGGCCGCGCCCGTCGTCCGGGCGGGTGCGGCGGCCTGGGCCGTGAGACCGCCACCGAGGAGCGTGGCGGCGGACAGGGCCGCCACGGCCGCCACGGCCGCCGTGCGAGCGACGGAGCGACGCGGTGAGATGGTGCGGCGTACTGCTGCGACCGTCATGGAATCGATTCCCCTTGCGTCATCGGTTCTGGGTGCGGAACACGTACGTAGGAGCAGGCCCGGGCCGCCGAGCGGTGTCACCTCTCAATGTCGGACACCAGAGCCGCTCACTACGTTAGCGCCACCAGGGCGAAGAGCCGCCTGGCACATGAGAACTCCCCAACCGGAATGGCGGACGTTGCCTGTTCTGGTTCCGGTTGGGGAGAAGGAAGTGCTGAAGGCTCTGGGGATCTTCCAGACAGCTACTACGGAAGACCTGTGGCGGGTGCTGCGCCCCGACTCGCACGACCGGTGCACGAGGGACACCCTTAACGCCCTCAAGGGCGAGGGGAGGCCTGAGTGGAGATGCGGCTGGAGGCGAACCAGCAGCTGTGGGTGCTCACCGAGCGAGGACACAAGGAAGCGGGGGAACTGCTTTTGGAGGTCGACCGCCTCAACGAGCTGACGGCGAAGCTGCGCCGCTACACCGACTGGTTCGAGCTCCTGGCGCCGAAGTCCGAACCGATCAAGGAGAAAGCGGGGCGGGCGGCCCAGCGGCAGGGTGCGGCGGTGCACGACTGCTGGCCGGGGTCCCGGATCTATCCGGCGACCGGCGAGAGGGGTACATACCGGTGGCGTTCGTGTTCACGGGGAAGACCGCCGCGCAGCCCGAGAGCCGGATGCGGTACCTAGAGTGGAGCGCCCGTCGCTACTTCGCTGCCCCCCCCGCACCCGTGGGCTCAGTTCACGGCCACCGACGACCACTAGGCGGTGCCCGTGGTCGTCACCGAGCTGGAGGGGATCACCGCCGCTCCGTCCGGGGCAGCGAGCAGGGTGTGGTGGCGGCTCGGTCGTGAGAAGTACCAGCCGCTGAGCGAAGCCCTAGACAAACCGGGGCCTGTTCGGGCGTCGCCGGTAGGCACGGCAGGACCCTGGGCAAGCCACTCTCGAATGGCGGCTTGCCCACCCCGGCCGGGATGGGCTGAGGTGGGCGAGCCGGGTCGGACATCACGGCCTCGGACCGGAGACCGGAGAGGGGACGCGGTGCGCGGATTCGAGACGGGCCAGACGGTCGTACGGCGCGATGTTCACCGCTCAGGCCGGATCTGGAGCGAGCAGGCATTGCGCGTCATCGAGGACACCGGCGAGGCGCTGGTGACCGCATGCGCACCCGGCGCCCAGGCCCGGTGGCCGGCCCTGTATGCGCAGGCCCGAGCGCAGGAGGACCGCTCGGTGCGCATGGAGGCGTTCGACGCGATGGCGACGGGGGAGTGGGAGCTGGAGGGCGCGGTGTGGCAGGAGACCGACTTGCTGCTGTGGAAGCCGCCCACGTCCTGGTTCAGCGTCAACGCCTTCTTCGTACCCGAAGGGGACGGGCGCCGCCTGCGGAACTGGTACGTCAACTTCGAGCACCCCACCCGCCGCACCGAGGCCGGGTTCGACACCCTCGACCTCACCGTGGACCTGGTCGCCGCGCCCGACCTCGCCCGCTGGGAGTGGAAGGACGAAGACGAGTACGCCCACGTACGGCGCCTCGGCATCGTCTCCGACACCGAGCACCGGGCCGTCGACGCCGCCCGCGGCGAAATCCTGGCGATGCTCACCCAACGCTCCGGCATCTTCGCGCAGGCGGACCGGTGGGCGGCCTGGCGGTGGGATCCGGCCTGGCCCGCGCCGCGCCTGCCGGTTGCCGCGACGCGACGCTAACGCAGTCGGTGCTCTACGTTCCCGCCCGCCCGCTCGGTCCCGCGACCGCCTCTCCATCCGGGCGACCACCCGCGGCCGGGCGGAAAGGACCACCACCGTGACTTTCATCGAGCCGGGCCTGTCCGTACGCAACGGCTTCGTCTAGGGACTGCTCGCCGACGCCGCGTTGTCCCGCGCGGCTCGCGCCGGGCAGCTTCTCGACGATCTGCAGGAGCGGGCGTCCCCGAAGACCGACGGCCAACTGCGCGACGGCGTGCACCAGGCGCTGTGCCGTTTCACCCACGAGCAGCTGCCCACGTGCCAGATCGACAGCATCACCGCGCTGATCGGCAGCGGTATACGCATCGACCGGTCCGCCTACGACCGTCTGCCCTGCGCCTGACGCCCGCAGCACGGGAGAGGCCGGACGGTCGGGCGGCAATGCGGCCCAAAACCCGGCGTACTGATGGCTCGGGAAGGCAAGATCAGCACATGGAGAACCGGCTAAGAACCTTGCCCTCTGCCCCTGTTCGGCTACAGGGGCAGGGAGTCCTGCTCCGAGAGTGGGATGAAGAAGACATACCTGCGTTGATTGAGATCTACGACGATCCAGAGATCGACCGCTGGACCCCCGTGCCCTCGCCGTTTGACTCGGATGCTGCCCGCGAGTACCTCAGGAAAGCTCGCGAAGGTCGAGCTGAAGGTCGTCGGATGCAGCTGGCTGTTACGACCGACGGTCTGGAGCCGAAGGGCGAACTGTTGCTCTTCCAGGACGAGCTGGATGACAGAGATATCGAGCTCGCCTACGGCATCGGAGCTCGATTCCGACGTCGAGGATTGGCCGCTGAAGCGGTCGTGGTCGCCACCGAATACGCCATTCGCCACCTGGGCGCCAGGCGAGTGCTCCTGCGTATTGACGTTGCCAACGTCCCGAGCGCCGCTGTCGCAGCATCATCCGGATTCCAGCTCACGGCGGACGAGTCCATCGAGCGAAAGTCGAAGGGGCGACGCGTGCTGCTGCGGACTTGGTGCCGTCACAGCTGAGGAGCCAGAATTGACACGTCCGAGGGCGAACGCGACGCTCCCGGGCTGGCTCTCGTACGGCAGGCCGCGGCCTTCCCCACGATGTCGACCAGGGCCTCGTGCCGGCGTAATGAGCGGCGTCGGTCAGCCCGGCCTCCAGGCGGCCCAGTCGGCGCAGGAAGGGTTCCATGTCGACCGGGCCGCCCTCACATCGTGACTAGCTCGATGGCCGATCGGCCGAGGCGCACGCGGCAGCGCTCGACCCGGCCTCCGAAACAGTCTCTGACGGGCCGCTGGGGTGGACCGCAGGGATGTTCCTGGGGCCGGGGTCCGTCGTCCCGCTGCCCGGGGCGTCACCGGCGAGCGCCCCGCGTTCTCGCCGGCGTGAGGGGCCGAGCCGTGCGTGCGTCCGGCACGCCCCGCGGTGGCCGCGAGCTGCCGATCCCGACCCCACGGGCTCGGCTTGGCTCGCGGCCGATGACGCCGAACGGGCCCTGTGCGTGACCGGCTGGCTCGGTAGTCGTTACAGCAGAGCATGATCAGGAAACTTCCTTGCGCTGTCCTTGCAGCCGGAGCGCTCCTTGCCGCAGCCCCCTGCGCACAGGCCGCCCCCGCCCCTCCCCCCACGCCTGCTGTTGACGGCCTCGGCCTCCCTGTCCTGGGAAACGTCCTTGACCCCATCCTGGGCAATTTGGGTGGTGGCGGGCTGTCCAACCCGAGCAACTCGATCAGTACCCTGCTTCCCAATGGAATCCTCGGCGGTTGACCCATAGCGCCAGGGGCTGGCACGGCCCCTGGCTCCGCTATGGTTGCCGGCATTCCAGGGCGGCTTGGTTCGTGAGGCGCTTCCTCACCGCCCAGTTCGAGGACCAGGGCGCTCACGCCCTGCTTCTCCACCCCTAGCGGATCTCCCACCTGTGGGCGACCTTCGCGAGAGCTGCACGTCGCTCCCACCCACCCAGGCGTAGGTGGCGCGTTCGTGAGAACTGCCCCCCTCCCTGCGTACGCTGCGGGCATCGAGGTGTTTTCGAGGAAGAGTTGTGGATGCCTGAAAAGGCCTCTGCGCTCGGGCCGCGCCGGGACCTGGCGATGCACAACGACTGGTGGGCGTCGGGCTGGGAGCACGTCCTGCCCCGTCAGGGCTTCCCGCTGACCATGCTGATCGGGACGGCGTGCCGGCCCGGTTTCACCGGTTCGCTGGACGACCTCCTGCGGGAGATTTTCGACGGGCACTGGGACATGATCGGCGGTGACCTCGACGGTCCCCTCACCTTCTCCTGGCCCGGTGAGGAATGGGACTACGAGGCCGCGCCGGAGGGCCGCGAGGCATGCGAGGCGGCCCGCCGGGAGCAGTTCAGCACCATGCTGACGACAGCCGGCTTCCCGGTGCCCGTCACCGTGCGGGACCTGTCCGAGCTCTACTTGACCTGGGGCCTGGCTCGCTGCGAAGAGACGCCGGACGGCACCCGATGGTCCATGCCGGCCGTGCTGCCGCTGCCCGGCGACCTGCTGCCTCTGGACCCCGAACTCACCCAGCGCCTCGACGGGATACGCTGGAAAATGCGCACCGGCCCGCTCCTCGACACCCTCCTCGACCACCTGGTCGACGATCTGGGTGAACCGGCAGAGACCCTCACTTCCCTGGAGCGGCTGGCGGCAGCCACGGGCCAGGATGTCGACGACGTCCGGCTCGCTCTTGTGGAACTAGTGAAATCCGGCGACGCCCGCGTCCAGCGCGTCGAGGAGTCGGCCGACGCGGAGCGCATAGAGGCCCACCGCCGCTTCCGCCTGGTCATGGACTGGGAGCACCTCCACGAGAACCGCATCCAGGTGAGCCACGGGTGACCGAGGTCGCGCACGGCACGGCGGGGACCAGCGACACGCGCCTCATCGTGCTCCGAGGCAACAGCGCCTCGGGCAAGTCGTCCGTCGCGGCCGGCCTGCGCGAGAAGTTCGGCCGTAACCTCGCCATCGTCGCCCAGGACAGCCTCCGCCGGATCGTGCTGCGCGAACGCGACTGGCCCGGCGGTGCCAATATCGGCCTGATCGACCTCACCGCCCGCTATGCCCTCGACAACGGCTTCCACGTCGTCCTGGAGGGCATCCTGTACGCCGACCGCTACGGCACGATGCTCCAGGACCTGGTGCGCGCCCACCAGAGCGTCACACGGTGCTACTACCTCCACGTGCCCTTCGAGGAGACGGTGCTCCGGCACGTGACGAAACCAGATGCCGAGTACCTTGCGCACGTCAACGAGGGCCACCTACGCGACTGGTACCGAGAGAAAGACCTGCTCCCCGACGGCCTGGAGACCGTCCTCGACGCGGCCAGCACCCTGGACGACACGGTCCAACTGATCCTCTCCGAGAGCGGCCTGGACGGCATTCCCCCGATCGACCGCTGAGGGGCACCAGCGCAGGTACGGTCAGTTTCACGGCAGGCAAGAGGGCACACACCACTGCCGAGATGGATCTCGTGCGCTCGCAGATGTGCCGTGTCGAAGCAGACGAGTCGATGACCGACAAGCAGAAGAGGGCGTTGGACGACCGACGCGGACGGGGACCTCGGGGCCGTCTCGGGCTGTTGCCTGCTGATCAGCGCGCGCACCGGCTATGTCGAAGCAGCCGGGGCGTCGGGCCACCTACCTGGCCGGGCTCCACCTCGCGGGCATCTTCCTCTGGTCCGCCCAGTGATCCAAACGAGAGGCCCCGGGCCTACCGGCGGGCCGGGATACGGAGGACCGGCAAACAGGTCAGGCCGGCGCGAGCAGTCCTTCCAACTCCGCTTCGAAGAAGGCGTCCGCGTCGAAGCCCATCCCGGTGAAGTGACCCGCCAGTTCGAGCGAGAGCACGCCGTGCAGTCGGGTCCAGAAGGAGAGGGCGCGGTGGAGCTGGGCGGGCGTGGCCGGGTGCTCGCCCGCCCACTGCCCGTGCGCCGCGATGTGGCGGTCGAAGGGCTGGTCGTCGCCCTCGGCCGAGGCGCGGGCCGGTAGCTTCGCGCAGGCGTCGAGCAGTGTCGCCATGATCTCGGATGCGATCCCGGTGACGTCGTCCGGGGCGTGGTAGCCGGGCACGGGAGTGCCGTATACGAGGAAGTACCGGTGAGGGTCGGCTCGCGCCCACCGGCGCAGGGCGTGGGCGAGGCTCGCGAGTTCGGCGCCGGAGCCCTCCTCGGAGCCGTCCTCGGCGTCGACACGCACGGTTTCGGTGTCGGCATCGGCGCGAAAGGTGTCGGCCAAATTGCGGTAGGCATCCCGAATGAGCTCGGTGATCAGCTCGTCACGACCGCCGAAGTAGCGGTAGAGCGCCGGTCCGCTCATCCCCACTTCCTTGGCGATCGCGTTCAGTGACAGCGCCGAGGCGCCCGCGTCGGCGATCTGCTCCCACGCCCGCTCTTTGATCTCGGCGCGTACCTGCGCCCGGTACCGCTCACGAGGCGAACCGGTACTGGGCACGGTCCGCGTCCCCGCGCCCTTCGCCCTTGCCGTGCCCGTCCCACCGGTCTCTGACATGCCACCTCGCCTGCTCTTCCCGTGCTCTTGGCTGCCTGCAGCACTGATGCCCTAGCGCTTCAGTTAGAGGGTATCACTCAAATCCTTGACGGGCTCTTCTGTCAGTTATATCTTCTAACGGTAGCAACAAGTGCTGCGCAGAGTTAGGAGACGTAAAATGGTTGCAACGGAGCTGGTCGAGGTTGTGCTGCCGGGGCGGGTCGAGCCGGAGGGTCTGGAGTTGCGGCGCGGCCCGCTGCCGACCGCGGGAGCCGGACAAGTGGTCGTCGAGATGGAGGCGACCGGCGTGTCCTTCGCCGAGCAGCAAATGCGCCGAGGCCGCTACTACGACCAGCCGCCGTTCCCGTTCGTCCCGGGCTACGACGTGGTCGGTACGGTGCTGGCGGCCGGCCCCGGTGTCGCGCCCTCGCTCGTCGGCAAGCGGGTCGCCGCGCTGACCAAGACCGGCGGCTGGGCCAGCCACGTCCTGCTCGACGCGGCGGACGTCGTCGAGGTGCCCGGGGGAGTAGGCGCCGCGGAGGCGGAGACGGCGGTGGTGAACGGCGTCACCGCCTGGCAGATGCTGCACCGCAAGGCCCGCGTCCGCGCCGGCCAGACGGTGCTGGTGCACGGGGCGAACGGCGGGGTCGGCTCGCTGCTGGTCCAGCTGGCCCTCGCCGCCGGTGCACGCGTGATCGGCACGGCGTCCGCCCGCCACCACGAGGCCCTGCGGCGGCTCGGCGTCCAGACGATCGACTATCGGACCGAGGACGTGCCGCGCCGGGTCGGGGAGTTGGCCCCGGGAGGTGTGGACGCGGTCTTCGACCATGTGGGCGGGCGCAGCGTCATCGCCTCGTGGGGGATGCTCGCTCCCGGCGGCACGCTTGTCTCGTACGGCACTGCGGCCACCCGCAACGACACCGGGTCCAAGCAGTGGCCCGTGCTCAAGATCCTCGGCCGGGTGTGGCTGTGGAACGGTCTGCCCAACGGGCGTCACGCGTACTTCTTCAACGTCTGGGCGGGGCGCGCCTTCGCCAAGGACCGCTTCCGGGCCCGGCTGCGCGCCGACCTCGGCGAGGTGTTCGCCGCGCTCGAACGCGGCGAGATCACCGGGAGCGTCGCCGCCGAACTGCCCCTGGCCCGTGTCGCCGACGCCATGCGGCTCGCCGAGTCCGGCACGGTCAGAGGCAAGGTCGTCCTCACCCCCTGACCGGCATCGGCCGCCGACCGGCCCCCCCGCCCGGCAACCGGCGAACACGCACCCCCAGCGGATCCCCACGCCACAAGGAGAACCGAGGCGATGACCGACACCAAAACGGCCACAGGTGCAGGCGCAGACATCGGTACCGGAACCGACGCCAAGACCAGTACCGATACGGACGCCGACCGCCACCAACCGCCCTACCTCACCGGCCATTTCGCCCCCGTCCCCGACGAGGTCACCGCATGGGACCTGACCGTCCGAGGTGCCGTCCCGCCCGAGCTGTCGGGCCGCTACTTCCGCAACGGGCACAACCCGGGACCCGGCCAGAAGCCCACCCACTGGTTCCGCGGCGCAGGCATGCTGCACGGTGTGCGTCTCAGCGGGGGCCGCGCCGAGTGGTACCGCAACCGCTGGGTCCGCACCCCCGCCCTGGAGGGTGCTCCGCTGGTCCGCGACGACGGCACCGTGGACCTCACCGCCAGCGTCGCGGGCACCCACGTCATCGAGCACGCGGGCCGCATCCTCGCCCTGCAAGAGGCCAACCTGCCCTTCGAGGTGAGCCCCGAGCTCGACACGATCGGCGCGCACGACTTCCGGGGCAGACTCACGACCGCCATGACGGCACACCCCAAGGAGGACCCGGAGACCGGCGAACTGCACTTCTTCGGCTACTCGCCCCTTGCGCCGTACCTGACGTACTACGTCGCCGACGTGCAGGGGGAATTGATCAGAAGCCGGGTCGTGCCCGGTGCGGGCCCCACTCTGATGCACGACTTCGGCCTCACCGCACACCACACCGTCTGGCTCGACCTGCCGGTCGTCTTCGACGCCGAGGAGCACTCCGGGATTCCGTACCGCTGGAGCGACACGTACCGGCCGCGGATCGGCGTGATGCCGCGCCATGGATCTGCCGAGCCCGTCTGGTACGAGGTGGAGGCCGGCGCGATGCTCCATGTGACCAACGCCTACGAGGACGCGGCGGGAAGGATCGTCGTGGAGGGCCCCCGCTACGACCGGTCGTCCTGGGAAAGCAGCTGGAAGTGGTGGACCGGCGCCCCCGGTCACCCGCCCGTGCCCGACGTCGGTTCGATGCGGCACCGCTGGGTCCTGGACCCGGTCGCCGGGACCGCCCGCGAGGAGCGGCTCGACTCCCTCGTCACCGAGTTCGCCACGATCAATGAGGCGTTGACCGGCTCGGCGCACCGCTACACGTACACCGTCGCCTTCCCCGGCGCGGGTCTGGAACGATACGCGCTGGTCAAGTATGACGTGCTGACCGGGCAGCGGCAGATCGCGGACGCCGGGCCCGGGCGGATGTACGGCGAGCCGTACTTCGTACCGGCGGCCGAGGGGACGGCCGAGGACGACGGCTACCTCATGACCCTCGTCAGTGATCTCGCCCGGGACGCCTCCGAACTCCTCATCCTGAGCGCACGAGACATCACCGGGCCACCGGTCGCCGCGGTCGAACTGCCGCGCCGCGTCCCGACGGGCATCCACGGCTCATGGATCCCTGACGCCTGAACCGCGAGCCACGTCTGGCGCCACCGCCCCCGGCCCTACGAGGGTTTTTTCAGCGTCAAAACAGCGCTCAGGGAGGTCGTCCCCAACTGTCGTGTCATGGGCAATCACCCCGGTGGGAGATGAGTGAGAGGCCGGCACACCGGTTCACCCCTGGGCGTCGTTGCTTTGGCTCTCCGTGGTGTCCCCCTCAAAGAGGATCGCGTGGACGCGTCGCAGCACGTCGAGATGGGCGCGGTTGTGGAACTCGATCAGCGCGTGCACGACGACCGACTCGGCGACCGCCGCTTCCCGGTGCGAGGAGGCCCCCAGGTCGGCCAAGCCGGGTTGGTCCCTGTGCTGTTGACGGACCTCGGGCACCATCCGCTCCGCCAGTCGCTGCCGCACTTCGTCGGGAGCGTCCTCGTCGAGCGCCGCGAACTCCGCTTCCAAATTTCCGCGAGGGCCCGAGAGCTGTTCCCGGAGGGCTGCCATCGCCTCGGGGGTGAGGATGCTGGAGTAGGCCAGCAGCAGGGAGCGCTGGGCCTCGGGCAGGTCGTCGGTGAGCGTCCTGAATTCCGGGGGCATGTCGAGAGCGGCCCGGTTCCCCATGACGGCCGCCAGTTCCCGCCGCATCCGCTGCTTGCGTTCGATGTCCGCCGCGAGTTCGACGTCCAGGTGCCCAAGGATCTGCAGCGCCTTCTCGTCGCCGCTCTCGACCAAGGGAACGTCCGCGAGGGTCACGCCGAGGTCGGTCATTCTGCGGATGCGCAGCAGGCGGACCAGATGGCTTACGCCGTACCGTTTGTAACCGTTGGGCGCTCGTTCCGGCTCTTCCAGCAGGCCGAGATCGTGATAGTGCCGGACGGTCTTGGTCGTCGTGCCCGCGAGTTCCGCCAGCTGACGCGTACTCCACGCCACCAGAAGCCCTTTCTCCCACATCGGTCCCGACGCTCATTCAAAACCGTGCCCCTACGGCACGGTCAACCACGGGCCGGTTCCACGCAGAACGGTGTTGACCATGCCCCTAGGGCACGGAGTGGGATGGCCTCGACCACGTAGCCCGACCCGGTATGCGGAGACTGGACATGAATAAACGACAAGGCAGAGTCGGCCAGATCCTGGCCCTTCTGGTGGTTCTCGGCCTAGGCGGCTCGCCGGCCACCGTGCCCGCCGCCGCCGAGGAGCCGAAGACGCGGCAGATGGCACGGGGCCAGTGCCCCGATGACGTCGTGGCCGAAGCCGCTCCGACCGAGTTGCGGTGTGCCACCGTGCCCGTACCGCTGGACTACGCCGACCCGGAGGGCGAGCAGATCGACCTCACCGTCTCCCGGCTGGCCGCCGCCGACCCGGACAAGAGGCGCGGCGTGCTCATGCTCAACCCGGGCGGCCCCGGCGGGTCCGGGCTTGCGCTCTCCGCGTTGCTGGTGGCCCAGGGCCTGCCCAGCAGCGTCACCGACCGCTACGACCTGATCGGCATGGACACCCGCGGGATCGGTCATTCCACACCCGTCAGCTGCGGCTTCACCACGGACAGCCCCTACTACTCCAACATCCCGCCCTACGCGGTCGACGACGCCGCGGTCACCGCACAGGCGAAGACCGCCGAGCAGGCGGCCGAGCAGTGCGCGGACAACGACCACGACGGCCGGCTGCGCCACCTCACCACCGCGAACACCGCCCGCGACCTGGACCGGATCCGGGCCGCGCTCGGCGAGGAGAAGACCAGCTACCTGGGCTACTCCTACGGCACCGCACTCGGCGCCGCCTACGCGTCGATGTTCCCCGAGCACGCCGACCGGATCGTGCTCGACAGCAACATCGGGGACGCCCACCTCGACCGCGACGGCCTGCGCCGCTACGCGCTCGGCATGGAACAGACCCTGCCGGACTTCGCGAAGTGGGCCGCCCGCCGCCACGACAGCTACGGCCTGGGCCGCACACCCCACCAGGTCCGCGCGTCCTACCTCGCCATCACCGGCACCCTCGACAAGGCTCCGGTCGCGGGGATCGACGGCAGTCTCTTCCGGCTTCTGACCTTCGCCCACCTGTTCAAACAGACGCAGTACCCCCGACTGGCACAGACCTGGCAGGCGATCCTCGAAGGCGACGAGACGGCGCTTCGCGGCCTGTCGGCCGCCCAGGACGAAGCGGCGGACGGGGCGCCGTCGCCGACCGGCAACGCCCTCACCGTATTCCTCTCCGTCACCTGCAACGACATCGAGTGGCCCGAGGACGTCGACACCTACCGGCGGGGCGTCACCGAGGCCCGCGAACGCTACCCGCTGTTCGGCGCCGCCACCGCCAACATCACACCGTGCGCCTTCTGGCCGCACGCCCCCGCCGAACCCCCGGTGAAGATCGATGCCGAAGGCCCGCGCAACGTGTTGCTCCTGCAGAACCGGCGGGACGCGTCGACCCCACAGCGGGGCGGGAAGATGTTGCGCGAGAAGTTCGGCAACCGCGCCCGGCTGGTCAGCGTCGACGACAGCGGGCACGGTGTGTACGTCCTGGGCGACAACTCCTGCGCGCTGAACACCACCACGCGCTACCTCGTCGAGGGCGAGATGCCGGTGAAGGACGTGTTCTGCCGAGCGGACTGATCACCGGATCCCCACCCCCACCGGTGCTCACGCCGCCCATCCGCCGCCGACGTCCGCAGAGCAGGCCTGGTCCACACCCGGCTGCCGGATGCGGGCCGGCCGGGGCGAGGGCGTCGGCGTCCTAGCGCTCGGCGAAGCCCGCCCGGGCCGCCGCGACGGCTTCGGGTCCCTCACGATCTTGCTCGGGCAAAGGACGCCGCCGCTGGTGGGAAGCAAGGCGAGGGCGCGCGTGCGGCTTCGCCTGCCCTGCCGTCGCACCCACCCCCTCCCGATGCATCAAATCTAAGGGCAATACCCACTTGCCTACAAGGCATAGGTTTGTGCATGCTGACCATAGGCATACTGGGAGAAGGTGATGGTTGTGGTTCGAGCAGGACTGAGCCCGGAGCGACTGGCGCTCGCTGGTGCGGAACTCGCCGATGAGGCCGGTTTCGACCAGGTGACTCTGTCCGCGCTCGCCCGGCGTTTCGACGTGAAGCCGGCGAGCCTGTACGCACACGTGAAGAACTCCCACGATCTCAAGACCCGGATCGCGCTGTTCGCGCTGGAGGAGCTCGCCGACCTGGTCGCCGACGCCGTGGCCGGGCGCGCGGGAAAGGACGCCCTGACGGCCTTCGCGAACGCCTACCGGGACTACGCCCGGGCGCACCCCGGCCGGTACGAAGCGGCCCGCTACCGGCTCGACCCGCAGACCGCCGCGGCCAGCGCCGGCGTCCGGCACGCGCAGATGACACGGGCGATCCTGCGGGGCTACGAGCTGGCTGAGCCGGATCAGACACACGCGGTCCGCATGCTGGGCAGCGTCTTCCACGGCTACGCCTCCCTAGAGGCAGCCGGCGGCTTCGACCACACGGACATCGCCGCGCAGCAGTCCTGGGCCTGGACCCTGGACTGCCTTGACACCGCATTGCGGAGCCGGTCGGCCTCCTGACCGGCCGCGTCACTGGCGACGGCTTTCCTGTACCGACCCACAGCACCTCCACCCCAGCTCGGCAGCACCTCCACCCCAGCTCGGCAGCACCTCCACCCCAGAATGACAAGGCTTGAAGCAATGAGCACCGAACAGAAGTTGATCACGACCCCCATCACAGCCGACTTGCTGCGTGGGCACCTAGACGTGGAAGAGACTGCCCATGGCCTGCTGCCGCACCGGCTGCCTGCCCGGGCGCGCCGCCAGATCCCCGATGACCAGCTGGCCGTGGCCGAGGTCCAGCCCTCCGGTGTCCGGCTGGCCTTCCGTACCAGAGCCACCACCATCCGCCTGGACGCCCTGCCGACCAAACGCGTTTACCGAGGCTTCCCGCCCCCGCCCGATGGCGTCTACGACCTCCTGGTCGAGGGCCGCCTCACCGCCCAGGCCACCGTGGACGGCGGGAACCTGCGCACCATCACGGACATGCAGACCCAGACCGCGGAATTCACTCCGGGACCGGTCGGCACCGCCCACTTCACCGACTTGCCCGCCGGCGAGAAGGACATTGAGATCTGGCTCCCACACGCGGAGATCACCGAGGTCGTCGCCCTGCGCAGCGACGCCCCCGTCGAACCGGCCCCGAAGACCGGGCGCCGGGTGTGGTTGCACCACGGCAGCTCCATCAGCCACGGATCCAACGCCGTCTCGCCCAGCACCATCTGGCCCGCGCTGGCCGCCTCCGCAGGCGATGTGGAGCTGATCAATCTCGGATTCAGCGGCAGCGCGCTGGTCGACCCCTTCACCGCCCGCGCGATGCGCGACACCCGCGCAGACCTGATCAGCCTCAAGCTCGGCATCAACGTCGTCAACGGGGACACCATGCGCCTGCGCGCTTTCGCCCCCGCCATTCACGGCTTCCTCGACACGATCCGCGAGGGCCACCCAGCAATACCCCTGCTCCTGGTCTCCCCAGTCCTGTGTCCGACCCACGAGAACACCCCCGGACCTCTCATGCCGGACCTCTCCAGTGGAACCCTGAAGTTCAAGGCCACCGGCGATCCGGGCGAGACCGCCGCAGGGCGGCTGACGCTCACGATCGTCCGCGACGTCCTGGCCGACATTGTCGAGCAGCGGTCCACCGAGGACCCGAACCTCCACTACCTCGACGGACTCGACCTCTACGGCGAGAGCGACCACGACGAGTTCTCCCTGCCGGACGGGATCCACCCCGGCCCCGAAGGACACCGCCGTATCGGCGAGAACTTCGCCAAGCTCGTCTTCGCGAACAATGGGCCCTTCGCCATCACGCCTGGCTGACCCAGAGACCCGTGACCGTCGGTTGTCTGTTCGGTGACTTCCTCGTCCGGAGCGGCGAGCCGACACAAGTTGAGTATTTCGGTGTTGCTCCCGGTCGAGCGACGGCTACGGCGAATACGTGGCTCAGGAACATCCGATCCTGTCAGCCTCACATCAGGAATCAGACAGGAGCTTTTGGAGACGCCGCATCACGTCGACCTGGGCCGGATTGTAGAGATCGGCAATGGCTTTGCCGATGGTGCGATCGGCGTGCCGCCGGCCACGCGGGGCGTCCGAGGCGAGGTCGTGGAGCCCGGGATGCTTGACCCGGAGACTTCGGACGTACGGCACGAGACGCTCGGCAAGGCTCTGGCGCGTCTGCTCGTCCGCATCGGCAGGAAGCGCGTCGAGTTCGCGTGCCACCGGCTGCGGCTGCTCATGGAGCAAGTCCGGCGCCGAGCCACTGCCTGCCACCGGCGGCGACACAACCATCTTCGACATCGCCAACCGTCTCACCGGCCGCGGCGGCACTCGTCCTCCGCTTTCCTTGACCACCTGCGCCACACCGAACTCTTCTACCTCTGCCCAGGCGCCCAACCACGCGGCCTGGTCGAGGCCGAAGGTTAAACGACAAGCTTAAGCGGGGCCACACAAGCGAGGCCGACCGTCCGCCGGCGAGCAGCTGACCGGGTGCTTCGTCGCCCCCGGGTCGGCTCTGTTCCTGATGGGACGCCGCTAGCCAGACTGGACAGATGGGATGCCGCTGGAGAGGCCCGTCCTGCCGTCGCCCGAAGAGTCGACATCTCCGCGCGCCGGGTCGCGCCGGACGAGATCGGCGAATCCGCGGGGTCGAGGGCGAAGAAGTCCGCGCCAGGCTCGCCCTGCCTGAATGCAGGCTGCTGGCCGAATGGCCCGAAGGTGCTGAAGCGCCCACCGATCATTGGCTGTCCGGCCTGGCAGTAAGGGCACGGGTCGAATGTGTGATTGCCCGCCGGCAAGCATCGAAGCCTCCTCGCCTCGGATCGGCAAGGCTGAAGAGGCCTGCCGATCCGGCCAATGTGGCCGATCGTTGTTTGTCCTAGTGGGGAAAACGGTCTCCGCAGTGCACTTGGAATGACTGCTTGCAGAATCGACTCAAACTGGATCCCAGCCAGAGGCCGGAGGGGGAAGCGCGCGTCAAATGGGGCGGAAGTATGTGGTGTGAACCTGTTCGGCGCCTGATCTGGTCACATTCAGTCCGGTGACGAACATACTCCAGGCAGCGGTACCGGAGAAATGTATCCATGAGTCTGTGCAGGTCAGTGGAGTGCAGCAGCGTCAGAGCGTGCCGCAGACACGCCCCGGGGGCAAGAAGGCGTGCCCGCAAGGAACCCAGCTCGTGTGCTTGAGACGCACCTCGCGGGTAGGTGTTCCGGTGCGTGAGTCAATTTACTTGATTATTGCGGCGATTATGATCACCGCACGACGGCTCTGTGTCCTTGGAAACCGCGGAGTCGCACCGAAACGCGATGTGTCGTTCCCCGACTGAAGGATACTTCTATGCCACCTGCGACCGAGTTCATTGACACTGTGGGAATCAATGTCCCTGAACATCTCGGCGCCAACGAGTTCCTGTCCCTGGCCCGGGAAGGGATGATCGAGGAGGAGCATTTACGGAGGTTCGCTCTCGCTGAGTTCCAGTCGCAGGAAGCCGAGCTCGCTGCTTATGGCCTGTTGCTGGCCCGGTATCCGCACGAAGTGCCCGGCGGGTTCTTCTCCTTCGTCGGTCATGAGCTGATGCAGGCACGTCACCGGATGGTGGCCGGTCTCGCGCCGGCTCTGAGCATGTCACCCGATGAGATGCGTCGTGCTCCCCGGCTGGAACCGGTGCGACAGTTCACCGAGTTCATCTCCTGGGTGGCTCTTCACGCTGGGGCGGCGGAGGCAGCTCTCCTGGCACGTACCGACTTCACCCTGTGGTGCAACACCTGCGCGGTCCTCGCCGACGTGCTCGGCGAGGCGGAGCAGGTGCCTGAGGCCGCGGTGGAGTACATCGGCGCCTACCGGGAGAACCCACCGGAGGTGGCGGATGGCGTGCTGCAGGTCATCGAGTACGGCCGGGCGCAGCACGAGCCCGACCAGTGGGTCACGCGCAGCGCGGTTCGGATGGAGCCGACGCTCAGAGCTTGGTGGCGGGCGGTTGCCACGATCAGCTGACGGACACGGGCATGGCAGTCATGCCGGACATCGGGACGCGGGAAACACACAGGAGCGGGCGTGGGCAGCGACGTCGGACGGGTGACTTTCACAGAACGGGACCACGCGCACTTCCGCGCCCGCTTGGAAGACTGTCTTTCCACGCTGAGAAAGGTGGTGGACCACCCGGAATTCGGAGCGGTTCCCGCCACTCTGGGTGCGGAGCTGGAGACATCCCTCATCGGGGAGAGGGGTGGTCCGGCCCCGGTCAACGTGGCCGTGCGCGAGCTTCTTCAGGACGATCGGATGGCCCTGGAGGTGGCGCGCTTCAACCTCGAGGCGAACCTGGAACCCGTTCCACTCGCTGGACGTCCGTTCACCGCTGTGGCCGAGCAGGCGGCTCACATGTTGCATCAGATCACCGCCCGGTCTCTGCCGCACCACGGAGCAAGGGCAGTCCCGATCGGGACGCTGCCCACGCTGACCTCGGCGGATGTGACGACGGACGCACTGACTCCGGCGCCGCGCTTCCACGCCCTGGAGCGGGCCTGGGCCCGGCGTCGCCCCACCCCGTTCACCCTCCGCGTGGCGGAGGGAAGGGAGGGAGTGCTCCGGGCGGACTCCGTAGCGGTCCAAGGGGCCGCCTGCTCCTGGCAGGTCCACCTGACGGTGACCCGGGACCGCTTCCTGCACACCTTCAACGCCGCTCAGCTCGCCACGGCCCCCGTCCTGGCCGCGGCGGGCAACTCCCCCTTTCCCCTGGGGCGCAGGGGAGTGCAGGAGGCACGGATTCTCTTGTACGAGCAGGGCTTCGGCGATCGCGGCAACGCCCGTCCCGGGATTCCGCGCCCCCGAGTGGATTTCGGCCGGGCATGGCTGCGGGGCGGTCCTCTCGCCGGGTTCGAGGAAGCCGTCCATGCTCACGACGTCCTGCTTCCGGCACGCAACCGGGATCATGAGGCCGGCGACCGGGGAGGAACACCGTATCCGTCCCTCGAAGAGCTCCGCCTGCACCTGAGCACGGTGTGGTCATGGAACCGCCCGGTCTATGACCCGCTCGGACACCTGCGCATCGAGTTCAGGGCGCTGCCCTCGGGACCCACTCCACTGGATATGGCGGCCAACACGGCCTTCCTGGTCGGCCTGACCCTGTTCTTGGCCGCGGGAGGGCGCGACGTGGCGCACTGCCTGCCTTTCGCCTGCGCCAAGGCCAATTTCTATCGAGCTGCGCGTGACGGCCTGCGCGCGTCTTTGTGGTGGCCTTCGCCGGGATCAGCTCCTCAGGAACACGAGGCCGGCGCTCTGGTGCGAAAGCTCCTGCCCCAGGCCCGGGAAGGGCTGATCATGGCGGAGGTGGACGCCGACGAGGCGGACACGATGCTGAACCTCCTGCACGAGCGGGTTGCCACGGGCCGCACAGGAGCGTGGTGGCAGCAGCGGGCTCTTGAGGTGCTGAACCGGCGACGAGAGGCACCGCGCGAAGAGGGCGCGGCATTGCCGACGGACCGGACGGCCGCCACGTCGGGAGGACGGTGGGAGGAACTGCACGGAGGCGGGACCGCCACCTCGGAGTCGCCGACGGTACGGGCCGAGCAGCCTGCCGAAGCGGTTCCGGACGCCGGAAGCAGGGTTGAGCCAGGACTGCCCCCCTTGCACGACCTGACCGTGCGGTACGCGCGACTGGCCGAACGCGCCGATCCGGTACACACCTGGAACCTACCTGCGGACCTGCCCTGGAGTCAGTGATGAGCCAAAGTACCCCGCCGCCCGCCACCGACCTTCAGGTGGACTTCCCCTTCGACTACGCCGCCCACGTCGCCGGCGGCCGACGCATGGGCCGCCTGCCCGAGGATGCCCAGGGAACGCCTGTCGCCGTCATCGGCGCCGGCGGCAGCGGACTGGTCGCCGCGTACGAGCTGGCGCGTGCGGGGTGCCGCCCGGTCGTGTACGAGGCCGAAGAGAGCGCGGACGGGCCGGGCGGGCGGCGCCTCGGCGGTCGCATGTACACCCGACGTCTTCGCGAGGAGGACAGCGCGGTCGTGGAACTGGGCTGTCTGCGCTTTCCGGAAACGGCGCGGCTGCTGCGCCATTACGCTCAAACGTTCGGGGTTCGACTGGAAGCGTTCCGGGACAACTACGCGGCTCCCACGACACCGTTGACGGTGCTCGACGTCGACGGCGGACAATATGCCGCACGAGAGATCGAGGACCTGTACGGCCGCCACGAAGTGTTCCGAGAGGCACACACGCGCTGGCAGCAGGCACTCACCCGGATCGGCTTCCACCAGATCCAGCGGGAATTGGCGGCGCGCGACCTCGACGCGGTACGCCGCCGCTGGCGCGACGTACTGACCCGGTTCGACCTGTGGACCTTCTACCGCTTCCTGCGTGAACCCGACGCTGTGGGCCTCAGCCACGATCAGGCGCGCGTTCTCGGCACCGCCGGAGTAGGGCCGGCCGTCTGGGACTCCTTCTTCCAACTCAGCACGATGGAGATACTGCGGCTGCTGCTCTGCACCGAGGGCAGCAGTCTCCTGTACGCGCCTGACGGCATAAGCCGGCTCGCCGAGGGCTTCTGGGCCCACCGCACCATCGACCCGCGAGGGCGGACATGCAGTGTGGAGGCGATGAACGGGGGAGCGCTGCGACCCGCCGTGCGTCTCCTGGAGGTCGAACCCGACCCCGGACACGGCGTCGTGGTGCACAGCGAGGACGGGCGCGATGAACGATTCGCGGCCGCCGTGTTCACTCCGCAGCTGCGTCTTCTGGAAACCCGTGTGGAAGTGCGTTCCACCTCTGCCCGCGTCCCCGTGCTCGGACCCCGGCTGTGGCGGGCCGTCCGCCGACTCCACTACTGGCAGTCCTCCAAGACCGCACTCGTCGTCGACCACCCGTTCTGGACGAAGACGTCCATGGATGGGGTCACCCTCACCGACCGCCTGCCGCGTGCCGTCTACACCATGGACTATGGGCCCCCGCGAGGCTCTCGCGGACGCCGCGGCGTGCTGGACCTCAGCTTCACCTGGGCCCAGGACGCCATGAAGATCGCCCCTTCCACCGTGGAGGAACGAATCGCCCTCTTCGTCCGCGACCTCGCGGACATCCACCCCGAGGTGGCGGACGACCTGCGTACACACACCCGCACGGGTGAAGCCGTGACCATCTCATGGGAGAACGAGAGGAACTTCCGCGGCCTGAGCCGTTGGTCGTGTCCGGGCGACTACCCCTACCAACGGGATCTGTTCGCTCACTTCATGAAGGACTTCACCGGCACGCCGGCCGTACCGGGTGAACCTCCGAACGCGCTGTACCTGGCCGGTGACGACACCTCCTGGTCTCCCGGCTGGCTCAACCATGCCCTGGCCTCCGGCCTCAATGCCGCCTGGGGAGTCCTGCGCCAACTCGGCGCCCGCCCCGAACCAGGAAATCCCGGACCAGGAGATGTCTGGAACGACCCCCGCTACACACCGCTCCCCACACCCTGACGCCGCGCGCCCCAGCCGCGAGCGCCGGCACCGACCGCCCGGACACCCTTGCCTCTCGCCCTCGCCGTCTCCGGAGGTACCCGTGCACACACCCCCCGACCGAGATCTCCTTTTGCGCCCCGACCGTGTCTGGGACGCTGTCGCGGACGCACCGGTCGACAACGTGTCCATCCTTCTGCGCGACGGCCGGATCGAAGAGATGGGCCACGATCTCCGCCCCGACCCGGAGACGGACGTCTTGGAGATGCCCGGCTGCACGCTCCTGCCCGGTTTCATCGACTGCCACGTCCACGTCCTGGACGAGAGTGCGGAAACAGCTCCCTCCGCTTACCAGACCCTCACCGCGGTACCGGCCCTGCGTGCCCTGCTGCACAACGGGTTCACCACCGTCCGCGACCTGGGCAGCGCTCACCTCCCCCTCAACGTCTCGCTGCGCGCAGCCGTCGAGGACGGATTGATCGAAGGGCCACACATCATCGCGGCGCCCAACATCCTGTCCCCCCGCGGCGGCCACGGCGACAAAGAACCCGATCTGGCCCAGCGCTACGGAACCCAGATCGGCACCCTGGCCGAAGGCGTCGACGAACTGCGCCGCGCGGTACGCGAACAGTCCCGTGCCGGAGCCGACTGGATAAAGTTCGCGGGCGGCGGCGGCTTCTCCTCGTCGGTCGACAGCCCCACCAGCACCTCTTACTCGCGTGTGGAGGTGCACACCATCGTCTCGACGGCCGATGACCTGGGACTGCCCTGCGCGGCACACGTCTTTACCGACCGCGCGGTGCTGCGCGCCGTCACCGCGGGAGTGCGCAGCGTGGAACACGGCTGCTTCGCCACCGCCTCCACTTACGGGGTCATGGAGGACGCGGGCACCTTCCTGGTGCCCACCCATTATGCCCAGACCTACTTCCTGGAACGGCTCGATGACGACGACTTCTGGGACGCCTCCATGGCGGTCATCCGGCAGAACTATCGTAAGTACGCCGACACGCTGCGCGAAGGCCTGCTGCGGCCGGCGCGCACGAACGTGAAAACTGCCTTCGGCACCGACGCGGGAATGTTCCCGCACACCGAGAACTGGCGGGAGTTCCCGGCCTTATTGGCCCACGGCTACACCCACCTGCGCGCCCTGAGAGCGGCGACGTGTGTCGCGGCGGAACTCCTCGACCGCCCTGACCTCGGCACCGTCACCCCCGGCTCGACAGCGGACCTTGTCGCCGTCGAAGGCGACCCCTTCACCGACATCACCGCCACCGGCCGCGTCCGGCATGTGCTTCAGCGAGGTCGTCTCGTCACCACGGCACGGGACACGGTCTCGATAAGCGCATCTCGTCGGAAGCCACCCCCCGCACCCTCAGGACCCATCAAGGAGAACCGTATGAATCCCGAGCAGATGATCGAAGCGATGAAGCCCGACGTCGAGCGGTTCGTCAGCGGAAATCAACTGGTCACGCTGGCACAGGACGGGCAGATCCGAAGGGACCACTTCAAAAGGATGCTGCTCGCCGAATATCAGTGCCAGGAAGCCGAACTCTCCACCTATGCCCTGCTGGCGTCGCGACACCGCCACGAGACACCGGCGACCCTGTTCTCCTTCGTCCTGCACACCATCGCGACCGCCCGCGGCCTGTTACGCGAGGCGGCTCCGACGGTCGGCATCCGCGCCGTCGACATTCCCCTGGTCCCGGTCGACCAGGGGCTGTTCCGGGTGGTACGCGACCTCACCTGGATGGGCACCCAGGCGGGGCCGGCCGAAGCCGCCCTCTACCTGCACACGGACCTCTCGACCTGGTGCACCCTCTTCTCTCGCATTTCCGCCGCCTCCCGGCAGCTGACGGACGTGCCCGAGCCCGTGCTCGCCTACCTGGATTCCTGGGGCGACAAGCCGCCCCCCGAGATCGCCGCGGGAACCCTGGAAGTACTCGAGTACGGACTGGCCCAGGGCGAGGAACCGGATCGTATTCTCCACACTGCCCGGCAGTTGGGGTCTCTCATCGACCCCTACTGGACCTACGTCGACGGTGGTTGAAGAGAAGGCGTACGAGAAGGTCGGGTGCCGTCCCTCTCCAGGGTGTGCCCGACCTCCCCGCTGCCCTCCACGGACGCCACTCTCCGCCACGACCCCGATTGGCGAGAGTTCACCAGCGACAACTGCTCGGGCGCCCACGCGGAAATCCTGTCCGCACTGGTCCTTGCCAATGGGGGGCATCAACAGGCCTACGGCGAGGACGACTACACCACCCGGCTGGACGACACCTTCCGCCGGCACTTCGGACCGGCCGCCCAAGCATTTCCCGTCTTCAACGGGACGGGAGCCAACCTCATAGCGCTGCAGGCCGTCACCGACCGCTGGGGAGCCGTGCTCTGTGCAGAACAGTCCCACCTGACCGAGGACGAGGGAGGAGCCCCCGAGCACGTCGCGGGGCTGAAACTGCTCGAACTTTCCTCTCGGGACGGGAAAATCAGACCCGGGCTGGTCGGCCGTGCGGTTGAGGCGGCGAGTGACGTTCACAGCGCTCGGCCGCAAGCTCTCTCCCTGGCACAGGCCACAGAACTCGGCACCTGTTACGCCCCCGAGGAGGTTCGCGCTCTTTCCGCATGCGCGCACGCCCACGGCCTGGCCGTCCACATGGACGGTGCGCGACTCGCCAACGCGGCCGTGTCCCTGGGCGTGCCTCTGTCGGCCTGCACGACTGAGGCGGGTATCGACATCCTGTCGTTCGGCGGCACCAAGAACGGCCTCCTGTTCGGCGAATGCGTAGTGATACTCGACCCGTCCCGGGTCTCCGGGCTGCCGTACCTGCGCAAGCGCTCCACCCATCTCGCGTCCAAGATGCGTTTCCTGTCCGTGCAGTTCGAAGCACTCCTCGAAGGAGACCTCTGGAAACATAACGCGGCCCACGCGAATGCCATGGCCGCGAGACTCGGCTCTCTGCTCTCCGGCCTGAACGGAGTGACGGTCACCCGGCCCGTCGAGGCCAATTCGGTATTCGCCGTGCTGCCCCGGACGGTCCTCGCCCGCCTCCTGGACCGGTACACGATCTACACCAATGACGAAAGTCGGGGGGAAGTGCGTCTGATGTGTTCGTTCGACACCACCGAGAGAGATGTCGATGCTTTCGGAGCGGCGGTGGCCGAGAACATGTCGAGGTGAGCGCATACGGTGGCACCGGCGGAGCTGTCACAAAGAATGGAATGCCGCTGCGAACGTGGAGAGCGCTTGGTCGAGCTCCGGTGGAAGGCCGAGCGGTGATGTTCACACGCAGGCGTGTTGCTTTGCGGTTGCCCACTGGCCAGAGCAAGGGGGACAACCATGACGCTCCGTTGACGGCAGGACTCGGCGCGAGGGAGGCGGGACCGGCCAGGAAACCTCCGGCGGAAGGCACGGTTTTGCTCAGTGTCGCCATGGTGAGACCGAGGGGTGACCCGGGCATCCCGAAGTGCTCGTGCAGTCCTTTTCCGGTCGCATCGAGTACGCCGAGACTATGGGCCTCGTCCAGGTACAGGACGGCTTGGTGCTCGCGGCACGCCTGGTCGAACGCCGGCAGGTCCAGCAGATCACCGTCGGCGCTGAAGACGGCGTCGCAGACGACCAGTTTGACCGCGTCGTCCGGCGCTTCGGCGAGGAGGCTGCGGACAGGGCTGGTATCACCGTCGCATTGGTCAATCCGGACGGCAGCAAGACGTCAAACGGCAGAGCAACGGCCCGCGCGGCGCAAGACGTGCCTTCTCGGTCGTACGCACTGTCAGGGTTGGGCGGCATCCCCCAGGGGGAGTCTGTGTCCTGCGGACCGCTGACTGGCTCGGATTCCCTGTGGAGTAGCGGCCGTTGCCCGAGATCCGGAGAGACTTCAGGGATGGAGTTGATGCGCGGTGGAACGACGCATGCCGGTTGCGACGCACTGGGGCAGTTTCGTAGCCGTGGTCGATTCGGGTCAGCTGGTACGCATCGAGCCCCGGCGTGATGACCCCGCGCCGTCGCCGATCGGCCCGGGCATGGTGACGGCTGCTGAGGACAGTGCGCGGGTGCTGCGTCCCGCGGTGCGCAAAGGGTGGCTCGACGGCTTGCCGCGCGCCTCTGGAACGGCCAGAGGTGCGGACAGCTTCGTAGAAGTCAGCTGGGACGACGCGCTCACGCTGGTGAGCGAGGAAGTGCGCCGGGTGCGCGCCCAGCACGGGGACGGCGCGGTCTTCGGCGGCTCGTACGGCTGGGCCAGCGCGGGTGGGTTCCACAATGCGCAGGGTCAGCTCCACCGGTTCCTGGCGTTGGGCGGGGGCTACACCGACTCGCGCAATACGTACAGCACCGCCGCTCTCGAGGTCATCCTTCCGCATGTGATCGGCGGGGCTCCGTGGAGCTACCAGTCCCGGATGCCGATGTGGGACGAGATCGCCGAGAGCTGTGAGCTCGTGGTGGCGTTCGGGGGGCTGGCACTGAAGAACAGCCAGATCAACCCTGGCGGGCTGGCCCGACACCAGACGCGGGACCTGCAGCGGAAGTGCCGCGAAGCCGGGGTGCGGTTCGTCAATGTCAGCCCGATCCGCAGTGACACCGCAGAATTCCTCGACGCCCAGTGGCTGCCGATCGTTCCCAACACCGACACCGCCCTGATGCTCGGCACCGCACACACGATGCTGGTCAACGAGTGGTACGACGAGGACTTCCTCACCCGCTGCTGCGAGGGGTTCGACCGCTTCGCTCCCTATCTGACCGGCGACGTAGACGGCATCGTCAAGGACGCCGACTGGGCCGCGAGGATCACGGGCATCAGTCGCGACACGATCGCCGATCTCGCCCGCCGCCTGTCCACACAGCGCTCCCTCATCATGGTCAACTACGCCATACAGCGGGCGGACCACGGTGAGCAGCCGATCTGGATGTCGCTCGTGCTGGCGGCCATGGCGGGTTCGCTGGGCCGGCCCGGCTGCGGCTGGGGCGCGGGGTACGCAACGATGGACGCGACCGGTGTCGCCCCGGGCCGCCCGTCCGTGGCGTCGATGCCGCGGGTGGCGAACCCTGTTGCGGACTTCATTCCGGTCGCCCGGATCGCGGACACCCTGCTGGAACCGGGTGCGACCATCGACTACGACGGTCAGCGCCTGACCCTGCCGGACCTGCGCCTGATCTACTGGTGCGGGGGAAACCCCTTCCACCACCACCAGGACCTCCACCGCCTCACCCGAGCCTGGCAGCGCCCGGACACGGTGGTGGTCCATGAAGCCTGGTGGAATGCCACGGCGAAGTTCGCCGACATCGTGCTTCCCGTCGCGACCAGTCTGGAGCGTGACGACTTCGCCGCGGGATTCTCCGACCCGCACCTCGTCGCGATGCCGAAGGTCCGTGACCCGGCCGGCGAGGCACGCACCGACCACCAGATCTTCGCCGCATTGGCTGCCCGGCTCGGCTACGAGCACGAGTTCACCCAGGCGCGTTCCGAGATCGAATGGGTCCGGTACCTCTATGCCCGGACACGGGCGAACCTCGGTGACGACGCGGCCTTGCCTGAGTTCGACGAGTTCTGGCAACGCACCTCCGGTGTCGAACTGCCCGCACTCAGCGGGCCTTTTCCTGGCAGCTTCGAAGCGCTGCGCTCCGATCCGCAGCGCTTCCCTCTGACAACGCCGTCGGGCCGGATCGAGATCTTCTCCCAGGAGATCGACTCGTTCGGTTACGACGACTGCACCGGACATCCGACGTGGTTCGAACCTGTGGAGTGGCTTCACGCCGACCTGGCGGACCGTTTCCCGCTGCACCTGATCTCGAATCAGCCTGCCTCACGCCTGCACAGCCAGTACGACAACGGCGGCCACAGCCGCAAGTCGAAGATCCACGGCCGCGAGCCCGTAACGATCAACCCGCAAGATGCGGCAGCACGCGGGATCGAGGACGGCATGATCGTGCGCGTCTTCAACGACCGAGGCGGCTGTCTGGCGGGCGCGATTCTGTCGGACGCCGTCATGCCCGGCGTCATCCAGCTGTCCACCGGAGCATGGTGGGATCCGGCCCAGCCGGGCCGGAGCGGAACCTTGGACCGCCACGGCAACCCGAACACCCTCACCCGGGACCGCGGGTGCTCACGGCTGTCCCAGGGCCCCAGTGCGCACAGTGCTCTTGTCGAGGTCGAGGCCTACGACGGGCCGGTCGAGGAGGTATTGGCCTTCACACCACCACACCTCGAACACTGAGCCGAAGCCGGCTCGACGATCGGCGAGTCTGCCGAGCTCACGCTCGTCGGACGCCGGGTCGGCAGGTCTGACCGACGCCGAGGTTCCACTCGTAGGTTTGCGTGTCGGTGACTGCGTGAATACGGTGCGCAGTCATGACTGCACTGCAAGATCTCAAGTACGGCCAGTGGTTCAGGGGCGCCGATGTCGATGGTGACGGGTTCATCACCCAGCGTGACGTCCGCCAGATGAGCGAGCGCTACATCAGCGCCCGCGAGACCAGCCCTGATGCCGGGACCGTCCGCCGGCTCACCGAGGGAATGGACCAGTTCTGGTCGAACGTCATCGCCCCGATGGATCAGGACGGTGACGGGAAGGTCGATGTGCGGGAGATGACCGAAGGCTTCAAGAATGTCCTGACCGACCGCGCCCTCTACCCGAAGCAGATTGCGCCGATCACCGATTGCTTCTTCGATCTCGTCGACCTCAATGAAGACGACAAGATCGACCAGGCCGAGTTCCAGCAGATGTTCGACTCGGTCGCCGCCGTCCCCGGCGAGGACTGCGCCGCCGTCTTCGCCGCTCTGGACCTCGATGGTTCCGGCGGTCTGGACCGTGACGAGTTCCACCAGGCACTCGAAGAGTTCTTCTACGGCAATGACCCCGACGCTCCCGCCAACCACATCTTCGGCAAGGTCACCGCCTGACAATCCCCGCATACGCCCCAGACCCGCGCTCATGTCCGGGTCTGCCCCTTGGCCGGTGACCGCGCGGCGCGGTACGCCGGCCTTCCGGGCCAGGTCGACCGGGGCTTTACCCGGTTCCTCGGTCAGTACGACGAGGAACCGGACGGAGGAGCCGACGGCGGCGAGGATCCCCGAGTACCTCGGCAAGGCCGTCCTCGCGTGAGCCGCGAGGACACGCTCGTGACACGCGACTACGAACAGATCGGCTCCAGCAGAGAGGACGGCCTCGCACCAGGCCGGACCGGTCCTGGCCGACAACGCGTACTCCTGCCGCGCGATCCGCGAGCACTCGCGCAAGCGCGGCATCCGAGCGGTGATCCCTGTTCCTGCTGACCAGCGCCCACCGGCTACGTTGGGGCAACCGGAATGGCGGGCTACCGGCTTTCGACCGTGAAACCTATAAGCAGCGCAACGCCGTCGAGCGGTGCATCAACCGCCTCAAGCAGTGCCGCGGCAGGCATCGCCAGGCCTACCGGCGGACCGGGAGGCAGAAGACCGGCAAACAGGTCAGGCCGGCGCGAGCAGTCCTTCCAACTCCGCTTCGAAGAAGGCGTCGGCGTCGAAGCCCATCCCGGTGAAGTGACCCGCCAGTTCGAGCGAGAGCACCCCGTGCAGTCGGGTCCAGAAGGAGAGAGCGCGGTGGAGCTGGGCGGGCGTGGCCGGGTGCTCGCCCGCCCACTGCCCGTGGGCCTCGATGTGGCGGTCGAAGGGCTGGTCGTCGACCTCGGCCGAGGCGCGGGCCGGGAGCTTCGCGCAGGCGTCGAGCAGTGTCGCCATGATCTCGGAGGCGATCCCGGTGACGTCGTCCGGGGCGTGGTAACCGGGCACGGGAGTGCCGTAGACGAGGAAGTACCGATGGGGGTCGGCTCGCGCCCACCGCACTGGAAGAGAGCTCCGCCACCACAGCAAGGCCTCGTCCCTCCCGCGACCGGCAATGGGCAGCACCGCAACCCGCCCGGCCTCCGCCCGGGCCGAAACTGGTCATCCAGCTCTCCGGGGGGCCACCCACCGCGTGGACGCTGCTGCCCGGCGTACCGGACGCGAGGGCGACTACGTCGGCGGTGTAGCGGGTGGTCTCAGTCTCGGTCATGTGTACCCCTCGGTGGAGTGGATCAGTGGGTGGTGTCGGTGACCACGAGAAACTGGTCGGTATGCAGGTACATCACGACGTGTGCGTCGAGGCCCTGAGCACGCTGGGCGTCGGCGGGCCAGGAGCCTCGGGGGTGCCAACGGGGAAGCGCTCCAGGACGGTGCGGGAGGGTGCGCCGATGGTCATCGGTCGTCACCGCCCTTCACGCGCTCGTCGATGTCGATGAGGGTGGCGATGGCGTCAGGGTTGTCGGCCATGCCGACCCACCGGCCGCTCGCGGTGAAGACGGGGACCTGGTCGTGGTCTCCGTCGAAAACGACGACGTAGCCCGCGTACCGGTCGAGGACCATGTCACTCAGGACCGGGATGAGCGCGGTGTCCAGGACCTCCAGGGCGTCGACGGTGAGGTGGGCGCCCCCGCCGGGCGCCTGCGGCGGGACCAGGGTGCCGGTGACGCGCAACAGGTCGCCGGGCTGTATGCCGGTCAGCAGCGCGTGGGTGATCCGGGGGTCGCCGCTGATGCAGGAGACGACCGTGTCGGGCGCGTCGTCGGCGCCGGTGTCGATGTCGGCGGGTTGGACGATCAGGTCGAAGGCGGCCGTGCCCGAGCGGCGGCCGGGGGCGGGGATGGCGTCGACCCAGCCGTCGACGGCGCAGTGCTTGGCCTCCATTAGTTGGCCTCCGCCAGGGTCACGGTGGGGCGAGGGGAGCGGGTCGGGGGGTGCGCTGCGCGAGCACCAGGAGCTCGCAGTTGCGCTTCTGCTCAGCTGGCGTGAGCGGCCGGGCCTTCGCAGTGCCGTGGCGATGCCAGAGCGGAGAGGCCGGCGGCTCAGGGTAGGCGAGCGCGTGATCGTCCTCGGGCCGGGCTGCGGTGCTCATGCGGCCCGCCCCCACACGCTGGTGCCCGGACGGCCGACTCGGCGGCCGTTGATGGACGGCACGGTGACGTGCTGCGCCGTCGCGAAGGCCGCGCGGCCGGAGTGCTTGCCGCAGTAGAGGGCGGCATCGGCGGCCCTCTGGAGCACGGTCAGGTCGCGGGAGCCGAGCACGTCCGGCGTCGCGGCGCCCACCGAAGCGGCGACGTTGACCGTGCATCCCTCGTCAAGGACGACCGGCGTGTGCAGCATCCGGACCAGCTGCTCCAGGCGGTGCGTGCGGCGGTCGGAGGGCAGCTCCAGGACCACGGCGAACTCATCGCCCCCGAGCCTGCCGACGGACGCGCGCGGGCCCGCCCATGCGGTGAGCCGGGCACCGATCGCGGCGAGGACCCTGTCCCCGGCCGCGTGGCCCATGACGTCATTGATCTGCTTGAAGTGGTCGGCGTCGACCATGACCACGGTCGCCTTGTCGCCGTGGCGGGCCAGGAGCTGGCGGGCGCGGGCGGTGTAGGCGTCGCGGCGCAGCAGGCCCGTCAGCGGGTCGCGCTTCGTGGCCGCGAGCTTCTTGTGCAGTGCGACGGCGTGCACCGCCCAGCCGGTCAGTGGCACGGCGGCGGTGGTGATCAGGAGGGTGCGCGGGCCGATCCGGCCCGAAGCGTGCAGGACGGAGTCCATACTGAGGATCTCCCTCTCGTCTTGTACGGGTTGGGTGGGCCCGGGGCGGTCGACGTGGTTACCAGGCCGATGGCGGCCGTCCCGGGGCAGAGTTACATCTCGGAGGTTTTGGAGTTGAGCCAGCTGTATGGGCTCCTCCAGGGGCCGGCCTTCGCGGCGGGCCAGTCGAGTTCCCAGCCGGGCCGGTATCCGCAGGCGCACCAGCCGTCCGGACCTGCGTGGGGGATCTCGCGTCCTGCTTCGGCGGCGGCGCGCGCCGCGTCGTAGACCTCGTGCGCGGCCTTGACGGCGGCGCTGCGGCTGTCTGCCCAGCCGGTGAAGACGTGCACGCCTTTGAGGCCGGGCGTCTGGGTGTTGCGTATTGGGACGTCCACCTCGAAGTAGGGCAGCGGCATGACGTCCATCTCCTCTCTGTGTTGAGGGGCCACTGCGACCGCCCCGGCCCCGGCCCCGGGCGGGTGCGGGGTCCGCCGGGGCGGCACAGAGTGCCCTCAACTCAGGGGTCAGCTGGCTGTCTCGATGGCGTCGCGCAGGTGGGTCCGCGCGCGGGCCAGGAGCGCGGGCTGGTCGGCGCCGGGCTCGGTCAGTGCGTCGGTGAGGTAGGTGGCGGCGGAGTCCAGGTCGTCGCTGGCATCCTGGAAGTTGCCGAGGCTGGAGTCGGCGAGGACGTCGCGGACCTCTTCGACCAGGTCGATGAACCGGGTCGGGGTGAGGCCGCGCGGCGGTTCGCTGCCGATGAGGGTGCTGAGCTCCGCGGTGAAGCAGGTGTCGAGCGCGGTGAAGGTGTTGGCCTGAGCGGTCTGGACGGCCATGGGGGCCTCTTTGTCAGAAGTCGAGCCGGATGGTGATGGGGGTGCGGCGGTCGCCGTAGTCACGGCGGGGGTTGTGGACGGTGCGGCGGTGCGCGGTGAGGCCGGCGCCCCCGCCCTGGATGGGCAGGTGGCACTCGGGGCAGCCGAGGGACCAGTCCTCACTGGGTGGGAGGTCGGCCGGGGTGAGCGGGTGCGGGTGCAGTCCGTCGGTGGCGCGGCTCACCTGCTCTCGCCTTCGGTCGGCTGCCGGTCGGCGAGCGCCAGGAGCTCCGCGGTGAGCTCCGGCGCGGACAGGATGGTGCGCAAGATCGAGGCGAGGCCGTCGCGTTCGATCGGGTTGAGGCGGTCCCACACCAGGTGGGCGTCACCGTGGACGCCGACGGCCTTGAGGTAGTCGGTCTCGGTGGTGGCGGTGTGTTCGATGCCGCACCGGCCGCACCGGAATACGGTCTGGTCGCAGCCGCACGCGGGGGTCGTGGTCGTCATCCGCTGATCGCTTCCAGGGCCTGCGCTTCGAGGTCGGCGCAGTCCTCCTGGTCGTCGCCGTCGTTGGCTCCGTGGACGGTGCAGACGATGTCCTCGTCGTCGTCCAGGTCGCCGTTGAGCGCCCGGCGAGGCAGGTGACGCTGTAGGCGGGCGCCCAGGCGTGGCCGGTGCATTCGTCGTCGTGCGGGCACGGCACCGCGACGTCGAACCCGATGTCGCCCTCGCCGTTCACGTCGGTGCGCAGGGCGAGGGTGAGGTACTGCTGACCGAGGCGGATCTCCGCGACGCGGTCACCGCCGGCGGCGTCCGAGCCGGGCTTCCACTGCCACAGCGGCAGAATTTCCTCGCCGAACGTGCGGCTCACGAGGTTCAGCTCACCGAGGCCGTCGCTGCCGTCCAGTCCGAGGTCTGCCTGCCGCGTGCCGCTCAGGCGCTCCAGGTACGGCACGAGCCGGTGGAGGCTGTCGGAGCAGACGATCTCGGGGAAGCCCTCGGACTTCAGGGTGCGGCGGGAGGCGAACATGTCGTCGTGCTGCTGGGCGACCACCTCTTCCGGCACCGTGCGGTTCGCCGGCCGCGGGCCCTGCCGCTCGATGCAGATGCTGCCGGGCGTGGTGAACACGACCGCGATGGGGAGCATGTCGTGGCGCTTGGCGGCAGCGATGAGCGGCTTCCTGGCGGCGGCCGTGACGTTGGTGGCGTCGACGACCGTGAACAGCCGGCGGCGCATCCTCGCCTCCAGGAGCAGGTGCAGGGCGGCGACGGCGTCGCCGGTCGCGTCTTGGTCGCCCGCGTCGTCGCTGACGGCCCCTCGCAGCGCGTCCAGGGACAGGACCTGGGATGCGGACCAGGTGCGCGCGAGCGTGGACTTCCCGGCGCCGGACGCACCGAGCGACTACGAGGGCCCCAGCGCGCTCAAGCACTTCGCAGCGCGGCCCACCTGGTGGACGCGGTTCTTCGGCAGCATGTGATCCGCCCGCCTGGCGGGATCTCGCAGCAAAATCCGATGACTGGCAGCTCCGGGGCGGACACGTCCTCCCCGATGGCGGTGTGGTCGGGCAGGAGGTCGGCGACGGCGGTACGGATCGCACCGCAGCTGACACCATGGTCACGGACGAGGGCGGCGATGGAGCGGCCTTCCAGGTACGCGGTGCGTACGTCGTCGGTCTTCGTGGCCGCCCCGGCGGGGCGGTGACCACCCTTGTTGCCCCGCCGCATCGGACCTCGGGTGTCATCTAACCCTGTTGCCAGCCACCATCGGATCTCATCGGATCGGAGCTGCTGTCAGGTCCCGAAATCACTGGGTTCATTGGGCGACCGCCGCCCCTGTGGTCATTCGATGGCCTCGGGAGCGGACGCGGCGCGGGTGGACCCCGAGGGGGGCGCGAGGAACCCGGTGCGCCTGAACTCGTGCAGGTAGGTGTCGAGCAGTTCGGCGTCGACGGGCGGGCAGACGAGTCCGCTGTCCGCGAGTGCGGCGTCGGTGTTGCGGCGGCTGAAGGTGGGGAAGACCCCGTCGGTGTACATCTGCTTGACCGAGACCTCGCTGTCACGAGCCGGTTCGACGAACATGGCGACGTATGGGGCCATGGGGTGGTCGGGTATCCGTGCCGTCAGGTCGGTGAGCATCTCTGTCCACGTGTCGTAGGGCACGGTCCGCACCGGGTAGCCCATGGCGGTCAGGCGTTGAACGAGCAGGGGCAGACGGGCTGCGCGGGGGTTGGTGAGGTGGTACACGCGTCCGTCGGGATCCTGGTGGGTGATGATGTGGGTGATCGCGTCGGCGGTGTAGTCCACCGGCACGAAGTCCAGCGGCAGGGCCATGTCCGGGGCGAGGCCGGTTTCGGCGACGGTGCGGAACAGGGCGCACATCATGGTGTCGGTGTTCCACACGCCCCGGCCCACGGTGCCGGTCACCTCGTAGGGGCGGTGGACGGCCACCGGCAGGCCGCGCCGGCCGGCCTCGGCAACGAGGTTTTCCGCGACCCATTTGGTCTCGGGATAGCCCAGGGACAGGCGGTCGGCGTGGTCGAGCGGGGTGTTCTCGTCGACGTGTCCGGCGCCTGCGGTGCCGAACCCGGCGATCACCGCGATGGTGGAGATGTAGTGGAGCGGTTTGGTGGTGTGCTCGCCCGCCAACTCCAGCACCGTGCGGGTGCCGCCCACATTGACCGGCGCCAGCGCGCCGTAGGGGTAGGCGAAGTTGACCCGGGCGCCGCAGTGCACGATCAGGTCGGTCTCACGGGCCAGCCGGTCCCACTCGCCTTCGGACAGACCGAGGTGCGGCTCGGCCAGCTCTCCGGGTACGGGGACGACACGCCCCAGCAGCGGTTCGGGGTCGAGCCCGTAGCGCCGCATCCTGGCGGCCAGCCGCGCGAGGGCCTGCGGTGGATCGTCGGCGCGAATCAGACAGTGCACGCGCTCCACGCCTTCCCGCAACAGCCGGTCTACGAGATAGCCCCCCAGGAACCCGGTCGAGCCGGTCAGCAGAACCTGCCGAGGCGCCCGCGGAGCGGCCGTCGCGGGCGCGGTGTACCGCAGGTCCGCATCGAGTCGGCTCTCGGCCGCGAAGTCGATGTCCGCGCCGGCGGACTCCTCGTGGCCGTCGAGCAGGTCCCGCACCGTCGCGGCGAAGTCCCGCAGGGACGGGTCGGCGACCAGGCTGCGGATCATCGCACGCCCGAACCCGGCCGGTACCTTCAGCCGTTCGCGTATCGCGGCGGTGACCTGAGTGGCCCGCAGCGACGTACCGCCGAGAGCGAAGAAGCGCATGTCGCGGGCGACTGTGTCCTCGTGGAGAACATCGCGCCACACATGGGCGATGATTTCCTCCACCTCTCCCCGGGGCGCCTCGGCACGGGCCGCCGACATGGCGGGCGTGGCAAGGGCGGACAGCGACCTGCGGTCGACCTTGCCGCTTGAGGTGAGGGGGAGTGCGTCCACCAGGGCGATCCGCGCCGGCACCATATAGCTGGGCAGCCGGTCGCGTACATGCTCATGCAGGCGAGCCACGAGGGCCTTGTGCTCACGTCCACCCTGCGCCACGACAGCGGCCACCAGCCGCTGTCCCGCCCCCTCTCCGACGACGTCGACCGCCGTCTGACGCACGTGCGGATGTGCCGACAGTACCGACTCGACCTCGTCCAGCTCGACGCGGTAACCGCGGATCTTGACCTGGCGGTCGCGCCGCCCGAGGAACTCGAGCGCCCCGTCCTCGCGCCACCGTGCCATGTCGCCGGTGCGGTAGAGCCGTCCGCGTATTCCCTCGGGACTCCACCGGTCTTCGACGAAGCGTTCCGCCGTCCTGCGCGGGTCGCCCAGGTAACCCAGCGCCACCCCGTCGCCGCCGACCCACAGCTCGCCCGTCTCGCCGGGGGCGGCGACCGTGCCGTCCTCACGCACCACGTAGGCGGTCGAGCCGGCGACCGGCACCCCGATGGGCACGTTCTCGGCCTGCGGTGCCAGGTGGTCCACCCGGCACACGGTGGACAGGGAGGAGTTCTCGGTGGGCCCGTAGCCGTTGAGGAAGGCACCCGGCCGGCCCTCCGCTAGTACGGCGCGTACCGCGCGGGGGCTGAGCACGTCGCCACCCGCGATGAGAAGACGCAGCCCGGCGAAGAGGTGCGGTGCGAGGTGGACGTGCTGGTGGAAGAGGCCCGCGCTCAGCCACATCACGCTGACGTGCCGGCCGCGCACCACGTTCTCCAGTGCCTTGGAGTCCAGCAGGTCCGAGTCCTGGGTGAGGAGGAGGCAGGCGCCGTTCAGCAGGGTGGCGAAGATCTCGAAGCAGGACACGTCGAAGGTCAGGTCGGTGGTGGCGAGAACGCGGTCGTCGGGCCGGATGCGCAGCTCCCCCGCCCCGCGGGCCAGCCTGGTCTGGCCGCGGTGGGGACACACCACGCCCTTGGGGGCGCCGGTCGATCCGGAGGTGTAGATGACGTACGCCGCCTCACCGGCGGCGCGTTCGCGCCACCACTGCGGATCAGCCTCCTCGGGAACGGTGAACAGGTCATCGGCGCGGACGGCGGTCGTGGCGTCCGGTACCTCTACGGGCCCGTCCGCGCGGTGCACCGCCACCCGGACTCCGGCGTCGCGCAGCATCAGGGTCAACCGGTCGGCGGGCTGGTCCGGACCGACCGGGAGGTAGACCCCGCCCGCGTGCAGGATCGCGAGGATGGTGGCCACTGCCGCCGGTGACCGCCGCATGACCACCGCGACCACGTCCCCGGCACCCACTCCGCATGCCCGCAGTGCCGTCGCGCCGCGCCGGACCTGTACCGCCAGCTCGCGGTAGGTCCATGCCCCGTCCGCCCATTCCACGGCCGTTGCCTCGGGCCGGGCGTCAACCTGTTCCGTGAAGAGGAGCGGGATGCTGGCCGTCCGGGGATGGCCGGTGGATACCTGGTTCCAGCTACGGGCATACTGGGGTAGGGGGGTGGGGGTGATGTCGTTCGGCATTGCCACGCCGACTCCTCTGGTTCGTTTGGGTGGTCAGGTCGTTGTCCTGGGGCGTCACCCCGACGGAGGCCGGCGTGGTGACGGGGATGGTGTGCGTGCCGGCCCGGCGGGGGCCCGCGCGGAAACGTCGGGAGCGAAACACCGGACCGCGCACGGCGTCGCCGTGCCGACGGGAGTCCCACTCCGCCGCCCGGGCGGGCCCCTGAGCGCGGTGCTAAGGGACACCGGTACCGGCTGTCCTACGCGGGGCTCCTCTCGGCGACGATGCTGTGGGCCGAGGCGTCCTGGCGCAGCAGGGCGACGGCCAGATCCGTGGCCATGCCCCGGATCGCCTCCAGAGGCGGGCTCGCCTTCTCGGGGAAGTGGACGTCGATGTTGCTCTTCAGCTCCAGCACCCACCGGGCGGCGTCCTCCGGGCAGGGCAGCACCCGGTCGTCCCGGATCCGGAATCCGCCGTCCCGCAGGACCTCGGTGACGTAGCGCAGCGACTTGCGGTGCCGCAGCGCCAGATGGTCCGCGTTCGCGGGCAGATCCGGCTCACGGTCCAGGAACTCCTCGGTGTAGAGCGTCTCGGAGACGACGAACAGGGACCCTGGCCGCATGCGGCGGGCCAGCGCCTCGACTGCGGTTTCGTACACCTGTGGGGGGAGGTGCGTGATGACTCCCCGGGCGATCACGAGGTCGTAGGGCTGCTCCCGGTCGGGCAGCTCGGCGATGTCGGCGGCGTCGCACAGATACAGGTGGACACGGTCCGGCCGGGGCACGTCGCGCACGAAGCCGGCACAGTGGGCGAGCTGCTGGGCGCTGATGTTCATGCCGTCCAGGCGCGGGCAGTCGGGATAGACCTGCGCGAGGTGTCTGAGCGTCGCCCCCCATCCGCACCCGATGTCCAGGATGCGTCGCGGGGTGGTGTGGCCGGAGCCGTCACCTGTGGCGAGGGCGAGTTGCCGTTCCAAGTGCCTGCGTCCCGCCTCGTCGAGGGACACGGGGCGAGGGGAGTCCGGGTGGCCGAAGACGCCCCACTGGAAGTGCAGTTGCTCGCCCAGGACTTTCTGCCAGTCGCCCGGGGAGTCCTCATAGGCCCGGACCACGTGAGCGCGGAACGGGTCGCTGCGGTGGCTCGGCAGTACCTCATACGCCGGTTCGTCGATGCCGTTCATCGGTTGCCTCCTTGTCGGACAGGCGGTGTTGGACAGGTGACGCGGTGCCGGGGCGGCGGCCCCGGCACCGGGGTGTCACGGGCTCAGACCGTGTCGGCCGCCGCGGCCTTCCAGACGTCCAGCAGTGCGTCTGCGATGCGGTGGGCGTGGAACAGCGCTTCCTGCGGATCGTCGCCCCGGTCGAGGCCGTCCTGGGCGACGGTCAGGGCGAGTTCTGCCAGGGCGGCGTCGCCGGGGTCGTCGTAGTAGTCGAGGAACTCTCGCGGCACCGGTGCACCCGTCTCCCGCAGGCGTCGTGCGACGGCGGTGGCGCCGGAGTAGTAGACGTGCATGTCGGTGTGGGCAGCCAGGGCTGCCGCGGTCTGGCTCCCGCATGCGGCGATCCAGGACATGGCGCCGTGGAAGGAGTAGGCGCCGCTCTTCGTCGGCCGGCCCACCAGATCGGTCTCGGTCATCTCCAGGGCCCGGGCCACTTCCCGCAACTTGGGAGTGGCCTCGTGGACGATGTGTGCCAGGGTCACCCAGAGTTCGGCGGCGGGCCGGTGCGGATACCGGGTCAGCAGGGTCCCGTACGCGACGAGTTCCACCGCGTGTGCCCGGTACTCGACCGCCACCAGACGACGCAGCGGTTCCAGGACGCCGGGCTCGGTGACGGGCGCCAGGGTGAGCGGACTGCCGGGGGCCTCGCTCGTGAGGCTCTGTCGGACGTCGTCGGCCAGGGCCTTGGCGTCCATGTGGCTTCGGGTGGTCATGTGATTCCCTTCGGTTGGTCGGCGACGGATGGCCGTCGCCGGTGCGGGTGGTGAGCGGTTCAGGCGGCGGGGCCATCGGTGGCCCGCGGTGGCGGGAGGTATCCGCTCTCCCGGAGGCGGCCGAGGTAGAGGTCGATCAGCCGGGCGTCGACCGGCGGGCAGTTCAGGCCGGCATCCGTCGAGACACGGTCGGTGTTGTCGCGGCCGAAACGGGGAAGCGTGCTCGTCAGATACGCCGGCTCGACGGCGGGGTCCGTGTCGGTCGCGGGCGCGGCGATCAGCGGGAGGTATGGCGTCATCGGGTGCCGGGGGTCCGCGTCGACCGCCCGGACGACTCCGGCCACCCATTGCCGGTATCCGACCGTGCGCACCCGGTAGTCCATGGCACGCAGACGGTCCACGAGGAGGGACAGCTGTGCCACGTCGGGGTTGGTGATGTGGTAGACGCGGCCGTCGGGCTTCTCGTGGGTGATCACCCTGGTGATCACGTCGGCCGTGTGGTCGACGGGGACGAAGTCGAGCGCCAGCGGCACGTCGGGGGCCGTGCCGGTCTGCGCGATCGTACGGAACAGCGCGCACATCAGGGTGTCGGTGTTCCACACGCCCCGGTCACCGGTACCCGTGACCTCGGAGGGACGGTGGATCGAGGTGGGAAGCCCTTGGCGCGCGGCCTGGGCCAGCAGTTTCTCGGCGACCCATTTCGTCTGGGTGTAACCGGTCGGGAGTCGGCCGGGACGGCCGAGCGGGGTGGACTCCGTCACGTGCCGGACCCCGGCGAGGCCGAGGCCGGTGAGGACTCCGACGGTGGAGATGTGATGCACGGGCTTGAGCCGGTGCATGCCCGCCAGTTCGATGACTGTGCGGGTACCGCCGACGTTGGTCGGAGCCAGTGTTTCGTAGGGGTAGGCGAAGTTGACCTGCGCGCCGCAGTGCACGATGACGTCGCTCTCCCGTGTCAAACGCCTCCAGGTTGCCCTGTCCACTCCCAACCGTTCGGCTGACAGGTCACCCGTGACCACCGTGACCCGGCCGTCCAGGCGTCGTGGATCCAGGCCGTAACGCCGCATCCGGGCGGCGACGCGCGCGGAGCCCTGCGTGTCGTCCCGTGCGCGGACGAGGCAGTAGAGATGTTCCGCACCGGCTGACAAGAACCGATCGATGAGGTGGACGCCGACGAAACCGGTACCGCCGGTGACGAATACCCTTCCCAAGCGGCCGAATTCGGACAGCGGTCCGGTGAACGGCAGCATCCGGTCCAGTCGCGCCTCGGCGTGTAAGTCCGGCTTCGTGGGTGCGGCCCGCGCCGTCCCTTGCCCGGCGAGTCGCCGTGCCCGCTCTGCGAAACCACCGAAGGTCGGACTGCCCAGCAGCTCGCGGACAAGGGCGCTGCCCCTCCCCGGGTCGATGCCGAAGTGGCGGCGGGTTGCCGCGGCGACGTGTGTAGCCGTCAACGACGTTCCGCCCAGGGCGAAGAAGTCGTCCCCCCGCCCCACGGCGTCCGTGCCCAGGACCTCGCACCAGATTCGCTCGAGTGCCCTCTCATCCGCGCCGTATGGCGGTGGGCCCTCGCGTCGACCGGCCTCCGGCTGGGCGAGCAGGGTCAGGAGGCGGGCGTGATCCGCCTTGCCGCTCGCCGTCAGGGGCAGGTCGGGGGCGCAGACGATCCTGCTGGGCACCATATGCGCCGACAACCGGTCCCGCGCGTGGTCGTACAGGTGGGTGGTCAGCGCGGTGGCATCAGCGCCCGGGATGGCGACCACGACGGCACCGAGGTGTTTCCCCAGTCCTTCGCCCAGTATGCCGACGGCGGCCTCCCGGACGTCTGGATGGGTGCACAGCACGGCCTCGACCTCGTCCAGTTCGATCCGGAAGCCCCGCAGCTTCACCTGCCTGTCCCTGCGCCCCAGAAACTCCAGCACGCCGTCCTCCCGGCGGCGCACGATGTCGCCCGTCCGGTAGAGGCGGCCCTGCGGATCTTCACCGAAGCAGTCGGGAACGAAGCGCTCCGCAGTCAGTTCAGGGTCGTTGAGGTAACCGATCGCCACACCGTCCCCGCCCGTCCACAGTTCCCCCTCCTCCCCGGCCGGGGCCAGGCTGCCGTCGCACCGGACCACGTGAACGGTGGTGGCGGGCACCGGTGTGCCGATGGGGACGAGTTCCGCGTCGTCGGATAGGTCGCGGACCGTGTACGACGTGGTGATGACGCCGTTCTCCGTCGGCCCGTAGCCGTTGATCAAGGTGGTGGGCGCGCCGTGGGCCAGTACGGCGCGGACGGCGCCGGGGCTGACCGAGTCACCGCCCACCATCAGACAGCGCAGTCCGGAGAACATGCGGGGTGCCGACTGGGCGTGTACGTGGAACAGTCCGGCGGCCAGCCACAGGGTGGTGATGCGGTGCTGGCGCAGGCACTGCTGCAAGGTCTCGGTGTCGAGCAGGACTTCGGGTTCCGGGAGGACCAGGCAGGCACCGTTGAGCAAGGTGCAGAAGATCTCGTAGTACGAGACGTCGAACGTCGGGTTGGTCGTGGCGAGCAAGCGGTCGCCGGGCCTAGGGACCGCCGGGTGGTCGGCGGTCACGAAGCGGACCAGGCCCCGGTGGTGGCACAGCACACCCTTGGGCGCGCCGGTCGAACCGGAGGTGTAGACGAGGTACGCGGCGTCCGTCGCCACCCGTCCTGCGGTCCGGCGCGGTTTGGGCCGTGCCGTCCTCTCCCGTTCCAGTTCGCGAGTGGTGACCCGGACGAGCGGGAGAGCCGGGGGGACAGTGGCGTCCGGCAGGGTCACCACATACCTGGCGGCCGCGTGCCGAATCATCGTGGCCAGCCGTTCGCCGGGAGTGTGGGGGTCGAGGGGGAGGTGGACGGCGCCTGCCTCCAGGACGGCGAGCGTGGTCACCACCGACTGCGGGGAGTGGTCAAGGAGTACGGCGACGACGTCGCCGTCGCTCACGCCGCGAGCCCGCAGGTGCGCGGCGGCGCCGTACACCCGGTCGCGCAGCTTCCGGAACGTCCAGCGGCCGCCGTTCCACACCAGCGCCTCGCTGTCGGGGGTCCGCCGTGCCTGCCGGGCGAACAGGTCCGGGAGCAGGGCGTCGCGGAGGTCGCCGGTAGGGGTGTCCTCGCACGCGCGGACGTGCCGACGGGTGCGGCCGTTCGGCGTGGGCGCCGTCGACGGCATGATCGACTCCTCTCCTGGGTCGACTGGCCGGGATGTGCGGGGCCGGTTGCGGTCAGCCGGTGAGCAGGACCTTTCCGGCGCGTCCGGGTCGCCCCGTGCGTTCGAGCGCGGTACGGAAGTCGGCGAGGTCGTAGCGTTCCGCGACCTCCAGGCCGGGCAGGCCTCTTGCGACGGCTTCCTGGACCTCCCCGGTGAGAACGCCCAGCTCCTTCTCGTCCAGGCGCTCCATACGGGCGGGAAGCCAGAAGCCGCACACGCTCACCTGCCGGAAGACCAGGTCGTCGGGGCGCACCGAGAGGGGGCGGCCGGACAGCATGCCGTAGGAGACGAACCGTCCGGCGGGACGGAGGGAGCGCAGAGCCGCGTCGCCGAGAGCGCCGCCCACCGCGTCCAGCACCGCGTCCACCTGGCCGCACTCCACGGCGTCGCGTACCGCCTCGGTGAGGGCGCCCGCGGAGCCGGCCGTCAGGGGCCGCGCGCCCAGGCGCGTCAGCGCGTGTGCTTGTTCGCGGTGTCTGACCACGGGCAGGCACCGGACACCGCGCCCGCTCGCCAGGTGGATCACCATGCGGCTCACGGCGGAGGCACCCGCGGTGAGGAGCAGCGTGGCGCCCGGATCGAGGGCGAGGTCACGCACGAGCAGGTGGGCGGTGAACGGGTTCACGGTGAGCTGGCAGACGGCCTCGGTGGAGACGCCGTGCTCGACCGGGATCACCGAAGTGCCGGGGACGCAGATGTGTTCCTGCCACGTTCCCGTGGCGGAGACCGCCACCCGGGTGCCTGGTGCGGGCCCCCTGGTGCCGGGGCCGAGGGTGTCCACGGTGCCCGCCCCCTCGAACCCGGCGACAGCCCAGCCGCTCTCCCGGATGCCCCCGTCCGGTCGCGGGGTGAAACGAGCCTCGCGACCGTAGGAGCCTTGGACGAACAGGAGGTCCGAGGGGTTGATCGGACGGGCGGTCAGCCGTACCCGTACCTGGCCCGGCCCCGGCTCGGGACGGGGGAGGTCTGTCAGGCGGAGCACACGGGCAGGATGTCCGTACCCCTGGAAGGCCACGGCCCGCACGATCAGCCCGCTTCCCCGCGCAGGTGCCGGTACAGGCTCTCGCTCAGCGAACCCACCGTCTCCCGGCCGCTGTGGACGACCTTGTTGACGAGTACGTGAGTGGCGTCGCCACCGTGCAGCGCGTCCGCCAGTTGTCCCGCCGAGCCCGCACCGCCGGAGGCGATGACCGGAAGCCCGGACACCCGGGCCGCGGCGCGGGTCAGTTCCAGGTCGTAACCGATGCCCGTGCCCTCACGGTCGACGTTGTTGGCGAGCAGCGAGCGCACGCGCAGTTCACCGAACCGCCGGGCTACGGTGAGGGCGTCCACCGAGGTGCGGGTGGCGCCGCCGTGAATAACGGTCCGCCATCCACGCTGCCGGTCGCCCGAGCAGTTGACGACGCCGATGAGCCGTCGGCCCCCCAACAGGCGGGCGGTGTCCCCCACGCGGTCGGGTTCATCGACCATGCTGGTGCTGACCGAGAGCGCGTCCGCGCCTGCGGACAGCAACTCCTCGCACTCCTCGGGCGTCGGCAGGACTCCGTGCTGCACCGAGACGAGCAGTTCCAGGCCCGTCCCGTGCAACTCGCGCAGCAGGTCGGGCAGATAGCCGACGGCGGTCCAGGGATCGATGACGTCCAGGAACAACTCGCCGGCACCGTCGTGCGCGTAGCCGGCAGCGATGCCGACGACGTCGAGGGGGTCGGCGAGACCCGGGATCCCGGACGGGTCGGTCGCCACGCCGTCACGCACGTCGATGCAGGGAATCACCTGCCGGGCCACCTGGGCCCATGAGTCCATGGTGCGGCTTCCTTGTCGCATTCCTTGTCCCATCGGTCATCCGCCTTCCAGGTAGTTGCGCAGCCGCCGTAGCCGCGGGCCGCGGGGTGCGAGGTGATGTGCCACTGCCAAAGCCGATGCCATGGCCGCTTCCTGTGTTTCCACCGGGGTCGTGCAGTGTCCGAGGAAGAGGAGGCGCTGTCCCTCTTCGATCGCGCCCAGCCGTTGCCTTGCCCGGCATGCCCGCGGGGTGGGGAGCGTCGCCCGGAACGAGGAGCGGGCGAGTTCCGCACGGGGCCGCCCGGCGCGGTGGTCGACCTGGCTGACGAACAGATCGACACCCAGCGAGGGGCCGTACCAGGTCGTGGTCTCGCTCCGGCCCGCCTCCACCGTCGTGTTGCCGGCGGACCACACGCGCCGGTCCTCGGGCATTCCGTACGGGTCGCGGTGCAGGACGTAGGTCACTTGCCGGTACGCGACGGCGTTCAGTGCCGCTTGCCAGGCTCCCGTGCCGGCCAGACCAGAGAGTGCTGCCAGGGCGTGGTCCGCCGGCAGAGCCAGGGCGACCGCGTCCACCGGGTGGACAGCTCCCGCTCCGTCCACGAGTTCGAAGCCCTCTGCGACCTGGCGCACCGCCCGCAAGCCGGTCCCCAGTCGCAGCCTGACCGAAGGCGAGCCGGCGGCGAGTGCATGGACGAGGGACGCGGACCCCGATCGCAGGTACGTGGTCCGGGGGACCGTGTCCGGCGGTGTGAAGGTCGCGCCGACCGCCCGGGCGGACAGGGTTCTCGCCTCGTCCAGCGTGCAGCCGTGGAGTGAAGCCGGCAGCGCGCACAACAGGTGCTCCACCGAGGGGGAGGGCAGCGACCACGCGTGCAGGAGGTCGTCGAGCGTGACGTCCCAGGACATCCCCTCCGTCTCCCACCGCGCGGATTCCTCGGCGAAACGGACCATGGCCCGGTACGCCGCTCCCCCCGTCGTGACCGGTCGTGCCACGTCGGCGGGTTCCGCGGCCGAGACCCACAGGGCCGGATGCTCGTGCTTGCGGAACACCACGCGAGAAGCCGTGGTCGCCACGAGATCCCCCGCCGGGACACCCGCCGACGCCGCGATGTGCCGCCAGACCGGAGACACCTCGACGGGTGTCTCCCTGACACCGAGGTCGATGACGTGAGTACCGCCGTCCGCCATAGTCTGTACGGACTCAGCGTTCCCGCCGAGCCTCGTCCGCTCCTCCAGCAGGAGCACCTCATGGCTTTCGTCGAGCAACCAGGCCAGCGTCAGACCGGCGATCCCGCCGCCCGCTATTCCCACGCGCACGGTCATAACCCTTGTCGGCTTCGCCGGCCGGCCTGGACGGCTTCTGGTGCTCGCTCCGCTCCGGCGGCGAACCGCCAAAAGCCGTCCAGACCGGCCAGCAGGGTTTTGGCGACCGCCGCGGCGTGGTCGGACGTGTCGCCTTCGCGGGCGCCGTCCTCCACGACGGTGGCGGCCAGGTCGAGCAGCTCCGAGGGTGCCGGCGCGCTGTAGTGGTCACGGAACGCCTCGGGCACCCTCGGGCCGGCGTCGGCCAGCGTCCGCACGAGTTCCCGGCACTCCCGCGCATAGGCCGCGAAGTCCGACCGCAGCGCCAGTGCCGCGGCAACGGGCCCGGCGTGCAGGCACATCCATGAAACCGCCATGGGGAAGGCGAACGCGTCGGCGGCTGTTACCGGGTCGAGAGCGGAGACGGAGGGTGAACCCACCGCCTTCGCGCACCGGTCGAGGCTCGGCCTGACGGAGCGTAGAACGGAAATCAGCCCGGTGAAGAGGTCGGCTGCCGGTCCACTCGGGAAACGGGTGAGAAGTACTGCGTAGGTCACGGTCTCGGTCTCCAGGCACAACTGGTCGGCCTGCACCATGCGACGGAGGTTCTCTCGGTTCACCCGGCCATCGCGAGCTATTCGCAGCAGTGCGTTATCGCGCTGCCTGATGAGCCGCTCCTGCTCGACGAGTAACTGGGCGGCAGCAGACACAGGACCAGCATTCATGAATTCTCCTCACCCGTATTGTTTAGTGGCTTCGTTCCGTGCAGTCCGAGTGCCCGAGCTTCGTGTCCGAAAACACTAGAAATTCGGTACCTTCGATACGGCACCCGGTCCTTTGGTCCCGCCTTGACGCCCGTAAGGGTCGGCACGCGGTGGAGTGCAGTCCGGTGAGTTCAGGTGCTGCAGGGGTAGAAAATAATTAGCGAGGGTGGATTGACGAGTAGGGACGCAGGTAGACAGCTCATGGATCGACCGGGCGCCACGGAATCGGAAGCTGAACGAATTCCTGGTTCACCGCCCCGCGAACCAGGGAACACTAACCCTGCCTGCTTCCGGCGCCAGAGCCGCTGTCCCGTCCGTGAGCGACAGACTCATCCCGGGGGACGATGCCATGCCCGACGAAGAAGAACCGTGTCATCTGGAGCTCATGTGCAGTCTTCGGGTGCTGCTACGGGAGCTCGATGAGATAACCCGAATGTTGAGGATCCTGATTGAGGAACGCCGGTCGGATCTCGAATTCACTGACCGGTTTACGGGGATATCCAGCAGCAAAATGCAATGCCTCACAGATCGCGAGAAGGCAGTCTTCCAGCTACTTGTGACCGGTCTTTCGAATCGCCAGATAGGGCGCAAACTCGGCATAGCCGAACGCACAGTGAAGAACAACCTGCACTCCATCTACCGCAAGATCGGGGTATCGGGTCGGGCCGAGGCGATCGCCCAACACTTTGGGATCCCTGTCCGGCGCCACAGGGCAAGCGACTAAAGGCTCGCAGAGACAAAACAGTAGGTTGCCTCTCTACGAGCCCTCACCTACAGGTTGTCCCGCTAACGCGCGTCGCGGGTGGTGCGTTTGCTGGGCTTGGGGTGGGGATGACCTCAGCGGATGATCTGAAGTGGATCGAGCCCACGGCCGACCGCATCGTCGATGGCCGCACCGCTACTGGCGATTTCGCCGACTCGCCGACTCGCCGACCGCGTAGCGACACCGGTTACATTGTCCCCGGCCCCCTGGTGCCCACATACGACGGCAGCATCGTTGACGACAACAGTCGCCTAGTGGTGGCGATTGGGCCCCCCTGCCCGGCAGTCGCAATAATCGCCGGACGTCTCACGGAGTCTGGCGTCGACTGGGCCTACTGCGGAGCCCCGGCCATAGCTGACGGTGGTTACCAGGGCACCGGTCTGCTCGTTCCGCACCGTAGACGACAGAGGCAGACGCACCTCAGTAAGCGTCTCGTTGACGGCTCGCGAGGGCAGCACGAATTCCAGTCTTTTGCTATGCACATGGGCAAGTCAGGCCATGGGTCGCACGCCGGGCCACGGCCCACGGATGTCCTCGGAGCACGGTGCCTTAGCGGCGTCGGTTGGAGTAGCTGATCGGCGTGTGGGGTGAGGGACGGTGACTGCCTCTGAGCAGCTCACGTGGTGGGACCGTTGTGGTCTCACAGCTGCGCCTACAAGGGTCTCGACGTCTCTTTGCCTGCCCTGGGCAGGGTTGAGGGCCTGAACTTGGGTGTGGGCTGGGCCCAGATGGACAGCCAGATGGCGGGCTGGCCAGGGGGCGGACAACACTCCTGTGCGCGGTCGTGCCGCGTTGGAGCGGCCTCTGTTTGGCTGCGCTACCTCGTGCATTCACTCGCTGCGAGTGCCGGTTCGGCCCCAGCGGTGCGCGAGGGCCTGTCGATCTGTCGCCGATGCCCGCCTGGCCGACGCACAGCGCACGGCGGCCTTGGCGGCGATCGCCCGACTGCAGGGCTGGCGCGGGACACCGAAGGCTGCTGTGCCCCGGCGGTGAACAGCTCAGCATGTCGGACGCTGACGTCAGCGACCCGCTCAGCCCACTCCAGGGCCCGGTCGGGAGGCCCGGCCGGGCTCTGGGACGCGCGTGAGCCGTGACGAGTGCTCTCGCCACGGCTCACGCTCCGCTCAACGATGGTTGTCGCGGCAGGGGATGCTCAGAACTGGAGCGACCAGGCGTTGATGTAACCGGTGTCGTTGCTCCAGTTGTCGGTGACGCGCAGCTTCCAGGTGCCGTTGGCTACCTCGCTGGAGGCATTGACGGCGTAGGTGGCCTGGACGTTGTCGGCGCCATCGTTGCTGTTGTAGTCCTTCAGCAGGTAGGCGGAGCCGTCGGGGGCAACCAGTTCGACCTTTGCGTCGCCGCGGTAGGTGTGGCGGACGTCCACTGTGACGGACAGGTTCGAGGGAGCGTTGCCGCTGACACCGGTCACCGCGATCGGGGAAGTGACGCTGGCGTTGTCCGAGACGGTGTAATCGTCGGTGTTCTCGAAGCGCGGGCCTGTGGGTGTCGAAGCGGTGCCTCCGTTGACGTACAGGAGCCTGTTGGGCGATCCCTGCGTGTCACCGACGATGCTGGGGGTGGCGCTGTCGAGGAGGGCGGTCTGCACCTGGGCTGCGGTGGCGGTGGGGTTCGCGGACAGGTAGAGAGCGGCGGCACCTGCCACGTGGGGGGAGGCCATGGAGGTACCGCTCATCGTGGCGGTGGCGGTGTCGTTCGCCGTCGCGGCGGAGACGATGTCGGTGCCGGGGGCGAACAGGTCCGTGCACGTCCCGTAGTTGGAGTCGGAACGCCGCTGGTCGCCCTTGGTGGCGTTGTTCACCACGATGGCTTCCCTGATGTTGCCCGGCGAGTTCTGGCACGCGTCGCTGTCGGCGTTGCCGGAAGAGACCACCCAGGTGACACCCTTGGCGATGGAGCTCTTGATCGCCTGGTCTTCGGCGGGCACGGTGATGCCGGTGCGGCTGTTGATGCTCATGTTGACCACGGCTCGTCGGCTGGGGTCCTTGGCGGCCTGTTCGGTGATCCAGTTGGCCGCTTTGACGAGGTCGGAGTCGTAGGCAATGTCGTTGCAGTTCAGGACTCGCACAGACACGATCTTGGTCTTCTTGGCGATGCCGTAGTCCTTGCCTGCCACGGTGCCGGCCACGTGGGTGCCGTGGTTCATGCAAGTCTGGTTGTAGGAGTCGCTGGCGAAGTTGGCGCCGATGGAAGCTCGACCTTCGAACTGCGCGTGGCTGACCCGGATGCCGGTGTCCACGATGTAGGTGGTGACGTTGGAGGCGGTGTTGGGGTAGGTGTAACTCCCGTCGAGGGTGTTGCTGCGCTGGTCGACACGGTCGAGGCCCCACGAGGGCGGGTTGGTCTGGGTGCCGGAGCTGTGGGAGATGCCGTCCTGCTGGACGTAGGCGACGCGGGGGTCGGCGGCCGTCTGACGGGCGTCTTCGGCGCTCATTGCCGCGGCGAAGCCCTTCAGGGCGGTTCCGTAGGTGAAGCGCACCTTGCCGCCGTGCTTGCTCACCAGTTCCTCGGAGCGCTTGTTGACGGCGGATTTCGTCAGCCCGTTGTCTTTGAGGACGACGATGTAGCGGTCCGCCACGGGCTCGGCGGCGGCTATGACACGGCCCTCGGAGGGGGTGGGATCGGGTGAGGGGGTGGCGACGGCGCTAGGTGCGGCCAGCATCGCACCGACAATCGTTGCTGTGGCACCGGCGGCTATGTACGGGATCTTCTTGCGCACGGGAGCTCCATGGTGAAGGGGGGGTGGCCTCTCCCGGAAGGGATGGCCAGCGCATTACGCCAAGGCGTCTGGCGCTTGGCCGAAACCATAAGTTCGGTACGGTGCCCGCCCTATAAGGGAATCCGATTTACCTATACGCAGAACAATGTGGCTTGGCAGGGTCCGGCTCTGGCGCGCCGGGCGGAGGCTCTCGCGGGCGGAGCACATGGGAGGGCCGCACCACTCGTTGGACGCCCCGGCATGGTGGGTGAGATGGCCCCGGTCCGATACCGAAAGCGCTGGCACAGAGGCAGTTTCACGATGCCGGGGATCCGGCCAGGGGTGCAGGAGGAGCGTGTGCAGGAGTAGCGGACAAGGGGCAGCATTGCGCGGCGATAGCCGGACAACTTGCTCGGGAATCAGTTGATTGTGCCGGGCGAGCCTGACGGCAAGACCGAGGTGGACCCGCAGATGCCTGAAACGCTGCCCGCCATCACATGTTGAGCGAGCGCTGGCCCCGCCTCGCGATCCTGACCTTTCGGAACAGCCCCAGGTGGGACAGTAAGGACCGCTGCCTGCGCCAGATCGTCGTCAGACCACGAAAGGCGTGCCTGTCATCGGGCCTTCCGGGGCTTGTCAGAGCCGTGCAGAGTTTGTGGCGGGTGGGGGCGGTAGAGGTCCTGTCGGGAGAGGGCACCTGTTTTGCGCATGGCACGGGCGATGTGTTGCTCTACCGTCCGGGGGGAAAGATGCAAGGTCGAAGCGATTTCCCGGTTCGTCAGGCCGCTTGCCGCGAGCTGGCTCACTTCCGCTTCCCTGGGGGTGAGCTGATCGGCGTGCGAGGCGCGGCCGGGTGGCCGGCCCTTCCTGGTCGGCTTCTGGGTGCGCAGCAGAGCCCGGCCACGAGCGGTGTCCCAGGTCGCGCCCAGTTCGCTGAACCGCTCGGTGCAGGTTTCTAGATCGGCGACCGCCTGGGCTACCGCAGTGGCCGCGCTGTCCGCTGGTGTACTGGTCTCGCTTTCAAGCTCGCCGGCCGATGTCCCGTGCGCTTGGCTGACGTCCGGCTCGTGTACTTCCAGCAGACAGCGGGCCCCAGCCTCCCAGAGCAGGGCCTGGGTATAGGGGCGGGGAAGCGAGCCGTAGGCCTCCGAGGCTTCGCGGTACAGCTTCGCGGCCTCGATCAGACCCTGGTGTCCTCCCTCGCCTCCGCCTGATTCCTCCACCTCGGTGAGTACGGCCCTGCTCCACGTGAGCGCGGCTCTGGCGACGGGGGCGTCGTGCTCTGAGATGCCGTCGGCGAAGTCCCGGACCATGCTCCGGGCCGCAGCGGTATCGCCTGCGCGTGCGGTCGCTTCCACAGCCCAGGGGACGAGCTCCGCCGCCCATGTCCACACGCCCTTGGCCGTCGCATCCGCCCACGCTGTGCGGGCTTGCTCCGCCGCGGCGGACACGTCCTCGCGGGCCAGAGCCAGACGGATCAGGGCACCGGAGACCGTCGCGGACAGTGGAGTGGGCATGCTCTGCAGGGAAATGATCCTGCTGTCGGACAACCAGGACAGTGTTGCTCCCCAGTCGCCCTTGGCGAAAGCGAGCAGGCTTCGCACCACACGGGCGTCGAAAGCGATGACCGGCATGTCAGCCGTCGCGTCGATGAACCGCTCGCACTGGTCAGCCAGGCCGGTCCACTGGCCCGTCCACCATTTCAGCAGTAGTTGTGTCCCTATAGCAGTGTGCTCGGTGTAGGGAGCACCGCTTTGGGAAGACAGATCACGGCCCCGGACCAGCAGGTCTTCTGCCCGGTCGTAGAATCCGAGCCAGACTGCAGCATCCGCCGCATTGCACAGACCGCGAGCTGCGTGCTGGACAACTGTGGGATCCGTGCTGTCGGCGGGCAGGGCCTCCACCAGCTCCCACGCATGGTGATCACCACAGCTTATGGCGAACCAGACACGGTTGGCCAGGACCGCCGCACGGAGCGTCTCATCCCTGCTCACATCCGCGGCCGAAATGGCCTTTTGCAGCCACTGCCGATGGGCATCAATACCGGGACCGGGCCAGTACGGCATCGCCAGAGCTGCCATCGCCCGCCCGGCGAGGTCGGGCCGGACCCCATCGAGTTCGGTCGCGGCGACCTCGAGTTCGTGCCACCCGTGGGTGAACCTGCCCAGCTGATTGCACAGCATCAACCCCAAGTCCAGGCGCAGCTCGCCGCGTACCTCCACCGGCAGGGTGTTGTCGCGCACGATCTGGGTCAACACCTCGACGGTCTGGTCCGAACGCAGACCGGTAACCGCGCTGCGAGCCAACAGCGGTGCCAGCCGCGCTCGGGCATGAGGCGGGACCACGGCGCAGGCCAGGGCCTGTTCCAGCAGATTGACCGCTTGGTGGTGCTGGCCCGCCTGCACTGCCATCCGGGCAGCCTTTTCCACGGCCCGCAGCCAACCACGTCCTCCGCCGGCGGCCCTGCGGTGCCCGGCCACGGCAAACCATGGAACAGGCTGTCTGCGGGTCAGCACGTCCGCAGCCCGCTCATGCAGTCCTCGACGGAGAGGGCCCAGGATGGAAGCACGCACAGCGGAAGCGGCAAGGGGAACCGGAAATCCGTAGCGGTTCGAGTCCAACTCAACCAGTACCGCACTCTTCAGCGCTGCCAACAATGCGTCGTTGCCCTGTCCCTCGGGAAGGCCTGAGACACAGACCAGTTCCTCCTGGCTGGCGGGCTCATCAAGGACGGCCGCCGCCCAGACAACAGGCCGGTGAGCGGAGGGCAGGGATGAGGTCCGGTCCAAGACCAGCTCAGCGAGCCGGACCGGCACTCCGGAGGCGTCCACATCCTGTGCCGTGCACGCCTGGTCGCCACGCCGGCTCATCACGGACAGCAGATCCACCACCACTTGGGGAACTCCGCCGGACCGCTCGTGCAGTCTGTCCACCACCTCCCACGTCTGACGGTCTCCCAAGACCTGTGCCGCAGCACGTCGGATGCGTTTCCTGTCCCACACCTCCATCCGGTGCCGCAGGACTGTCAGCCCGGGCGGATACACCACAGCCGGTGGCCCCAGAGGCAGCCCTGACACAGCCAGTTCATCAGGGCGGTAGGTGACCACAGCCGCCAGACCAGGACACGGCCTTGCCAGCACGCTGCGCAGCCACTCCTGCTCTTCCTCACCGGCACGGTGCGCATCGTCGACCAGCAGCAGCACTGATCCTTCCCACTGCTGGTCCGGTAGTGGCGTTCCGGCTTCTCCGCACCGCCACAGCACGCACCTCGCGTCTGCCGCCTCGGAAAGGGCGCTCAGCTTGTTGAGGAGGAAACTCTTTCCCGTGCCGGCGGCACCTTCCACCAGAACAAGAGTCGGTTCGGCGGCACCGGGAGCCAGAGCGCGCGCCACGGAATGTTCAACAGCCCCGTGTGTCGTCGCCACCCTGTCGTCCTCGCTCTCCGCTCCTACACGCCAACCGCAGCCAAGCAGCCGGTTTGATTCAGCCGCTCGCTGAGATTACACGCGGCTACCCGGGTGGGTCGCCGCCCGCGCGGCGGCATACAGGCTTCCGCTCTCAATGACAACGGGACAGGTTGTGTGCTGGGGGACTGCGGCCGCCTCGGAGCTGCCGGAGATGGGAGCCTCTGCGAACAAGCATGCATCGCGCCGTTGGCCGGGCTGCCGGACCAAGTCAGGTGCCACAGCTGGTGGGTATGGAGTGCACGGGTATGCGAAGGAGCTACCGGCTACATGCCGCGGAGCACATATGACCGGGTGCGGGGAATATGGCGCGGTACCTGTCGGGCGGGACCCCGAAAGGCAGCGCGCACAGCTTCTTCCACATACCCGTACACGGTGTCAGACAACCGAGGCTGGCAAGCACCCTGCCCCTCGTGCAAGGTCTGTGCGGGTCCGGTCATACTGACAACTGAAAAGTACACAACTGCCGTTTGCGCGGAATATCCGGATGAAGAAAGTTCGTATACGTACTTTCGGGCCAGCGGGTATGGGATTTTTGGGCTGCCTTCAATCTGGGATGGCGCACGATCGGCCTCTGGGAGCACAACGCCGACGCCACGACCCCTCGGTGAGGCCGGGAACCCGTACCGCCGAGCTGGTGATGAGAGCAGTCTCAACTCCGGTGCCGGAAGCACTCCTCCGACGCCCGGGCTCCCTGCCCGCTGCCGGCGCCGCGTCAGCGAAGCGCCCGGGGAGTGAGTCGAGTGGAGGGGAGTGGCTCAGCCGTCGCCTGCGCTCTCAGCCGCAACAACATCGTGTGTAGCGCCGGCACGGCGGGGCACTGCGGCTCCAGGTTGCGAGCAGCGCGATTGCTTCGGTGCGGCAGCTCCTCGGCGCGTTCCTCGCCATCCCGCGTTCGGCGTGCTTTTTCTGTCGTATCCGTAGTGCCCCGGCCCCCTATAGGCGCTGCAGGGCCAAGGCCGATAGGCTAGCCGTTGTTGGTCAGCCGGTTTGTTCGCCCCCAATGAACATGCCGGTCAGCGAGTGCGCGGACGTAATGAAGCGGATCGTGTACGGCTCGTTTCGTAACCCTCGAACCGGGATCTTCACGGCCAGCAATAGTCAGAACAAGCCGGGGGAACCCCTCGCCTAATTTTGGCAATGCCCGCGCACTCGCTATGACCCTCTGGTCGCCCACCCTCGTCTCCTTATCAGAATTCCAAAACTTCCCATCGCTTTCCACTCAGGGAGCTACGCGTGGCCATTTCGGTCTTCGACCTCTTCTCGGTCGGTATCGGCCCGTCCAGCTCCCACACGGTGGGCCCGATGCGCGCCGCCCGGATGTTCGCGCGCCGCCTGAAGAACGAGGGCCTGCTCGCGCACACCGCCTCGATACGCGCCGACCTGTACGGCTCCCTCGGCGCGACCGGCCACGGGCACGGGACGCCCAAGGCGGTCCTGCTCGGCCTGGAGGGCGAGTCGCCGCAGACCGTCGACGTGGAGGGCGCCGACACCCGCGTAGAGGAGATCCGCTCCACCAGCCGGATCAACCTGCTGGGCATGCACGAGATCCCTTTCGCCTTCGACGACGACCTGGTCCTGCACCGCCGCAAGGCACTCCCGTACCACGCCAACGGCATGACGATCCTCGCGTACGACACCGAGGGCGCCCCGGTCCTGGAGAAGACGTACTACTCGGTCGGCGGCGGCTTCGTCGTCGACGAGGACGCGGTGGCCGGGGAGAACCCAATCGTCCCCGACGACACGGTCCTCAAACACCCCTTCCGTACCGGCGACGAGCTGCTGCGGCTCTCCCGCGAGACCGGCCTGTCCATCTCCTCGATGATGCTGGAGAACGAGCTGGCCTGGCGCACCGAGGCGGAGATCCGCTCCGGCCTTCTGGACATTTGGCGCGTCATGCAGGCCTGCGTCTCGCGCGGCATGTCGCGCGAGGGCATCCTGCCGGGCGGCCTGAAGGTCCGCCGCCGCGCCGCGCACTCGGCCCGCCAACTGCGCGCCGAAGGCGACCCGCAGGCCCACGCGATGGAGTGGATCACCCTGTACGCGATGGCGGTGAACGAGGAGAACGCGGCGGGCGGCCGCGTCGTCACCGCCCCCACGAACGGCGCGGCGGGCATCATCCCCGCCGTCCTGCACTACTACATCAACTTCGCAGCCCACGGCTGCACCGAGGCGGAGAAGGAGGACAGCGTCGTGCGCTTCCTTCTCGCGGCGGGCGCGATCGGCATGCTGTTCAAGGAGAACGCCTCCATCTCCGGCGCCGAGGTGGGCTGCCAGGGCGAGGTCGGTTCGGCCTGCTCGATGGCGGGCGGCGCCCTGGCCGAGGTCCTCGGCGGCTCCTCCGAGCAGGTGGAGAACGCCGCCGAGATCGGCATGGAGCACAACCTGGGCCTGACCTGCGACCCGGTCGGCGGTCTCGTCCAGATCCCGTGCATCGAGCGCAACGGCATGGCGGCGGTGAAGGCGGTGACAGCCGCGAAGATGGCGCTGCGGGCTGACGGCAGCCACAAGGTCTCCTTGGACAAGGTCATCAAGACCATGAAGGAGACGGGCACCGACATGAGCGTGAAGTACAAGGAGACGGCCCGGGGCGGGCTCGCGGTGAACATCATCGAGTGCTGAGGCTGTGCCCTACGTGGAAAGTCGGAGGGGTCGTTTGCCGCAGCAGAGGGTGGCGGTGAGGCCGAGAAGGGCCAGGTAGTTACGGCTTTATTGATCACAGCATGGTTGAGTCGCCGGTAGCCGGTCAGCCCGGACATGGTGCGTGCGGTGATTCAGCGTCCGAGCCCTAACTGATCATTTCAGAATGAGGTTCGGAGTCTTCGCAAGCAGATGATGCTGCAGGCGAGTTGGAGCAGTCCGAGGTGGAGGTCGGCTCGTATCTCGTAGCGGATCCGCAGGCGCTTGATCTGGTGGAGCCAGGCGAAGGTCCGCTCGACGACCCAACTGGTCGTGCCCAGGCCGGATCCGTGGACGGTGCCCTTGCGGGCGAACTTCGGCGTGATGCCACGAGTACGGAGGAGTCGTCGGTGCTTGTCGGAGTCGTAGCCGGGGCGGCGAACAGACGCTGTGGTCGGTGGCGGGGGCGGCCCACCAGGCCGGGGATGCGGGGGATCGCGTCCAGCAGGGGCAAGAGCTGGGTCACGTCGTGACGGTTTCCGCTGGTCAATGACACCGCGAGAGGTGTTCCGTGCCGGTCGGTGATCAGGTGGTGCTTGCTGGTCCAGGGCGCCGTAGGACTCCCAGAACGCTTCGCGTTCGTCCGCCTTGGCCGTCATTTGGGAGCCACGACTCCGGTCTGAGTGGGAGCCAGGGTTGGGCTGTTCGTGGCGGTGATGTACTCGCCGTGCGGTGGATGGTCTCCGGCGAATTCGGGAGCCACTGATCGGGTGACCTTCCCAGCGGAGTGGAGTGTCCGGAGCCGCAGCCGTGGAGGTGCCGATAGCTTGTGGGGGTGGGTCCTGGGCTGCCTCCCTGACAAGACGCGGCCGGGGCCCGTCTTTGTTCAGGCCCTGGGCGGGAAGCTCTCGTCGTGAATCTCCGCCGGCGAGATGCTGTGGGCGGGGCGGCACTCCATCAGCAGGTGGCTGCCCTGTCGGCTGACCGCCCGGAAGCCCGCTTTTGCCCAGGCCCGGATCGCGCGGGTGTTGGACGCTTCGGGATCGACGGTCACCTGCGTCCAGCCCAGCATCGTATGAAGATGCCGGACGAGTGCGGGCGGCGTCGGGGCCGAGGCCTTTGCCTTGGGCCTGAGGCAGGAGGACCATGTCAATACCGCCCTGGCCGGGGCCAGCGGGTGCGTACTGGGCATAGCCAATCGGGATGGTCTGGGCGAGGATCAGGAAGGACTCCACGTCGGGGCGGCGTCCTCCCGTGTACTTCGCGGCGACTTCCTCGCGGGTGAGGGGCTGACCGCCCCAGTTGTGCACGAATGCGGGGTCGGCGAACCAGTCGGCGAGCAGTGGCAGATGTGCTTCGGTGGCCGGGATGAGGCAGGTCAGATCGCCTTCGATGCCGCTGTTCTCCGGCTTGCTGTGCATTGCTGTGCCTCTCCCGGCGGGCGTTCTTCCGGGTTCATTGTCCTGGGAAGAGGGCTTCCTGGGTGGCCTGGAAGCGGTAGGACTCGGTGCCGGTCTGGATCAGGGTGCAGCGGAAGGTGATCCGGGCGGCGATGGCCGCGCAGAGCCGGGCGTCGCCGAAGGTCTTGTCCCATTCGGTGAAGGGTGAGTTCGTGGCGACCGCGGTGGCTTTTCGTTCCTCACGCTCGGTGAACATCTGGAACAGCAGTTTGGCGCCCTTGCGGTCCAGGTTGAGGTAGCCGAACTCGTCCAGGCAGGGAAGGTCGATCTTGCTGTAGCGGGCGATCACGGAGGACAGGCGGCGGTTGGCGTCGGCCTCGGCGAGCTCGTGGACCAGCGCGCTCGTGGTCGTGGCGCGGACCGTCAGCCCGGTCTCGGCGATCGCGGTGCCGATCCCGATCAGCAGGTGGGACTTGCCGGTGCCGGAGTCCCCGATCAGGACCAGGGGGCGTCCCTCGCGGACCCAGGTCGGGGATTTCAGGTCCGCGACGACCTCGGGGGTGATGTTCGGGTTCTTCTCGAAGTCGAAGTCTTCCAGCCGCTTGGGGCGGGGGAAGCGGGCCAGCCGCGGTCGGCGAGTCTGACCAGCTTTCCGCGCAGCGGTTCGAGCTTGGATCGGATGTTGACGTCCACTCCCAGCATCTCGCCGACCTGCCGAGCCATGACCGGTCCAGCGTCCTGTCTCACGGCGGCGAGAATGCGCTGGTAGTCCGGCGGAAGCACGTTCTCCTCCACATCGGAGGTGCGGTGTGGGATCAGCATGACCGCCCGCCCACCCACCTGCGCGGGCACCGACGTGGCCGAGACGCGCTCATCAGCAATCTGTTCGCTCACCCGCTCCAAAACTCGCTCGGCGACAGCAAGTTCGTCTCGCTCGGCCCGCACCTCCGCCAGCTGCTTGGCCGGCTGTGCTTCGAGTTCATCCAGTTCCGCGCGACGCGCGGTAAGCCGTTCCAGCAGCTCGGGATCCATGCATCGGATCGTGAATGGCCGTCTGCCCCCAGCGATTAGAAACCAGCGAACCGTCCGGCTCTGTCAGACGGTCTACTCCGCAGACAGCCACCCACGACCAGCGCGAGTGCTTCGAGAGCTGGTCACACCATATCGCTGACCTGCTTTTTCAGGTTGGCGAAAGCTCACTGCATGACGCGGACGCTCAATCCTCTGGGGAAGAAGCCGTTGCTGACCGGCCCCATTATGCCGATCACGTTGCCTGCGCATGCCGGCTGGTCGAAGACCACCACGGGGGAGTTGGTGTAGTTGTGCACGATGAGGTTGAGTGCGCCGCCGGTATGGCACGACGACCGGGCGGGATCGGTGATGACATGTCCGTTCAGGTGCAGATTCCCGACCGCGGCATTGGCCGATTGAGTAAGACCGAGCGTGAGCAGAGCGCTCCCGCCGAGCACGCCGAGTGTGCGCGTGAGACGACGCAAGGCGACCTCCTTGATCCTGAGATTTTGGCCCGCTCACCCGTCAGCTCGATCTGAACCTTCGGGGCGGTGCCTTGACGACCCGAACGGTATGGACGCGAATGTCTCGACCGCCAGGGGCTTTTCCCGTTCCGGGACGGTGGAACGGCGAAACCGACTTCGACCAGTGACGATAGGCACCGCCCGGAACGCCGATACGGAACGGCCCGCCCCCGCACAGCCGATACCGCCTTGTCACCGGAGTCGGACTGAGCCGGGCCGGGCCGCCGCTTTGCCATGTGTGTTCAAGCTGGTCGAGTCCGCGCAGGCCCGCTGGCGCTCCGCGAACTCACCCCGCCTCGTCGCCCCGGTCCGGTCCGGTGCTCGTTTCGACCGGGGCATACTCGTCGGACGTTCCGACCAGGAGGCAGCGTGATCACTCGCAGGCCCGAAACCATCCGCACAGACCGATTGACCGTGCTGCCCCTCCAGGCCGAGGACGCCGACGAGATGGCCACTGTGCTCTCCGACCCCGGCCTGCATACCTTTATCGGGGGCGCTCCGGACACCGGCCAGGCCCTGCGCGCTCGATACGAACGCTGGGTGGCCGGCTCACCCGACCCCACCGAATCCTGGTGCAACTGGGTGATCCAGCTCCGCGACGCGGCCTGCCTGGTCGGCACGCTCCAGGCGACGATCACCGCCGATGACCGCGGTGCCACCGCGGAGATCGCCTGGGTGGTGGGAACCCCGTGGCAGCGGCGTGGCATAGCCACCGAGGCAGCCCAAGGACTCGTCGCCTGGCTCCGCAAGCATCCGGTGCGCACGGTCATCGCCCACATCCACCCCGACCACAAGGCGTCTGCCGCCGTCGCGACCGCAGCCGGACTCCTCCCCACCGATCAGTGGCACGACGGAGAGATCCGGTGGCAACTGGCGATCAGCTGATCGCGCACATCCACAGATCTTGACGATTGCTCGTCCTCGATGAGGAATCGACTTAAGCTCAGCAGATCGAGGAGGCGCTGTTCGTCCTCACTGCCGAGTACGTGGAGGAGCACGGGCACGCACCGGGGGAGAAGGCCGCCTACGGCCTGGCCTGCCGGGCCGCCGACCGGACGCGCCCGCCCAAGCGCAAGGACATGCGGCCACTGTCCGAGCTGCGCGAACGGTGGCGGGAGTCGGCCATCGCCTCGTTCGGCGCCGACGTCATCGACCGGCTGGCGCAGCGGGCGCGAGCGGCGGCCGCGGCGGTGTGGGCGCGGGTGCGGCCGGTGGTCGACGTCGCCCTTGCGGCAGTCGACGTCGTCGCCGTGGTGTACGTGATGCGCGGAGCGTTCAAGCGCCACCACCTGCTCGCCGAAGCGCGCCGCTACCTCTCCTACGCCCTGCGCGGCCGCCCGCACCAGCCCGGCCTGGACGAGACGATCGTGCAGACCGTGGTCGACGACTACACCCGCCCCGTCGGCCGGGGCTTCACCATGACCGCCGACCTGCACGCCCTGTACCCGCGCGACACCGACGACCAGGCCGTGCTGCGCCCGCTGACCCGCAACCGGATGCTTCCCCTCTACGCGCGGGCCCGGCTCGCCGCCAGAGCGCTCTCCGCCCGGGTTCACGCGGTGCGCCGCTCGGAGCGCCTGGGCTCCCGCCCCCGCCCGCACACCGTCGCCGTGCCCAGCGCCTCGAGGTCCGGCCCGCAGCTCTCGCGTACGGACCGGAAGGCCGGCCGCGCCCAGGAGCAGCAGCAGGGGACCGATGTTGCCGCGCTGGAGCAGACCCGCGCCACGATCGAGGCCGCGGCCAAGATGGCCGTCAGGCTCCAGAACGGCGTCCGGGAGCGCGCCGTCGCCCACCGCCTCAAGCCGCAGGCCGCCCCGGCGACACCCGCGCCGTCACACACTCCGCCACCCGGAGTGCAGCAGGCGCCGGGCCGGACACCCTCTGGAGGACTCGCATGACCACGCCGGAGATCCCGGGATTGAAGGAGGTCCTCGCCCGAGCCCGCACAGCCAGTGAGGAGATTGCCGCCACGCTCGATGAGGACCAGGAGCCCACTACCGAAGAGTCCCCGAGCTGGCAGCCGATCTGGAAGCGGTCCCGGACACCGAAGCCGAAGGCGGCCAAGAAGAAGGAGCTGGAGGACCAGCGGGAGCGGCTCCAGGACGCCGGGAAGCGCCGCCTGGCAGCCGGGGAGTCGCGCCGCCCTCGCCCCAGGCAGAGCCGGATCGGCAACGCGGCCGCGCGCCGCGATGCCCGCGCCCTGTCCCGGTTGCGGCACTCCAACGTCTGGCTGCGGTGACGATGCCCGGCATCGCCCGTTCGCCCGCCGCCACGTCTGGCCGAAGCCCGACGGTATCTGCTGGAGACCCTGCGTGGCGAGAAGTGCACCTGCGGCCTGGACGACTACATCGCCACTCGGGGCCCTGTCCGGCTACTCCCGCCAGTCCACCGTTTCCCAGTCCGGCCGCCGGTCATGGGCCCGGCGGAGCGGGACGCAAGGCGAGGAGGGCGATGTCGTCGGTGCTACCGGCGCCGAGACCGAGAATCAGTTCGTCGCAGAAGACGTCGAGGGGTGCCTGGGCGAGGGCAGCGGTGTGTCGACGCAGGCGGGTCATGGCGTCGCTAAGTGATTCGCCTGGGCGTTCGATCAGGCCATCGGTGAACATGAGCAGGGTGGAGTGGGCCGGAAGCGCGTCGCGGGCGATGGGTCTGGGCAGCGTGCTGTCCACGCCGATGAGGAGACCGGATGCGGTGTCCAGGTAGCGGGTGTCCCCGTTGGGACAGGTCAGCAACAGGGGCAGGTGGCCGGCGGAGGAATGGTGCACCTCCCACGGGCCGTTGTGGGCACCTGTGACGACGGCGTAGGCGCAGGTCGCGGTGGAATCCGGGTAGAGAGTGAGAGTCGCGAGGTCGAGGCGGCGCAGTACCTCTGAGGGCCGATCCTGACAGTCGACGGCGATGCCGCGGAGCATGTTGCGTAGCTGACTCATCGTCACGGCGGCATTCAGATCATGTCCGGACACGTCGCCGATGACCAGTGCTGTGTCGCCGTCGGGCAGGGTGAAGGCGTCGAACCAGTCGCCGCCGACCTGGGCAGTAGTACTGGACGCGGCATAGCGCGCGGTGATCTCCATGGACGGGATGTGCGGGAGGCGGGGCAGCAGGGAGCGCTGAAGGCGCTCGGCCGCAGTACGCGTGTGCTGGTGCAGACGGGCGTTGTCGACACTCAGCGAGATACCTTTCACGAGGTCGGCGACGAGGAGTGCGTCCTGTTCTGTGAAGGGATCGTCGTGGTCGGTGCGTACGACGATCAGGGCGCCCAGCACTTCGCTGCGGGCCCGTAGGGGGGCCATGAGCGTGCTGCTGGCGCCAAGCAGCTCGAACAGCTCCAGCTGCCGGGCGTCCAAGGCGCTTTCCGCCTGGTCAGGTGAGGGAATATCGGTGATCAGCAAGGGCCCCGCACCGTTCAGTACCCTGGCCAGCGGTCCTCGCGCGTTCTCGGACACCGGGGGCAGCCTGCCGAGGTCTACCCCGACGTCCAGCGCCCGGGGTTCACGGTGGACGACGCAGACCCGTTCGGCATCCCCGTGTTCGTCGAGCAGGTCGACCACGCACCAGTCGGCCATCTGCTGGGTAAGGACCTGGCACACTCGGCGCAGCCCCTCGCGCAAGTCGAGTGTGCTCGACAGCGCACTGGTGGTGTCAGCCAGCAGACCCAAACGCTTCCAAGCCCGTGTCGCCTGCTCACCGCCGGCCTGTGGCACCGCCGCCGCACCGATGTGCAGCCGCACCGAGGCTCCCGAATCGGGACGTGATACCGGCCGGTCCTCTCCCGGAGCCATCGCTCTGGGCATGAACTGACCGACCCGCACCGTGCGGCCGTCCACCGCCTCCTGACTCTGGACGTGCAGACGCACATGGACCAGGGTGCCGTCGTAGTGCAACGCGGGCAGTGGGATGGACCGGCCCATGATGCGGGACCGGCCGGTCAGTCGGAGCGCCGTGAACCCGGCCCGGTGACGCTCGCGCAGGTGCTCGGGAATCAACACGGTCAACGGCCGGCCGATCAGATCGTCGGTCTGCCATCCCAGCAGGTCGGCGAGGGCCGCGTTAGCTGCGATAATCCGGCCGTCGTCGTCGGCCACGACAGTGGGGACACGACTTGCCTCTACGTCACCGGCGTCCCACGGCGCCAGTTCGACGGAGGTCGCGTCCGGTACGCCGGGCAGCAGCGTCCACGCGGTGGGTGGACCCCCGGAGAGCTGGATGACCAGTTGGTCGAGCACCCACTGGTAGTGGCTGCGGGCGTGCGGCGGAGCCGGAAGGGTCAGCAGGGACCCCAGCTGCGCCGCCTCGTCGCCGTGTTCGAGTACGCGCCGCAATGTGTCCACGGCCGGCGCGGCGTCCAAGGGGAAGGCGATGTCCAAGGTCACCGTGGCGCCACCGGTGACCGTCCCCTCCAGCGCGGCCGTCATGCACGCGTTGATCACGTTGGCGACATCGTCGGCGACCAGCAGCTCTGGACTCGACACCCCGGCGCACTCCTCGACGCGGGTGGTCAGGGTCAGCTCGCGCAACATCTCGTCACCGTGCTGTTGCGCCGCGCGGAACACGATGGAGGGCATGTCGATCAGTCTCACGGTCGCAGTGCGCCCCCACACGGGCACGGACTCCCACCCGGACGTCGGCGGCACCGGGGCCTTGGGCCACAGCTCGAACCAGACCGTCTTGCGACCCTCCCCAATGTGGGCTCCATGACTGGAAGAGAGCTCCGCCACCACAGCAAGGCCTCGTCCCGTACCGGCATACGGCCTGGGCTCCCGCGGCACGAGCGGGCGGTCCGGCCGGCTATCGCCTACTCGTACTCGCACCTGCCCCCCGTGCGACCAGACCCGCACCTCCACATCCGTACGGGCGTGCAGCACCGCGTTGGTCACCAGCTCGCTGACCAGCAGCTCGGCTGTGTCCACCACATCCGGCGCGACACCATGCAACGCCGACCGCACGAACCGCCGAGCCATCGGCACAGCGCGCGTCTCCGGCGGAAAGCGCTGAAAGAGAACTCCGGGAGGATTAGAGGTACCCATAACGCTATCAATCCCTGCCAAAGGGAAACATCTAACCCGCCGATGTAGCGTGATCCACCGGCGTGTGGCCGCATCAACGCCGCCAGGCGCGCCCTGAAGGTCCGGGCCTTTGTCTTGGGCCGTGACGGCGTCTTGCTCGACCAAGCACACCCACTGCGGGCAATCCGCTGGGCCGAGCCGACGACGCCGAAGGCGCGGTCCGGCGGATCAACGCGGCTACCGGCTGCGGCGCGGCAGCCAAGGCGGCAGGCCACCCGCCTTCGACCGCGAGGCGTACAAGCAGCGCAAGACCGTCGAACGCTGCATCAATCGCCTGAAGCAGTGGCGGGGCATCGCCACCCGCTACGAGAAGACCGCAACCATCTACCTGGCCGGACTCTACGTCGCCGGCAGCTTTCTTTGGTCTGCCAGGCCAACGGCTCAGGAGCAGGAGCGAAGCGCATCGTCCCAGGCACCAGGGCTGCGGTAGTGGTTCTTGTGCCCGGCGGCAAGTACGTGGCGCAGTTCGGCCAGGTGCTCGGTGTCCGTGGGGAGATCCAGCCGGCCGAGGAAGGTCAGCGCGGCAGCCGGCTCCAGGTCGCCGTAGACGTCGTGGAAACTCGCCAGGAGGCCCCGGAAGACGGCCGAGTGCAGGGCAGGAAGCCGCATGGCGGTGCGGTACGTCAGCTCCTTCACCGTCCAGCGCACCGGGCCCGAACACTCCAGAACCCGACGGGCTCGGCGGAGCAGGGCCTCCGATCGCTCGGCCACCACCCGGTCGATGTCGTTACCGAGAACCTCGGCGAAGGCCGTCGCGGAAGTGGCGTGGTCCTCGAACCAGTCCACCCACAGCGAGTAGGTGACGGCCTCAGCGTCCCGGTCCGCCTCCAGTCGCTGACGGTAGCCGTCCCACAGCACGTCGGCCGGCAGGGGACCCTCGGCGCCCTCGTTCGCGAAACGGATCTCGCATGTGACCCAGTACTCGTCTAGGAGGTCCAGCAGTCCGAAAGCCAACCTCACCTGGTCGGCTGCATCCAGGTCTTCGGCGAACACATCGCCGGCCCAGGAGTGCGCTACCTCGTTGGCGGTGAGCAACGCGTCCGGCTTCTCGTTGCTCACCCACCCGTCACGCACCTGGCTGACACCCTGATCAGCCAGCCAACGCCGCGCTGCCTCCTCGGCTTGCATCTCCACTCGGGAAGTGTGACAAGCCTGGAAAGATCTAAACGAAACAGCCCAGCTGGCATCGGCCTCGCCGCGAGAGGTGCCGTCGTCGTGGCCGGAGTCGCCTCCACCAGCGATCGGCAGTTCAAGTCGAACTGCATGGCCACCGCCGGGTAAAGCAACTGGATACGGTCCGCCGTCTCCAACGGCTGACTGCGGCCCCGCAGGGAGGCAGGCGTCGGTGGCCCGGCACTGCGTCGTCGTCACGGGCCCGGCAGGCAAGTAGTTGACAGGATTGGCATGTCCGCGACACTCGTCTTGGTTCCCCCTCTCGATTCCCACAGGGTCCGAGAACCCCTACGTGTGAAAGGACAGTGATGGTGCACTTTCTACGGTTGGGTATAGCCGGCGCCGCGGCAGGGATGCTGCTGACCGCGGTCCCGGCGGCGCACGCCGTGTCCACGACGGAGCCCACCACGCCGAAGCGCGTGGCCGCACAGGTCACGCTCCGCTATGACGCCAGCCGAGCGGCAGGCTGGGAGCAGGCGATCTCTGCCGGGGTCGCCTCGTGGAACGGCAACGTCGGCAACGTCAAGCTGGTCAAAGCCGCCCCTGGCAGCCGAGCGGAAATCCAGATCGTGGCCACCACCGGCTGGCCGCAGGCCACGCTCGGACCGGTCCGGCCGGGCGGCCGGGGCAGGGTCGAACTGGGAAGTCAGGCGGTCTCCCAGGGTTACGACAAGACCCGCATCGTCGCCCACGAACTCGGCCACAACCTGGGCCTGCCGGACACCAAGCCCGGCCCCTGCTCACAGCTGATGTCGGGCTCCAGCGCCGGTACGGGCTGCCGTAGCGCGGTGCCCGACGCGGCCGAACGCGCGCGGGTCGAGAACGCGTACGCGGGCGGCGCCGCGGCGTACAGCCCGACTGGTGGCCGCGTGCTGGTGGACACACCCTAGTCGGCAAGGGCCACCCCGAGGTGACGGTGCCTGACCCCAGCCATACCGCGGCCAGGCATCGCCACCCGCGCGTGTGCAGCGGTGAGCGAGCATGTCCCCGCCGACAGCTTGGAGCAGCAGCAAGGTGGCCGGCCTGAGGCTTCACGCCGACATTCCAGGCCAAGCGGCGGTACGTCCCGCACGACGTCAACAGGGCTCTGCTCAGGGGCCGCTGAGGACGTCGTGGGTGCCGATGCGACGCCAGATGACGTGCGGGGTGCCGGGACGGTGCTCGGGTCCGTACTCCCAGGTGGCGCGTCCTGCGGGGCCGGTGCCCATGGATCAGGTGAGCTCGTAAATGCCCCGCGCTCGTTGGACGCGCTTGACGCGGAGGCCGGCGCGGAAGCGGCCGGTGCGCAGGTCCTCGACGAAGGCCGCCACGGTCTGGCGGAAGCGGTGGTGCTGTTCTGGGGTGAGGCGGTCCAGGTCGGCGGTGAAGCGCGGCAGGGTCTCGTAGGTCGGCACGTCGGTCCTCCAGGCAGCAAGAAGCCCCCGGCGTTGCCGGGGGCGGAGAGTGGGTGACGTGGTGCAAGGGGCGGTGTCTTTGGCCGGTCGGTGGGGGAGCGGTACGTAGATGTGCACTCGTTGGCGTTGAAGTCGTCTGCTAACGGGTTTTGGCGTTGGTGAGGCGTGTGGGGCGGGGGTGCCGCGCAGCATTTACATGGCCACGGTGGTGTCCGCCGGGCGGGCGCGGTGGTGCCGCGAGCGCCCGCCGGGCGGGACCGGCCGTGAAGTTCCGGTGAACCATCCCGCCGCACGGGATCGCGCTTTTTCGCAGGTCAGAGCCGGTATGTGCTGTGGCGATGCTGAGTGTCGCGAAGATCCAGAGACGTAACGCGTGGCGGTACTACATACGCGGAGTCGCGTTCGGGGACGGCCGCCGCCCGGTCGGACAGTCGTTGCAGGACGCCCAGGAGCTGGCCGGGCTCCCACCGGGACGGTGGCTAGGGCGCGGTCTGCGCGCGCTGGGGCTCACCGAGGGCGGTCAGGTGTCCGAGCGTCAGCTGGAGCTGTTGTTCGGCGAGGGCCGGCACCCGGACGCCGACCGCATCGAGCGCGGCCTCCGGGACGACGGCGTCGACGCGGCCCCGGCCCGCCGTCTCACGGTGCTGGGGCAGCCGATCGAGGAGATCGAGGCGCGCAAGCAGACGCCGCTGCTGGGCATGGACTTCACCTTCCGCCCGCAGGCGTCACTGGTCGTGCTGTGGGCGCTGGGCGACGCCACCGTGCGCCGGGTCATCGAGCGGGCTCACGAGCGGGCCGTCGCCACGGCGCTGCGCTGGCTGGAGGATGAGGTTGCCGAGACCCGGTGGGCCTCCGGCCGCGGCCGCGCGAAGACACCCGCGCTCGTGGTCGCCGCCTTCCGACACATCGACAACCGCGACGGACTGCCGCTCCCGCACGAACACTGTTTGATTTTCAACCGCGTTCAGCGCCTGGGCGCCGACGGTGAACCGGTCTGGGGCGCTCTGGACACCTACCGCCTCTACCAGACACGTGGTGGCCGCCGGAACGCTCTACACCCTGGCGATGACGACCGAGGTGTGCGAGACCCTGGGGCTGGCGACCGTGCCGCGTGAGGTTACGCCGGGTCTGCGTCCGGCCATGGAGATAGCCGGGGTGCCCGAGGACCTCATCAACTGGTCGGCGTCGCGCCGACAGCGCATCGAGGACGCCCTGGAGGTGCTCACCGACCAGTACGTGAAGGACCACGGGCACCTGCCCGGCGAGCGCGGCCGTCACCAACTGGGCTGGTGGGCGGCGCAGGAGACCCGGCCCGCGAAGAAGAAGCCCAAGCCGCTCGCGCAGCTGCTCGCGTGGTGGCGCGCCTCCGCGATCCTGCGCTTCGGCCAGCAGCTCATCGACGGCCTCCTGGACAGGTGCCGGGCAGGCGGAGCGGCGATCCGGGCGCGGGTGGATCCCACCGTGGACGTGGCGCTGGCCGCCGTCGACGTCGCCGCGGTCGTCTTCACCGTGCGCGAGAAGTTCTCCTGGCGCCACATCCTGGCCGAAGCGCGCCGACACCTGCTGGAGACGCTGCGCGGCCGCGAGTTCCCCCGCGGCCTGGACGACTACATCGCCCACCGGGCCCTGCTGCGGTACTCCCGCCGCCACACCGTCGCGAAGCCCGGCCGGAAGCCTCCGACGCCGGACCGGATCAGCTACACCGCCGACTTCCCGGTGCCGCACCGGTGGTGGATCGCCCCCGCCGAAGGCACGCCGCCGCGGGAGTCCAGCCGCTACGAGCGCGCCCGGGTCGCCAGCCTCGCCGTGCAGAACGCGATCCGTGACGCCCGCATCCGGGCCGACACCGCCACCGCCAACGAGGAGACGACCTCGGCCGTCTCCGCGCGCGCCGATCACCGCGACCTCGAGGGCGAGACGGCGTCCGCTCCCCATGCCGTCGACCACCCCGGCCGCGACGGTGCCCTGACTTCGGCGCAGCGGGCCGCCGCCGTCCAGGCCCACCAGCAGGCCGCGATGCCCGAGGAGTACCTGGAGGGCCGCACGACCGACCCGGCGACATGGCTGCGCACACCCCAGAACCTGGACCGGCTCGCCGCCTTCACCCGCACCGCCGACACCCGCCGCCGCGAAATAGAGGACCGAAAAGCCCCGGCTGCCGATCCGGCCAGTCCGGTCGACCAGCACCGCCAGGAGCACGAGCAGCAGCGCCAGCAGCCCGACCCCGGCCAAGGCCAGGGCCTCCGGCCGTGAATACCCGTGCGGCCCGCACGGCGGGACGGACGACGAAGCACGGAGGCCCCATGGTTGCCCCGCCCCCGTACCTTTCGCCGGTGCAGCGCGAGCGCCTGGAGCAGCTCGCCGACGCCGCCCGGCCTGTACCCGTCACCGAAACCGCCACCCGCCCGGCACCGCTCCCGGCAGTACCCCGGGGGCCGGCCGAACCAGTGGCGCACCGTGTGGGGCCGCCGCCGGGGATGAGTAGACGCGATGGGACTCCACCGCGCGCCCGCCGAGCTACGACGACCACGCCGCGGCGGTCGGTCACCTCGACGGCCGCCGAACTCCGCCGTGCCGGGATTGGCCACCGGCTCGGCTTCCAGACCGAGATCGGGCACCGGCTCGCGGACGGCTACGTGCAGCGGGCGGACCTGGTGGTGCGGGCGTCGGCGGCCGGGGTGCCGGTGCTGCTGCTGGAGATCGACCACCGCTCTGAGGACGCGCACGACCTGGTCGTCAAGCTGCGCCGGTACTGGGAGTGGGGCCGGCTGCTGCCGAAAGGCGCGACCAAGCACGCCGTGGATCTGGTCCGCTCCCGGCCGGAGGGGATCGAGCACGTCGGCCACGAGCAGCGGCTGTGGCGCCGGGTCTACCCGCCGACCGGCCGGGAGGGCCTGGTCCCGGTGGCGTTCGTGTCCGCGGACACCACCGAGGCGAAGGTCGACAACACGGTCGCCGTACTGGAGGAGGCCGACCGCCGCTACTGGGCGCCGCGCCGGTAGGACACCCTCTACCCGAAGGCGGTCACCGCGAGGGACTACTGCCAGGCGGTGCCCGTCGTCGTCACCACACACCCGGCGAGATCGCCGAGCAGTTCCCCACTCTCGGCTTCTCCCTCGGTGACGAACTGCCCGCCCAGCGAGGCAAGCTGCGCGAGCACCTCGCGCTGTAGGAGCCCGCCTTTTGAACCCCGTCCCGAGGGGCTGCCGCACAGGACGACTGCTCGACCCGCATCCGATCGCCTCCGCAAGCTTTGCCGAATAGGCCAGCCTGGTGGCAGTGAGGCTTGAGTCTCCCGTAGGGGGAGACGTGAGGGTAGGGGCATGAACGGCGAGACGCTCCATTCGATCGGTGACCTGGCTCGACGGACGGGTCTGACGGTGAAGGCCATCCGGTTCTACGCAGACGCCGGGATCGTGCCACCGACCGACCGTACCCCTGCGGGATACCGTCGGTACGGGGCCGATGCCATCGCGCGCATCGAACTCGTGCGCACCCTGCGTGAGTTGGGAATCGATCTGACCACGATCCGCAAGGTCATGGACCGGGAGGTCTCACTGACAGACGTCGCGGCCACGCACACCGAGGCGCTGGACGTGCAGATGCGCGCCCTGCGGCAGCGCCGCGCCGTGCTCATGGTGGTGGCCCGGCGCGGCTCGACTCCTCAGGAGCTGGACCTCATGCACAAGTTGGCACGTCTGTCGGAAGCCGAACGGCAGTGTCTGGTCGACGACTTCCTCGGTGCCGTGTTCGACGGCCTGCAAGATCACCCCGTGTTCGCGGCGGTCACCCGCTCGCTGACCCCCGAGCTGCCCGACGACCCCGAACCCGAGCAGATCGAGGCGTGGGTGGAGCTGGCAGAGCTGTTCCAGGACCGCGAATTTCGCTGCACGTTGCACGGCATGGCCCAGGACCTGGCAGCCGATCGGGCCCCGGACGACGCCACGGGCTTGCCCCGGATCCTCGCCGAAGCCGTCCGGGCCCAGGTGACACCGGCCCTGGGGGACGGTGTCGAACCGGACTCGACCGAAGCGGAGCCCATCGTCACCGCACTCGCAGCCCACTATGCACGCATCCTTGGCAGCCCGGCCTCACACGATCCCCGTGCCCTTTACCGGCGCCTTGCTGCCCGGCTGGAGCAGATGAACGACCCGCGCCGGGACCAGTACCTGTCCTTGCTGGCCGTCATCAACGGCTGGCCGGCCCCCAGGAGCCTGGCGCCCGCGCTCACCTGGTCCGCCGCGGCACTCCGTACCCGGATACCGCAGCGGTGAGCCGAGCACACAGCGCCAGATCCCACCCGGCTCCGTATCGGTTCTTTGCCGACTACCGGGCCTTGATACGCGTGCCCGGCTTCTGGCGGCTGGCCACCATCGGCATGACGTCGAAACTGGCCGCGAGCATGACCAGCCTGAGTCTGCTGCTCCTGGTCAGCAGCGCCTACTCGTACGGGACCGCCGGACTGGCGGTGAGTTGCTCCACCCTCGGCCAGGGCCTGACCACGCCGTTACGCGGACGGCTCATCGACCGATATCCGGTCCGTCCGGTCCTGCTCAGCTGCCTTGCCACCCATCTCACCGCCACCATCGCCGTGATCTTGACAGTGCGGAGCGGCGGTAACGCCACGCTGATCTGCTCACTGGCCGCAGCCGTCGGCGCGACTGCTCCACCCGTCCCCGTCATGATGCGTTCCGTCTGGTACAGCGTCACCACCCGCACAACCCTGAACACGGCCATGGCGCTCGACGCTTCCATGATGGGCGCCGCGCTGATCGTCGGTCCAGTGCTCGCCAGCTGGCTCAGCCTGTCGCTCTCGCCTCTCCTGCCGTATGCGGCCATCACGGCGATGACGGTCGCCACCGTCACACTCGTGGTGGTCAATTCCTCTGCTACCCCCGCGCCTTCGACCGTAGCTGGGCGGCACTGGCTGGGGCCTTTAGCGTCGGCGCCGCTGCGACGGCTGCTGGCAACCGATGCGCTCTTCGTCATGGCGGTGACGGCCGTGGACGTAGTGCTTCCGGTCTACGCCCGCCAGGAGCACGCGGCCGAACTGACCGGCTTGTATATGGGCAGCCTTGCAGTGGGCAGCGTTGTGGGGAGCTTTGCTCTGGGCACGGCCACGAAGCGGCTGCCGCGCGGGCTCGCACCTCCCGTTCTGCTCGGCCTCTTCGCCCTCGGATGTGCCGCTCTGGCTGTGGCCGCACGGCTCTCTCCGATGGCGGTCCTCACGGTGTGCCCGGTCGCCGGCCTCGTCATCGGGTCTCTCTTTGCCCTCCTGCGCGCCACAGGAGGCGATCTGGCCCCGGCTGGGCAGGTCACCGAGACCATGTCCTGGCTCAGTACCACCGACATGATCGGCGGTACAGCAGGGGCAGCTGTGTTCGCCCACCTCGCCGATGCGAAAGGAAGCCCGACGGCGCTCGTGCTCGTCCCCGTACTGATCGTGACGGCTGCCCTCGCTGGGGCCACTTGCGCCAGATACCGCTGAAGCTCCGGCGCTGTGAAGCCCTGAAGGTCACAGCCGGATCTCGCAGAACCTACAACCGGGAGATTCTGCGGGGCAGTTCTGAGGGTCGACGGCAGAAGCTCCTGACCTGCGGAGGCAGCGCTTAGTGCCATTCGCCGCGCGATTGGTCCCCAACACCGGCTACCAGCACCCCGGTGGCCGAAGCCGACCACTGATCCGTTGCCCGGGATCGCTGGAATGACGGCGGAGGGCAGGGCCCGCCGGGACAAGCGAGGGAGGTATTCAACGCCCAGGTCTGCCCTTTCGGGCACTCCCGCAGCCGCCATGCGCTTGTCGATTATCGATATGCCCCGCTAGCATGCGCATATCGATAATCGATAAGGAGAGACATGAGGAACACGCGACTCACGAGGGCCCTGGCCTCGCTCACCCTTGCGCTGGCGGTGCTCTGCGCCCTCGCGTTCGTCGGTACGGCGGTCACGCACATACTCGACGACGGGGCGGTCTGCGCGAAGACAGACTTCTGGCACAACGCCACGCTGGAGGGCGGCGTCCCCGTGGGTGCGGGCGTGAAGGCGTCCAGCAGCACCACCCGCCTGTGCCAGGACAGCCCCTCCGCGGGTCAGCGTGCCGCCGACCTCGGGAACCTGCTGCCCTGGTGGCTCTTCGGATCCGTGGCACTGCTTCTCTTCTCCCAGCTGCTCGCGACCGTTGTGCGGGAGGGACCGTTCACCGCCCCCGTGGCATCCCGGATCTCCTCTCTGGGGTGGTTCCTCACCGTCGGAACGCCGGTGGCCGGCCTCCTCGTCGGCTGGTCACAGTCCTGGCTCGTGGGCAGCATGGCGCCGATGATCGGTTCCGGACCGGCAATCTCCGGATCCATGGTTCTGGTCCTCGTTGGCCTCGCCACGGTGATCATGGGGAAGATCATGCGCGAGGGCGTGCACATGCGAGAGGACCTCGAAGGGACCATTTGATGCCCGACGATGAGGAACCTCACTCGATCCGGATTCACCTCGACCGCTTTCTCACTGAGCGCGGCATGACGCTCACTGAGCTGTCCTCGCAGGTCGGCATCACTGTCGTCAACCTGTCCGTGCTGAAAAACGGCCGGGCCAAGGCCGTCCGCTTTTCAACCCTGTCGAGGATCTGCGAGGTCTTGCGGTGCCAGCCGGGAGACCTGATCACCTACGAACCCACCAAGCCCGGTCCATAGCCAACCGATCCGTCAGACGATCTACTCCACAAACTCCCGCCGACGACCAGCGCGACTACGTTGCCAGGTCAGCACGCCAGCCCTTTGACCAGCGATTTCAGGTTGGCGAAGGCTCACTCGGTGCGCTCCATCCGGTGGGGGAAGTACAGGACACCCCCGGTACCCGGCGCGCGGTGCGGTGCATCGAGCGCCGGGTGCGCCGGCCGACGATGCACCGCACTCCCGCCCACCGCACCGGCGCACCGGCGCACCGCAGGAGAGTGGTCGCCACTCCCGCACGCTCCACCCGATGCGTTCACAGAGGGTGACGGCGCATCGGTTGCGGTGTACTCGATGCACCCCCCTTGACCAGGTGTGCCGCCGGATTCCACCCAGCCCATCGGAGGGAATGCAACCCTTGTCCACCTACGAGTTTCAGCGCGATCTTCGATGTTTCCCCTTGACACGCTCCGCTACCGCCACGGAGACGACCCGCACCGGACCCTTGATGCCCGGTGCGGGAAGGGAGATCTCTCCCCTCCCGGCGCACCGCGCACCGTCACCGTCCGTAGGGGCGGTGCGCGGCGCGGAGGATGCCGTGCACTCCCGCATCGCGGTGCGCCCCGCCGGGTGGGAAAGTGCGTTACATCGTCCGCAATTCAGACGCCGTCTCCAACCTCCGGATCGAAGGTTAGAGACGGTGTCTGAGGAGCGCCCCCTGCAGTCCTGTCGAGGTCGCGTTCGCACGCTCAAGGGGACCGGACCTCGTATGTCAGTGGCGCAGACGACAATCCCCGCATGACCTCACCCCAGCACCTTCAGGGCCTCCTCGCCGATTTAGGACTTGAGCAGGCAGCCACGTTCACGGCCGTGCACGGCGGTGACGAGGACGCTGTCATCCGGCTCTTCGGCGGCAACCCCGAGCAGTGCCGCCCCCTGCGACTGGAGGAACTGCGCGACCACTACGACAGGGATCTCATCCTGGTCTCCCGGTCCGGACCTGCCGTCATCGTCGTGGAGAACAACAACCACCAAGGGTCTCACGAGGAGGTACTGCGCCCGCTCTCCCGGCACGGCCGCACCGCCAGCGCCTACTGGAACGTCAACGCGGTCTCCCAACTGAGCCTGGCCGAAGGCGGGCTGATCTCCTGCGCCTTCGAAATGATCGCGCCCGAGCACACCACGTTCGGCGCGCGCCCCGACGCCTGGCAGCCCCTGCTGGAAGGCCTGGATCTGGACGACTACGAAACCCGTTGGGGAACCGGCCTGGTGGCTGTCGAGCGCGCGACCGGTGCGCGATTCGACAACTCCTGGGTACATGGCCCGCACCGCGCTGTGGAGATCACGCGGGTGCCGGAGCACCTGCTGGGGCAGGGACTCATCGACTCGCCCCTGCTCAAACGGGAGCCCTTCATCAGCTATCTGGCCGACTTGAGACCCACACTGCTGAAACCGACGCGGCGCCACGCACTGAACCTGGCCCTCGCACATGCCGGCCTACGCGAACACCCACTGGCCGTGGCAACACTGACAGCCGCCACTATCCCGGCCGGCGCGAGAGTGCGGCTGCGCGAGGACCTCACCGCCGCCCACGACCAAGCGCACACCAGGGCTCGCGCCATGCGGATAGGCGAGCCGGAAGACTTCGAACCCGAATGGGAACGCCCCTCCCACCTCGTCTTCCGCCAGGCCATCGTCTTCGGTGTCCTCGCCCAGTGCGTCGCCGCCCATCTGCCCACCCCAACAGACGGGCTCCCGGACATCCTCAGCTCCTTAGGTACGGCGATGACCGGGGACGGCGCACGCGCCCATGAATTCTGGATGGTGAAGTACCTGCACGACGCGGCACGAAGAGCAGCCTGACCCGCGCCGCCAGACGCCGGCGAACTCGCCGGGAAGATATCGGCCGTCAACCACAGGAGAACCTCCATTCCGAGGTCGCGAGAGGGGTTGTCAAGGCACCGTGCGGCGTGCGGTCCGCACCCGCGTGCCACCGCACCGGGCATCCGGTGCGGTGGCACGCGTCGCCCACTGGCCGCCGGTCTCCCGCTCGGCTCAGGCCGCGGCCGCCCCGTACCGGGCGCCGACGTCGCTGCGGATGTCGCCGAGGAACTGGTGGATCTGGTCGACCTCCCGCCCCGGAGCAGATCCTGTGGGCCACCGACTACGTGGAGGTGGTCTGACAGGAGCAAAGCAGCGACCGCGCTCCCATGGCGGGGCGATCTGTGTGACGTCAGCCACGGACAAACCGGCTGGACAAGGGGCTCAACCCGGCGAAAGCGGACGCCGATCGGCGGTGGGCGTCAGACCGCGGACAAGGGGTGGCTTCGCACGGTGGCCCCGGCCTGCACGCCCGGCGCGTGCGGGCCGGACCTGTCACCGATCCGGCCGCGCCGGCCGGAGAATCGCGAGGACGCGATGACCACCGCCCCCACCCCGCACACCCCGCTGGCCCCGGCGGGCACCGCTACGACGGCGAGCCCTACGGCAAGCCACGCGGCAAGCCCCGCTCCCGGCCCCGCAGCTTCCAGCCGCCGACTGACGGTTGTTGCTGATCAGACCCCCGATTCGCCTGCTCCGGCCGGTTGCAACTCCTCTTCTCTAGTTACTGATGTACCTAGAGAAGCGTCCCGGCCCCGGAAAGCCGCGGCGACGAAGGCCGGCGCGGACCTCCGCGGCGAGGTCCTGCTCACCCTCGCCCAACTGCGCCTGGCCACACCCCGCCAGCTCAAGGCGCTGCTGCTGCCACACCAGCAGGACACCGACCACGTGCGCCGCGCGCTGCGCAACCTGCTCGACGAATCCCCGGCCCTGGTCGGCCGGACGAACCGCGCGCAGCAGAGCTACTGGTACTGCACGCCGGCGGGTCTCGCCGAAGCCGCTGCCTCCGGTGAGCTCGCGCCGACGGCCGGCCGGACGACGGGCAAGCGCATCGCGGCCAGCAAGACGGGCCTGCGCGAGCACGGCCTCGCCCTGGTCGACACCGTCATCGCCTTCCACCAGGCAAAGGTGGCCCACCATGCCGACTGGCAGGTGGAAGTCGCCCACCCCACCCCGGCCGGGAACCTCGTGCCCGACGCCGTGGCGCTCCTGGCCGATGGCTCCAGCGCGTTCGTGGAGATCGACCGCACCATGTCTTACGCCCGCCTTCTCGCCAAGCTGGAGCGCTACGAGGCATACCGCGGCGCCCCCGCGACCGGGCGCGGCAACGCCGCCCGCCCTCCGCGCAGCCACTGGCAGGAGACCTACGCCGGGCCGTACCTGGACCGGCCCTTCCCGCCGCTGCTGTTCGTCTTCGCCCCGGCCCCGCGCCGCGCGGCCCCGGACACCAGGGAGGCCGCCTTCCACGACCGCGTCCGCCGCCTCTCGCGCGTGAACCACCGGATCACCGTGGCGACGACGACCCTGCACCAGCTCACCCAACGCGGGGCCGACCGGCCGGTGTGGCGAGTCGTCGGCCACGGCGAGGACCGACGGACCCTGACCGCGCTGCCCAAGCCGTGGTGAGCACGGCGGGCCCGGCCTCCACCAGCCGGGCCCGCCAGCTCCGTCCGGCTGTCGGTGGCGGCTGGAAAACTGATCGGATGAACGGAGACGAGCAGCTAGGAAACGGCCGCGTCTACGGCGCGGACCACGACGACCCGAACTCCGGCCCGCTCCCGCACCGGACCTACGCCGAACTGGTCGGCGGTCCGCTGGACGGCCTGCTGCTGGACATCCACGGATGGCTGCCCGAGGACATCGACGGCGGCGTCGCCCTGATCACCGAGCTGTCCCGGTGGCCCGGCGGCCGCGCCCTGTACGACCCGCGTCCCGGCGAGCCCCGCGCACCCGGCCCGGGAATGAGCTGCCGCTTCTACTACTCCGGCAGATACGCCCTGAGAGCCCATCCTCCTCATGTTCCTTGGTGAATCCGGTACATGGGGTGCGTGGGAGGTGGCAGGCTCTGGCGAAAGATCCGGGGAGAGGGTGAGGGTGGAAAGCTTCTTCGAGCGGGTGGCGACGGTATGGCCGGCGGGGCGGCGTGACCTGCACTGGCACATCCTCCCGGCAGCGAGCGAGGCACAGGCGCTGCTCGCGTCCTACCCCGAGGCTGTGTTCTCACGGCCGGGGCTGAACCGGGTGCCGGGGCAGTGGCTCCATTGCACTCTTCTGCACGCGGTCGGCCTCAGCGCCGCCGACGTCGACATCGACGCGCTCGTGAGGGACGTGCGCGCACACGTGCAGCCGGTGGAGCCGTTCACGCTCACGTTCGACAGACCGGCCATTACCCCTGTCGCCATCGAGATCAGCGGCTGGCCCGGAACGCCGTTCACACGCCTGGTGGACAGCCTCACCCGGCTCACGCAGGAACAGCGCACCGCCTTTCACCCGGCGGCCAGCCGCTACCCCCACATGTCCATCGCCTACACAGGCCAGGGCTCGCAGACGATCAACCCCGTCGACCTGCGGGCGGCGTTGGCGAGTATCGAGGAGCCGCTGTCGCATACGGTGCGTGCGACCCACGTCCACCTCGTGGAGCAGTGGCACGACGGCGCGACGATCACGTGGGAGCCGATCGCGTCGATTCCCCTGAAGGGTTCCGTATGAGCTTTCCTGGCACTCGCCCGATCCATGGTGACCGTGTGGAACTGCTCGCGGAAGGAACCTCGTTCACCGCGGTGGGCGCGATCACCGTCCAGGGGGTGCTGCAGGACGGGCAGGGCTTCGTCGAGCTGGTGCTGCCCGATGCCGACCCCAGCAGCGCCGCGACCTCGAGAAGACGACGCGGTTCCAGTACTGGCTGTACCGGGATGACGCACTCCTCTACGCCTCGCCACCACTGCAGATGAGGGACATACGCCGAGCCGGCGACGACGGAGCCCTCATCCTCACCGGCTCGCCCTGACCAACAGTGCGGACAGCCGCGACGACATCGGCCAGGCGGTGTCCATCGTTCGGGCACGAGGCCACACCCCACTCCAGAAAATTTGGTGATCGGAGGCAGCACTTTGGGCTGTCCGTTCGACTCTGTGATGTGAACACTCTCGTAGAGCACGGGACCAGCTTGCTGGGGCCTGTCCTTGCGCAGTCCAAGTTGTGGGTGGCGTTGTGTCTGCTCCCCCCTCTTGCGGGTGCCGCCGCGTTCCTGGCGGAATGGCAGCGCAGAGCCACCCTGATCGCGTTGGTACGCCACGCTCCCGGCGGCACGGTGGTGGTTCAGGAGCGGGGGCGCGGGGGGCCTGCCATGCAGGTGCATGTCGGAGCGCCATCAGAGACGGATCAGGGGGAAACCGGTGTGACGCAACAAGGTCAGGAAAAGAGGCAACTGGTCGCCGCTCTATGGGAGCGGGAGGCGAAGGGCTTGGCCAGCTACGCCATGGTGCGGACCGGCGGGGACAAGGCCGCGGCTGAGGACCTTGTGCAGCAGACGTTCATGGCCGCCTTCCTGCAGTGGGACGAGTCACTCGCCGGCCTGGACGCGGAGGAGCACCGCAACTGGCTGCGCAGTGTGTGCCGACGGAGGTGGATCGACGGCATTCGACGGGAGACCCTCGGGGGCCGGCTGCAGGCTGATGTGGAACGGCTATATGACCGGGTCAGCCCCGACCCGGCCCACGCGGTCATTGCCCGGGACGATCTGGACCGCTGCTGGCAGGTGTTGCGCCAACTATCGCCCCGGCGCAGGGAGGTCGCCCTGCTGTACTTCATCGAGCAGCAGTCCGTGCTGCGCATCGCGGAGATCCTGGGCATCCAGGCGTCGGGAGTGCGCAAACACGTGGCCAAGGCCCGGCAAGCGCTGCGCGAGGCTGTCGGCGGGCTCCTGGACGTGGAACCAGTCGAGACGAGCACCTTGCGAGAGGGAGAGGGGGAGCAGGAATGACGGACAACGAGCAGAGCCGCGCCATCGACACCGACCTCATGATCGGGAACATGCTGCACCAGACCGAAGCCGTGGTGGACATTGATGAGGAGAGCCTGGCGCAGCGCAAGAACCAGCTGCTCGACTGGATGGCAGAGTCAACGCCGCCTGTCCCACAACCTGGCAAGAGCCGGGAGGGGGAAGCTCGGCGGCCCCGAAGCGAGGGTGCTCGGGAGCGTCCGCTCAATGACGTGGTCTTCCTGACCGTCGCCGAAGTGGCCTCCGTCATGCGGGTCTCCAAGATGACGGTCTACCGTCTGGTCCACTCCGGTCACCTCCCTGCGATCCGTGTCGGGCGGTCGTTCCGGGTTCCCGAGCAGGCACTCCACCAGTACCTGTACGGGAGCTACACGGGGAGCATCGAGTCCATCGACCGCCCGTGACCTGCGCTTCCCGGGCGGATCCTCGCCCGGGAAGCCGGTCTTTACAGCAGCGACGGGGAGAAAAGATTCCGGGGCACGACGAAGGCCCGGACATCTGGTCCGGGCCTTGGCTGTCGAAGTCTTCGAGTGAGTTGGTGAAGAGCACGGCGTCGGCAGGGGCTGGTGCATGGCCTTCGGGTCAAGTCCGTGCGTGCAGACCTCTTGACGCTGGTCAGCGGGCGGGCGGATCGTGACGGTTCGCTTCACGTTCACCCCGAAAGGGGGACTTGTATGTCGTTCACCTGGCGCTACGTCGTACGCCCCGACGGCTCCTTCTGCCGCATCGGCAACATCGACGGCAGCCTCGACAACATCAGCGACGAAGAACTCGCCCGCTTCCACCCCGTCCGGAAGGAAGACGAACAGCCGGCCTGGTCTTGCTCCCGCTGCCATGGCGAACTGCTGCTGCACTGGCACGGTCCGCTGATGACCGGCGTCTGGATGGAACTCTGCCCGGCCTGCGACGCCCACCGCCCCGCCGCCCGCGCGTTCATCCACTGGTACCGCGATGCCGACCGTGATCCCAGGGCATTGCCCCAGCTCTTCGAGGACTGGGAGGCGCAGACCATGCACGATCACGGCTGGGTCCGCGCCCCGCAGCCCGAAGCCCCACCCAGTCCGCCGGCTCACCTGAGCCTCGTACCGCGTGGACAAGGCTGAGTGCAGGGACGAAGCCTCCGGGGGGAGAGGGGTACAAGTACCGGTATGGCGCGGGAGCGGATCCGGTGGCCGGCGGTCGTCGACCGGGCCCGTCAGATAGTGGAGAGCTACGAGGTCGGCGTCACGCTGCGCCAGGTGATGTACCGCCTGGTCTCCCAGGGCGCGCTGCCGCACACCGCGCCGATGTACCGGCGGCTGTCCGCGCAACTGGCCAAGGCGCGCCGGGAGGGCCGCTTCCCCGACCTGATCGACACCGTCCGGGAAATCCACGTCCCGCCCTCCTGGACGCGTGTGGACGCGTTCGTCGCGCAGATGCCCGGCTGGTTCCGGCTGGACCGCACCGAGGGCCAGGAGCACGCCCTGTACGTCGCAGCGGAGAAGGACACCCTGCGCCAACAATTGACCGGATGGCTCGCTCCTGCGGGCATCCCGGTCCTGGTGGTCCGCGGCTTCGGCTCCCAGTCGTACGCCGACGTCGTCCACGACCGGGTCACCGCCGATCCGCGCGACGCCGTGCTCCTGGTCGTCGGCGACTTCGACTGCTCGGGCGAGGACATCGAACGGGACTGGGTGGCGCGCACCGACTGCTGGAGCCGGACGGAACGGGTGCTGCTCACCTACGACCAGGTCCGCACCTACGAGCTGCCCGCGACCGAGGGGAAGCACGGCGACCCGCGCTGGCCGGCCTTCGCCAGCCGCTACGGTTTCAACCCCCGCCGCCCAGTGCAGTGGGAGGTGGAGGCGCTGGAGCCGGACGAACTTCAGCGCCTGGTCCTCGCTGCCGTCACCCCGTATGTCAACCGCGACGTCCTCGCCCGGCAGGTCTCCCGCGAAGAAGAGCAACGCCGCGCCCTCGCCACCTTCCTGGAGGGCTGGGGCCCAGCGAGCGGGGGAGAACCGTCGTAGTCGCCGTCCTCGCTCTGGGAGACTGAGGGCCACCATTCCAGCGGCGAGGAGCGAGCGCATGGCGGCGAAGAAGGATCCGGCGACGTTGGTCCGTCAGGCCCGGGACCTGATCGAAGAGTTCAACCGCGCGGTGCTGGATGACGCGAAGGAGCTGTCGGCGCCCGCGCTGTCGGAGGCTACGCAGGCGCTGAAGTCGTTGGTCGAGCGGCTCCCGCAGGCGTTCGAGCAGACCGCCGACGTCCTGGAGCTGCTGGCTAAGAACAACAAGGTCACGGTGGAGCAGGGCGACCCGAAAGAGGAGGTGGCCACGACCGCTGCGGAGCTGCGGACCGTCGCGGCCGACAGCGAGCAGCTGGGCATCAGCCTCGCCAACCCGGCGTCGGCCCTGTTCCTCATGGGCGGCCGCTAGACATGCCCGTCCTGCCGTCACCTGAAGAGATCGAAGCCGCCAAGACGCCCAAGGGAGCGTGGACGCGGGCCCAGCTCGCGGAGTGGGGCGTGGCGTGGCCCCCGGAGAAGGGCTGGAAGGACGAGCTGATCGAGCGCTGGGAGACCGCGCGCCAGGACGGCGCACTGCCGCCGCCCCTACCCAGCCCGGCCCCGGCCGACTTCGCACAGGACACGCTCGACTTCGGCTGACCGACGACAGCGGGGCCGGACAGGAACACCCTGCCCGGCCCCGCTGTCGTTCCCGGCTGCTCACCGGCTGAGGCGGATACGCGGCCCCCACACGAACTCGAGGTCGTCCAGGAAGACCGTCTCCAGCTCCTTCTCCCACCGGCCGCGACGCAGGAGGAACGGCGCGGCCTCCATCCGCTCCAGGATGACCAGGGTCTCGGGCTGACCGACCAGCGCGTACCGGCCGTGCGAGGCGGGCCTGCTGCCCGGCCCGTACGCGCACAGCAGCTCCTCCAGGCGGTCGCGGTGCTCCTCCATGAACGCCTCCAGGCGCTCGATGTACCCCTCGCGTTCCTCGGGGCGCACCGCGCTCAGAGCGACGTCCAGGAAGTCACCGCCGTCCGGCCAGTGCCGCTCGCCGGGTGCGCCACGGCCCACGGGAAACGTTCCGCGGCCGCCAGAACGTCCTTCGCGTCCAGCTTGCGATGTGCCGGTTTGGTGTCAGCAGTTGCTGTCAGTGGCGATATATCAAGCCGGGGTGTTTCCGCTGGTCAGGTGCTGAGCGCTGACGGGCTCACTGCCGTAGAGCGGTATCTGCCGTGAGCGTGGCTGTCATAGGGGCGGTACACCCCGCCCTGTGCCGCTGTCTGGGGAACGGTACGTTCCAGATCTGGTGCTTGCCGCACGTTTTCTTCCCGCCGGCCCGGCCCCCCGGGTGGGTCGGGGGGCCGGGCGGGGGGTTCAGTTCTCCATTCCGAAATAGTGGCCGAGGTATTCGGTGATCTCAGCCGCGTGGGGCAGGAGTTCGGGTAGGTGGGCGGCGAGGGCGTTGCGGGTGGCGGCGGCGAGGTCGGCCGAGCTGGTGGCTGCGGGGCGCACGTACGGTTCGAGGCGTTTGATCAGCTCGTAGTTGCTGGCGATGTTCTCGGAGCGCATGGCCTTCTCCAGCGGCGGCGCTCCGGGCGGCGGGACGGGGGCGAGGACCCGGCTGATGTAGGTGACGCGGTGCAGGATGCGCCAGCACGGGGGCTTGGCGGAGCTCTGGCGGGTCTGGCGCAGCGCGGCCGCGTCGGGGGCGTTGCTGCCCGACAGCCAGGTCGGGTCGACCACCTTGTGGTAGAAGTCGTCGAAGTTGGCGCTGGTCTCGCCGAGGTAGAAGGTGAGGAAGCGGTAGGCGTCGACCTTGCCCGGCACGAGGACCGGCTTGCCTGCGGCGTCGTACATGGGTTTGCCGTTGCGGTCCCGGCGTTGCAGGTCGTTCGAGGGTGCGCACTGAACGTCGAGGCCGAAGCTGCGGGAGGACTCTTTGCTCTTGGCCCGGGTGGTGCTGAAGCCGCCACCGCGGGAGGCGTCGAGGTGGAAGGCCCAGCCGAGGCCGAGGGCGCCAAAGCTCAGGTCGAAGTTGCCGCCGTAGGAGTAGGTGAAGTTGTACGAGCCGGAGGTGGTCTCGCTGACGGCGTCGGTGGCTTCGGTGGTTTCGGCGAAGAAGCCGCCCTGGGCGGTCCAGACGTAGGTGTTGACCAGGTCCCGGTGGGAGAATCCGGTGGCGGCGGCGCTGCCGGTGGTGGAGCGGGCGCTGTCCTGCTGCTCGGCGGACATGCCCATCGAGCGCAGGACCGCCTTGGCCTGGATCTCGGCCGGCTCGGTGCCCGAGTTGTGGCCGACGTCGGTCGAGATCGACTGGTAGAAGGCCTGCAGCCGCTGCTGGTCGCGGGTGATGCGGCGCTTGAGCGCGTACGCGTCGCGGGGCTTGAAGTAGCTGTACTCGCCGTAGGCCGTGGCGGTGGGGTAGTCGGGGTCGGTGACCTTGCCGAAGCCGTCGAAGCCGACCCCGCCGTCCAGGGTGCCCTGCTTGGTGTAGCGGGGGTTGATCGGGAAGTGGACGATGTTCCAGTCCAGCGGGATGTCCGGGTTGGGCAGCATCCGGTAGGCGACGAGGGCGCCGGTGTGCGCCAGGCGCAGCGCGAAGACGTCGGCGGTCTGCGACTGCACGAGCGCCATGCCGGTGTTGGCGGGTACGTACCGTGGGCCGAGGTCGGAGTTCAGTACGTTGGCGGTGTCCTCGGTGTACCCGGTCAGCTCCAGCTTGGTCTTGCGGGCGGTGTTCTTGCCCTGGCTGACGGTGGTGTCCTCGCTCCAGGTGTTGGAGAACTCCAGGCCGGCCGTCACGGCCATCTTGAGTTGGCCTTCGGCCAGCGGGCTGGCGGTGCCGAAGCCGAGGGGCGCGGCGACCGTCATGACGTCGGCGACGGTCTCGAGGCCGAAGGAGACGTTAAAGGCGGTGTTGGTGCTGCGGGTCTTGCTGGCGGACAGGCTGTGCACCACCTGGTCGGCCTCGGTGAACTCCACCGAGGAGGCGGAGGGGAAGCCGTCGGGCTTGCCGGTGAGGTTCTCCGACGGCACCGGCGGGGCGCCCTCGATGTAGCCCATCAGCTGCGGGTCGAACTGGGCCTGGCCGACCCACTCGGTCGCCAGGTCGCCCACCTTGTAGCCGGTGACCAGGTGCCAGCGGCCGTCGCGGACGAAGCCGTAGCAGCGCTTGAGCACGCCCAGCGTCTCGCCCTTGGCGCCGAACTGAAGGTCGGCGTACTCGGAGGCGGCGGGAGCGCCGGAGACGGTGTCGTGGAACGGGGTGCGGACGTCGGCGAGCGCCGAGCGGACCTGGGCGGTGTCGGTGGACACCGGCGCGGTAGAGAGCAGGATACGCGGCCGCTTCGTGGAGAAGGCCAGGTTGTTCCCGCGCAGGCCCTCGTCGCGCACCGAGGTGGTGGTGGCGGCGGTGGAGTCCCGGTCGAACGTCCAGTAGCCGAGCAGGTCCTGCTTGTCGCCGCGCAGGCGGGTGAACAGGTTGTCCAGGATCTGCTCCCGGGTACGCACGGTGCGCCAGATCCGCACCTCCTCCAGCGTGCCGGTCAGCAGCTCGGTGGGCTTGCCCCCCTCCAGCCGCGCACCGAGGGTGAGTTGCGGGTCGCCGTAGGGGAGGAGGTCCGCCGGGGTCGGGGCGGTGGTGGCGAGCAGCGGCTCGCCGTTGCGGTACAGCCGCAGCGGGCTGGCCGCCGGGTCGACGTCGCGGGTCCAGCGGGCGCCCCGCAGCTTGGCCGGGAAGGAGCCGGAGGCGTCCAGGGTGGCGTTGCCGGCGTTCTCCTCGAAGGCCCAGCGCGCCAGCAGCCCCTTCTCTCGCACGGCGACCGCCTGCCCGAGCTGTTGAAACGTCCGTGCGGAGCTCCACAACCGCACCTCGCACAGGATGCCGCGCAGGCCCCGGCCGATCTCCAGGTCGCTGCTGTTGGACTGCGCGCCCGGGCCGTCGTAGACGTAGGTGCCGGCGAGCGCGCCGTCGAGGTAGAAGCGGATGTCCTGCTCGGGCTGGCCGACGGTGGCCGCTTGGGTGCTGGTGGCGGCGGACACCTCGGCCTTGCGGCGCTGGCGCACCACGCTGATCCGCTGGAAGGATCCGGGCTTGACGGCCCGGTCGGAGACGTACCGGACGGGCTTTCCGTCGGCTTCGGCGAAGGCGAACTCCACCCGGCCGTCGGCCAGGATGCCCAGCTGGTACGGTACGCCCTCCCGGCCGCCGGTGACGGCCGAACCCTTGGTGGCCAACGCCATCGGCGCGCCCACCTTGTCGACCTGGACGAACACCTCGATGGTGAGGTCCTCCAGGACGTTCAGCGAGTCCTGCGAGGCCACCGAGAGTCCCTCGCCGCCGTCCAGGCGCAACGCCCAGGCCTGGGTGAAGCTGGCGGCGAGGTGTGCCCACTCGTTGCACGGGAAGCGGTCGGCCGACCGCAGCACGCGGTCGCCGACCCGGGCGACCACCTGGTAGCCCTTGATCGGCGAGGCCGGGCTGTTCGGCTCGTTGAAGGTCCAGTGGCCGAGCAGTCCGGGCTCCCGGCCGGACAGCCGCTGGTTGCGCTCGGCGGAGATCTCCTGGGCTGTGCGGGCCCGCCCGAAGACCCGGACCTCGTCGATCTGCCCGTCCAGGTAGTCGCCGGTGAACGGGAAGTGGCCCAGGATCAGTGGGCCGTTGCCGGTGTAGGCCCCGGTGGCGGTGCGGCGGGCGACCTCGACGCCGTCCCGGTAGAGGATCTGCTCGCGGGTGGCGTTCTTGTACACCGCGGCCCAGTGGTGCCACTCCAGGTCCGGGTAGGCCTGGGTGGTCTTCATGTCGTCGCCGTACAGCGAGAAGTAGAAGGTCTCGTCGGGGTGGAACCACAGGTGCAGGGACTGGTCGACCCGGCCGTCCGTCGCACCGTGGAACAGCAGCGGCTCGACGCGGCCCCGGGACTGGTTGCGCTTGGCCCACAGCTCGATGGTGAAGTCCCGGTTCGCCAGGTCGAGCGAGGGAGTCAGCTGGGCCTTGGTGCCGTTAACGAACTGCCAGGCTGGCAGGGCGGCCGGGGTGAGCGCCAGGGAGTAGCCCGATCCGTCCGTCCTGGCGTGGACGATCCGGCCCCCTCCGACCTCGGGGTTGACCCATGCCTCCAGGGTCAGGTCGCCGACGGGGACGGCGTTCTTCTGCTGGGCGGCCGGCAGCGTCAGGTACTGGTCCTTGCCGTCGAACAGGAAGGCGCGGCCGGGCATCTCGGCCCGCCAGCGACAGCCGCGGCCGCCGGTGACCGGTATGGCCGTGCCGTTGGGCACGGAGGCGGCGCCGCCGCTGTTCAGGGTGATCAGCCGGGAGCCGGCGGAGAGCAGAACCCCCACCCGGGTGGACTCGGCGCGGGCCCAGTCGTAGCCGACCACGGTGACGGTGTCGCCCGGCTTGATCGCCGTGCCCGACCCGGTGAGGCTCAGCGTCTTGGCGCCGACCGGGGCTTCAGCGGACGCGGCGTACCCGTTGGCGCCGATCTGCAGGTGGGCCTTGGCCGCGACCGTGGTGGTGATGGCCGCGGTGAACTCCACTGTGGTGCCGGTCACCTGAGCGACGGTGCCGACCGTGACCGCCTGCCCGGACTGCCCGGCCAGTGCGGCGGCCATCTGCTCGGCCTTGCGCGGCAGCGAGCGCCAGGTCTCGGTATCGCCGCCGACGGTGATCGTCAGATCGCAGCGGCCGAGAGCGTCACCGTCGGACACCTTGATGACGGCGTTGTCCAGCAGGACGCCCGGGTCGCGGGCGAGGAAGCCGAGTGTGCCGCCGTTGCCGGTCAGCCGCTGGGTCCCGCGGGTGACGGCGGTGTCGTAGTAGACGGCGAAGAACTGCTCGTTGGCGCCGCGGAAGTACAGCACGACGGCGCCGGTACCGCTGTCGAGCAGCGCGGGCCGGTCGGTGCCGCGGGCGAATTCGAGCAGGCCGCCGGAGAGGCTGAGCCCGGTGGTGTCCACGGAGATCAGCGGCATGGCCACGGTCAGGTCGTCGTCGCCCTGCAGGGCGGTCGACAGGCGGGCCAGCTTCTCCTGGGCGTCCTTGAGTTCCGCCTGTTTGCCGGTCAGCCTGAGCTGGAGCTCGTTGACTCGCTGCGCGGCCGTCTTAGCCTCCTGGAGGCGCTCGCGCACGGTGTCCATCTCCTGCTTGGCCTGCAGGTAGGCCGTGTCCACTCCCGAGCGCAGCGAGACGCGTACCATCCGGATCAGGCCGGAGTCGCCGGTGAGGCACTCACTCGACTGGACCGGGATGGGCACCGGGACCGAGGCGGGCAGGCCCAGCGCGAGCCTGCTGCCCCGGTTGACGATGCGGGTGTACTCGCCCTCGGCGGTCAGCTGGAACTGGGCGAAGGGGTTGCCCGGCTCGCGGACGATCGTGTCCAGCATGGTGTTCTGCGCCGAGGAGTTTTTGAGGACATGCAGGTCGAGGTTGTTCGGGTTGTTGCCGACCAGCCAGTAGTAGGGCCTGCCGTTCTGGCTCTCGCCGGTGTCCTCCAGCCGCCAGCCCACCGAGCGGAAGGAGGCGAGGACGACGAGGACCGACGTGTGGATGGGAGCGTTGAAGTACCGCAGCACCTGGCCGTCGACCTCGCGCGGGGTCTTGACCTCCAGGGCATAGTTCCAGGCGGTCGGCACGTCCTTCTCGGCAAGGTACTGCCGCTCCAGCCGCTCCAACCCCGGCAGCAGCCGGTCGTGCTCCCCCTGCCAGTAGGCGACCTGACCGGCCGTGGCAGTGAGCCGGGTAATCTCCACCGGCAGGGCGGCCACCTCCGGCTCCAACTGCCGGATCAACTGCTGCAGGGCACTGACCTGTTCGGAGTCCTGGCCCTTCACCGGCCGCCGGAGCACCGCCGGGTCCAGCACGTCGGGCACCTGGGCGAGCCGGCCGTCGCGGCCGACGGCGAAGTCCAGGCTCACCAGAGCCGGCTCCTGGCCGTACTTGGCGGCGAACGCCAGCATCACCCGGGCCTGCCGCTTGGCGGGCTTGGGATCGGGCCGGTAGCCGGCCGAGACGTTCTCCTGCTGGTGGTAGATCACGGCGGACATGCCGGACTCGACCGTGCGCCCCTTGAGGACGAAGCTGTCGCGGCGCACCCCGGGGTGGTCGCCCACCGGCGCGTCCGAGCCGGTCCACTTCGCGTCGCCCTTGAGCGTGCCGTGCAGGGCCCGGTCACTCTGGTCGTAGGCGGTGGCACCCGAGCCCTCGTCGAAACGGTAGTAGGCGGCCAGGCCCGCCTCGTTGCCGACCAGCCGGTGGTTCATGTCGTCCGCGAGCTCGGCGGCGGACCGGACCCGGCTCCACATCCGCACCTCGTCGAGGTCACCCGCGAAGAGATCGGCGGTGGTGCCGGAGACCTGCTTGCCGATCAGGGTGTTCACGCCCGTGGCCGGCGTGAACGGTAACGCCCCGCTGCCGGACAGCTTGCCGTTGACGTACAGCCTCGCGGTCGTCCCGTCGAACGTGGCCGCGACATGCGTGTAGACATCCTTGGGGACGGTCTCGGCGGAGACGACCGCCGTCGCGGCCCCCTCGTGAGCGAGGCGCAGCGCCCCGCCCGCGTTTAGGCCGAGCCGGTACTCCCCGCCCCGGGACAGCACCGGCCGGTCGTACGCGGTGGGCTTGACCCAGGCCTCGATCGAGTACGCCTTGCCGCCGAAGCGCAGCGCCGCCGGGTCGCCCAGGTCGACGTGCGCATCATTGGCACCGGTGAAGCCCAGCGCGGTCTCCGCGTGGCCATCGGTACTGGTCACCGGCACCAGGTCCTGGTTGGTGAACGGGCAGGTGCCTGGGCTGCGCTCGAACACCGCGTCCCGGTAGACCGGGTCGGGGCTGGTGTAGAAACGCGTGCCCTGGGTGTTGAACAGACCCTGGACGCCCTGCTCGACGCTGAAGCTGTCGATCCTTCCGGTGACGTCGTTGTGGGCGAACAGCTGCCAGCGCCGCGCACTGCTGACCGCGGTGGGCACCAGCACCGCGGCGAACCGGCCGCGGGTCAGGTTGCGGACGAACGACAGCTCCTGGGTCGGTTCGTAGAACGGCCGGCCCTCCATGTCCTCGGTACCCAGGGTGTCCTTGGCCGAGGCGGGACGGGTGGCGTGCCGGCTGCGCTTGTAGCGCACCTCCAGCACCGGTTTGAGCTTTCCGTCCACCAACAGGAAGCGGTCGCACAGCAGGGTGTCACGCACCAGCGGCACCTTCTTGTTGCCACTCAGCACGTAGTCGGTGCGGGAGGCGTTGGCGGAGCAGCCGCCGTCGGTCAGCTTGTACACCGCGTCGGGGTGCGTCTCGCCGATCGACTGCCGCAGCACCACCACGTACGTGCCGTCCGACACCACGTGGAACGGCGCGTCCGCGGTCAGTCGCGCGGTGGTGGACAAGTACGGGTCGATCTCGCTGTCCAGCGGCCGCTCGTCGACCGTCGCCTCGGCCCCGCCCCGCTTGACCGTCGGCATCGCCGTCGCCCCGACCACGGCGAACCCCACCTCGGCCAGCTCCCGGGGCAGGACCAGCTCGGCCGGGTTCTCGCTCCAGTACGCGGCGTCCGCGTCCCCCTTGGACGGCTGACCGGCCAGGTCTAACACGGAGTAGACGATCCGCCGGGCCGAATCCATCGCGAACGCGATGGTCGTGCCCTGGTGTCGGGCCATCGTCACATGCCGGTACGACCGGTCTCCGTACACCTTCAACAAGGATTCCTGAGGTGCCACTGTTCCCCTCCCACACGTCCCACACGCGGAACGCCGCTCCTGTTTTCTCCCGCCCGGAGCGGCGATGGACGTACCCCTGGCGGGCCGTCGGTCAGTCTGACATCTGCGGATATCCCGTGAAGAGAATGCGAAAGAAGCCTCTCGGCTTATGACTTGATCAGCCATCAGATGGCCGGACTTCGATGGCAGGACCGCTCGAAGATCTATGCACTGTTCACAGCAGCTGCCCGAGCAGGTAGCCGGCGGCGAGCGCGGCGGCCGCGGTGACGGCGACGCCCATCATCAGGACCAGCGCATGCCGATGGCGGACAGCTGCTCTACCCGTTCCGGCGTCAGCGTCGCCGCCCGGCTGCGCTGATTTCCGATCCAGGCTCCCAGCTTCAGCTCTCTGACCTGCTGTTCCTTACTGCGATCGCCGTGAACGATGATCTGCTCGACCCACTTCCTGGGGACCTGGAGGTGGCCCTCGCGTTCGTAGAACTGGCGGGCGGCCTGGTAGTTCATCGCCCATTTGTCGGCCTGCGTGCGGCGCGGCAGCGGCTTTTCGTCCTCGGTGGCGGGCTCGATGCCGAGGACGTGCTCGCACATCCACTGCTGCACGGTCGTGAGCTGCTCCCAGCCGTACCGCACGGACTGCACCCACCGTCCGAGATCCTCGCCCTGGCGCACGACGTCGCCCGTCTCGGTGGGCAGCGCCTCGCCCGCGTCCAGGTGCATCCGGACCAGGTGGAAGGACCGCTGCCATGTCACCGGCCAGCTCGGGCACCAGGACGCGTCGATTTCCTCCAGCTGTTCGCGCCGTTCGTCCGACAGCGTCCCGGCTGACGACTGGACCGGCAGCCCCTCGGCACGCCGCTGCTCGATCTCGGCGGCCTTGCGGGCGGCGGCTCGCGCGTTCTTCAGGAAGATGCCCACCCGGTACCCCTGGAACGTGGCGTCGAGCGGGGCCAGGAGCTGCCCGTGTTCGGCCGCCCACCCGCGTGCGGCGGACAGGCCCTCCTCCCACGCGACGTCGAAGTGCGACCAGATCATGCCGAGCTTCTCCAGCTGCGCGACGCGGTCCTCGTCCATGTCGCCGCGGGCGTAGAACCGGCGCGCGTCGGCGGTCCACTGCCCGAGCGGGAACCCAGCGAGCGAGGCCGGCCACCCCGCGCCTTCCTCCTCCTGCTCCTGGTCCTCGACGGCGGGCACCCGGAACGTGAACGGCACGCGCAGGTCGCCGTGCTCGCGGGCGTAGATGACGGCGGCCTCCACACCACGCCGCCAGTGCTCGTGCTCGGGGTTGAGGACCCGCAGGTTGATGAACGCGGCGAGCGCGGCCGGGTCGCGGGGCGTGGAGAACTTCAGCAGGGCCTTGGCGGGGGCACTGACGCCTCCGGAGCCCTCGCCGCTCCCGCCCGTGCTCTTCCCGTTGTCGTCCTTGGCTACGGGCTTGTAGCGGCTCGGGGCCTGCTGCTCCGCGAGGCTCTCCACGATCCGCGCGTCGTGCGCCCGCAGCGCCTCCAGCAGCTTCGCCAGCCCACCGAACGCCCGGCTCGTGAGCATGTTGTCCGCCGTCTCCCCGGGCCCGAGCAGCACCGGCACCACGAGCGAGGCGACCTTGCCCTCGCCCGGCTGCATCCGCAGCGCCCGCCCCACGGCCTGGACCAGGTCCGGCATCGAGCCGCGCACATCCGCCCAGTACACGGAGTCGCAGTTCTTGGTGTCGACGCCCTCTCCCAGCACCTTCACCGAGCACAGGAAGCACTTCTCCACCACGGTGCCGTCCGTGGCGGTCCCGGCCGCGAACTCGCCCAGCAGCCGGCGCCGGTGGAGCGGCTTGTGGTCACCGCACAGCCAGTCCGCCCAGATCGTCTTCGGGTACAGCTCGGGGTCGGATGCGTGCAGCTGCGCGGCGACGTCGGGAAGGCCGGCGGCGAACGCTTCGGCCTCGCGGATCTGGTGGTGGAAGACGAGCGTGCGCCGGAAGTTCTCCTCCGCCGACGCCTTCACCAGGGCGGTCTGGAGCGCGGCGAGCCGCGCCCCGCGGACCTCTGCTGAGCGGCTTTCGGCGCCCAGGAGCTGCGCGGCCTGGAGCGCAGTGTCGGTGACGTCCACGCATACGACCTGGTAGGGGGCACAAATTCCCCGGTCGATCGCCTCCGAGAGCGTCAAAGTGAACGCCCGGCTGCCGAAGGGGCCCTCCGGGTCGTCTTCCATGCTCGCGACCAGCTCGCCGGGTGCGCCGGCCTCGTCGTCGTCTCCGAGCTGCCACAGGCGGGGCGTGGCCGTCATGTAGAGGCGGCGCAGGGACGGGATCTTCTGGTTGTCGTGGACGACCGCCCACGGCTTCCCGATCCGGCCCGAAACGCGGTGGGCCTCGTCCACAACGATCAGGTCCCAGGCCGCGAGGCCCCCGGCGTGCGCACGCTCCAGCGTGCCCAGCCCGAGGCTGGCGTACGTGGCGTACACGGTCACCTTGTCCAGGCCGCGCGTCCACTCCACCAGCTCGTCCACGTCCGTGGTGTTGGGGAAGGACACCTCCTCGCCCCGCAGCGAGGACACCCCGATCATCGGCCCCGGGCGGCCCCCCTCGCGCCAAGCGGCCTCCGTCTGGGCGAGCAGGTCCAGCGAGGGCACGAGCACCAGCACACGGCCTGTGTGGAGCTCTTCGGCGCTGCGGGCGGCGACGAGGGTCTTGCCGGATCCGGTCGCCATGACCACTTGGGTGCGCAGCCCTCGCTCGGGCGTGAGCGCTCGGGCGGGCAGTTCGAGGGCTCGGAGGATCGCGTCGACGGCTTCTCGCTGGTGAGGTCGTAGGTCCACGCCAGGCTCTCCTGTTGGTTGGGGCTATGGACTGTCTGCGTTAGGTGGCGTTGTAGGCGAGCTCGGCCAGCTGAAGGGCGTCGGCCAGGCTTGTCTCGTCGGTGAGGTCGACGCTGACGCGGTACTCCCGGTGCCCGGTGGTGAGGGTCCGGGCAGACTTGATGCCGAGCTCGTCGAGTTGCTGCTGGCTGTAGTTGAGCCGGAGGTTGATGGTGCTGTACTCCGCGTAGACGTAGGCGAAGCCGCCGAACTGGGATCCCTGCCGGCGCAGGCGCAGGTAGCGGCTGTAGTCCAGGGGAGCGTCGGGCAGTGCGTTCTTGCGCTTGATGCCGTAGACACCGACGTTGTCCCACCGGGTCGTCTCATCGAGGAACCGGACGAACAGGCCGGGAGCCGGGCTGCGGAGCAGCAGCTGACGCACCGTTTCCTGTCCCTCATCAGCCACTCCCGGAATCCGGGCCGGCAGAGTCCCGCTGTCGCGGCCGCCGTCGGGGACTACCGAAACGGCACCACGGTGGTGGTTGGTCAACTCCTTCAGTACCTGCGAGGCATCCAGCTCCTCAGGAGTGCCCTCGAACTGGAACACGGTCACCTTCATGAGATCCCCTCCAGGCTGACTTCCGCGCACTCTACCATTAACTATGTGTAGCCAGTCCAGCTATGTATAGTTGCTCTGGATGCTCGCCGGGCGGACATTCAGGGGGAGACGTGAACGGGCCCGTTTCAGCACCGTGTTGGGGCTGTGATGGCAGAAGGCTCCGGCGGACGGGGCTGTGCTCGGACGGCGCCGCGTCCTCCAGGCGAGTCGAGCCACCTTCTCTCGCATGAGGCAAGCATGACACCTGGGCCACCTACGGTTTTCGTAGGCACCATGAGGACCCGGCTCTCAGGCTGGATAACGGGCCTGCCCAAGTGCGGGCGCCTTTTACCAGCACCCTTTTAGACACAGAGAGGCCTGGCCCGTTATCCAGAACACGTCACCTGCATCAGGGTGAACAGCAGCCCGAAAGAGCGTTATGAAAACGTTATAGACGAGTTTTTGTAGTCGGACGCTCTGAGCCTTTAAGCGGGTTTTCGCAGCTCACAGAAGGGGGCTACGGGAAGAGAAGGGCGAAAGCCGGTAAGCCTCTTCTTGTCGAAGAGGGGGCGGGGACCTGCTGGACGAAGATATTCCGTTCAGCGCCGCTGTAGGCTGTCTGCCAGCATGAATGAGAGGGAGCTCCCCGCCACCCCCGAGCCGCCAAGCATCCAGGGGTGAACAGTGTGCTCCCTCTCTCGACTCCGAACAGTTAGGACGAAATCGTTGTGTTGAATTATACCCTGCCGTTCCCTCCGAAATGCATAGAGCATCATTTGGGGAACAGTCGCCTAGCTCAGAAATGTGGGCGGTAAAAGAGATGAGAAAGTTTGAAGAGAATACGGATCCCTTCTTTGAGGTAAGGCTTGGAGAATGGCACCTAGTCATCAACAAGACTCCGAAATGGCCAGTCGAAATCGGCAAGCGAATCGCACTCGGAATCGGCATCGGCATCGGGTTTAGTATCGGAGGTATGGGTATCCTGTCGCTGGTCTCAGATGTCAGCATCCGGTAATGACGAGACCTTAGCTTAGCGACGAAAAGGCCCCGTCCTTCTGGAGTGTTCCCCAGGGGAACACTCCAGAAGGACATCTGCCGTCACTTCACATACGAGAGCAGAACACGCGGCTAGAAGCCTTCATCTCTAGTCGCGCTAAGCCGGCTAAGCGGCGGGTGGGGCATGTTCCCCGTGGGAACACCTGCGGCCCGTACCGCGGTACGGGCCCTCCATGACTTCCTCTTCCGACTGGTACGTCGTCAACTGTGCTTCTTGGTCTTCAAGATCACCTGAGCGTGGTAGCTCGCCTTCGGCCTCTGCAAAAGATCTTGCAGGGCTATTTATTGGTTCCAGGGCCAAACAGACTGATTCTTGATAGTGACCACTGCTGTGCTGCCATCTACTTCTCCCGGATCGCCAGAAGTCTCTTCAACGCCTTGGAACCTTGAAACATGCAGGTAAGCCGGTGGATCGGGCTACGGATCACATCCGTCAGGATCCCCTCTTTCCCTCCATGACCCCACGCAGAGGGGGAGCGACACGACTGAGCACCGGTGTGTCATGATTCCAGATTCTATCTAAGTAACAAAATGAAGCAAGGATTAGTCAAACTGGTGGCACCGCGCAGACCCCCTTCCTCCTCTCTCGGTTGACCCGCCACCCCCTCTCCTTGTTGCTCGGGCCGCAGGCCCGTTGGCCGTCCCGCGCAGCGGGGCCGGCCGTTGTGGTGCAGAGCGCCACGGGGGTGGCTGAAGCGCAGCGTAGGCCACCCTGGCGGGGCCGCAGGCCCCGCAGCTCCGGGAGCGCAGCGGACGGAGCGTCACCCGGCTTGCGCAGCAAGCCGGGTGGGCGGGACGCGCAGCGTCCCGCTGGCGCTCACGCGGAGCGGGAGCGCCACACC